>NZ_NRSD01000008.1 GCF_016583985.1 Thiocapsa imhoffii | reverse complement strand
CCGTGTAGGTACCCACCAGCTCGCAGGTCGCACCCGGCGCCACACTGGCACAGGTGATCTCGTCCGGCGTGATCAGGTCGTCGCTGACCACCACGTTGGTCAGGGTCACATCACCATCGTTGGTGGCAGTGACCGTGTAAGTGAGCACACTGCCGAACACCACCGGATCCGGATTAGCACCGCTCAGCACCTTCTCCAACGTCAGCGCCGGCGCACCCAGATAGGTCACCGTCACCGTCGCCGGATTCGACGGCGTGCCCAGATCATCCGACACCTGGTACTGGATCGGCGTTGGATTGCCCTCAAAGCCGCTCTCGGGCGTGAAGGTGATCGCACCCGTGTCCGGATCCACCGTCCAAGTGCCTTCACCCTCGACCGTCTTGGTCTTGCCGTCACTGCCGGCATCGGCATCGACCATCACCACCGTCGTCGGATCGAGCGTGCGCCCGTCAGCGGCCGCATCGTTGTCCACCACCGGCAACGTCACCGGCGTGCCGATCGGGTTGTCCAGCGATGCATCATCCGCGGCCGTCGGCGCCACCGGCGGCTGCACCAGGGTCGTCAACTCGGTCGTCTGCGGCTCCGTCTGATCGGAATCAACCGACGCGGTGTTCACCACCGACCCCGCAATCACATCCGCGAGCGTGACCGTATAGGTGCCCGTAAGCACGCAGGTCGCACCCGGCGCCACACTGGCACAGGTCTGCTCGTTCGGCGTCAGGAGGCTGTCGCTCACCACCACAGCCGTCAGCGTCACATCACCGGTGTTGGTCGCGGTCACGGTGTAGGTCAGCACACGGCCCAACACCACCGGATCCGGATCAGCACCGCTCAGCACCTTCTCCAGCTCCAGCGCCGGATCGGTCTCGATCGCCGTGGTGAGGGTGTCCTCCACCGGGTCGGTCTGATCACTCTGCGCGGCGGCCGTGTTCACCACCGCACCAGCATCGACATCCGTTTGCGTGACCGTGTAGCTGCCCGTGAGCACGCAGGTCGCACCCGGCGCCACACTGGCACAGGTCGCACTGGCCGGCGTGATCCGGTTGTCGCTCACCACCACCTCGGCCAGCGTCACCGTGCCATCATTGGTCGCCGTCACGGTGTAGCTCAGCACACTGCCCACCACGATCGGATCGGGGTTGGCACCGGTCAGCGCCTTGACCACACTCAGCGCCGGGACCGGGGCGATCGGCGTCGTCAGCGCGTCCTCGACCGGGTCGGTCTGCGCACTGTCCGCCGTGGCCGTGTTGAGCACCTGTCCCGCATCAACATCCGCCTGGCTGACCACGTAGGTCCCGGTGAGCACACAGGTGTCACCCACCCCGACACGGGCACAGGTGAACGTGCTTGGATCAATCAGGCTGTCGCTGACCACCACCTCGGTCAGCGTGACATTGCCCGTGTTGGTCGCCGTCACCGTGTAGGTCAGCTCACTGCCCGCCGCCACCGGATCGGTGCTCGCACTGCTCAGCACCTTCGCCACACTGAGCGCCGGCGTGGCCGCAATCGGCGTGGTCAGCTCCGCCTCCACCGGCGGATCCGTCTGCTCACTGTCCGCCGTGGCGGTGTTGAGCACGGCGCCCGCATCCACATCGTCCTGCGTGACCGTGTAGCGGCCCGTGAGCACACAGGTCTCACCCGGCGCCACACTGGCACAGGTCTGCTCGTTCGGCGTAATGCGACTGTCACTCACCACCACAGTGGTCAGCGTCACCGTGCCACTGTTGGTGGCCGTGACCGTGTAGGTCAGCACGCTGTCCAACGCGATCGGCTCGGGCGCCTCGCTCAGCAGCTTCGCCAGCGTCAGCTCCGCACGACCCGCGATCGGCGTGATGACCGTGTCCTCCACCGGCTCGGTCTGATCACTATCGACGGTCGCGGTGTTCTCCACCTCACCGGCATCGACATCCGCCTGCGTGACCGGATAGCGGCCCGTAAGCACACAGGTCTCACCCGGCGCCACACTGGCACAGGTCTGCTGACTGTCCGACGTCAACAGCGGATCGCTCACCACCACAGCAGTCAGCGTGACGTTGCCGCTGTTGGTCGCGGTCACCGTATAGGTCAGCACCGTGCCCGACGCGATCTCCGCGGGCACCGCATCCAGCACCTTCTCCAGCGTCAGCTCAGGCCCTTGCGCCGCCTCCACCGTCGCCGTGGCCTCTTCGGAGGTCACCTCGCGTTCACTCGGGTCAAGACCCGACGCGGTCGCACGATTGGTCACCTCACCGGCATCCAGATCGGCCTGCGTGACCGCATAGGTCGCCGTACAAGTGATCTCGGCACCCGCCGCCAGCGTGCTCTCCGGACAGGTGACCGGGGTCTTGTCGTCCGCCACCGCCAACCCGGTGAGCGTCACATTCCCGGTGTTGGTCAGCGTGTAGCTGTAACGGATCTCATCATCGACAGCAGCGAAGACCAATGCCTCACCGGGCTCAGCCGCGGCCCCATTGACCAGCGTCGCCGTCTTCTCCAGCGTCAGCGCGCCCGCCTGCTCACCGCTCACCGTCGCGGTATCGGTGGCCTCGTACGCGGTCCCACCATAGGTCCCGGTCGCCGTCGCCGTATTGTTCAGGACACCGGCATCCAGATCGGCCGCCGTCACCAGATGGTCGTAGGTGAAGGTCGCGGTTGCATCCACCGCGAGCGTGTCCACCGTGCCCACGTCAACGCCGAAGGTGTCGTCAGAGACCACGACCGCACTGAGCGGTGCGTTGCCGGTGTTGGTCACCGCGAAGGTGTAGGTGATGGTGTCGCCCACCGCGGTGTAGACGAATGGGTCAGGGGTGCCCCCGTTGAGCGCCGTCGCCGTCTTGGTGAGCGACAACGCCGGGGTCAGCACCGTGACGGTGGCCGAATCCTCGTTGTTGCTGTCGTCCGGATCCGGCAGGTCACTGCGAACCACCGCCGTGTTGGTCAAGTCACCGTCAAAGTCTGCCGCGAGCGTGCCGCGAATGACGATCGCGCAGTCACCGCCCGCCACCACCGTCCCAACATTGCGCGGCGTCGTCCACTCGACGAAGGGCAGCTCACAGAAGGACGCCTCAACGTCCGTCAGACCCTCCGGCACCACATCGTCAACGATGAAGTTGGTCGCGTCACTCGGACCGAGGTTGAAGTAGGTGATCAGGAACTCGACCGAACCGCCGGCCACCACCGCCTCGGGCGCACTCTGCAGGGTCTTGACGACACCCACATCCGCCGACCCACCCACAGTCGTGTCAGCACGGTCGGTGTTGTTCCCCAGCTCGCGGTCCGGCGTGACGGACTCGGCCTCGGCCGTGTTCCTCAGCACCGTCCCAACCGCCACATTGCCACGCACGATTGCACGCAGCGCGATGGTCCGCGACTCTCCCACGGCCAGGTCACCCACCACATACTGGCCGGTCCAGGGCGACCAGTTGGTCCCCCCATCACCCGAGACCTCGACCGCGTCAAACACGCTGGAGGCGAAGCTGTCGTTGATGCGCACGTCCAGCGCCGTCGCCGGACCGTCGTTGGTCACCGTGATGCTGTAGCCGATCGGCTCACCCGCAATCACGCTCGCCGGACCGGTCTTCTCGATCCGCACATCGGCGTCGACGTCAATCGGCGTCTCGGTCGTGTCGCTGTTGTTGTCCGGATTCGGATCCTCCGTCGCCGCCGTCACCGTCGCAGTGTTGCCGATGATCTCCGGGTTCGACCCGTCGTCCACCAGGGTCCCGCGAAGCCGCAGCACGAACGACGCACCCACCGCCAGATCGTCCTGCAGGGTGTAGCTGCCGGTCCACGGCGAGACGTACGTCAACCCACCATCCGTCGAGTACTCGGCAGCGTCGATCAACGCATCCAGCGCATCCTCGATCACCACACCCGCGGCCACCGCCGGACCGCGGTTGGTCACCGTGAGCCGGTATTCGATCAGACCGCCAATCTCCAGCGGCGCAACCAGCTGAACCTTCTCCAGCTCCAGATCCGCACGGGCAACGACCGGCGTCTCGAGCGTGTCGTCGTTGTTCTCCGGGTTCGGATCGGCGGTCACCGCACTGGCCACCGTCGCGACGTTGACCAACGTCTCGGTCTGCGCCGCGTCGACTTGACCACGAATCAGAATGTAGGTGGTCGCCCCCGCGGCCAGCGACGTGACGTTAAAGCTGCCGGTCCAGTCACCCCAGGAATTGCCCACGTTGAAGGACCGCTCGGCACCCCTGATGCCGTCCGGAAGCGTATCGCTCACCGTCACATCAAGCGCCGCATCCGGACCCAGATTCTCGACCTTCAACAGATAGTAGAGGGTCTCCCCGGCACCAATCGCCGAGGGCTCGACCGCCACCAGTGTGCTCGGGTCTTGACCCGGGGTCGCCGGCGCCTGCACCTGCGTCTTGGTGATCGCCAGATCCGCCACCAACGGCACAACCGTGGCCGTCGCCGTGTTGTTGTCCAGATTCGGATCGTATTGATCACTGCCCGTGACCGTGACGGTATTGACGAACGTCACACCGTCGCCCGGCACACGCGCCAGCGCGGTGTAACTCAGCGTCAGCGACGCGCCCGAGGACACACTCAGACCGCTCCAACGGATGGTGCCGGCCGTCCCGTCATAGACACCGCCAGTGCTGATGGCCGCCGGGGCGTCATAGCCATTGGGCAGGGTGTCGAGCAAACTCACGCCGGTGGCGTCAGCCGGACCCGCATTGCTCAACGTCAGGGTGAAGGTCACCACATCGCCCGGATTGGCGCTCGCCGGACTGGCGCTCTTGAGGATGCCAACATCAGCCGCCTCCACCCGCACCGTCGCGGTGTCCGTCGGCGAGGTGACCTGATCCCCATTGCCGTCGGCCCCGGTGGCCGACGCCACGTTCGTCACGGACCCCTCGATAAGGTCCTCCGCGGTGATGCTGTCGCTCGCCGTGCAGGTGAAACCCGCGCCCGGGAGCAACGTCGCCGGCGCGCCACTGCAGTCCACCTCCGCGATGCGATCATCCGCCACCGCAAAGGGCGCAAACAGCGTCACGTTGCCACTGTTGGTCACCTCGAAGGTGTAGGTGATCTCATCACCCACCGCCGCATAGGTCTGCGGATCGGCACTCTTCACCAGCGTCAAGGCCGCCTCAGCGCTGATCGACGTGGTGAGGGTGTCCTCCACCGACTCGGTCTGATCACTGCCCGCCGTGGCGGTGTTGAGCACCCGACCGGCATCGACGTCGGCCTGCAGCACCGTGTAGGTGCCCTCGAGCACACAGGTGCCACCCACCGCCACACTGGCGCAGGTGATCTCGTCCGGCGTGATCAGGTCGTCGCTGACCACCACGTTGGTCAGGGTGACGTCGCCGCCGTTGGTCGCGGTCACCGTGTAGGTCAGCTCGCTGCCAACCACGATCGGGTCGGGGTCGGCGCTGGTGAGCAGCTTGTCGATCGCCAGCACCGGGGCGGTGGCGATCGGCGTGTTGAGTTCGTCGCTGACCTCGGCCGTCTCGTTGCTGTCGGCCGTGGCGGTGTTGAGCACCCGACCGGCATCGACGTCGGCCTGCAGCACCGTGTAGGTGCCCTCGAGCACACAGGTGCCACCCACCGCCACACTGGCGCAGGTGATCTCGTCCGGCGTGATCAGGTCGTCGCTGACCACCACGTTGGTCAGGGTGACGTCGCCGCCGTTGGTCGCGGTCACCGTGTAGGTCAGCTCGCTGCCAACCACGATCGGGTCGGGGTCGGCGCTGGTGAGCAGCTTGTCGATCGCCAGCACCGGGGCGGTGGCGATCGGCGTGTTGAGTTCGTCGCTGACCTCGGCCGTCTCGTTGCTGTCGGCCGTGGCGGTGTTGAGCACCCGACCGGCATCGACGTCGGCCTGCAGCACCGTGTAGGTGCCCGTCAGGACGCACGTCTCCGTCGGCGCCACGCTGGCGCAGGTCGCACTGGCCGGCGTGATCCGACTGTCACTCACCACCACGTTGGTCAGGGTGACGTTGCCGCCGTTGGTCGCGGTCACCGTGTAGGTCAGCTCGCTGCCAACCACGATCGGGTCGGGGTCGGCGCTGGTGAGCACCTTCACCAACGCCAACGCCGGTTCCTGCTCCAGCGTCTGCGTATCATCGTCACTGTCGGTGACATCCGGGTAGCCCGGGTACTGTCCTGTTACGGTCGCGGTGTTGGTAAAGCTGCCGGTGTCGATGTCGTCCTGGGTCAGCGTGTAGGTGCCGGTGAAGGTAGTACTGTCTACTTGCGCAGGGGCCAGGGTGGCGATCGAGTCACCGTTAATGGTCACCCCTTCCACAAGGTCGGCCAGCGTGATGTTGTTCAAGGTTGCATTGCCGGTGTTGGTCACCGTGAATGCATAGGTGATGGTGTCACCCGCACTGACACCCGCGATGTCATCATCGTCGTTCAGCGTGCCGACCTTACTCAGCGCGATGGACGGGACTAGGACCGTGACCCCTTGTGAGTCTTGGTTGACGTAGTCGTTGAGACCGCTCTCCCCGTCGCTGCCGTTACGACCGCTGTCCGGCGCGCCGGTAGCCCCAGGCAGACTGGCCCAGGTCAGGCGCGCTTGATTGGTCAGGACCTCGTTCATGCTCAAATCGGACGCCAGCAGCGCTCTCAGCGTCACCTGTCTGTTGCCGTTACTGATGCTGAGGCTGCTGAAGTTGAAGGTCAGCACCTGACCATCAACGCTCGCCGGGGCCGGGCTGGCGGAGCCGACGACATAGGTCAAACCCGCCGGCAGGGTGTCGACCACCACCAGGTCGAAGGCATCGGAGCCGCTGTCGACGGTATGAGCGATGGAGAGCGTGAACTCCACCTCGGTGCCAAGGGCTGCGTCCGAAGGGTTCACGGTCTTAATGAGGTTGAGATCCGGCTCGACGAGCGTTGCCTCGAGCGGCTGGATGCCGGGTTCCTCGGCATCGGCGTCGAAGTCTACCCGCTGAGCGGCATCTTGGCCGTCCGTGTAATCGACGTGGGCGTTGTTGCGGAGGACGGTGCCCGCCTGGTTGGCGGCGAGGTTGTCCACCCGCACGCGGATGTCGATGGTGATGACATCGTCGTTGGGGTTGCCGTTGGCTGGGTTGCTGATATCGCCCAGATCGAAGGTCAGGGTCTGACCGGTGGCACTGATTCCGACTACCGTCGTTGGTTGATCGTTCGGGCCTATGGATTCCTCGGTACCGATGCCGGTGTTGCCCAAACCAACCTCGGCATCCAGGAAGCTCACCCCAGCCGGCAATTCATCGACGATGCTGACCGCGCGGGTCACGCCCTCGATGATGCCGAGCGTCAGGCGGTACTGGAACTCCTCACCGATGGTGTAGCTGGTCTTGGCCGGGTTGGGATGGAAGGCCTTGTCCAGCGTCACCTCGGCATTGACGGTGATGACGGGCGACAGCGCATCGGCATCGTAAGCGCGCTGGTTTGGATCATCACCGCTGCGGCTGTCGTAGTCCGCCAGCACCTGATTCTGAATGGTCTGGCCCTGCTGCACATCGTTGGTGAGCGTGGCGCTGAAGGTCAGCGTGACCGAGCCACCGACCGGCAGGTCGAACGGGTCGCTGGACCAGGTATCGCCGTCGATCCCGAGTGTTGGCATCGGTGCGCCGCCGCTGGTCCCCGTGACCTGGAGATCGGTGATGTCCCGCAGGCGCGGCGGCAGCGTGTCGCTCAGCACCGTGTCGAAGGCCGTCGTTGTCCCGGTGTTGCTTACGACCACCTGGAAGCCGACCACCGAGCCCGCGTCGAGCCCGGTGGTGGCCGTCATGATGGTCTTGGCCAGCGCGAGGTTGGGCTCGCCGACCTGCACCTGGGCGGCATCGCTCAGTTGCTCGGCGCTCGGGTTGCCCCGCACGTTGAAGTCGAACGTCGCCGCATTGTCGAGCAGGTGATGGTTCTGATTGGCCGGCACGTTGGCGACGCGCGCCCGGTAGGTCAGCACCAGGGTGCGCGCCTCTTCGATGTTGGTGTTCGTGAGCGTGCCAGCGTTGAACGTCAGGGTCGTCTCGCCGGTCTGCGGGCTGTTCGGGGTGACCGTGAAGTCCCCCGGCAGCGCCGGGCTCACGGTGATGTCGCCATCCTGCAGCGTCGCGACCAGCGAGTCGGGCACATACACCAGCCCGGCGTCGAGCACGTCGGCGATGACGCTGTTCTCCAGCACCACCTTGTCCAGGTCATCAAGGTCCGGCGGCAGCGTGACGGTGAGGCGATACTCGACCTCGTCGCCGATGGCATAGCGCCCCTGGGCGTTGTCGAGGGCCTTGGCGAAGTTCACGTCGACGACGCGCACCCGCTCGGTGGCGCTGGCGGCGTAATTGTTGGTGCCGCCGCTGCCAGTGCGCTCGCCCGTCTCGCTGCCCGGTGCGCCCGGGGTCGCATCATTGGTGCCCTGAGCGCCCGGCAGGCTGGTCCAGGTGAGGTTAGCGGTGTTGTCGACGAAGTCGTCGCGCACGCCGGCATCGGTGGCCTCGACCGTGATGACGAGCTGGCCGTCGACCGGGAAGGTGCCGACGCTGACATTGAGCGCGCTGGTGGTGCTGGCGCTGGTATCGACATCGATCACGCCGTCGCTGGGCGTGGTGGTGATGCTGCCCGGATCGATGCTCGCCCAGTTGGTGAACAGGTCGCTCAACTGCACGTCGTAGGCGGTCGCGCGGTTGCCGCCGCTCGGATGCGTGATGGTCAGCGTGAAGGTGGTCGTGCCCTCCGGCACGATCACACTGGGATTGGCTTCCTTGGCAATCGCGAGCGCGGGCTCCAGCACGGTTAAGGTCTGGGTCACCGGTGACAGGTTGGCGGGCTGATTGAGCGCGGTCAGCCAGCGCAGGGTCGCCTGGTTGTCCAGGTCCGTACCGGCCCGGTTGGCGGCGACGTTCCGCACCACGGCCTGGTATTCCAGCGTGTAGGTCGCGGCCGCGGCGTCGGAGTTGATGACGTCGCCGAGCAACAGGCGCAGCGTCTGGCCGCTCTGTTGCAGCTCGCTGCCGTCGAACAGCGTCACGAACACGCCACTGGCGGCGGCATTGATGTCGCCGGGGTTCTGCGCCGCGTTCAGGCCGGTGGTGAAGGTCCGGCTGAGCCGCGCGGTGCCGGGGATGTAGCCCAGACCGGCGGGCAGCACGTCCTCGATCAGGGCCTCGCGCAGCGTGCCGGGCGGCACCTGCACACTGACCTGGTAGGTCACGACCTCGCCGATCAACACCTCGGCGCCGGTACTGGCCGACTCCGAGGTGGCGACCAGGGTCTTGGTCAGACCGCCGGGGGTGGCGACGCCGGGGTCATCGGTGACCACCGGGGTCTGGGTCGGGTTGCGTCCGTCGGCGGGGTTGCCGTTGTCGTCGCTGTCGATGTCGTCGAAGTTGTTCCCGGTCAGGGTGGCCTGGTTCTCGATGATGGTGCCATCGGCCACGCTGGCGTTGATGGTCACCTGGAAGCGCACCGTCGCGACCTCGCCCGGCAGCAGGCTGCCAAGGTTGATGGCGATGGGATCAGTGCCGGTGACGACGCCGCGGTCGGTGGTCACCGAGCCCGCAACCAAGGTGGTGTTGGCGGGGATCGCATCGGTCAGCCGGGCATCGATGGTGGCGGCCGAGCCCTCGTTGGTCACACTGATCTGATAACCGATCACGTCGCCCGGGTTGGCGAGGCCGTTGCCGTTCAGATCCTGCGCCAGACTCCAGCGCTTCTGCACATCGAGCCGCGGCGCGCCAGCGCCGGTGGTGGCATCGATCTCGGTGGGCTGGAAGCCGTCGCTGGGATTGCCGTTGCCGTCGGTCAGGCCCGGCGGAGTCTCGTTGGAGGTGGTCGCGCCCTGGTTGGTGAAGGTGAAATCCGTCGCGCTGCCGGGTAGCGGGTCGTCCACCGTGACGCGGAAGTCCAGGATCTCGAAGTCCCCGGCAGCCAGCGTCGGCACCGCCCAGGTCAGCGACTGACCGGACACCGTCGCCGTGCCCGCGGAGGAATTGACGGAGTCCGCCACATAGGTCAGTCCCGCCGGGATGACGTCGGTCAGGGCGACGTTGGTCAAGGGCTGGTCGCCCAGGTTGCTCAGCACCAGACTGTAACGCAGGGTATCGCCGGGATTGACCACGCCGTTGCCGGCGACGTCATTGATCAACAGCACCCGCTTCTCGGCATAGAGCGGACTCTGTAACGGCGGCTGGCCACCAACCGGGACCTCAGTGGGCTGGAAGCCGTTGTCGCGCACGCCATCGGCGTCGGTCGGGGTCGGCACGGTCTGGTCCGAATCCACCAAGCCCTGGTTGCTGATCACAGTGCCAACCGCCGTGCCGCCGTCGACGGTGACGCGGAAGGTGATGATTGCCGTTGCGCCGGCGGCGAGGTTGCCGACGTTCACTTGCAGATTCGGCGCGCCGCTGTCGTCCACCGTGCCGACATCGCTGGTCAGCGAGGATGCGACGTAGGTCGTATTCGCCGGGATCGGATCGGTGAAGACCACACCGGTGGCATCGGCGCCCTGGTTGGTCAGGACAATCGTGTATTCCAGCGTGTCGCCAGGATCGACCTGACCATTGCTGTCGACGTCATCAACCAACGCGACGGTCTTGACCGGATACAGGAACGCGGGGGTCGTCGGGGTGACGACGGCTTCGCCGGTGCTGACATAGTCGTTGAGACCGCCCTCCCCGTCGCTGCCGTTACGCCCGCTGTCCGGCGCGCCGGTAGCCCCAGGCAGACTGGCCCAGGTCAGGCGCGCGGAATTGGTTAGGGCCTGGCCGATGACCAGATCGCGCTCGGCCAGCGCGCGCAGCGTCACCTGGGTCTGGCCGGCGGCGGTGGTCAGGCTACCGAGGTTGAAGGTCAGCACCTGGCCGGTGCTGCTGTCGCCGGTAACGCTGGTCGGAGCCAGGCTGGCGGAGCCATTCACATAGGTCAGGCCCGCCGGCAGGCTGTCCACCACCACCAGGTCGAAGGCATCGGAGCCGCTATCCGTGGTATGAGCGATGGAGAGTGTGAATTCCACCTCGGTGCCAAGGGCTGCGTCCGAAGGGTTCACGGTCTTATTGAGACTGAGATCCGGCTCAACGAGCGTTGCCTCGAGCGGCTGGATGCCGGGTTCCTCGGCATCGGCGTCGAAGTCTACCCGCTGAGCGGCATCTTGGCCGTCCGTGTAATCGACGTGGGCGTTGTTGCCGAGGACGGTGCCTGCCTGGTTGGCGGCGAGGTTGTCCACCCGCACACGGATGTCGATGGTGATGACATCGTCGTTGGGGTTGCCGTTGGCTGGGTTGCTGATATCGCCGAAGTTGAAGGTCAGGACTTGACCGGTGACATCCGTCGGCTGACTGGCCGGGTTGCCGATGATGATTCCGGTGTTGCCGAGACCAACGGTGGCGTTCAGGTAGGTTACGCCGTCCGGCAGCGTATCGACGATGCTGACCGCGCGGGTCACGCCCTCGATGATGCCGAGCGTCAGGCGGTACTGGAACTCCTCACCGATGGTGTAGCTGGTCTTGGCCGGGTTGGGATGGAAGGCCTTGTCCAGCGTCACCTCGGCATTGACGGTGATGACGGGCGACAGCGCATCGGCATCGTAAGCGCGCTGGTTTGGATCATCACCGCTGCGGCTGTCGTAGTCCGCCAGCACCTGATTCTGAATGGTCTGGCCCTGCTGCACATCGTTGGTGAGCGTGGCGCTGAAGGTCAGCGTGACCGAGCCACCGACCGGCAGGTCGAACGGGTCGCTGGACCAGGTATCGCCGTCGATCCCGAGTGTTGGCATCGGTGCGCCGCCGCTGGTCCCCGTGACCTGGAGATCGGTGATGTCCCGCAGGCGCGGCGGCAGCGTGTCGCTCAGCACCGTGTCGAAGGCCGTCGTTGTCCCGGTGTTGCTTACGACCACCTGGAAGCCGACCACCGAGCCCGCGTCGAGCCCGGTGGTGGCCGTCATGATGGTCTTGGCCAGCGCGAGGTTGGGCTCGCCGACCTGCACCTGGGCGGCATCGCTCAGTTGCTCGGCGCTCGGGTTGCCCCGCACGTTGAAGTCGAACGTCGCCGCATTGTCGAGCAGGTGATGGTTCTGATTGGCCGGCACGTTGGCGACGCGCGCCCGGTAGGTCAGCACCAGGGTGCGCGCCTCTTCGATGTTGGTGTTCGTGAGCGTGCCAGCGTTGAACGTCAGGGTCGTCTCGCCGGTCTGCGGGCTGTTCGGGGTGACCGTGAAGTCCCCCGGCAGCGCCGGGCTCACGGTGATGTCGCCATCCTGCAGCGTCGCGACCAGCGAGTCGGGCACATACACCAGCCCGGCGTCGAGCACGTCGGCGATGACGCTGTTCTCCAGCACCACCTTGTCCAGGTCATCAAGGTCCGGCGGCAGCGTGACGGTGAGGCGATACTCGACCTCGTCGCCGATGGCATAGCGCCCCTGGGCGTTGTCGAGGGCCTTGGCGAAGTTCACGTCGACGACGCGCACCCGCTCGGTGGCGCTGGCGGCGTAATTGTTGGTGCCGCCGCTGCCAGTGCGCTCGCCCGTCTCGCTGCCCGGTGCGCCCGGGGTCGCATCATTGGTGCCCTGAGCGCCCGGCAGGCTGGTCCAGGTGAGGTTAGCGGTGTTGTCGACGAAGTCGTCGCGCACGCCGGCATCGGTGGCCTCGACCGTGATGACGAGCTGGCCGTCGACCGGGAAGGTGCCGACGCTGACATTGAGCGCGCTGGTGGTGCTGGCGCTGGTATCGACATCGATCACGCCGTCGCTGGGCGTGGTGGTGATGCTGCCCGGATCGATGCTCGCCCAGTTGGTGAACAGGTCGCTCAACTGCACGTCGTAGGCGGTCGCGCGGTTGCCGCCGCTCGGATGCGTGATGGTCAGCGTGAAGGTGGTCGTGCCCTCCGGCACGATCACACTGGGATTGGCTTCCTTGGCAATCGCGAGCGCGGGCTCCAGCACGGTTAAGGTCTGGGTCACCGGTGACAGGTTGGCGGGCTGATTGAGCGCGGTCAGCCAGCGCAGGGTCGCCTGGTTGTCCAGGTCCGTACCGGCCCGGTTGGCGGCGACGTTCCGCACCACGGCCTGGTATTCCAGCGTGTAGGTCGCGGCCGCGGCGTCGGAGTTGATGACGTCGCCGAGCAACAGGCGCAGCGTCTGGCCGCTCTGTTGCAGCTCGCTGCCGTCGAACAGCGTCACGAACACGCCACTGGCGGCGGCATTGATGTCGCCGGGGTTCTGCGCCGCGTTCAGGCCGGTGGTGAAGGTCCGGCTGAGCCGCGCGGTGCCGGGGATGTAGCCCAGACCGGCGGGCAGCACGTCCTCGATCAGGGCCTCGCGCAGCGTGCCGGGCGGCACCTGCACACTGACCTGGTAGGTCACGACCTCGCCGATCAACACCTCGGCGCCGGTACTGGCCGACTCCGAGGTGGCGACCAGGGTCTTGGTCAGACCGCCGGGGGTGGCGACGCCGGGGTCATCGGTGACCACCGGGGTCTGGGTCGGGTTGCGTCCGTCGGCGGGGTTGCCGTTGTCGTCGCTGTCGATGTCGTCGAAGTTGTTCCCGGTCAGGGTGGCCTGGTTCTCGATGATGGTGCCATCGGCCACGCTGGCGTTGATGGTCACCTGGAAGCGCACCGTCGCGACCTCGCCCGGCAGCAGGCTGCCAAGGTTGATGGCGATGGGATCAGTGCCGGTGACGACGCCGCGGTCGGTGGTCACCGAGCCCGCAACCAAGGTGGTGTTGGCGGGGATCGCATCGGTCAGCCGGGCATCGATGGTGGCGGCCGAGCCCTCGTTGGTCACACTGATCTGATAACCGATCACGTCGCCCGGGTTGGCGAGGCCGTTGCCGTTCAGATCCTGCGCCAGACTCCAGCGCTTCTGCACATCGAGCCGCGGCGCGCCAGCGCCGGTGGTGGCATCGATCTCGGTGGGCTGGAAGCCGTCGCTGGGATTGCCGTTGCCGTCGGTCAGGCCCGGCGGAGTCTCGTTGGAGGTGGTCGCGCCCTGGTTGGTGAAGGTGAAATCCGTCGCGCTGCCGGGTAGCGGGTCGTCCACCGTGACGCGGAAGTCCAGGATCTCGAAGTCCCCGGCAGCCAGCGTCGGCACCGCCCAGGTCAGCGACTGACCGGACACCGTCGCCGTGCCCGCGGAGGAATTGACGGAGTCCGCCACATAGGTCAGTCCCGCCGGGATGACGTCGGTCAGGGCGACGTTGGTCAAGGGCTGGTCGCCCAGGTTGCTCAGCACCAGACTGTAACGCAGGGTATCGCCGGGATTGACCACGCCGTTGCCGGCGACGTCATTGATCAACAGCACCCGCTTCTCGGCATAGAGCGGACTCTGTAACGGCGGCTGGCCACCAACCGGGACCTCAGTGGGCTGGAAGCCGTTGTCGCGCACGCCATCGGCGTCGGTCGGGGTCGGCACGGTCTGGTCCGAATCCACCAAGCCCTGGTTGCTGATCACAGTGCCAACCGCCGTGCCGCCGTCGACGGTGACGCGGAAGGTGATGATTGCCGTTGCGCCGGCGGCGAGGTTGCCGACGTTCACTTGCAGATTCGGCGCGCCGCTGTCGTCCACCGTGCCGACATCGCTGGTCAGCGAGGATGCGACGTAGGTCGTATTCGCCGGGATCGGATCGGTGAAGACCACGCCGGTGGCATCGGCGCCCTGGTTGGTCAGGACAATCGTGTATTCCAGCGTGTCGCCAGGATCGACCTGACCATTGCTGTCGACGTCCTCAACCAACGCGACGGTCTTGACCGGGTACAGGAAGGCCGTGGTCGCCGGTGTCACATCCGCCGTGGTGCCAAAGACGTAGTCATTGAGGCCAACCACACCGTTGATGCCGTTACGGCCACTGTCCGCGGCGCCGTTGGCATCGGCGGTGCTCGCGAAGCTGCCGCTGATCTGATTCTGCAACGCGCTGCCGACCACGGCGTCGAGGTCCACCTCGGCCTGATAGGAGAAGGTTTTGGTCTCGCCGTTGGCGATAGAGCCGAGGGTGAAGACCGGGGCTGCCGGGTTGGTCTCGTCGACGCTGGCCTGTCCCGTCGTGGAACCAGCCTGGTAGGTCAGGCCCGTCTGGATCAGGTCGGTGAGTTCGACCTGATAAGCATCCGCGGTGCTGCCCGTCGCATGGCTGACGACGACCGTGTAGGTGACCAGATTACCGAGGGCCGGCACCGTGGTATCCGGCGTCTTGGTGACTTGCAGCACCGGTTCCACGACGGTGACGTCGAGGGTATCGGTCGCATCGCCGATGTCGCTGGTCGCCGTGGCGCTGTTGGTTAGGTCCACCCCGTTCTGGTTGGACGCGATGTTGCGCACCTGGGTCTTGAACTGAAGGTTCAGAGACTTATCGACGACCCCGGGGTCGATGGTCACGTCGCCGAGATCGACGGTCACGGTGCCGGTGGGGTTCTCCATCGCGGTGCCAGCGCCGGTATAGCTGATGCCAGGCTCGGCGATGGGGTTGCCGACCATCTCGACGAACGCCAGCCCCGCGGGCAGGGTGTCGGTGACGACGACGTTGTTGGTCACACCGGCCAGCAGCGAGACCTTGACATCGAACAGCACCTCTTCGCCGATGGCGAAGTTGGCATCCGGCTGGTCAGTGGTCAGGGTCTTTTGCAGCGCGATGTTGGCATCCAGCGTCAGGTCGCGGCTGGTGGTCTGGCCGTAGTTGTTGAGCGCGTTCGGGTCGGTGTCGTCCAGCACATCGCTGCCGTCGCGCCCGTCGGTGCCGGCGGCGAGGCTGTTGTATTTGGCCGCGACCTCATTGGTCAGGGTCGTACCGGTCACCGCGTCGGCGACCACGGTCGCCGTGTAGCTGATGGTCAGGGTCGTATTTGGCGGCAGGTCGAAGAGCGGCCAGGCCAGGGTATTGGCAGTCGATTGGACCGCATCGCCGGCGATCAGCACACCGCCAGCACTCTTGAGCACCGCATCGTCGGGATTGATGACGGCGATGTCGGTGAAGAACGGCCCGTCGCCGCCGTTGGCCCCCAGCAGGTCGGCCGGCAGCACGTCGGTCAGGTTCATCCGGTACGCGGTCGCAAAGCTGTCCGTGTTGCTGACGGTCAGTTGATAGCTGACCTCGCTGCCGGCCACCGCGGGGGTGCCGGCGGTAATGGTCTTGCTGAGCGCCAGCGCCGGCTCGCGCACCGTGATGGTCGCGCTGTCGGCGGGGAACGGCGCGCTCGCGCCACTGTAGGTCAGTACTGCGGTGTTGGTGAGCTGGGTGTTGCGCTGATTGCCGAGGACGTTCTCGACCTGCACCGGGTAGGTGATGACGATGCTCTGGCTCGTCGCCGCGCTGTTCTGCACGGTGCCGAAATCGAAGACGAGCGGATCGGTGCCGGCCCCTGGCTCGATTGGAGGGCTGTTACTAGCTGAGACTCCACTGCCGAGGGTGATGCTGATCGGCGCGCCGGTGTAGCGCAGCCCCGCAGGCAGGGTGTCGGTGATGACAAAATTCCCAGTCTGCCCCACCGGCACCGAGACGGTGATGGTCGCCGTGGTGATCGCGCCAATGGGCAGCGAAGCGTCGGCCACCTCCTTGGTCAGGCTCGGCCGGTTGGCGGTCAAGGTCGCGCTGGCGGTGGCGTTGAGGTCGTTGACCGCCTGACCGCTGGTGTTCGGCTGGTTCGAGCCGGTACGCTCGCCGGTGTCACTGTCGGGGGCGCCTGGGGTGGCATTGCCGGTGCCATAGCTGCCGGGCAGGCTGGTGCCCCGCACCTGAGCGGTATTGGTCACCACCTCCTCGAAGGCGATGCTCGGGTCCAGGGTCGCGGTGTAGGTCAGGGTGATGGTCTGGCCTGGCGCGAGATAGCGCTCCGCGGCGTCTAGGCAATCCATGCTGAGGGTCAGCGTCTGACCCGCGAAGCTCCCACACGTCGTCACGTTCACATTGCCCCGGCTCAGCACCGCGCTGGTCAGGGTCGGGTTCAGATAACGGGCCGGCAAGGTATCGGTGACCACCACATCCCAGAGCCGGGTGCGGTTGCTACCGGTCGCGGCTGTGGCGACGACGGTGAAGGTCACGGTATCGCCGCCGCTGGCGGTGGTCGGCGACGAACTCTTAGTCACCGAGGGCAGCGGCTCGACGATGCGCGTTTGCTGGGTGGCCGTCTGCGACTGGGTATTGCCGTCGCGGTTGACGTAGTTGAGCGTCGCCGTGTTGGTCTTGTCTTCGTTGTGATTGTTGTTGCTGGTATTCAGCACCAGCGCATCAAAATCAATGATGACCTGTGCCGCCCCCGTGCCGGTGTTCCGCACGGTGCCGACCGCGAAGCCGAGGTTCTGGCCGCCGACCGACGGGGTAATCGGGGTGGCGGTCGTCGTCGGCAACTCCCCATCATTGGCAACGCCGGTGACCTGGCTGCCGTCGGCGATGATGACGCCGGCGGCGGATGCGCGGATGGTTGCCGTGCCGGTCAGGAACTGCTGCCCCATCGGGAGGGTGTCGGCGAAGATCGCGGCATTAAGCGGGCTGACGGTCACGCCCTGCGGGACCGTGTAGGTCAGGCGATAGGTGATGACCTCTCCGATGGCGACCTGCGTGTTCGTGGTCCAGGGCTCCGAGGTCGCGGCAATGGTCTTGGCCACCGCGGCAACACCGGTATTCACCGTTGCTGTGTTGGAATCGACCTCGGGCGTCTCGCGACCGTTGGTGCCGCCGTCCTGGCTGTTACCGATGGCGCTCGCGGCGTTGCTGTAGGTCCAGCCGGTGCGGATGTCCGGGCCGACGGTGGCGGTAAAGCTGAAGGTCACCGTGCCGCCATTGGCGGCCAGACTGACGCCGGGTTTGGCGGTGAAGGTGATGGTGCCGGTGTTCTCGTCGTAGCCGAAATCGAAATCGTCGACACCGGTGCCGGTGCTGGTGTCGGTGATGCCGGTCGCGGCGAGCGCGAACAGATCGTTGTCGGTGCCGTCGTTCAGCAGGTCCGTCACCGCGACCTCGAAGGCCGGGACCTCGCCGGTGTTCGTGACGGTCAGGCTGACGGTGACTAGATCCCCGGCCGTCAGGTTGGCAGCGGGCGTCATCGCCTTGGTGATCGCGAGCGCTGGCTCGCCGACCGTGACGGTAGCGTTGTCGTCCCAGGTCGCCGCGCTGTCGTTGCTGGAGAGGGTCGCGGTGTTGATGAGCTGGCTGCCAGCAACCGTCGCAGGGAGGTTCTCGATGCGCAACCGGTAGCTGATGGTGAAGCTCTGCGGCGCGCCGCTGGCGTTGGTGATCTGGCCGAGTGCGGCCGTCAGGGTGTCGCCAGCGACGGTGAAGTCCGACGGCAATGGGCCGGCGTAGCTCAGGCTGGAATTCTGCGTCAGGCTATAGGTGCCGGTGAGGTACTCCAGGCCGTCCGGCAATGTGTCGGTCAGCGTCAGCCCCCGAACGACAAATGGATTCAGACTGTTGAGCCCAGCCGGAACGGTGATGTCGACGCTGTAGGTCACCTCATCGCCAATCGCCAGCGGCCCGATACTGCCATCCACCGCCTTGCTGATGCCGAGCGGGCTGACTTTGAGCCGAGCACTGGTGCCGACGGTGCTGGCGCCGAAGTCAGTCGTCTGGAGTGCCCCGGCGGCGATGCTGTTCAGATGCCCCGCCTGCGAGGCGACGCTGGAGATCACGTTCACCGAAATAGAGCAGCCGCCGACCGGGATCGGTGCGCCGGACTGGTAGGTGACGGTGCCACCCCCGGCCGTGGCGACAACCTTGCCGGCGTCACAGCCGTTGACCGCCTGGATGTTCGGCGGGTCCGCGATCACCACGCCGAACGGCAGGGTGTCCACCAAGTCCGCGGCCAGCGTGGTGGGTGCCAGGTTGCCATTGCCAAAAGACAGGGTCAGGGTCGAGGTGCCACCGACGATGATGCCGGACGGCGAGAAGAACTTGCTCAGGCTCGGCGGCTGCGGCGGATTGATGAAGAGGTTGGCGGTAGCCGGGGCGCCGTTGTTGCCGGCGTCGGTCTGCAGGGCGCCGGCCGGGATGGTATTGACGAAGGGCGAGCCCGTGCTGTCGCTTGCGGTCACATCCACGGCGATGGTGCAGCCACCGGAAGGGATCTCGGCCCCGCTGGCGTAGGTGATAGTCCCGCTGCCCGCGGTCGCGGTGATGCTGCCGACCGTGCAGGTGCCGCCGATGTTGGCCGGGTCGGCGATGGTGACGCCGGTGGGCAGGGTATCCACCAGGTCCGCGCTCAACGTGATCGCACCGGCATTGGCGTTGCCGAGGCTGATGGTCAGCCGCGCGACGCCGCCTGGGTTGATGGTGTTCGGCGCGAAGGCCTTGCCCACTGTCGGTGGCGTTGGCGTCTGCACCACGAGCCCGGCGGTGGCGGGGTTCAGGTTGGTCCCGCCGTTGGTCTCTAGCGCGCCGGCCGGGATGCTGTTGGTGTAGCTGCCGCCGGTGTTGGACGTGACCGCAACCGTGATGGTGCAGCCGCCGGCTGGGATCTCGGCGCCGTCGGCGTAGGTGATGCTGTTAGACCCGGCGGTCGCCGTGACAGACCCGATGGCGCACGTACCCCCGACGCTGGCCGGGTCGGCGATGACGACGCCGGTCGGCAGGGTATCGATGAAGTCCGCGCTGAGCGTCAACGAGCTGGCGTTCGGGTTACCCAGGCTTAGGGTCAAGGTAGACGTGCCGCCGGCCATGATGGTGCCGGGGCTGAAGGTCTTGGCCACCGTCGGCGGTGCCAGTGGGCCATCCTCGGACACGGCCAGGCTAGCCGTTGCGGGACTCGGGTTGCTGCCAGTGGTCGTCTGCAACTGACCGGCGGCGATGAGGTTGGTGTACACCCCTTCGACGCTGGTGGTCACGTCGACGCTGATGGTGCAACTACTGTCGCCCGGGATTTCGGCACCGGCCGCGAGGCTGATGCTGGTGGCGCCGGCGTTCGCGGTCAGGCTGCCGCCGGTGCAGGTGGTGCTCGGATTCGGCGTGTTGGCAACGAACAGGTTGCCGGGCAAGGCATCGATCAGCGGCTCGGTGAGACTGACGGCCGCCGCGTTGGGGTTGGTCAGCGTGATGGTCAGGGTGGCGGTGTCGCCCGGTGCCATTCCGACGGGGTCGAAGGCCTTGGCGATGCCGGGCGGAGAGCCAACGCCCATGGTCGCCTGCGCGGTGCCGGTGTTGGTCAGGCCCTGGTCGCTGGTGAGCGCGCCGACGTCGATGAAGTTGATGTACTCGCCGGCGTCGTTGCCGACGACATCGGCGGAGAAGGTACAACTGCTGTTGGCCGGCAGCGTGGCGCCGATGAGGCGCATGAAGGCCTCGCCGGGGCTCGCGATGACCTGACCGTTGCCACAGGTGGTGGCGGCGTTGGCCGGGTTGGCGATCGCGAGCCCCGCCGGCAGCGTGTCGGTGAGCGCAACATTGGTCAGCGTCAGCGACGGATCGTTGTTATTGATGGTGACCGTGAGCCGGTTCGGCTGACCGGGGTTGCGGAACGGCTCTGCGAAGGCCTTCGCCAGCGTCGGGCTCTCGACGACGTTCAGGGTTGCTTGGGTCTCGGACTCGTTGAGCACGCCCTGGTCACTGACGACCTGGCGCTCGGGGATGATATTTGTGTAGGCGCCGAGGTCATCGACTTGGATATCGACGTCGATGAAGCAATTGCTGCCGGGCGGGATGGTCGCTTGCGAGACCGTGATGACGCCATTGTTGGCGACGTTGCTGGTGGTGACCAACGGCGCATCACCAGTACCGGTGCCAGCGCAGTTGGTGGCGATCGCTGGCGGGTCGGCGACCAGCATGCCGGTCGGCAGATTGTCCGTGTAGCTGACCCCGGTCAGCGTCACCGGGTTCGCGGCGTTCGGATCCAGGGTGCTGATGAGGCGGATGCGCAGCCGCGCGGTCTGGCCCACGCCGATGACATCCGGCGAGAAGCTCTTGGTGACCCCGAGACCCTGTAGGGTCGATAGGGTCGCGGACGCACCCACTGAATTGGTGTAGCCCTGATCCGTGACAATGGCACCAACGGCAAGGCTGTTGGTCAGGTTCAGGAAGCTCACCGAGGTGACCGTGGCGAAGACCTGACAGGTTTGGTTCGGTGCGATGCTGGCGCCGGACAGGATGACCTTGTTGTCGCCCGGAATCGCGGTGACCAGTCCGCCTGGACAGGTGGTGCTGGCGTCCGGGACCGAATAGACCTCGATCCCGTTTGGCAAGGTGTCCGTGAGCTGGATCCCCTGCATGGGGATCGCCGTCGGATTGATGATGTCGATGCGCAGCAACGAAGGCACGCCACCGGTAATGATGACCGGGTCGAAGGACTTGTTGATGCTCAGCGCGGCGTCGGTCTCTGCGAGGGTCGCCGTGATGTCCCCGGTGCTCACCGGCCCCTCGGCGCTAGTGATGTTGCCGGCGGGGATGGTATTGAGCCAGGGGCCGCTGCCGCTGGTCACGACGTCGAAGAAGAGATCACAACTGCCACTGGCGGGCAGGGTCGCGCCAAGCAGTTGGACGCTGGTGGCACCGGGATTGACAACCAGGGTCGGCGAGCCGGCGCAGTTGCTGCTGGCATTGGCCGGATTGGCGACGGTCAGACCCGTGCCGAGCGGGTCGGTCACCGAGACATTGGTGAGGGTGCCGTTGAAGCCATTGAGCAGGGTGATCTTGACCCGAGCCCGACCGCCGGTCGCCACCGCGGTCGGCGTGAAGCTCTTGGAGCCGGACAGACCCGTGGCAATGCCGAGGGTGGCGCTGACGTTCGCCGGGATGGTCCCCACCGAGGAGTCGAAATCCGTCGGCGTGATGATGTTCTCGTAGTTGCCGACCAGGCTGCCGGTGACGCGGGCGGTGATGATGCAGTCGCTGGACTCCTCAAAGTCCGGCCGCGGCGCGATGGTGCCGTCGGTCAGGATCAACTGGCTGGTATTGGGAAAGGCCTCCAGGGTGCCGCCGCAGGTGTTGGTCACCATCGGGTTCGCGGCCAATGTGACCCCCGTCGGCAGGTTGTCGGTGAGGTTGACGTCGTTGAGCTGCTGCGCCACCCGGTTGCGGATGCGGATGGTCAGGGTGGATTGGCCGCCCTGCGGGATGCTGGCCGGGCTGAAGGACTTGCCAACGGCCACGGAACTGACGCTGACGGTGTTGACGGCGGGGCTCGGGCCGGTGTTGCAGATGTCGTCGGTACCACAGATGCCGCTAATCGGAATCTCATTGGTGAAGGTCAGCCCGTTGGGTGCATCCTCCGGCAGCCGTGCATCGAAGACGATGGTGCAGACGCCCGGATTCAAGCCGCTGCCGCCGGGGATGGTGCCGTCGGTCCAGGTCAGCGTGTCCTCGCCGTCCTCGCCGGCGAAGGTGCCACCCTCGCAGCCAACGCTGCTGACCGGATTCGTGCCGCGCAGGACCATTTGGCTGTCATCGGCCGACGGCAAGTTGTCCGTGAAGTTGACATTCCCCACCGGCCCGCCGGACCAGTTGAAGATGGTCACCGTGAAGCGCGTCCACTGCCCTGGAGCGACGTTGTTCAGCGAGACCGACTTATCGACCGTCAACTGTGCATTGACGCCCAGGCTGGCGCTGGCGGCGGGGCTCGGCAGGTTGCCGGGGTTCTGCACCGCGTTGGACGGGATGCTGTTGGTGTGCTGGCCGTCGATCAGCGAGGTGACATAGGCGGTGATGGTGCAGGCGCCGCTGGGGCCGGCGTTAGCACCGGTCAGCGTCAGCGTCGTGTCTTGGTTATCCGGCGTGTAGTCCAGCGTGCCATCGACCGGCCCGCCCCCGGTACAGGCGACGGTCGGGTCGGCAGGCGCCGCGGGATCGCTCTGTGTGTCACGAATCCGCAGCGTGGTGCCGGTTAGGTCATCGGCAAAGCTGGTGATCTCAAGCGGGTTGACCAGACTGTTGTTCGCGATGCGAATGGTCATCAGCACCGGCTGCCCGGCCGGGATGACATCGGCGCCGAAGGTCTTGCTGACCCCGATCGGGGTCACGACAGGCAGCTCACGCTCGAAGGCCGGGCTGGTCAGGCCGCGGGTGTTGCCGATGGCGCCCTCGGCGAGGCTGTTGGTGAGGCTGCCAACGCTCGCGGCAATGACATCAACGCTCAGCGTGCAGCTCCCGCCCTCGCCGATGGTGCCGCCGGTCAGGGTCAGGCTGGCTGCGCCTGGCGCGGCGGTCAGGCTGCCGTTCACCGCGCCGGTGCCGCTGCAACTGCTGCTGGCGTTGGCCGGATCGGCGATCAGCATGCCGTTGGGCAGCGCATCGGTGAAGCTGGTCAACGGGATGGTCGCGCTGGGGTTTGGGTTGCTCAGCGTGATGGTCAGCCGGGTCGGATCGCCGGCGATGGCCGGGGACGGCGAGAACGATTTGGTGCCGGTCGGCGGCTGCACCGGGCTAACGGACAACGTCGCGTTGGCCGCGGTTTCGTTGAAGACCGGCACGGTGTTCTCGAGCGCTCGATAGCCGGCGCTCTCCGCGTCTGGCGTGCTGTTGGCCGGGATGTTGGCAACGTGATTACCCGGCGTGACCGAGCGGACCCCGATCTCGAATCGGCAGAGACCATCGACGGCGCCGGTGCCCGCGGGGATGGTGCCGCCGGTGAGGTAGACGATGTTCGTGCCAGGCACGGCGGCGCTGACGGTGAAGCCGCAGCTGTTCTCACCGATGGTCAGCGGGTCTGAAATGACGATGGCGGTGGGCAACAGCACCGTCACCGCCGCGTCGGTCAGGGGAACCAGCGCATCGTTGGCAATGCTGATGCGGTAGGTCGAGCCGTCGCCCTGGAGGATGGTCGCCGGGCTGAAGCTGTGGTTGATCGTGGTGGTGGCCGCAACCAGACTGGAGAACAGCAGCAGAGCAAGCGCGATGGGAATTCGCCAGTCCGGTAACCGAACCCGGACATCAGATCCCGGGGGGGACATTCGCCTCGCCCAACCTTGCTTTAACACGTCTGAGATACCTCGTACGACTCCCTAGCAGACTCTCGTACCATCCTGATACCGGGCTGCCCAGTTATTATTAGCCGAAACAGATCGCGCTTTAGTTGCCTAAACCGACGAACTTTTTCGTCCTATCAATCGCGCTACCGATGTCCTACCGCCGCCATCGCTGAAGGAGAGGTGACCTTCGGCGCGCTCGTTGACTCAGTGGTCGAAGGATTGGGATCTTTGGCTTAAAAAACGTCCTCATTAAGGCGCACAAACAGGCTTCCAGGTCGCGAAGATGGCCTGCTGAGAGGATCGAGCCTAGCAGACTGCTGGATGCAGCTGATGTCCGAAGACTCATACCGCCCTGCCTGGACTCGCCGAGGGGGTCGCATTATCCGTACGACCACACTTCATAGTAGCGCAGATCGATGTCGCGGTGAAGGCCGCCCGATTGGTTCAGGCGGCGCGCTAGGGCCCTGCCGGGACAGTGCGTCACTGCACGATAGGGGTCAAGACCGCGGGGGTCCCTATCTTCGGGCTCATGATTTGGGCACCATTTGGTGCACACGACAAAAAGCCGGCGCTAGGCCGGCTTCTAAGGTCTTGACTAGTCTGGAGCGGGAAACGAGACTCGAACTCGCGACCCCAACCTTGGCAAGGTTGTGCTCTACCAACTGAGCTATTCCCGCTTTCGAGCACTGCATTTTAAAACGTTTCTGGAGGTTGTCAAGCCCTCCGCGAGCACCCATCCGCCGTCGGATCAGCCACCACGCTCCGCTTGTCCCGACAGGCTCGGCCAGGCGGCACGCAGATACAAAATCATCGACCAGAGGGTCAGGACGGCGGCGACATAGAGCAGGAACAGCCCCAAGTCATAGACCCAAGGACCGAACAGGGTGTCGCGCAAAATCAGCAGGATGATCGAGACCATCTGTGCGGTGGTCTTGATCTTCCCCGTCTTCGACACCGCCACCTTGGCGCGCGCGCCGATCTCGGCCATCCACTCGCGCAGCGCGGAGACGGTGATTTCCCGTCCGATGATGACGATCGCGGGCAATGCGAGCAGGGTTCTGGGGTCGACCTGCAGCAGCAGGACGAGCGCCACAGCGACCATGAGTTTGTCAGCGACCGGATCGAGAAAGGCGCCGAGCGGTGAGGTTTGCTCCCACAGCCGGGCGAGATACCCGTCGAGCCAGTCGGTTAGGGCCGCCAAGCCGAAGACCGCGGCGGCCACATAGGATGCCCAGGGAGAGTCCAGATAAAACACCACGACAAACACCGGAATCAGCAGAATCCGCAGCATTGTCAGGAGGTTGGGCGTATTCCACATAGGCTAGGATCCCGCGGCCGCTTCATGAAGGGCATCGAAGATCTGATGCGCCAGTTGGCGCCCGATCCCTTCGACACGAGCAATCTCATCGACCTCAGCCCGCGCCAGACCGCGCAGACCACCAAATTGTTTCAGCAGGCGTTGACGGCGACGGGGGCCAATCCCGGCGATCCCTTCGAGCAGCGAGGTCTTGCGTGCCGTCGCGCGCCGCTGACGATGGCCTGTGATCGCGAAGCGATGTGCCTCGTCGCGGATCTGCTCGATCAGATGCATTGCCGGTGAGTCACTTGGCAGTATAAGGGGCGTTTCCACTGCCAACAACCAAAGGCACTCGGTTCCTGGGCGGCGGTCAGGTCCCTTGGCGATGCCGACGATCCGCACATCCCTGATCCCAACCTCCTGAAGCGCGCGCGCGACCGCTGTGAGCTGACCCCGCCCCCCGTCGATGAAGAGGATGTCCGGGAGCGGGTACTCGCCCTGCTTGATCCGGGTATAGCGCCGGGTGAGCGCCTGATGCAAGGCGGCATAGTCGTCACCAGGGGTGATGCCCTCGATGTTGAAACGACGATAATCCGACTTGCGCGGACCCGACCCATCGAACACGACGCAGGAGGCCACCGTGAGTTCGCCCTGAGTGTGGCTGATGTCAAAGCACTCGATGCGTTGCGGGGCTTGCTCCAGTTCAAGCGCTTGGCGCAAGGCCTCCATGCGACGCGCATAGCCGGCCTGACTGCCGAGGCGGGATTGCAAGGCAATCTCGGCATTGCCCCGTGCCATCTCCAACCATCGGGCACGCTCGGCGCGTACCCGCCATTTGATCCGAACACGCCGCTCGGCACGCTCGGACAACGCCGTCTCCAAGAGCAGGTGCTCCTCGGGTTCGCAACTGACGATCAGTTCCGGTGGTACCTCTTTATCGGCATAGAACTGAGCGATGAATCCGGCCAGCAGGGTTCCCTCATCGGTCTCGTCCGGCGCCTTGGGAAAGAAGGCCTTGTTGCCGAGATTGCGTCCGGCCCGGATGAAGAAGACCTGCACGCAACTGATGCCACCACGCTGGGCGCTGGCGATGATATCGAGATCCCCGCCCTCGCCGTTGACGGATTGTCGTTGCTGAATGCGTCGCAGCGTCGCGATCTGGTCACGCAAGGCGGCGGCCCGTTCGAACGCGAGCATGGCGGCGGCCTGCTCCATCTTCTCGCCTAGGTCCGTGATCACGGCATCGGCGCGCCCTTCGAGAAACTGGATGGTGTGCGTGACATCCTCGGCATAGGTTTCGGCATTGATCAGGCCAACACAGGGCCCGCTGCAGCGCTTAATCTGGTATTCGAGACAAGGACGGGAGCGGTGTTCGAAGAAACGATCCTCGCATTGCCGCACCGGAAACAGCTTCTGGAGCAACTGGAGGGTCTCGCGCACCGCCGCGGCACTTGGGTAGGGGCCAAACAGTCGCCCCGAGGTCTTGCGCGAACCACGATAGAAGGCAAGCCGGGGAAAGGCATGATCCATGCTGAGATGGATGAAGGGATAGCTCTTGTCATCGCGCAGGACCACATTGAAGCGTGGTTTCAGCGCCTTGATGAGATTGCTCTCCAGCAGCAAGGCTTCGCCCTCGGTGCGAGTCACCGTCACCTCGATCTCGGCGATCTGACTCACCATGACCTGGATGCGACGGGTCAGAGCGCGACTGAAGTAACTCGCGACCCGCCGTCTCAGGTTGTTCGCCTTCCCAACATAGAGCACCGTTCCCGCGGCATCGAGCATCCGATAGACACCCGGGGACGTCGGCAGGGCGGCAATGCGGTCGCGTGAGGGGGGACCACGATCGCAGTCGTCTCGCCCAGTCGCTGCAAGATCCGCGTGCGGAGTCGGGTTCGGGTCGATCATCTTTAAGATGCGATCACGCAAGGGCTTCGAGCGGGCCAATCGCCCAGGGTTCGACCGCGACGCCGTGACTCATGCGAGACCATGCGGGTGCGATGGAGTCGGTGGCTGAAATGCCGAGCGCGGCGGGGATCCGGGCATCGATGCGCACATCGCCACCACGGATCCCAATCCAGCCTGAAGTCACCTGCCGTTGAATGTGCCGACACAGCCGAGTTCGGACACTCAACTGTTTAAACTCAACGCATCCGCTGCCCTGATCCGGCAGCACACACCTCGGCCTGTGCGCGGCGCCTCAATCCGGACGTTCGGTCTCGCGCAGTTCGAGGGGGTCGTGCCGTTGCAGAATCTCTTTGATCTCGCTCCGCGTGACATTCGGACTGAGCACTTGAACCTCATGCTTGCCCTCGTGTTCGCGTGAGCGGATCTCCTCCTGGGGAATGCCGGTCGAAACCAGGTCGTCGATGGCGTTGGTCAGTGCTGTCGCTGATGAGTACACGGCGGTGGTGATCTCGGCCATGGTGATGCCTCCTCCTCATGGATGGTCCAACCGTTCGCTCAAGCGAGCGGCTATTGGGGTTGATCGACACGGCCAGGACGGCTGAGTCGATCGGAACAGACGTGCGCGCCGTCGCACACATCATATCGAACGGGCTGCACGCCCGGTCACGATGACGCCTTAAGACGGGCTGGACTCGTTGGGCTCCGCGGCCTTGGACCGCATGGTGCCGTC
Organism: Thiocapsa imhoffii; assembly: GCF_016583985.1. Taxonomy (GTDB): domain Bacteria; phylum Pseudomonadota; class Gammaproteobacteria; order Chromatiales; family Chromatiaceae; genus Thiocapsa; species Thiocapsa imhoffii. The sequence continues at coordinate 143,212 of NZ_NRSD01000008.1, read as the reverse complement.
AGGTCGCGGAGCGCCGCAACGCCGTCATCTCGTTTGCACCTGCGCGAGCATAGCCGCACGCGGCAAGCCCGACAAGATCGAACACCCGCCACACTGACCGCGGGACCTGAGAATCGCTCCGCGCAGACGCGGGGATCCATCAGCGCACGCCGCCGAGAAGCCCCACCGCCGCGTGATATTGAGGTTGAGAAGGCCGCATTCTCAACCTATAATCCGTCGTTTCCCAGCCGATGTAGCTCAGTCGGTAGAGCAACGCATTCGTAATGCGTAGGTCCGCGGTTCGAATCCGCGCATCGGCTCCAGATCAAGTTGTGCCAGTCTCGACCACGACCCAACAGCCGGCCTGTGCCGGCTTTTCGTCGTGATCTGGACCGCAGACGGCGAACCCTTCGTCCGCACGGGTGGTCATAGGTTCAGGCGCGGCGGGGCGGCGCGGTTGCCTGCGCAATCCGAGACGACCCTGCTCGCACCAGACTGGCGACAGCGGCGATGTCCGGATCCTCGCGCGATGGCGACCGAATCGACACGCCTCCAACCCGCGCTCCCAGATGCCGCGGTGATGCGTCTGTTGATCCATGTCGCTCGATCCGGGACCATGACTTCACTTGTGCTCCCTCTTTACGTGCTTGAGGTTTGGTTTGAAGCTGCATCTCGCCATGTCCCTCTGTGGTAGCGTCGCGCTTGGATTGCTGCAGATCGGCTGCGCCGTCTCCCCGACGACGACCGATACCGATCTTCGTCCCTCAATGACGTCGTTGGAGCACAAGCCACAGCTCTTCTTCCCCAATGCCAAGACCCAGGAGGTCAAGGCCATCGCCATGGGCGCCGCGCGCAGCCGCGGCTGGGCCATTGTCGAATCGACTGACGACCGCCTCGTGGTGCAACGACCACTCGATCCCGGTTCGCCGTTGGCGCAACGCATGGCGACAACGGTTGGAGACGTCGAGGTGACCTCCTATTTCGTCGATGAGCGCGGGGGGGTGAAGGTCGCACTCGACGCCGCGATCCTGTCACCGACCCCGAGCGGAACGAGTCCGACGCGCATCGATGCCACCGAGGCCGCGCGACCCGCCCTGATGGAATCTCTGGAATCACTCCACGCCTCCTGGTCGCAGAATCGCGGCCGGGTGGCTCGGGCCGCCCCACCGATCGGCGGGGCACGCACCGCGGAGGACGATGGCGATGAGGATTTCGGCAGCGAAGGCCTGGATGAGCCCATCCTCGCCGAGCGGCAGCCGAGCAGTTGGACCAACGAGTCCGCCGCTGCGCTGATCGCACCCACGAGCACTCCAGCCCCCGCGGTCACGCCTGTCGCCCCCCCAGCGACCGTCGCGGATCGTGCCCCCGTCGAACCCAGACCGACCACGCCACCGATGGCTGCCATGCCACCGGCACCACAACCGCGTCGCACGCCCGGCGGGCCAGCCCCGGTGGTCGACGCCACGAACATCATGATGCGCGGGACGGCATCGCAAGCGCCCGTCCAACCGATGGCCTTCCCCGCCCCGGTCCCGCAGATGCCCAGCGCGACTCCTCCAGCACCCAGGCAGGACCCGCTACCCTCGTTTGATCCGATCCCGGTCGCATCCACCTCGGCCTATTACGCGGAGCAATTCGCCCGGCTGCGCGCGTGCAACATCACCAGCCAAGGGGCCATCCTGATCGACAGTCGCAGCGATGGCGAGGTCTATCGAATCCCTTGTCTCAACGCCGATAGCATGTTGGTGCAATGCCAGGATAGCGACTGTCGCGGTCTGCTCTGAGGCACGACGCGCGCCCCCGCGTCACGATGGCGACCGTCGCGCTGAAGACCACGACCGGCCGCCTGCTCTTGATCCTTGCCCTGAGTGCCGAGATTGCAGCGGCTCCGCAACCCCGTGCTGGACCCGGCATCCTCTTATTCCAAGCCACGGTGGAGGAGGCACGCGAGGTCGCGTTGGCCTCGGCGACCGCCAGCGGATGGGTCCAGGTTGACGCCACCACGAACAGCATCGACTTGGAACACCTGATCGAGGATGAGGACATCCACGATCCCCGCGCACCCAAGACCCTGATTCGCATCCAGGTGATCTTCTCGGACGAACCCATGGGAACACGCGTACTGCTGCAGGCCATGCAAGTGCAGAGCGCCGATGATCGCTTAGTGACCAGCGATGTCACCGCGCGCTACGCCGAAAACCTCGACAATGCCCTCAACTCGCTGCGACGCCGCTGGGACCTGCGCCGGGGTGCCCAGGGTGCATCGGTTCGCTCACCCGAACCGCGGCAAGCATCTGAACCTCGGCAGGCCGCGGTTGGGATCTGGGCCTACTACGCGGAGCGCTATGCCATCGCCCTGGGCTGCGAACTCGGCCACAGCGGCGCCATCCTCGCGCAGTCCGGGAGCGATTGGGAACGACATCGCGTCCCCTGCCATGACGGTCGGATCCTGGAGGTCATTTGCCATCACGGCGATTGCACCCAACCTTGAGTGACATGTGATGCGCACCCCACATGGGCTGAAGCATTCCGTTGCACTGAATCGGCCACGGCCGCCGGTTGGAGATGACCATGGGAATGATCGAAACAGGCGAGACCATGCTGCAGCGGGGGCAAGATTCAGCCTTGCTCCGCTTCAGCCTGGGAGCCGAATATCTGAAGGTGGGGCAGACGGTTGCGGCCCTGACACATCTGGCCGAGGCCGTGCGTCTCGACCCGGGTTACTCCGCGGCCTGGAAACAATATGGCAAGGCCCTCGTGGCCGCTGGGCGCCCTAGCGAGGCGGTCGCGGCCTTCGATCAGGGAATCGCCGTCGCACAGAGCAAGGGGGATGTCCAAGCCGCCAAGGAAATGGCCGTGTTTCGCAAACGAGCGGCCCGGGAACACGATCAGACCGACCCCGGCGATGCGACCTAGAACTGGACCATCCGCCCTCACCCGCCGCCGCCCAACCCTGGGCAGACCCCGGAGGACGTGGTTCGATCGAGCCTCTTGTCGACACTCGAGCGGTGGATATAATGATCGTATTAGCAATGATCGATATTCCAAGGAGCTCAGCGATGCCCACCTATGATTATCGTTGCGAGTCCAATGACCGCATCGTCGAAGTCACACACCGAATGAGTGAGAACCTCGCGAACTGGGGGGAAGTGTGCGAGCGCACCGGCACCCCACTCGGCGAGACCCCGGCTGATGCCCCCGTGCACCGCCTGGCGACGGGTGGAAATCTGGTATCGAGTCGCAACCTCGGCAGTGGAACCGCCCCGGCGTGCTCGACGGGAGCCTGTTGTCCTGGCGGCATGTGCGGCCTCAACTGATCGGTCTGACTCGCCCGACAAAGCGATCCGCCAGCTTCCTTCTTAAGCTCGGCATCGGGCTCACTCGCAACACCAGCAGGGCCGCGGACATCCGCGGCCCCCGATAGGGCGCTCTGTAGGCGCCCTGGGGGCCGTCACGATCGGGTTCCTGTCCCAACCCCCGCCCGACGCAGCCGACTCACGCCCCACGGAGACCAGGAGTCCCACGCGCGCGGGCCGAGTGTCCGGAGCGCTCAACCCAGCACCACCTCCACCTCGATGAGACGGCCCGCGCGATCGATGCGCAGCGTCACGCGGTCACCGATCAGGAAGGACTCGAGGGTCGTCAGGAGACGTTCGACTGAATCGACGGGTATGTCATTGACCGCGAGGATGACATCGGCTGTCATCAAGGTCCCGTCGATGTTGATGCGCGCTGATTGCAAACCGGCCCGTTCCGCCGGCGAGCCTTCCTGCACACGTAAGACCACCACGCCCGTGAGGCCGCGCCCCTCGAGCAGACGTGGGCTGAGGTCGCGATCGGTGATGATCCCGAGCGATGGGCGCACATAACGACCGTAGGCGATCAAGCGTGGGACGATGCGATTGATGGTATCGACCGGCACGGCAAAGCCGATGCCGGCAAAATTGCCCGACGGACTGAAGATCGCCGTATTCATACCGATCACACGGCCCGCGCTATCGATCAGTGGACCGCCGGAGTTGCCCGGATTGATCGCGGCGTCGGTCTGGATCAAGTGCTCGATCCGCCGACCATCCTCGGAGGGAATCGTCCGATCGAGCGCGGAGATCACCCCCGCCGTCAAGGAATAATCCAGACCAAACGGGTTGCCGATCGCGAACACCTTCTGCCCGACCTTCAGGTCGTGACTCGAGCCGATCGGAACCGGCTCCAGGCCGCGCCCGCCCGTATCGATGCGCAACACAGCAATATCGTGCTCGGGACTGACCCCAACCAAGGCCGCCTGATAGCTGCGCTGATTGGCAAGACGGACATAGGTCGACTGCACACCAGCAACGACATGATAGTTGGTCACGACATGGCCAGAGCGATCCCAGACGAACCCACTGCCCGTGCCCCGTGGAACCTCCAGAAGATTGCGCGACAGCAGATCGAGGATCCGCCCCGAGGTCGTGATGTAGACAACCGCGGGGCTCACGGATTCAAAGATGGCAATCGTCGACTGCTCATCCGCGGCCAGCTCGCCGCGCGCGAGGACCGGCCGCGGCTCGGCCTCGTAGCGGATCAGCAGCGACTCGACCCATGGCCGACTCGCCAGGGCGATCAGGAAGAAGATCACGAACCAAAACAGGAAACGGCTTAGCGCGAAGGCATGCATTGGCGAATCATCAGAAAGGGTCAAGGCAGGACATCAGCCGACTCGTCGGGAGGAACGGGCCAGGCGCTCAGAATCGCCTGGACCAGTGTGGCGAGCGGAATGGCAAAGAAGATGCCCCAAAACCCCCAAATGCCGCCAAACACCAGAATCGCGACGATGATGGCAACGGGATGGAGATTAACGACCTCGGAGAACAGCAGAGGCACGAGCACATTGCCATCGAGTGCTTGAATGATGAAGTAGGCGACGGCGAGCCAGATGAACGGCGGTGTCCAGCTCCATTGGAACCAAGCGACCAACAGCACGGGGATGGTCACCACCGCGGCCCCGACGAAGGGGATGATCACCGACAAGCCCACGAGTAAGGACAACAGCATCGCGTACTTCAGACCAAAGGCGTAGAAGGTGGCGTAGCTCACCGCCCATACGATGAGAATCTCCCAGGCCTTGCCGCGAATGTAATTCGAGATCTGACGGTCGACATCCTTCCAAATCACATTCACGATCGTGCGATGGCGCGGTAGAAAGCGCCGGAACCAGCTCAAGATCAGATCCTTGTCCTTCATGAAGAAGAAGACCAACAGCGGCATCAGGATCAGATAGACCAAAATGGTGATGATCCCCACGACACTCGCCAATGACCAGGACAGCACGCGCTGACCGAACAACACGGTCTCGGCGCGGATCGCGCCGATCAGCTCGGCGATCTGTGCCTCGGTCACCAGGTCGGGATAACGCGCCGGCAGATCCAGCAACGCCGCGGCGCTGACTGAGATCATGGAGGGCAATTGCTGCACCAATTCAGTGATCTGCCGCGACACCAGTGGCATGACGCCGAAGAGCACCAAGGCCACGAAGACCAGAAATGCGATATAGATCAGGATGACACTCGGTAACCGCGGCCAACCCCGGCGCTGCAGTTGACACACCAGCCCCTCGAGCAGATAGGCGATGACGATGCTGGCCAACACCGGCGTGAGCATGTTCCCCAAGGTGAGCAACACCGCGAACACGATCAGCAGCAGGACCCCCAAAAAGATGATCTGGGGGTCCGAGAAATAACGCCGAAACCAATCCGCGACGATTTTCATGTGTTCGAGGGCGAACCTGTCGAGTGGTGGCTGGCTCGATAATCCTGGTAATAACGCGCGAACAATCCTTCCAGCTCATCAATGACCTCGGCCGCCGCGCGTCCTTGCAGCACATGGGCGGACATCAGCGCCGAGGTCTCATTGAGCATCGGACCACGATCGAGCATCGCATAGGTTTGCGACAGACGCCGAATCGCCGCGACCACGCTTTCGCTCTCCGGACGGGGGATCGGGGTCGGCTCCGCAAGCGCAGGCGGTTGCACCCGGTCGGCGCGTGCTTGCTGGAGGAGGAATTCAGCGAAGCTCAACAGGGTCTCGCGCTGAGCGGTCTCCAGTTGATTGAAGACCCGCAACAGCCGGCGCTCGGCAGGCGAGGATCGACGGAACTCAGTCATCGGCTTAGGCACCCCGCCGCGGTCGGACGGGCGCAACCGGCTGCGCGAGACACCATCGGCGCCCCCTGTTTCGCAAGGGTTGGACGTGAAGATAACGGCAACATGCGGAGCCTTCAGGTGTCGTAGGAGCGGCAGTAGGCCCGGGCGAACTCGAGCAACTCATCCATGACGCGCAACCTGAATTTCTGCTTCTGATGCACGAACGAGAATGGCCGATCGAGGGGTGGATCCAACTGAAGTGCGACCAAGGTCCCCAGCTTCAACTCCTTTTGGATGGTCGCGCCAGAGACGACGGACACGCCCATCCCAGCTTCGACAGCCCCCTTAACGGCTTCCGGACTGCCCAGTTCCATCGCCACCTTCAGCGATGATTGACAGCCTTGTTGCAGATTGAGGTAGTCATTGATCACCTCGCGCGTGCCCGACCCCTCCTCCCGGCAGATAAACGGATACTCGAGCAGCTGATCGAACTTCACACGCTCACAACGCGTCAAGGCATGGCCCGGTGGCATGATCGCGAAGAGTTGATCGCGCTTGCAGTGCTCCACGACCAGGTTCTTATTGCCAACCGGGGCCTCGACCACGCCGAGATCGATGGCATTGTTCTCGACCATCGAGACGATCCCCTCGGTGTTCGACACCTTGAGGTGAATACTGATCTCCGGGTAGCGTTTCTTGAAGTCGCCAAGGAGGGTCGGCAGCATGTATTCGGCGATCGTCGTACTGGCTCCAATGGCGAGTGCCCCGGTCACCTCCCCGGTAATCGCACCGACCGCGTTTTCCATTTCCGCATAGAGTTCGAAGATGCGTTCCGCTGACGCGAACACGGTCTCTCCCGCGTCGGTCAAGCTAATCTTGTTATGGGTGCGGTCGAACAGTCGCGTATTGAAATGCTCCTCAAGCTGACGGATCTGGAAGGTCACCGCCGGTTGCGTCATGTGCAGCACCTCGGCGGCCTTCGTAAAGCTCAACAGCCGGGCGACAGTGTGGAAAACCTGGAGTCTGCGGTCTGCCATCTCGATCAGGACAGGTCGGCGGCGACGATGGCTAAATAAACGCAATTTATATCACAGACAGCCACCCCGCGCCACGCGCAGGCGCCCAGAATGCACGGTACCTCAGCCAAGCGCTGTCCGAGCGTAGGGCACGTCCCGACACCAGACTCAGCCGGCCACCCAACCGACCACCATCCGAAGGCTTGAATCGATGGGATCATCCGATTAGCCTTGCCATCTAGGCGACCCTGATCAACACTATTTGTGAACAATCAACCCTAACAGGGTCACCGGAGCCTCTTGAATAAGCGGTGCCACCGAATCGATTGAACTCCATGAGGCGCCATGATGTACACGATATGACTGATTTGCGAGCCATTTTATGGATCGATCAACGGCGTTCCGTTGCTCACGCAGTGACAACCGAGCGCGCTCGAACAGCGACTGGGAATACAGGGCACACCACATGAGCCGTTGGATCAGGCATCACTCGATCACCAGACTCACCATCGCCAGCATGCTGCTCGCGCCAACCTCGGCCCTGGCATCCGGCTTCTCCCTGCCCGAGGCATCCAGTGCTGGCGTTGGGCTCGCAAACGCCCTGGTCGCCAACCCTGATGAGATCGGAGCCTTTGCCTATAACCCCGCCGCCATGGGCTTTCACGAGCGCTCAAGCGTGGCCCTAGGCTCCCTCCTGATCGGGCCGAATTTCAGTGTCACCACCGCCTCCGGCCAGCATGACAGCCAAGGGGCGGCGTGGGTGGCGGCACCCATCTTCTACAGCGCACTCAAGATCGACGAGAGATGGCGCTTTGGATTGGGCTTGAGCGCGCCCTTTGGGCTCGAGACCCGGTGGGCCGATGGGACCTTCCCAGCCCTGAGTGGAACTGTCCGTATCCCGGTCCCGCCCCCCCTCGACCCCGAGGTTCCGCGGGGGCATCCGACCACCAGCAAACTCGAAATCCTCGATCTCGCGCCGAGCCTGGCCTATCGGGTGGACGAACACCTGAGCCTGGCCTTCGGACTCGACATCTATTGGGTGAAAACAGCCCAGCTCGACTCGACCACGGCCAGCTTGATCGGCGATGGTGCCGACCTCGGCTTCAACGCCAGCCTGCTCTACCGCGCCCAGGACTGGAGTGTCGGCGCCGCCTTTCGCTCCGGCGCAACGATTGGACTGGAGGGCGACTATCAGCCCTGGAGCCCGACCCTGGTTGCGATCGGTCGCTTGCCACCCGCCGAACGGGCGCGGGTTGATCTGAATCTGCCGTGGCGCCTCCAACTCGGCGTGCGCTATCGCTTCACCGACGCGCTGGCGGCCGAGTTTGACTGGACGCGGACCGGCTGGAGTGCGTTCAACCGACTTGAGATCAAGGGACAGCGCCTGGGCAACGCCATCTTCAGCGACACCAACGCCTGGCGCGACGCCAATGCCTATCGGTTCGGATTGACTTACCAGATCCGTCCCCAGACCGGGTTGCGGTTCGGCTACTCCTATGACGAGACCGGCCAGCGGGATGACCATTTCAGTGCGCGGGTCCCCGACAACGACCGTCAACTCTTCGGGCTGGGCTTCGTGCAGCAACTCGGGCAAGGGTTCTCGGTGGAGGCCGGTTATCTGTACGTCAAGGCCAAGGAGCGGTCGTATCGCAGCACTAAACCGAGCCTTGCAGGGGACATCAATGGAACCTCGGCGCTCAATGGAGATTACAAAATGGATGCACACCTCGTGGGGCTTGAGATCAGCAAGGTGTTTTGAGCCCGCGCCCGGGGCGCAACCGACGAGGACGGCAGCCGTCACCTCGGTACGTCACACTTGATGTGGTTGCCGCGCAAGCGGTGGGATTGTGGGAGCAGGATCGACCCGGCGGTCGATCCTGTTCAGGCACCCGAGCGCAAGACACAAGCGTTCGGATCATCATAGGAACAGGCGGGGATGGTGGCCGCGACTGGAACGGATAGCCTCCGTTCCAGAATGGTGATGCCTCAGATATAGAGACAGATGTCGCTCTGGCCCGCGAACTCGAAGAAGGCGGCGGCGCCCGCATACTCGACGCCATCGATGAAATCCGCATGATCCATGTCGAACAGGTCGACCGTCATCTGACAGGCGATCAGCTTGACTTCAGCCTCTTGGCACAGATCGCGCAGCTCCTCGACACTCGCGACCCCCTTGTCCTTCATCTTTTTCTTCATCATCGCGGTCATCATCGACTGCATGCCGGGGAGCGCCATGCCCAGCACCGGAAACCACTTGTCCATTCCCATGGGCATGGGCATCCCGGGATTGCCGAGCGGGGTGACCTCGAGCGCGAGCTTCTTCTTCAGTAACTGTAGGCCGTAGAAGGGGAAAAAGATCTGGGTCTCATAGCCCAGCGCCGATGCGGTCGAGGCCAGGATAAAGGGGGGATAGGCCCAGTCGAGAGAGCCCTTCGTGGCGATGATTGCGAGTTTCTTGTCTTCCATCATGTCCTCCTCGCGGGTCGTGTGGCTGGCGGGTGGGTGCCGAATGGCAAGAACAGCGTCTCGCTCAGCACTTCTTGATCAGGAAGTGAAATTTGCCGCCATCCTCCTTCGATTCCATCAGCTCGTTGCCGGTCTGTTTGGCGAAGGCGTCGAAGTCCTTCACCGAGCCCGGATCGGTCGCGACGACATGCAGGATCTGCCCCCCCGTCATGCCATTGAGTGTCTTCTTGGCGCGCAGGATGGGCAGTGGGCAGTTCAGGCCGCTAGCATCGAGTTCTTGATCAAAATCTGCCATGGGAAACCTCTCGATCGGGTGGAGTTTTAGAATATCAGTAGACTCGGGAATTCGATTTTATAGGCGAAACAGTGCGAAAAGGCAAGGCAGGCATCCAGCGTCATCCGCGTCTCCCGGCATGCCGTGACGCACTGGGGGCATGAGCGCTCACCCCGGGGATCGCCCGCCGAGCGCGGCTGTGAGAGTCACACGATCGGGTAGCCGTGGCGGGCCCAGGCAATGATGCCACCGCGCAGATTCAAGACTCGGTCATAGCCTTGTTGCAACAGGTAGGCGCACGCCTGATAGGAGCGCGCCCCGCTGCGGCAGTAGAGAACGATGTCACGGTCCTTCGGCAACTCACTGATCCGCATTGGGATCAAATGCATGGGCAGCTTCACCGCATCCGGGATCGCACCCTGCGCGATCTCCGCGGGGGTGCGAATATCGACCAACAACAGATCCCCCCCATCGGCGATCCGCTGCTGCAGCGATTCGGAGTCAATCTCGTCGATCACGTCGTCGTCCTACCATAAACCTAAGTATTTAAGTATATTAAGGACTTTTGACGTCTAACTCAATGACCCACGTGGTCACAGACTTGCGAGAGGACCATGGATTTCCTGCCGATCTTTCAAGACATCAGAGGGCGACCCTGCCTGGTCGTCGGCGGCGGTGCAACCGCGACCCGCAAGGTCAGCAGTCTGTTGCGCGCCGGCGCATCCGTGAACCTGATCTCGCCCGCTCTCAGCGACACCCTGGCTCAACAGGTGGAACGCGGTGCGATTCATCACCAGGCGCGGCGGTTCGAGCCATCCGATCTGCCCGGTCACCGCCTGGTCATCGCCGCCACGGATGACCGCGAGGTCAACCGCCAGATTGGCGAACTGGCGCGCGAGCTCGATCTTCCGGTGAATGTCGTCGACGATCCAGAGGCCTGTACCTTCCTGCTGCCATCGATCGTCGATCGCTCGCCAGTCGTGATCGCGGTCTCAACCGGGAAGGCGTCGCCCGTGCTCGCGCGTCTCTTGCGAACGCGGCTGGAATCCATCATCCCCGCGGGCTATGGCCGACTCGGTGAGCTCTGCGCACGCTATCGCGACCGCGTTAAGGAACGGTTCAGCGACCAACGGGATCGTCGTCGCTTCTGGGACCGTGTCCTCGAAGGCGCGGTGGCGGAACGACTCTTCGCTGGGCAATTCGCCGAGGCCGAGGCGATCATCGACCGGGAACTCGCGGCCGATGCCCTCGACCAGGACATGGGCGAGGTCTATCTGGTCGGCGCCGGCCCCGGCGATCCCGACCTCTTGACCTTCCGCGCGCTGCGACTCATGCAACAGGCCGATGTCGTGGTCTATGATCGGCTGGTCGCGGAGCCAATCCTGGAGATGACGCGACGCGATGCGCGCCGCATCTATGTGGGGAAACAGCGCAATCATCACGCGATGCGGCAAGAGGAGATCAACCGCCTCCTGGCCGATCTCGCGAAGGATGGGCATCGTGTACTGCGCCTGAAAGGCGGCGATCCCTTTATCTTCGGACGCGGTGGCGAGGAGATCGACACGCTGGCCGCCGAGGGCGTGCCCTTCCAGGTGGTTCCCGGCATCACTGCCGCAGCGGGCTGCGCGAGCTATACCGGCATCCCGCTCACCCATCGTGATTATGCCCAGTCCGTGACCTTCGTCACCGGCCACCTCAAGGACGGAAGCATCAACCTCAACTGGCTCGCCTTGGCGCAACCGAGTCAGACCCTCGTGTTCTACATGGGTCTCGCTGGTCTACCCATCATCACGGAGCGATTGATCGCGCACGGCGTCTCACCCGACATGCCGGTCGCGCTGATCCAGCAGGGCACCACCCACAAGCAACGACTCTACTCTGGCACACTCTCGACCATCGTCGCGCAGGTCGAAGCAGACCCGCCGGAACCGCCCACCCTCATCATCGTTGGCGAGGTGGTGAAACTGCGCGAGAAACTCAGCTGGTTCAACCCGCCCGACCATCCACATCTCGGTGCCACGACGCGCGTCGTGACCTGAGCGCGGAGACGGGCTGGAATCGCTGCCTGATCTGGGCGGCCAGAGCCTCTAGGAGCAGGCCGACCCACCGGCCGGCAGCGACCCGACTTAGTCGACGAGGCGGCCCTCGGTCCCGGTGATGAGGTTGCGGATGTTACTGCGGTGTCTCCAGAACAGGAGCCCCGTGATGATGAGCTGCATACCAATCAAGGCCCGATCGGGCCAGAACAACCAGACGATCAGCGGTGCCAACGCCATCGAGATCAAGGCCGAAAGCGATGAAATCTTCAGCACCTTGGCGACGAACAACCAAATGGCCGCAACCGCCAGCCCGATCGGCCAGAAGAGCCCGAACTGCACGCCCAGCGCGGTCGCCACGCCCTTGCCGCCACGGAAGCCGAAGAAGACCGGAAACAGATGCCCGATGAAGGCCGCGAGGCCGATACCTGCGAGCACCAGGGGCGTCACGCCTAGGAGGTGTCCGAGCAGCATCGGGATCAGCCCCTTGAGGCTATCCCCGGCCAGGGTGATCGCCGCTGGCGTCTTGCCGCCAACGCGCAGCACATTGGTGGCGCCCGGGTTCTTCGATCCCTGCGTGCGGGGGTCGGGAAGTCCCATCAAGCGACACACGATGATCGCGCTGGAGACGGACCCAAGCAGGTAGGCAAAAAGCAGCAGACTGAAGTTCATCATCATGGTCCGGCATTGGACATGGGAAGCCGATGTAGGTCAAGATCTTTACCGCTCGCGCACAGCCACCACGTCCGGTCAGGCCCCACGCCATCAGCCCTCGATTCATCCATGGACATCGTCTACATCCGCAACCTTCGTCTTGAGACCATCATCGGTATCCACGACTGGGAGAAGCAGATCCCGCGTCCGGTTATCTTTCAGCTCGAACTCGCGAGCGACGTGGCACGGGCCGCGGCAACCGACCAGATTGCCGATGCGCTCGATTACGAGGCGATCACCCAACGCCTCCGGCACGTGGTCTCGACCCATCATTTCGACCTCATCGAAAGTCTCGCCGAGCACTGCGCGGGGATCCTGCGCGACGAGTTCGGCGTGCGCTGGCTCCGTCTCAGTCTGAGCAAACCCGGAGCGGTCGGGGATGCGGTCGATGTCGGTGTCGTGATCGAACGCGGCGGTTGAGCGGCCGGTCACCAGGTTCGATCCCATGCCGGCCCGGCCCACTCGTCATCCTTCGGCTCGCGGATGACGGACTCGAGGCTCGGTTGGTGCAGGATGGTCAGGCGCCCGGCGGAGTCGCCGCATGCATCGTTGCGCGAGCAGCGTCTCGATGACGCTACCGCTCAGGGGCGCGCGACGTTGATCAGCACCTCGTTGCGACGCAGGAAGCCTGGAGTGAAGGGGTCGTTGTAGTAGGCATAGATGGCTGCGCCTTCCGGCTCCAGTGCGCGTGCGCTCATCCACTCGCGCAGCGCCGCTTCCTGACGCGCCAGCGTGGCATCGTCGCTGCGCCCGCTGAACCGCACCGCCGCGCGACGCTGCGCCGGGAGTTCGCGCAGGGTCACCTTGGCCCCGTCCGGCGCCGGCAGTTGATCAAGCTCATATGACGACGGCATGATGAAGCTAACCATCCAGTCGTCGGAATCACTCGCCGTCTGGATCACGGGGGCGGTCATGGCGATTCGGTCGGTGGACTGTTGCATGACCGGAGCCGTCATGGAGATGGAGTCGCCCGCGCGTTCCTTGGCAAAGATGTATCGCGCCAAGGGCCTAAAGCCGGCGCTCAAGGCCTCTTGGCGCGGACCTGAGTGGCGGGTTTCCGCGATCACCAGCGCCGGATAATCGCGCACCTCGAACGGCCCCTCTTGCACCACCACCACCGCGTTGGGCGTCTCCACGTTCTGCACGACGAACACAAAGACCCCAATGGCCACGACGCTCAGTATGCCGAGCCCCACAAGGACGATGAGCACCGTTTTCATGACTCGCCTCGCGCGCTGAGCCCACCGATCCGCAGCAACTGCTCGACCAACTCACCGGTATCGTCGCGCTGATGCGCGCGCTCGGCGGGCGTCCAGGAATAGTCCGCTTCGAGCCGATAGGAGCCGACGAAGTCATAGGGCATTCCCCCGCCCCATTCGGCGGGTGCCAGCATCGAGAAGAAGGTCTCGCCATTAGCCTTGCGATAGAGGTGATAGGTCCGACCGGGGATGCGTTTGAACGCACAATGCGCGTGATTCAGGGCTTGTTCCTCGCGCGCGTCCGCTAAGACCTGACGCGCCTCCTGTTGGAGGAGCTTGATCTGATCGGCGATCACACGCAGCTTCGCGCCCGTGCGCGCGCTGAGCATGGATTCCGCTTTGGCGACTTCGCTCGCCAGCGAACTGGAATCAAAGGCCGGAGCCAGACGACTCACCGGATAGGGCGAGCTGTGGGCCGCGCCCCGGTGAAGGAGGCCCTTGTCCTCGTTGTTCATGGATCTCGTCTCTCGTGATGGAAGCGATTGGCGTACTCGCGGGTGGTCTCGCAATGCTTGCATTGACCCGGATGACCCGTCATGGTTGACCTCTCGAAGCACCCGGCGATCGTCAGCCGCGTACGAACCCGTGGCACACCGAACCGGACGCGGTTCGTCTCAATCAATTGCAGCAACCTCAAGATCGAGATGCCAGCTGATCCTAACCAACGGACTCCAGACGCTGATTTGGCTGACCAGATCAGTGCCGAACTCACCGCCCTGATTCGCGCCGAGATTGCCGCCGCCGGGGGACAACTGCCGTTCGACCGCTTCATGGAGCTCGCACTCTATGCCCCCGGGCTTGGTTACTATGCGGCGGGTGCGGTGAAATTTGGCGCGGCCGGAGATTTCGTCACCGCCCCCGAGATCTCGCCCTTGTTTGCGGGCTGTCTCGCCCGTCAGTGCGCCGAGGTCTTCGACCGTCTTGCCGGCGGCGACATCCTGGAGCTGGGCGGCGGTACCGGCGTGCTGGCAGCCGATCTGCTCGCCGCGCTCGAACGCTCCCACTCCTTGCCCCGCCAGTACCTCATTTTGGAGCCGAGTCCGGATCTTCAATGGCGACAGCGTGCCTACATCGCCGAGCGTGTTCCGCACCTGAGTGAGCGCTGTCGCTGGCTGAGCGAGCGACCCTCTGCCTTTCAGGGCGTCATCCTCGCCAATGAGGTGCTCGATGCGATGCCGGTCCACCGTTTCGCAATTTCGCCACAGGGTGCAATCGAGGAGATCGTTGTCACTGATGCCGGCGATCGGTTGGCAGAGGAGCGCGCACCCGTGCGCTCCATCGGTCTGCGCGACGCCGTTGCCGCACTTCAGGAGCAGGGCTACGCGCGAACCCCGGGGTATCGTTCCGAGATCAATTTGCGCCTCGCGCCCTGGTTGCGAGAACTCGATCGTGCGCTCGCGGCCGGCCTGGTCCTGCTGATCGATTACGGTTACCCGCGCAGCGCCTATTATCAACCCGACCGTTCGATGGGAACCCTCATGTGCCATGCGCGCCACCGGGCGCACGATGATCCTTATCGCGACATCGGCCTGCAGGACATCACCGCCCATGTGGATTTCTCCGCGGTTGCCGAAGCCGGCATCGCGGCCGGTTTCGAACTCGCTGGTTTTACAACCCAGGCGAACTTCCTCATTGGTTGCGGGATCGACCGCCTGCTGTCCGAGCACACCGCCGACCTCGCGCTGGTGTCGGGCGCCAAGCAACTGCTGTTGCCCTCGGCCATGGGAGAGCGCTTCAAGGTGATCGGATTGAGTCGGGGCGTCGCGGGACCCTGGTGTGGCCTGGTCGAACGGGATCTCCGCGATCGGCTCTGAATGGCCTGGACGGTGCCCAATCAGCACGGGATCGGGCACCCCTTGATCCGCACGGGTCCGGAGCAAGACCCGTCCAAGGAACCCGCCGAGCGGATCAGTGGCCGAATTGAATGATCGCGAAGATGGCCCCTTGGGGGTCGGCGAGAAAGGCAAAGCGACCGACACCAGCGACCTCCTGAGCATCCATGACCAGCGACCCACCGAGTTGCTTGGCCTTGGCAACCGCGGCATCGCAATCCTCGACACCAAAATAGATCGACCAATTCGGTGGCATCGTCCCCCACTCGGCGTCGAGCTCGATCATGCCGCCAACCTCCCGACCATCCTGTTCGAACAGGGTGTAGCGCCCATCCATGAGACTGCGACTGGTGCGCGTCCGCCAACCGAAGAGCCCCTCGTAGAAGCGCGTGGCGGCACTCGTGTCGCGAGTCTGCAACTCGCACCAACTGCGCGCCCCCTCGGTATTGTCCAGCTCGGCACCGAAGAGCGTGCGGGGCTCCCAGAGCCCCAGGACCGCCCCGGTCGGATCCTGCACGTAGGCCATCCGCGCGAGGTCCATGAGCTCGACCGCTGGCATCACGAGACGGCCACCCAACTCCGTGGCCCGGCGCACGCTAGCCTCGATATCGGTGACGCGCACATAAGCGGCCCAGTAAGGGAAGGCGCCCTGCTCCGGCGCCATCTCGTAGAGCGCCGCGGCGCGCTGTCCATCGCGCAACAGAAGGCTGTAGGGCACCTCGTACTGGGTCTCAACATCCGCGGCGCTCCAACCAAGGATCTCGCCATAGAAGCCTTTGGCCGCGGCGGGCGCATTGGTTGCTAAATCCACCCAGCAAAAGGTACCGGGTTCGTATGCTGTCATCAGGGGCATGCTCGTCTTCCTCGCAGTCGGGACCAGAGAGATCAGCCGCACGGCAACCGCTCGCACGGGCCTTCAGTTCAGCCTGATCCAGTTCGGTGATGGATCCTGGGTGATCGCGCTTTGGCGCGCGGCCGGCGTCAGCGCTCGGTCAATGGAACTCCGCATCCTCGTGAGTAGCTTGATGGCCGGTGAGACGGCGTCTGACCGGGACCTCATCGAGTCCGATCATGCGCTCCTCCTCGGCCAGCCGCTTGGCAACAATGCGTTTCTCCTGCCGAACCCGAACCGTGTAACCCAGCGCCACGCCCCCCGCGGTCGTCAAGGTCAAGAGGCCAAGGGTGACGAATTGCGCCATCATCATCGCCACGCCGAGGCCAACAGCCCCGCCGACGACAGCACTCGTTTTCAAGCTGGCACTGATGGAACCACGCTGGCGCACCTTGGCCTCGAGTCGGGCATTATCGCGCCCGACCTTCGCCCGAATTTGCTCGGCCTTAACGCGAATCTTCTCGCGTTCCTTCGAGAAGCGTTCGCTGATCCGCGAGACCGTGCGGTGTCGATCCGCCACCACGATGGTGTTGAACCAAAAGGCCACCAGGATGCCAATCGACGCGGCGAGCAAGAGAAACAGCGGCCAGGTGGTGCGCCAATCGGTGCTCAGGGCGGTGTAGAGCAGCAGTCCCGTGACTCCCTGTAGGAGAAAGATTCCGATCAGGAAGCGAATGAGACTGCCGACACCACTTGGAATGATATTCATAATGTCAAAATGGACTCCAAGATAGCACGCATGTCATGCGCCGGATTGGACGCCTGGTCGCGATGGTTCAGTGCTCTGACCCACTGGACCATCGCGCTCGCTCGCGGAGGACGCTCCAGGCTCCTCGAGGATAACAAACCAGGGTCGATCGCCTGCGGCCGGATCCGCCCCCAGATCACGCTGCCCCGCGATCGAGCGCGGCACGCCTTGGGCGAGTCGCTCGCCGAGCGCGCTCAACGCGGCGGTCTGCCCCGCGCCATTCGCGACAAGCCCTCGATCGAAGGCGTCCACGATCGTGTAGAGATGCTCGATGCCCAGGCCCGAGAGATCGGCAAGCAACCGTGGCGAGTGTGCCTCGCTGGCGAACAGACTCGGCGCCAGTGTCGTGACCAGGAAGGGGCCTGCCCCGGTCTCGAGACCACCAGCGACCTCCGTCTCGCCACGATCACTGAGTTCGGCGATGAGTTGACGACGCATGCGGTCGGACAGCCCCGCGGCCACCTGGTTGAACAGCGGCTGACCGGCGAGTTCCGCATCCACCGGGATGAGGAAGACATGCGCCTCGGGTTGAGGCGCGATCCCTGCCTCCTCATCCGCCCCGGCATAGGTCTCGATCAATCGAAAGAGCTCGCGATGTCGGAGCTGATCGGCCTCGGGGAGGCGCTCGAACCCAGGGCCAACCAGGACGAACGTGTAGACCCCGTACCCGGCTTGCGCACTGCGGTAAAGGGATGCTGGTGCCTGCGCGGAGGTGACCCGCGAAGCGGATCCGATGGACGGGAAGTAGGCCATCGCCTCGTGCCGTGTCCGCCGAGTTGGTCCGTCACCGAGTCCGGCGAGTTCCGCGGATCGCGCGAGACCGTCGGCGCCGGCGGTCTCGATGGCCCCGCGCGCGCGCGGGGCGCTCAATGCCAGGGCGCGCTCGACGACGGGGCGCAGCGCGGGCTCACCTCCCTTCGCCACCATCTCGCGGACGATCGCTTCGGCCGTGCCACAGTTCCCAAGGATCAAGGCCTCGGTGCCGGTCGCTGGATCAATCACCGAAAGGTAGAGCGCGGTCGCGATCCGTGGGAGCGCATCCTGAATCCGCATGGCTTGCGCCGAGCGGCATTCCGCTGCCACCTCGGCCCGCAACAACTCCGGATCCTGACTAAAGAGGACGGGGGAGGTGCTGGGATCGTCGAACAGGATCGGCCCATTCGCACTCGACTGGGGACGTCGCGTGCGCGGCGCGGTGGCGTCGGACTCCGGCTGCCATGATGGCGGGCGCGCGACCGGATGCGCGGGCGTGACCGGCAGGTCCTCTGGCGGGCGCGCTTGATCCACTCGCGGTAACGGCGCACAGGCCGAGAGGAGCACCACCAGGCCCACCCCCGCCGCGACCTGGGAGCACCGCCTCCCCATCGACCGCCAACCGGATCGACGGGCCGAGGCGTGCCTTGTCAGGCACGGAGCGCGCCCCGATGTCCCGATCAGATTCAAGGATTCGTCGATCTGGTGGGGGAGTAATAACCGTGTCTTCATTCGAGAAACCCTACTCGCAAGCCTGCGAAGAAAACAAGCATCCCATCCTCGAGGTGATCGCCCCATTGTTTCGAACGGCGCGGAGGCTGCTCGAGATTGGCAGCGGGACCGGACAACATGCCGTGTTCTTCGCTGCGCACCTCCCCCACCTGATCTGGCAAACGAGCGATCGTAGCGAGAACCTGCCGGGCATTCACCGCTGGCTGGCGGATGCCGAACTGGCAAATCTTCCGCCACCACTCGAACTGGATGTCCTGGGACCCTGGCCAGTACCAGCATGTGATGCCGTGTTCAGCGCGAACACGGCGCACATTATGTCAGAGTCGGCCGTCGCAGCGATGTTCGCGGGCATTGGCAAGATCCTGGCTGACGGGGGTCATTTCGCACTCTACGGGCCGTTCAATCGCGACGGCCGCTTCACGAGCGAGAGCAATGCGCAGTTTGATGCCATGCTGCGCGCTCACAACCCGGCGATGGGCCTGCGCGATGTGGCACAGTTGGCTCGACTCGGCCGTGCGCAGGGACTCGAGTTGTGCGCCGATCATGCCATGCCGGTGAACAACCGTCTGTTGGTCTGGCGTGCCGAGACCAGCGCGTCGCAACCGCACGACCCGGTGGGCGCCCCACTAACCCAAGCATGACGCCGGTGATCCCGCGACCTGACGGCCCGGCAGCCTGGCGTGCCCAGTGTGCGTCCGATCACCTCTGGGCCCATGGCCGCGCGCCGGCGGAACAAGGCATCGGTTCGCAATGAAGACGACCAAAGAACCCGTCACCCAGGCCGTGCGCGCCTTGCGTGCGGCCAACATCCCCTTCGCCGGCTTCCCGTACCCCTATGTCGAGGGTGGGGGAACCGCTCAATTCGCCCGTCATCACGGGGTCGACGAGCATCTGGTCATCAAGACGCTGATCATGCAGGACGATCGTGACAACCCCTTGATCGTGCTCATGCACGGTGATCGACAGGTCTCGACCCAGACCTTGGCCCGCGCGCTGGGGGTGAAGCGCATCACCCCCTGTCTGCCCAGGATCGCCGAGAAGCACTCTGGCTATCAGGTCGGCGGCACCTCCCCGTTCGGCACGCGACGTCAGATGCCCGTCTACTGTGAACGGAGCATCGCCGATCTGCCGCGCATCTTTATCAATGGCGGGAAGCGCGGTTACATCATCGCGTTGGCAACCACCGATGCAATGCGGCTGCTCCAGCCACGGCTGCTCGCCATGGCCGTATGAAGCGACCGGCGCGACCGCGTCCGTGCCCAGGCCGTGTTGCGCCAGGTGACTCATCCCGGCCCCGACCCGCGAGTCTCTTCATCGTCTGGCAGCGCGCTGTGAGCGCGGGCATGCGACAGCCGCGCCGACCAGCCCGAACGACGCCAGAACCGATGGAGATGACGTCGCTCCACACGATAGGCCGTCTCCAGACAGGGTTCGATCTGGATCGCCGCGAGCCGCCCCTGCCGCAAGGGCGTTTCCAGTTCCTCAAGCCAGGTGTTCAGGTCCACGACCGCCTGCAGCCACGCGCCGAGGTCGCGTGCGGTGAGCGCGTCCTGAAGCGCATCCCATTGCACCACCACCCGCTCACCATCCCAGTGCGCGCATGTCGGACGGTGCGTCAACGGCTCCCAGCGGCTACCCGCCCACCGCGCCAATCCCCGCATCAAGGGGGGGTTCCCCACCACCAGCGTTGGCATGCTCCCCTGCGCGGCCCCCTCGGGAGGCGCGGGCCGTACACCACCGCCCCAGGTCCAGATGCCGCTGATCACAGGCTGCCGCAGACGCGCACGCCGCTCGTTCACAGGATGTTGGTGAAAGAGCATTTGGGTCTCGGTCAGCAGCGCACGCCAGCGCCGAGCATCCGTGCCGGCTGGGGCATCATGGGGGACCGCGCCGCCGAGCAGTCGTTCAAGAGGCGCGGCCTGGAGATCGAGACAGCGCTCGGAACGCAGATACCAACGACTCGGATGGGGCGCCTCAAGGAGCAGCCCTTGATCGGCGAAATGCTGATTGAAGTCCGTCGTGAGCGCATTCGCTTCGTCCTGATCGAGTCCCAATTCGGGACCCGCGAACAGCAACAAACGCTCGCCATCCGGCTTCAGATGGACCGGATCGGCATGCAGACAATACCCATCAGCACCAAGCTCCGGCTCCTCGCCCCAGCAGGCAAAGGGCGCGGTTGGCCGCTCCCAAGCCGGATCACCAGGCAACCCGAATGCGTTCAGACACACCGCCGCCGCATCGCGGCCACCGCTCGGCATGGAGGTCGCACGCGCGACCAGTCGCTCGAGCCTGGGAACCCGAGGCCATGACGCCGCATCCAGCGGGACCGGTCCGAACAATCCAGGACAAATCAAGGTCACCATCATCGTCTTATCCATCGGCAGGCGCACTGAACCGACCCCCTCGCGCCAGCGGGAATCGTGGGTTGAAGAACCGGTGCGAGGCGACTCGCGAGGGCGGCGCTGCACCTTCATTCACGGGCAGAATGACGCCGCTCAACACGCACCAGCAGCCATCCACAGAGCAGGAAGAGACCGGCCAGGACCACCGGCCAGGGGCGCTCCCACGCCAGGAAGACCAGACTGGCGAAACTGACGAGGATGAAAAGGATGGGCGGCAAGGGATACCAAGGAATCCTGAAGGGCCGTGGCAGCTCGGGTTCTCGCCGGCGCAGCCGCAGGGTGCCGGCCACCGTGATGGCGGCGAACAAGGTCAGCGTGAAACCAGCAAAGCTCAGCACATCCGCGAACGACCCCGTCAGGATCATTAACAACGCCAAGCCCTGCTGCAGCAGCACCGCGCGGGTGGGGGCACCGCGTCGATTGCGCAGGCTCAGTGGTCGCAGCCAGGGCAGATCCTCGCCGATCCGTTCCAGGACGCGTGGCCCAGCGAGGACCATGGCACTGATGGTCGAAATGAGCAGCAGTGTCAGCACCAGACTCATCTGTTGTCCACCCGCGGCACCAAAGATGGTTTCCGCCGAGAGGGCCCCGACCTCGACGCGTCCCGCCAGCTCCGCCGCGTCGATGCTGCGCAGAAAGGTCAGATTGAGCAACAGATAGAGGAGTGTCACGATCACCGTGCCCACCAATAAGGCGCGCGGCACCGCGCGGCGCGGATCCTGGACTTCGTCGACCAGATAGGCCGCGGCGTTCCAACCCGAATAGGCATAGGCCACATAGATGAGGGAGACGGCGAAGGGCGCACTCCAGATCGCCTCGAGCGTCATCATCGAGGGGACCGTTGGGAGGCTGCCGGGCGTTGCCGGCAGGCTCAAGCCCACCGCGCAGAAGAGCAGAATGATCGCCACCTTCATCCAGGTCGCGCTCACTTGCACGAACCGCCCGAGTCGCACATCGAAGGCGTGCGCGGCGGTGATCAGCAGGACCGCGGTGACGCCCACCAGCATGGGGGACACCGGCAGGACGGTGGCCGTGTAATACCCCATTGCCATGGCCGCCAAGGCCACTGGGGCCGCGAAGCCAACCGTGACCGACACCCATCCCGCCAACTGGCCAAGCAACGGGTGATAGATACGTGACAGGAAGTGATACTCGCCACCGGAGCGCGGCAAGGCCGCCGCGAGTTCGGCGTAACAGAGCGCGCCACAGAGGGCAACCAGACCACCAATCAACCAGAGCAGCAGCAGCGCGGCCCCATCCGGCACCCCTTCGGCCTGCAGTCCAAGCGTCGTGAAGACGCCGGTGCCGATCATGTTGGCCACCACGATCAGGATCGCGGTGCGTTGATCGATGAAGCGCGCCCGACTCATGCCGCCGGACCACCTGGAGTGCAATGGCGGGACGGCCCGAAACCAGCCCAGGGTGCATGCCAAGCAGGCGCGCGGGGTGCTCGCTGCCGTCCCCGGTCATGCGGAGCGCTCGAACCCGTCTCAGCGTGACTCACGCCGCCCCCACTTCGGCCCCGTTGGGCGACCGCCCGCGCCGCTCTGCCGCGGCGGCCACGACGGCGATCCCGTGCGTGCATGCGCCTGGCTCGTCCGCGTCGGGCGTGGGGCCGGCAGGCCCACCAGTCGTGCCAGCTCGCCGTGCTCATCCTCGCTCAAGGGACGCCAATTCCCCGCATAGAGTCGGCGCCCCAGCTCGATGTTCCCATAACGGACACGGATCAGCCGACTGACCTGGCAACCGGCCGCCTCCCACAGGCGCCGCACCTCACGATTACGCCCTTCGCGCAGCACGACATGGAACCAGCGGTTCGCCCCGGTCCCGCCCCGCTCGGAGATGGCATCGAATTTCGCCCGGCCATCCTCGAGTTCGATACCCGCTAAGAGCCGCTCGAGCGTTCCCGGCGCAACCTCCCCAAGGATCCGCACCGCATACTCACGCTCGACTTCTTGCGATGGATGCATCAGCCGATTCGCCAATTCACCGTCGGTCGTGAAGAGGATCAACCCGGAGGTGTTGATGTCGAGTCGACCGACCGCGATCCACCGGCCTTGCTTGGGTTTTGGCAAACGATGAAACACGGTCGGGCGTTCCTCGGGGTCACGGCGCGTCACCAACTCCCCCTCCGGCTTATGGTAGGCGATCACCTGTGGCGCCCGGTCGCGACGCCCGGTCAGTCTGACATCGCGACCATCGATGCGGATCGCGTCCTGCGCGGTCACCCGATCTCCCAGTTTCGCCAGTTGGCCATTGACCCGAACCCGCCCTTCGCTGATCCAGTGTTCGACCGTGCGTCGTGATGCCAGACCGGCATCGGCGAGGACCTTCTGCAGTCGGATGGGTTCTTCGGTTGCGGGAGAGGACCGCGGCGGGCGGAGAATGCGCTTCATTGAGAAGACCTCGTGATGTTGAGGTGGCGGACCACCAGGTCGGGGCGGGCCAGACTGCCACGGATAGGTGCCGAGGGTCGGCTTCGTGGTTGGTCGTATGCGACCGCTCACAGCCGACCGACTCAGGAGTCGGGATCCGGCGCACCCTGCTTGTGGGTGGAATGTTCGAGTCGTGTCGCCTCAGTGGCAGCGTCCAGGGCTCCCGGCGGCACGCTGTTGGTCGCTGGCGTGGCGCTCCCCTCCGTCTTCGGATCCTCGCTCCGAGCCACTCGCTGCTGTTCGCCAGCCACCTCCTGCTCGAGCCCTGACCATGCCAGCACCGACTCGTCATCGAGTCGAACATCAGGATCTCGCAGTTCGGATAAGGTCGGCAGGTCATTGAGCGAACGCAACCCAAAGTAGTCGAGAAAGTGTCGCGTCGTGGCATAGAGCGCGGGTCGACCCGGAACCTCGCGATAGCCAACGATGCGAATCCATTCACGCTCGCTCAGCGTCTTCACGATCTGGGTACTCACGGCAACGCCGCGGATCGCTTCGATTTCCCCCCGGGTGATCGGCTGGCGATAGGCGATCAGCGACAGGGTCTCGAGCAGTGCGCGCGAGTAGCGCGGCGGGCGCTCCTCCCACAACCGCGCCACCCACGGTGCCACCGCGGCGCTCACTTGCACGCGCCAACCGCTGGCCACCTCCACGATCTCCAGACCACGTTCGGCATAATCCGACTGCAGGGCGACGATCACCGCCTGCAGGTCCTCGGGCGTCGGGCACTCCTGCTCCTGGAACATTGCCCGCAATCGCTCCAGCGTCAAGGGTCCGCCCGCCGCGACCAAGGCCGCCTCGACGATCTGCTTCAGTCCTGGTTCAGGCATCCGCCCACTCGCTCGGGCGGGCCTCGCGCAGCCGCGTGTGAATCGGCGCGAAGGGCTCGGATTGGACCAATTCCAGTAGCTCCGCCTTGACCAATTCGAGGATAGCGAGAAAACTCACCACCACACCGGCCCGACCCTCAGCCGGATCAAGCAGGTCCGTGAAGCCGTGGAACTCGCCATGGCCGAGGCGTTCCAGGATCCAAGACATCCGCTCGCGAATCGACAAGGACTCACGCTCGATGCGATGAGACGCGAAATGATCGGCGCGCGCGAGGATCTCACGCATGGCGCGCAACAGTTCGCACAGATCGACATCGGGTGGAATCCTCCGCACATGGCCAGGCGGCACCGCGACCGCGGTCGCGAACACATCGCGCTCAAGTCGTGGCAGTGCGTCGAGTTCCTGCGCGGCCTGTTTGAAGCGTTCGTATTCTTGCAGGCGTCGCACCAATTCAGCTCGGGGATCAACGCCATCGTCCTCCTCCAGGCACACGCGGGGGAGCAGCATCCTGGATTTGATCTCGGCCAACAGGGCCGCCATCACCAAATAGTCGGCGGCCAATTCGAGCCGCAGTTCGGTCATGAGTTCGACATACTCCATATATTGCGCGGTGATCGCGGCGATCGGGATGTCGAGGATGTCGAGATTCTGGCGTTTGATCAGATACAGTAACAGGTCCAGTGGACCCTCGAAGGCGTCGAGAAAGACCTCGAGGGCATCGGGTGGAATGTAAAGATCAACCGGCAGGGTCAGATAGGGCAGCCCGCGCACAACGGCGAGCGGCGGCTCGCTGCCCTCCACCTCGGGGCACATCGCGGCAGCCCCTCCCGGGCTCGCCCCGTCGAACCCGGGCACGCACGCATCCGCGGCGACCTGCTTGGTCGTCGCTGGTCCTCCCGCGCTGATGCCGCGAACGCCTGCGTCGTGCACGCTCGTGCTTAGTTCATCACCAGCGACATGGCGTGACGGACCTCCTCGAGGGTCTCGTTCGCGACATCACGAGCCCGTTCACAACCCTCGTTGATGATGTTTCGCACCAGTTCGGGCTGGGCGGCGTACTCCTTCGCCCGTTGCTGCAACGGCATGAGTTCGGCGAGTACCGCATCGATCACCGGCTGCTTGCAATCCAGGCACCCGATGCCGGCGGACCGACAACCCTGTTGCACCCAGTCCCGCAAGGAGTCATTCGAATAGACCAAATGAAATTGCCAAACCGGACATTTTTCGGGATCCCCCGGATCGGAGCGGCGCACCCGCGCGGGATCGGTCGGCATGGTGCGCAGCGCCTTTTCGACATCCCCAGGCTCATCGCGCAGGGCGATGGTATTGCCATAGGACTTCGACATCTTTTGTCCATCGAGCCCCGGCATTTTTGAATCTTTCGTCAGCAACGGCATGGGCTCGGGCAGGATGATGCGTCCACCACCTTCGAGATATCCGAGCAGACGCTCGCGATCGGCGAGGGTGATATTGGCCTGACTCTCCAACAGTGCCTGCGCCACCTGTAACGCCTCCTGATCGCCCTGCTCCTGGTAACTGCGACGCAAGCGATCGAAGAGCTTGGCGTTCTTCTTCCCCATCTTGCGCTTGGCCTCTTCCGCCTTGTCCTCGAAGCCGGGCTCGCGCCCATAGATGTGATTGAAGCGCCGTGCGACCTCGCGCGTCAGTTCGACATGGGCGACTTGATCCTCGCCAACCGGGACCTGTCCCGATTTGTAGATGAGGATGTCAGCGCTTTGCAGCAGCGGATACCCGAGAAAGCCATAGGTCGCGAGATCCCGCTCCTTGAGTCGCTCCTGTTGGTCCTTGTAGCTCGGGACGCGTTCCAGCCACCCCAGTGGCGTGATCATGGAGAGCAACAGATGCAACTCGGCGTGAGCGGGCACCTGTGATTGCACGAACAGGGTCGCCTCTCCCGGATTGATCCCCGCCGCAAGCCAATCGATCACCATGTCGCGACTGCTCGTTGGGATGATCGATGGATCATCATAATGCGTCGTCAGGGCATGCCAATCGGCCACGAAGAAGAAGCATTCGTACTCATGCTGGAGTTCGAGCCAGTTCTTCAGGACCCCATGATAGTGTCCAAGATGCAGCCGACCGGTCGGGCGCATCCCGGACAGGACCCGCGAGTGGTGAGCGGAAACGGAATTCAAAGTGTGGGACCTCGTGTCAGACGAAGAACAGTTCCCGAACGATCGCCGATCCCGGCAGCAGGTTGACCGCCTCGATCACGAGTGGAATCAAGATGGCACCGAGCAGGCCCGAGATGAGCAAGAGCAGCAGGATGATCAGACCAAAGGGCTCGAGCCGAGAGTACTGCAGCGCGACGCGCGGCGGCAGCACGGCGTTCACCACTCGACCGCCATCGAGCGGCAGGAGCGGAAGCAGATTTAAGACCATCAGGAAAACATTGATGAGAATTCCCGCGGCGCCCATGTAGATCATTGGGAGGGCGATCCACTGACTGACCGGCAGCAGCAGGACCCCGAGCTTGACCATCACGCCCCAGAAGAGGGCCATCAGCAGATTTGCCCCGGGACCCGCGATCGCGACCAGCGCCATATCGCGCCGCGGATGACGCAGACGACGCCAATCGACCGGAACCGGCTTCGCCCATCCGAACAGAAACCCGACGAGAAAGAAGGTCGCGAGCGGGACGATCAGGGTTCCGACCAGGTCGACGTGCTTGATCGGGTTGAAGGTGACCCGCCCGAGCATCAGCGCCGTCTGATCGCCCAGGCGGCTTGCCACCCAGCCGTGCGCGGCCTCGTGCACCGTGATCGCGAAGAGCACGGGAATGATGAGGACGGCGAGCAGTTGAAAGGGGTTCAGTGCTTCCATCGCCGCATTATAGACTGAACGCGCGGCCTGATTGGGGGGATCGCTGACGGCAGCCCCTGGTCCTGGACGCTCATCCCTCGAATAGGGTCGTTGCGCCCTTGCCCACCCGGAGAATACTCGGCGGCTCGCTGGTCATGTCGACCACGGTCGTCGGCTCCAAGCCGCAAAACCCCCCATCGATGACCAGATCGACGAATTTGTCGAGTCGCTCGCGCATGTCCTCGGGATCCGTCAGGGGTTCGGTATCGCCGGGCAGAATCAAGGTCGAGCTCAACACCGGCTGATCCAACTCGCTGAGCAAGGCGCGACAGATCTCGTGGTCGGGAACGCGGATCCCGATCGCCTTGCGCTTGGGATGCAGTAGGCGGCGCGGCACCTGTTTGGTGGCCTCGTGAATGAAGGTGTAAGGACCCGGGGTCAGGCTCTTGAGCAGACGAAAGGCTTGATTGTCGATCTTCGCGTAGGTCGTGATCTCGGAGAGATCGCGACACACCAGGGTAAAATGATGTTTGTCGTCCAATTGACGAATGCGGCGAATGCGCTCCATCGCCGCCTTCTCACCGATTTGGCATCCTAGGGCATAGGATGAATCCGTGGGGTAGAGAATGACGCCGCCCGCGAGCAGGATCTCCGCCGAGCGCCGGATCAGACGCGCTTGCGGATTGGCGGGGTGGATTTGAAAGAACTGCGCCATGGCGTTCGCTCAGGCCCGCGCCAGTCGACGGGTGCGCGCCCGATCCGCGTCCTCGGCGAGGGGGGGGTGCCAGTGCTCCCAGATGGGCACGCATCCAGCGGGCAACGCCGGCAACCGGCCGAGGTCGAACCAGGGATTGTCCGGGCCATGGAAGTCCGACCCCGCCGAGGCGTAGAGTCCAAGTTCCCGCGTGAGCGCGCCGAACGTTAAGACCTCGTCGCGCCCGTGACTCCCCGAGACGACCTCGAGCCCGACACCGCCGCACTCGCGAAACTCCCCGATCAGCGTCAGCAGCCGGCTGCGGGTGAGCTTGTAGCGTGCCGGATGAGCAATCACCGCCCGTCCACCCGCGCCCCGGATCCAGCGCGTCGCGGACTCGAGCGATGTCCATTCCCCACTGACATGACCGGGCTTACCACTGACCAAGAAGCGATTGAAGACATCCCGCAAATCCCGTGCATGGCCTTGCGCAACCAGGTAGCGCGCGAAGTGGGTGCGTCCGATGAGCCGCCCGTTCGAGAAGGTCTTAGCTCCCTCATAGGCCCCCGGGATTCCCTGTTTCGCCAGTCGCCGCCCGATCTCCTCCGCACGCCAGTCGCGGTAGTCCACCAGCTCGCTCAAGCCCGCGCAGAGTTGCGGTTCCCGTGGATCAAGATTGAGTCCGAGGATATGAAGGGTCCGTCCCCGCCAACTGACCGAAATCTCCACGCCAGCAATCAGACGAATTCCAAGCTCATGCGCGGCGGCCTCGGCCTCGGCCCACCCGGCCGTGGTGTCGTGATCGGTCAGGGCGATCACCTCGACTCCCGCCCGCGCGGCACGCCGGATCAGCGCGTCGGGCGTGAGGGTCCCGTCCGATGCGGTCGAATGCGTATGGAGATCAGGAGTCTGCGTCATGGTCCGAGTCTAGTGCATCCCGCGTCAGGACGTGAGTGTGATTGAAGACGCACATCAGGCGAGCTGATAGAGTAATGTCTTCGAATGCGGTCTTGAGAACGACCGGAGTCAACACCGCACGATCGGTTGCCCCACGCGGCCATCCGAAGCGGCACGATGCCGCTGAGTGACATCGATAGGGTGGATTGACACTGCGGCGGACAAACTCCGACGTGCCGGCATGCGCGGGGATCTTCAGATTGTCCATCGCAGAGTGTGACGGTCAACCTCTCAACTTACAACTACTCCAACTGACGACGGCACTCCAGGCCACCAAGGCGACAACCAGGTCAACGTTGGCCGTTTGCCTCACACCAGGAGGACTTCAGCCATGCTCCCGACAGTCGACCTCAGCGACATTGCCGATACACTCACCCACGCCGGTGAGGACATGGTCCGGGCCTGTGAGGAGTCAAGGGTCCTGATTGAGCCTGCGCCGCAAACACTGATCCAGGGATTCCTCGCACTGATCGATACCCTGCGGGCAAGCGACGCGGAGCTTCCACATCAGAGGGGAGAGGATCTGCGCCGAGTCACCGGCGCCGAACCCGATGCGCTCCTCGCGCATGGTCTCGAACTCCTCGGTATGTTGGTGCTGAGCGCCCAGCGCCTCGGACTCACCGAGCCCGCGAGATCGCTCGAGTTCCTCAGCATCCCTTTCAGTTGCTGGCTGCTGCGACGCGGCGCCGAATTGGCTGATCCCTCAATGGTCGTCAGCGCGTTGGTCACGCTCGCCGATCACGTCCAAGCACCGGAAGATCTCGCCGAACTCATCATGCTGATGACGGAGATCGCCGCGGGAATGAGCAACGATCACACGCAAGATCTGGACCCGACGAATCCAACCGAGCCTTGGGCCATGCTGCTGCTTCATCGCGGGATCGTGGCAACCCGCGCGCACCAGCCTGACCTGATGCGGGACGCCTTCGCGGCCATCGAGTCCGACATCCCAGAGCAGGCGCCAGCCTTCTTTCGCGAGGCGATGGGCGAGATGGAGGCCCGACCCTACCCGCCCAAGGTGAGCGCCTTGGTGCAGGAGTATTACGAACGCTGGTGCCATAACCAACGTCTGCACTGATGACAGGGGATCCCACCGCTCGCCCGCGGCATCCCGAGGGGGCTCCCACAGCAGATGCGACTAACCGACGATCAAGTGCTTTTGCAGTCGATACAAGAGCGTATCGCGTGTCAGCCCGAGCAACCGTGCCGCCCGGCTCTTGTTGCCCCCGGACAGTGAGAGTGCTTGACGAATGAGTTCCGCCTCCAAATCGTTGAGATCGATGCCGTGCGGTGGCAGTGCGATTCCCAGTGCTTGTTCGCTCGGTGGTGTCCCGCGCAAGATCTCACTCGGGAGATTCTCGGGGCCAATCTCGGTGCCCGGCAGCAGAATCACCAGCCGCTCGCACAGATTCGCCAGTTCGCGCAGATTGCCAGGCCAGAGATAGCGACGCAGTAAGCGTTCGGCACTTGGTTTCAAGCGCACCGGCTCGAGGCGATGACGCTGCGCGGCCTGCGCGATGAACTGCGCGGTCAAGGCCGGCAGATCGAGCAATCGTTCGCGCAAGGGTGGCACCTCGAGCGGCACGACGCAGAGCCGCAGATCGAGATCGCGTCGAAAGCGTCCCTGCCGCACCAATCCGTCGAGGTCTTGCGAGGTCGCGGCGATGATGCGCAGCGGTGCCGGTGCAACCGCGCCATCCTGGCCGGCAATCGCGAAGAGCAGGCGCGCCTGCTCTTCCGCGTTCAGTTCACCAACCTCATCGAGATAGAGCACGGCTGGCCCACTCGGGAGTTGCCCAAGCGTTCGCGCGAACGCCTCGGGCGGGGCGCCCGTGCAGGCAAAGGTCACGAAAGGTCCACTGCGCTGCGCGCTCGCGGCGTGGATGGCGCGTGCCAGCGACTCCTTCCCCGTACCAGGTTCACCCCGCAGCAGCACCCCGACCTGCGCCGCGGCGACCAGGGGCAGGGTATTGCGAAGCCGCCGCATGGCTGGCGAGTCGCCAATCAGATTCTTCATCAGCTTCAGATCTCAAACAACAAGGTCATGAGGGCGAGCAGGATCACACCGACACCCGCAACGGCCTGAAACCGTCGATCTTGCCCGACGCGATAGAGACGCCCCGCGAAGACGCCAGCGGCCGCGAGTGTCGGCAGCGTCCCCGCCCCAAAGCAACCCATGTAGAGTGCGCTGGCCAGAATCCCCGTATGGACCGGGGTACTGAGGAGCATGCTGTAAACCAAACCGCAGGGCAACCAACCCCAGATCATACCCAAGAGCATCGCGCGGGGTAACGTTCTGACCGGTAGCAGGCGCCGCCCGAGTGGTTCCAAGCGCGCCCACAAGGGGCCGCCAACGCGCTCGATCAGGGCGAAGCGCGGAAACCAGCCCGCAACGTGCAGGCCGATTCCCACCATGATCATCGCCGCCACCCAGCGCATGGTCCCGAAGAACCAGGGATGTGCCCCGGTGAGCAACAGGATGACCCCAAGGCTTCCCCACAGGGCTCCGGCGAGCGTATAGCTGCCGATCCGCCCAAGGTTGAAGGCCAACACCATCGTCACCAAACGCCGCGGTCGTTGGCGCATCGTTGCCGGCAATGAGTAGCTCAGCGCGCCAACGACTCCCGTGCACATGCCGAGACAATGCACGGCACTGAGCAGACCGACCAGGAAGGCCAAGGCATGCGCTGGACCCATCGAGATTGCCTGTGACTCACTCCACTCTGCGAACCGACATCCCAGCCCGGCCCTCAGGGGCCAGCAGGCGCGCGGGTGGCACTGGCCGCGGATTCTTTAGTACGGATCACCGCCCGGCAGGCGTCGCGGCGCGCCAGATCACGCTATCCTGGATCCGCGGCCATCACGATGACATTTGTCGGACGGCAGTCTCCCGGACACTGGAGATTTCGCGGTTCAACACCTTATATTCTCACTTCAGTATCCACTGAAAAACTGAAATCGCGAGGAGGCGACCCATGGCATCACTGAACCTGGACCACATTCGACCGCTGCAGGAACAGCTCAACGACCATCCGATCTACGGCGCCATTGAGCGCATCGAGGATCTTCGGATCTTCATGAGCCACCACGTGTTCTCGGTTTGGGATTTCATGTCGCTGATCAAGACGCTGCAAGCGCGGATTGCACCGGTGTGCGTCCCCTGGATGCCCGAGGGCGATGCCAGCGTTCGATACTTCATCAACCAATTGGTGTGCGAGGAAGAATCCGACACCGCACCCGGCGCTGATGGGACCATCGAGTACGGCAGTCATTTCGAACTCTACTGCCGTGCCATGAACGAGATCGGAGCCGACGGGGACATGCCCAAGCGGTTCTTAGCGTTGGTTGCCGAACAGGGGATCGATCAGGCCCTCTATTCGTCGATGGTTCCGCTCCCCGCGCGCTATTTCACCGAGACGACCTTCTGCTTCATCCGCGAGCAGAAGCCCCATCTGGTGGCGGCCGCGCTCGCGCTCGGACGCGAGAAATTGATTCCCATGATGTTCCGGCAGTTCCTCGAACAGAGCGGGGTCAGCCCCACTGAAGCACCGATCTTCCATTACTATCTCAATCGTCACATCCATCTCGACGAGGACTTTCATGGGCCCTTGTCCCTGCGACTACTCGACGAACTCTGCGGTGATGACCCGGTTCGGCTGGAAGAGGCCGAGACGGCCGCCGAAGAGGCGCTGTGCGCGCGCATCCGCTTTTGGGATGGTGTGCTTGAGGCCATCCAAGCCGCTCGCGCTCGCTAACCACCCGTGATCCAACTTGTTTCATGACGAGTTGTCGCCATCTAAAGGACAACTTGACACATCAGACCAGGAGCCTTGCCCCATGTCAGCCGTACTCGGACTCGAACTCGATAACGAAGGATTTCTGCTCAACCGGGACGATTGGAGCGAGGAAGTCGCGATCGAATTGGCGAAATCCGACGATTTCGAAATGACTGACCAGGTGATGGGGTTCTTGCGCGACGCTCGGGCCATGTATGACGAGGACGGGGTGGTGCCACCGATCCGGATTTTCGCCAAGAAGCAAAAGGTCTCGACCAAGGAGCTGTACGACATCTTCAAGAAAGGACCGATGAAACTGATCTGTAAGTGGGGCGGTCTGCCCAAGCCAACCGGCTGCGTTTAAGGGTCCGGGATTAGGCCACATGAGCGCGTGCCACGGCATCCCAACCGGACACGCGCCGCGCTCTTCAAATTGATCCGCTCCGGAAGTTGATCCATCCTAGGTCGTGCGGATGATTCAAGCGCCCAAGAGCCCGAGTCTCTAGAGTCTCGGCAACAGCGATGGCCGTAACTCTGAGGAGGGTTCCCGCGACGGCTCCGGTGGAATGGGAAGTCGCGTTAAGGTCGCGGCGACATCACGGCTGAAATCGGCCAACACCGCGCTCATGGCGGCGATCAACGCCCCTTCGTCCCGAGGCTCGGCCAACTGCCGCCGATATCCGGTGTCTTCAACGAGGAGAATCTCCTCCGTTTGGTGGGCCAGCACGATCCAGCGCACCCGCAACAACGCGTGATCATCGCCTGTGCCCTCGAACGCAAGGACATCGACGAGGACGCGAAAGTCCAGTGGATAACGAACGTCGTTCGGGAAGGCGAAGACACGCGTCGTCCCCAACAGCTCGCTCATGTTCTCGATCCAGACCCGCAGAAAATCATCTTGGATGGTCCCACCCCAACGGTGGAATTCATCGATCTCCAGACGATTTCCCGCATCCCGGCGGACAATCTGCGGCCGATCAAGAAACTGAGGAAAACTGACGGGTCCGAGTCCCACGCTGAACGATGGACTCGGAGGACCTCCCGTATCACCCATCGCGGACATCGCCGTGAGTGTGTAGAAACTCGAAGGCGGTGACGTTGCACACCCGATCAACAGAGTCAGCACGCCGACGGCCGCAATCGCGAACCGGGCACTACGAATACGAACAGCGGATTTCATCGACCTCCCCCCTTGCCCCGGAGCAGGGCCTCTGGATGGCGTTCCAAATAGTCACTCAGGACCCGCAGTGACCGCGCGGCACCGGTGACCTCACTCAGGGCACGGCGCAATTCGACCGAGATCGGCGAACCCTCCTCGATCATCCGCCGCAGTCCTTGCAGGGTTTCGGAAGTCTGCTGGAGCGACATGGCGAGTTCTGGGGCGATGTCGGTATTGAGCCGCGCGACCAGGGCATGGACCTCGACGAGGGTCCGATCCAGCTCCTCGACACTCTGGCGCAGTGACTGCGAGTTGACGATCTCACTCACCCCGGAGAGGGTCGTGGTCAGCTCCTTCCCGATCTGCTCGATCGGGAAGGCTTCAAGACGATCGAGCACGGTCGTCACCTTCCCGGTGATGGCCTCCAACGAGCCCGGCATGGTGGGCAGCACCAGATGACCGGCGACCTGCGTGAGTCGATCCGGCGGTTCGCTGTCATGAATATCAAGTTCGACATAGAGCTGCCCGGTCAGCAGGCTCCCGGTTTTCAACTGACCGCGTAACCCTTTCGCGACCAATTGCTCGACGATCCCACGTTCGTTGAGAAGTTCACGATCGCCTCTGAGATTGATCCGCTCCGGTTCGACCTCGATCAGGACCGGGATCTGGAATTTGAGCGCATCAAGATCGAGCTGGAGCTGAATGTCGAGCACCTGGCCGACGGTGATTCCACGCAGCATCACGGGTGCGCCGATCGTCAGTCCCCGCACCGACCCATCGAAGAACAGCAAATAATGTTCCTTGTTGAGATAGATCTTTTCATGGGCCTCCTCACGATTGCGATAGAGCGGAAACACATGCTCCGGCCCCGGTTTCTCATGGGTCGCTTCCAGGGTCTCGAGATTGTCGAAGGCAACGCCGCCGATCAGAACCGAGATCAGCGACTGGGTATCCATCTTGATCCCATCCGCGCTGAGCGAGACATCGAATCCACTGGCATTCCAGAACCGCGTGCTCGTCGAGACCAGGCGATCGTGCGGAGCAAAGACGAAGAGATCGACACTGACGCCCTGGCCATCCGGGTCCAAGGTGTATCCCGCCACTTGACCCACCTGGATTTGGCGATAATAGACGGGTGATCCCCGATTCAACGAACCTAAGGTGGGTGAGCGCAGGAGATATCGGGAACCCGGTTCAGAGGTGGTGAAGAGAGGAGGCTCATCGAGTGCGACGAATGACCGCTTCTCAGGCCCTTTGCGTATCGGGTCAATCGCGATGTAGGCTCCGGACAGCAGGGTCTCGAGCCCCGAGACGCCGCTTGCGGTCACCCGCGGCCGCTCGACCCAGAATTCGGTTCCTTCGGTCAGATATTCCTCGGAGCCGTGTTTTAACTCCGCGGTCACGATGACCGTCTGCAGATCCAGACTGACGTCGATGCTGGTCACCTGACCGATCTCCACGTCCTTGAATTTCACCTTCGTCTTGCCGGCCTGCAGACCAGAGGCGTTGCGCAGCTCGATCTTGACCACCGGCCCCCGCTCGGCGATCGTCTTTGCCGCTAACCAGACGCCGATCGCCAAGGCAATCAGCGGAATCAGCCAGACCAGCGAGAAGCCACTGCGACGGCCGACAACGGCCTGCGGCAGTTCCTCAGGGAGCGCCGCGGATGACGACTGAATCCGCTCGCCGTCGATTTCCGACATGGTTCTGCTCCATTGCGTCCCAGATCAATCTGGGATCAAACGACATGGCAGCAAGCATGGTGAGTACCACCACCGCACAAAAGAAGATCGCACCGGGTTCAGCCTGGACGCTCGCCAGATTTCCCAATCGCACCAGTGCCACCAGGATGGCAACGACATAGACATCGACCATCGACCAGCGTCCGATGGCCTCGACGATTCGGTACAACCGCGTCCGCTCGCGCGGCCGCCACGCCGAGCGCCGGTGCACCGATCCCAACAGGAACGCGAGAATACAGAGTTTCAGGATGGGAACAAAGATGCTGGCCGTGAAGATCACGAGCGCCAGTGGCCACATCCCCGCATTCACCATGTAGGTCACGCCACTGAAGATGGTATCCGATTGACTCTGCCCCAGCGACGTGACCGTCATGATCGGCAGGAGATTCGCCGGGACATAGCAAATCACGGCGGCGATCAAGAAGGCCCAGGTCCGCTGCAGGCTCTCTGGCTTACGTCGATGCAAGACATCGGCACAGCGCGGACAGCGCAGTCGCCGACCATCCGATACGGCATCGCTCGGGCGCACTACGAGGTCACAAACATCACAGGTCAGATGCGCCTCTCCCGGTTGCAGAGGGCGCACGCCGTGCATGCTCGGCGGCACCCGGGACCACACCTCCTCGGGATCCAGCGACGCCTGCGCGGCGGCCAACACGAAGATCAGGATCACCAAGGCGAACAGCGCCGTCCCCGGCACCACCGAGGCCATGCTCGCGAGCTTGACCGTGGCGACCAGGATGCCGACCATGAAGACGTCCATCATGCCCCAGGGGACCAGGGTCCGCATCCAGCGAAACAGGCGCGGCAACCATGTCGGCATCCGCTTCAGACTCAGCGGCACCAGCACCAAGGACAGGAGTGTCAACTGCAGCCCCGGAGCGAGGATACTGGTGAAGAACACCACCATCGCAATCGGCCAATCGCCGGCCTGATAGAGATCGAGCGCGCCACTGATCAGGTTGGTGTGTGTCGACTGGCCCTGCAACTCGAGCGCGAGGAATGGATAGGTGTTAGCAATGATGAAGAGCACGATCCCCGCGATCGTCAGGGCCAGGGTGCGATTGAGACTGTCCGGACGGTCCCGATGCAGGACCCCGTCACAGCGCACGCAGAGCGCCTTGCCGCCCGGTGGCAACGGGGGGATCCGCTGCAGGAGTCCGCATTCGAGACATTCGCTGGGGGTGGTGTGTGACATCATCCTCGCCGTGGCGGTCCGAACAAGGGCTCAGGCATCCCTCGGCGGCGGCGAGGGAGCGAGCGCCGTGGGCGTGACGCTGAAGACGCTTGGGCCTCATCAAACTCGCGTCTTGATGAAGGCGACAGGATGCGTCAGCGCTGGTCGAAACCATATCACAAAGCCTGGAACCCGATGACACGCATCGACTTCTACAGCCTCGAACCCCACGGCACCGGCGACCGCTTCGTGCTGACCTGCCGCCTCGTCGAACGCATCCGCGCGACGGGCTCGCGCATCCTTATCCATTGCCCGGACAGCACTCAAGCCGAGCACCTCGACCGCTTACTCTGGACCTTTCGCGAGGACAGCTTCATCCCGCACGGCCGGATAGGACAAACCGATCACGCCCTGACGCCCGTTCTGATCAGCGGCGATGGCACCCCCCTCGACGAGGACGAGGTGCTGATCAATCTCGCCCCCGAGGTGCCGACCTTCTTCAGCCGGTTTGCTCGTCTGTGCGAACCCATCGATCGAGACGCCACACAACAAGAAGCCGGGCGCGCGCGTTATCGCTACTACCGCGACCGCGGCTACCCACTGCACCACCATCGGCTGAGCCTATAAGGGCGTGATCGGCCGGCCGGCCCGCGCGAGGGCGTCGAGCCGGTAGACCACGAACGCAAACACCGCCATCCCCAGCGTGGTCAGGATCTGCTCGAGCCAATGCATCGATAGGGAATGAGCACCCGCCAAGGCAATCGGCGGAAGCGCGAACACCAGGAGCAGTTGCACGCCGAGCAGCGTGGTCAACCCCACGCGTCGCTGGCTCCAGGCCAAGCGCATCAGCAGCAGGCTCAGCACCAGGTTGGCGCCACTCGCGAGCACCAGCAGCGGGACGAACCAACCACGTTCCATCCCCAACCCGAAGGTTCTGATCAAGGCCATCGCGGCAACCGCCAGGAGCAACAGTGTCACCAGCGCGCGCCGCGTCGCCAGTCCTCGCCGCCGCGGTTGGTCAGCGCGCGGCCACAGCGCGGCGGCCAGCAAGGTGAAGCCAGGAGCGATTAGCGGAAAGAGCGCCTGCGACAGCCAGATCACATCCTGTCCGGTGAGGACCCACAGCAGCTTCCAGCTCGCCTTCGCGAGACCACCGCACAGGATCAGGATGGCCCCACTCCAGGCGAGATCGCGCTGACGAGGATCCAACGCGGCGACCAAACGAATCAGGAACCACAGGGCCACGGCCGTGAAGAACACCGGCAAGAGGTTGAACCAGGCGAGCCCCATCGTGAGTTCCGGCATGGCGACGACCTCCCACGTCAGACATTGACGAACGCTCAATCCCGACTATAGTTGTCAGGGATGATGCTCGATTTTATACCGATATCAGCAGAATTTAGAGACGAGCCGCACGACGAGACCACGCGCGCCGATGACGCACCCGCTCCACCCACGCCAGAGGAGAACCGCCATGCCCCAGATCCGAGCCGTCACCCGCCCACCAGGGTTTCACCGCCCACTGCCCGTCGATGATCAGGGTTTCCTGATCGACCCGTCACAATGGAATGCCGGCATGGCCCGGGTGATGGCGGAACGCGATGGCATGGGTCCCCTTGAGCCCCGTCATTGGTCGATCATCTACTATCTGCGCGAACATCACATGACCTATGGTGCGATTCCGCCGGTCTCCCAGATCTGCCGAACCCATGGCATGCAACGCGATGCCGTACAGCATCTGTTCGGCTCCTGCCGCCAAGCGTGGCGGATCGCCGGGTTGCCCCATCCAGGTGATGAGGCACTGAGCTACATGAGCTGAGGCTCTCCTCGAACACAAATCGGGCTTCGATCACCCGAGACGCACCCCATCGACGCGCTGAAACCCGCGCGGCAGGAGACGTCCACGGCGTCCACGCTCCCCCTGATAGCCGTCCAGATCAGACGCGCGCAACGTCAGGTGACGTTGACCTGCGTCGAGCACGAGCGGCACGCCCTCGGGAAGAATCGCCAGGGCGACCAACCATTCCTCGCGGGCGGCGGCGCGCGCCGTTGGGATCCCAATGATCCTGTTCCCCTTGCCACGCGGCATCTCGGGGAGTGCCGTGACCGGAAACAGGAGGAGGTGTCCGCTGGAAGTCACCGCGGCGAGTCGCGCACGCGCCAGGGTCTCCGCGTTTGGGAGCAGCACCGGCGCCATGACCTGCGCGCCAGGCGGCAGGGTGAGGACGGCCTTCCCGGCCTTGCCTTTGGCCTGCAAATCCGCCATGCGGGTGATGAAGCCATAGCCCGCATCCGAGGCCAGCAGGATGCGCCGTTCAGGATCCTCGCCGAGGACGGCAACGAAGCGCGTCCCGGCGGGAGGATCGACTCGCCCCGTGAGCGGTTCACCCTGACCGCGCGCGGAGGGAAGCGTGTGGGCGGGAAGTGAATAGCTCCGACCACTCGAATCGAGGAAGACGATCGTCTGATTGCTCCGCACCCGCGTTGCCATCAGAAAACGATCGCCCGAACGATAACTGAGGCCACTCGGATCGAGTTCGTGACCCTTGGCCGCGCGCACCCAGCCTTTCTCCGAGAGCACCACGGTCACCGGCTCCGTGGGTGTCAGATCGCTCTCGTCGATCGCCGCCGCGCCGGCGCGGCGGACCAGCGGAGAACGGCGCGGATCCCCGTAACGCTCGGCATCGACGGCCAGTTCGTCGCTGATTAAGCACCGCAGCGTTTGCGGATCACCGAGCGTGTGCTCGAGCTGATCGCGCTCGGCCGCGAGTTCGGCCTGCTCGGCGCGGATCTTGATCTCCTCGAGACGCGCCAGTTGGCGCAGCCGTGTATTGAGGACATAGTCGGCTTGGAGATCGGATAAGGCGAAGCGTGCCATCAACACCGACTTCGGCTCGTCCTCGGTGCGTACGATGCGGATCACCTCGTCGAGATTGAGGAACGCAATCAACAAGCCATCGAGTCGATGCAAGCGATCAAGCACCTGCGCGAGCCGATGCTGCAATCGTCGACGTACCGTGGCCGTGCGATAGTGCAACCACTCCGAGAGGATGTCACGCAGCCCCATCACCCGCGGCCGACCATCGAGCGCGATCACATTCATGTTCACGCGATAACTGCGCTCGAGGTCTGTCGTGGCAAACAGGTGCAACATGAGACGATCGATATCGACCCGATTGGAGCGGGGTACGATCACCAAACGGGTCGGGAACTCATGATCGGACTCATCGCGAAAGTCCTCGATCATCGGCAACTTCTTGGCGTTGAATTGTTGCGCGATCTGTTCCAGGACCCGGCTGCCCGAAACCTGATAGGGCAAGGCATGGATGACGATCTCGCCCTGCTCCAGGCGATAACACGCCCGTTGTTTCAGGCTCCCCCCGCCCGTGCGATAGATCTTCACGAGTTCATCCCGCGATGTGACGATCTCACCCGCGGTCGG
This sequence comes from Thiocapsa imhoffii, assembly GCF_016583985.1. Classification (GTDB taxonomy): domain Bacteria; phylum Pseudomonadota; class Gammaproteobacteria; order Chromatiales; family Chromatiaceae; genus Thiocapsa; species Thiocapsa imhoffii. The sequence continues at coordinate 102,951 of NZ_NRSD01000008.1, read as the reverse complement.
AAAATCCGGCCCTGGGACGAACTGCATCAGGTCCTCCAAGGTGGCCTCCGGATGCTCCAAGAGATGCCGGCAGGCCCGCGCGACCTCGCCCAGATTGTGTGCCGGGATATCCGTTGCCATCCCGACCGCAATGCCGGTCGCCCCATTGAGTAATAGATTCGGCAACCGGGCCGGCAACATCTTCGGTTCGTCGAGCGTCCCGTCGAAATTCGGTTGCCAGTCCACCGTTCCTTCACCGACCTCGTCGAGCAGGATGCCCGCATAGGGAGTCAACCGCGACTCGGTGTAGCGCATCGCCGCGAATGATTTCGGATCATCCGGTGACCCCCAGTTGCCCTGGCCATCGACGAGGGGATAGCGATAGCTGAACGGCTGTGCCATCAACACCATCGCCTCGTAGCAAGCCGAGTCTCCATGCGGGTGGAATTTACCCAGCACGTCGCCAACCGTGCGGGCCGATTTCTTGAACTTGGCCGCCGCCGACAGCCCCAGCTCGGACATGGCATAGAGGATCCGTCGTTGAACCGGCTTGAGACCATCCCCGATGTAGGGCAGGGCCCGGTCGAGAATGACGTACATGGAATAATCCAGATACGCCTTTTCGGTGAAGTCCTTCAACGGAAGGCGCTCAAGCCCCTCCGGGGTATAGGCCGTCGTCTGTGTCATAACCGATCCTTAACCATCACTGCGTTCAGCGGTCGCGCATGATGCGATAAGTTGGGATTGGGAACAAATCCGCCAGCCACGCCCGGGCGGGCGCGCCGTTGCGATTGCACCCACACCCTTGCCGCAACCGGAGCTATACTCGGCGCCTGGCTCGGTGATCGAGCTGTGACGCGGGTGATGGCGGATGTCGTGGCGCGCCATGGATTCATAGGCTCCACCAGTTATCGGGCGAACAATCCTCGTCAGGGCATGAAACGATCTCGGGAGATCGGGTACTCCACCCGCACCTCAAAGACCTCGCTGTGCTCCGGGTCGATGCGAATCCACAGGCCGCCGACCAGCGGGGAGCCTGGAACTTCTGCGCGCACGAAACGGCGGAAGGGCTCACCGCTGGCGGGATCGCGCAGCGGATGATCGTGACGAAAGCGGTGGGTGTCGCCGTGCAACGCCAGCACCGGCCCCGGATAGGCGTTCATCAAATCGATGAACGCCTCATGCATCCTCACAAACCCGCGGCTCGGCGGTGTCCGCTCGAATTGTGGGTTGGCGTGAAAGATCAAGACCATGGCGCGGGCCGCGCGCGTGCGCGCGACCTCCCCCATCGCGGCCAGAAATCGAACGTTGGCGCGATCACGGGTCTCGAACTCGGCCACCGCGGCCGGATCCTCCGCGCGATAGCCGTTGTTGCTCCCGACAACATGGAGGGCAACGAACAGCACATCCTCGTGCATGAAGGCGAACTGTTCGGGAAACCCAGGTGCGTCGTGCGAAACCTCTTCAACCAGGTCGAGTTGTGCGCGTCGCAAGACACTCGGATCGGCGAAGAAGATCTCACGCACACGCTGCAGACGCGCCAGCGGATCATGCGCCCCGGCCGCCGCGCGATGGCAATCCGTCCATTCGTTATCCCCCGGCGTGTAGACCACCGGGACCGGTTGGCGGCGAAAGATCGCGGCAATCTCGTGTAAATTCTCGTCCGTGCACGGTGTGCTGCCGGCCTTGATGTCGCCAACATGGATGAGGAAGGGCGCACCCTCCGCGACCGCTTGATCGAGCAGGTCGATCATCTGCGGTGTCTCGGCCCGGAAGTAGGGCACATCGCCGAGGGCAAAGAAACGCACGGGCGTGGACGCGGCGGAGGCTGTGGCCAGCCACAGCGCTCCAATCCACAGCGACCATCCAGTCACGCGATGAAACATCAGCAGAATCCTTAAGATGAGATGAGTGATTTGAATCCAACCCCTTATGCCGATCTCACTCCAGACCGCGTCCTCAGCGCGGTCGAGCGACTGGGTCTGGTAACCGACGGCCGCCTGCTCGCGCTCAACAGCTACGAGAATCGCGTCTATCAAATCGGTCTCGAGGACGCCGCGCCCTTGATCGCTAAGTTCTACCGACCCGAGCGCTGGAGCGACGAGGCGATCCTTGAGGAACAGACGTTCACGGCGTTGCTGAGCGAACGGGACATACCCGCCGTCGCCCCTCTGCGCATCGCCGGCCGAACGCTGCATCACGTGGATGGATATCGCTTCTCGCTCAGTCCGCGGCGCGGTGGACGCACCCCGGAGCTGGAGGACTCGGAGGTGCTGCAATGGCTCGGACGCCTGCTCGGACGGATCCACGCCATCGGTGCCAGCGCGCCCTTCCACCACCGCCCAACCCTGGATCTCCAGTCCTTTGGCGTAGAACCGAGCGCCTATCTGCTGGATCAGGGCTGGATTCCTCACGATCTCCTGCCGGCCTATCGCAGTGTGCTCGCACAGGCCCTCGACGGCGTTCGGGCCTGTTTCGCCCGGGCGGGACACCCAACCCAAATCCGACTGCATGGCGACTGCCATCGAGGCAATCTGCTCTGGACCGACGCCGGACCACACTTCGTCGATTTCGACGATGCCCGGATGGGGCCGGCCATGCAAGACCTCTGGATGCTCTTATCCGGTGACCGCCATGAGATGAGTGCACAGTTGGCCGACATCCTCGCTGGTTATGAAGACTTTCGCGAGTTCGACTATCGCGAACTACACCTCCTCGAAGGTCTGCGCACACTGCGCATCATCCATTATGCAGGCTGGCTCGCCCGACGCTGGCAAGACCCAGCCTTCCCACTCGCCTTCCCCTGGTTCGGAACCCAAGGATTTTGGGAGAACCAGATCCTGCAATTGCGCGAGCAGATCGCCGCGATGGAAGAGGGGCCACTCTGGAGCGGGTGAGCCCTATCCCGGTCAGAAATCAGCCACCGCGATTCGATCAGATGCTGCGATTGCGCAGCAGATATTGCAGATGTCGAGTGATCATGCCCGTGTCGTAGTCACTGACCTGTGCAATGGCCTCTTCCCAGAAAAACACCATCGGGACCTGACAGGGATTACGGGTCAGCAACTCGCGCTTGAGAAAGGGGCAGCGATGTTTCACGGTCAAGGGCTCCCAGAAGAAGTGACTGGGGTTGAGCGGGCATCCGCTGGTGATGATGCCATAGAGCCATTTGAGATGGTCGGCATGACCGACATGCCTCCACCATTTGGGGTCGCGCTGTGTTCGCCGCCGCAGGTCATCGGCGATCTCGAAGGCCAGTTCACGATAGGGATGAATCGCCGCGAGGCGCAGGCGTGCCGCCAGCAGGTGCTTGGAGAAACCTATCTCATACTTGTGGATCACCACGGTTTTCGATTGAGTGTAGACGAGACGCTTCCAAAAGGCGCGAAAACCACTGGACGCCAGGGCGCGACGATGGACCAGCAGGAAATAGGTCTGCAAATGGTAATGATGCTCGTAGCTGTCGGTGATCCCCCACACATCCGCCTGCTCGGGATCGGCGCGCGCGATGATCTCCTCGAGCGGCTGCAAGGGTCCATAGACGCTGTCATTGGCGATGATCAGCATCTCCAGCGCATCGAGATCAGGCACCTCCAGCAGGGCATCCTTATAGGCGCCGAAATCATAGCCGCGATTCCGCCGCCAGAGGATGCGCCCGCACAGTGGGCGCAACAGATCGAGCGCCGCGGCCGTGGGCCGTGGACCATTGGTGACAAAGATCGGCGTGAAGCCCAGTGCGTTGAGCCGTTCGAGGTAGTAGAGAACGAATTCGTGCACGATGCCTTTCGGGTCATAGTGAACGAAGAGAGCCACGCGCGTCGCCGCGGCCAGATCGCGATCGCCCTCCCACCGCGACTTGACCCAGCTCGTTGGTCCGATCAAGCGTGACCGCACCCAACAGAACTTGAAATAGAGGAACAACGCCAGCCGATTGATGTTCCACCCAAACCAGCGGACCACTCTCAACATCATCCCAGACATGCCTAAGACTCCAAGCCACCCGCCCGAGGATTCGCTTCTGCCCCGGGGCCCTCTAACATCTCGCTTTCGAGACCCAGTTGGCTGTTAGCAACTCCGATATGGAAGACCGCGAGTTCCGCCGCGGGCGTCCGTGGCGCCGCCATGGCCGCGGCGCGCTCGAGGTCATGCAGCGCCCGTTGCGGATCAGCCTCATAGTTCAAGAGGAAGAGGCCGAGCGCCAGATGCAGATCGGGCGTACCGAGTTCCGGCTCATCGATCAAGGCCCGCTTGAGGGCGGGCTCGAGTCGCGCGGCGGCCTTATAGGAACCACCGTGCACGAGCCGTTGGAAGACCTCACGACACAGACCAAGGGCCGGCGCGGACGGCGACTGCGATGAGGCCAAACGCCCCTGACAGATCCGCACCGCCTCCAGGGGCTCCACGGTGGTGAGCGCGAGCACATAGCCCATCTCGATGGTTGGGGCGAGGTCCGCGTACGCAGCCGGGTCCGTCGCATCCTGTCCCATCGCGGCATCATGGGCGAGGCGGAACCACGGCAGGGCGGACGTGGCGTCGCCCGCATGATTGAGCGTGAGCAGGCCGCGGGCAAGCGCGGAACGGATGCGCTCTCGCTCGGTTCGTGCCTGCTCGAGCAAGTCCGCGTCCGGACACGGGCGCGCGGCCTCCAGCGCACTCGCGGCCGGGTAAGCGCCGCTGAGCACCAGATCGACGAAACACTGCTCAACCCGTTGCTCGAAACCGCGCTGCATCATTGCGGAGGTCTGTTCCGTGATCCCCTCGGCACGTCGCGCGGCATCGAGGTGGGCCGCCGCTTGCTCGGGCTCGAGCCGCAAGCTGATCTCGAGCACGCGTTGGCGACTCAGGTCGACCAGATGCTCGGTCTCCCCATCGTCGGATCCGATCGATTGCAAGGCCATGCGCAAGGCCTCGCCGGCTCGAATGGCCAACTCGAACGCGGCGCGCGCTGCGTGCAAATCCTGCCGTTGATGCAAGGCCAGGAAGCCGCTCCGATAGGCCAGTCCACAGAGATTCGTGGGATAGGCCGCAATAAACCGAGTGAAGGATCCAGCACTCGGCGGTTCGATCGCAATGCCGGCGGGATCATCGAGATCGATTCCGTAACAGCGACGATAGGTCTCGGTCAACGTCCGCAGGGTCTGCGCGGCTGCGTCAAGATCACCCGCATTGACATCCTCCTTGATCAAACGACTGGCATAGCCGTGCGCGAGGGATGAATCCGCTGGGAGTGAATGCAGGCGTCGTTCCAAGTAGGCGCGATAGAGCCGCCGGTCGAGCGTTCTCGCTGGATCACCCTGCCGTGCCTCGCGACAAGCAAGCACCGTCAGGGTGGTCTCCGAAACCCGCATCGTCAGATGTCGAAAGCCATGCGCCTCGAGTAACCCCCGCAGACCGGTCTCGGTGAAGAGAACCAAGTGATAGCCTGGACTCAGGGCCTGCAACAAGGCGGCGGTGGAACTGTCTGGATGCACGCCAGCCGCGTTCGGTGTACTCAGCACCAACCACCCATCTGGCGCCAGGGCCGGGATGATGTCCGCGAGGAAGCGGTGCGGATCGGCGACGTGCTCGATCACCTCGGATGCCAGCAACAGATCGAATGGCGCTTCCCCCGCCCAGGTCGCCGGACCGAGATAATCCGGGGTGATCGGAAGCGCGAGCAGCTGACTCCCGGCCGCGGCCAGTGGCGACGGATCGAAGCCACGGACCGTCCAGCCCAGAGCCTCGCGCGCGAAATCGATCCCAAAGCCAAAGCCGCATCCCACCTCAGCGTAGCGTTTGACCTCGCCGTGATCGAACCAGAATAAGGGCTCAACGATGGTATCGGGCGCGCCCCCCTGCTCGACGTAGAATTTGGTTGCGCTCTCGACCACGGCCGGATCTGAGTCCCCCATGCCGGCACCCTGTTCGTAGGACGCCGCGACCAAATCGGGAAAGCGCATGCATCCACACGACCCGCAGGCGTAGAGTCGCAGTAAGCCTTGTTCTTCGAAGGCGGAGGGGACCGCCGCGATGAATCCTTTCTCTCCCTCCGCACCACACACCGGACAGGTGAAGTGGACGGACGCGGCCGGGTTCCAGTCGATCTTCATGACAGAGGCCTCATCAAAAAACATGGAAATAAAATTGGCCGATGAGCCGATGGGACGTCCCACATCACAAACGGCAGGGCAACCGAAGCAGTTGCGCCTGAGTGTCAGATCACCGGTTTAGGGAGTGGTCACCGCCACGCTGGTCGCCCCAACCGTTGTCCCGCCGGAGGCAAACCGCAGGAACAGTCGATTGAGCGTCGGATCAAAGGGCACCAACCGCCCCGTGCCCGTCACCACCACCGTGAAGGTCAACCCCTGACCCGCCGCCACCGAACGCGTCAGGGCCGGCCCACACTCCACAAAGCCACCAGTGGCGTCGGTCTCGCACACCTGCAGTTCCAGCGGCAAACGACGACCACCGTCATCCACGGTCACGCGCACCGGACCCGTGCGACCAATGTTGACCGCCGCCACCGCAAAGGCACCCGTCCCAGTACGACCGGGCAACCGCACCACCCCATCGCCACTCGGCGTCACCCCAATCGCCAACATGTCCACCGGCGCCGACTCCGTCACCGTCAGCAAAAAGGTGTTCAACCCCGCCTGCGTCGGGGCCGGCGCGGTGTTGGCACAATCAAATACCAACTCCAGATCGCGTGCCGTAAAGGCCGCACGCGGCGTCACCGCAAAGAAAAAGCCCTGCGTCGCCCCCGCGGCAATGTCCACCGGCGTGTTCGCCGTACCCACCAATTCGTTCGATGCGTTCGTCGTCTGATACAAAAACTCCGCATCAACCCCCGCCGCCAAGGCGATCGAACACCCCCGCGCCGTCTCGGAACCACTGTTAATCAGGCTCGCAAACGCCGTCGCCGGCTGATTCACCGCCACCGCCCGCGCATAGGGCAACACCGCCGCATTCAACGTCTGCGAGGCCGGCGGTCCAAACTCCAGCACTGGCCCCGGCAGCGCGCGATCCGTCTGGGTGCCATCACCCAACTGACCCACCTCGTTGCCACCCCAAGACCACAGACTGCCATCCCGCTTGCGTGCCAGGGTGTGGGTCTCACCACCCGCCACCGCAACCACATCCGTCATCACCTGCACCGGCGTGGAACGGCTCCTCGTCGTGCCATCACCCAACTGACCATTGTCATTCAAACCCCACGCCCACAAGCTTCCATCCGTCTTGATCGCAAGGGTGTGGAACAATCCCGCTCTCACGGCAACGACCCCCTCCATGATACGGGTTGGGCTCAGACGACTCATCGTCGTGCCATCACCGAGTTGGCCGAAATCGTTGCGACCCCAGGCCCAAAGCGTGCCGTCTGTCTTGAGCGCGAAGGTGGTGCCACGACCCGCCGCAACGGCCCTGACATCGCGCATGATCAGGATCGGCGTCAGGCGCGTCGTCGTCGTGCCATCACCCAGCTGACCATATCCATTGAATCCCCAACCCAGCAGGGATCCATCCGCTTCGATGGCCAGCGAATGCATCCAACCCGAGGCCACCGCCTTGACGTTGGTCAGCATCTCGACCGGCACCAGTTGGTCGATCCTAGTGCCATCGCCAAGTTGGCCATATTGATTGTATCCCCAAGCCCAGAGGGTGCCATCACGGTCGAGCGCGAGCGAGTGATAGCGTCCCGCGGCCACATCCGCGATATCGTCCAACACCCGCACCGGGAACGAACGATCGGACCGGCTCCCGTCGCCGAGTTGTCCGTTTTGATTCCGCCCCCAAGCCCAGAGTTCACGATCACGAGTGATGGAGAAACTGTGCGTGGACCCCGCGGCGCAGGACGCCACCTGCCGCTGCACCGGAATCGGCGCATCTTGGCGAGTCCGAGTGCCATCGCCAAGTTGGCCATAAGCATTCCAACCCCAGGCGAAGAGCGTCCCATCCGGCTTGATTGCGAGGCTGTGGGTCTCGCCGGCCGCGATGTCCTGATCGATGGTTGCACTGAGCGGGATGACCGCGGCAACCGCCGAGGACATCAAGAGTCCATCCAATCCCGCGGGATCGACCTCGAGCAGCATCTCAACGTCACCCGCCGCCCGTCGCAGATGGCGATAGGAACCGCTGGGCAAGGCAAAGAGGACGTCCTCGACGAGATCATCAATCCGCTCAGCCTGCAGCACCCGGGCGCTTGGACCCGTCTCGTGCGCCGGCTCCGGCTGCGCCAGCACCACTTGGACCTCGCTCCAGTGGTCGGGCTGGACCACCCAAGCACTCTGCGAGGATCCGAGCTGATCGACTTGCGCGACGGCCGCGGCCGCACCCTGATTGAAGACCGCCCAACTCAACACGAGCCATGGCACCAAAATGAAGCCCGTGCGACACGGCCACCGCAACCCTGTTCCCCGAGAAGGCATCTTCCCACCTGATTAGATTACAAAAAAACGATGCACGGACAGGCTCATCCTCGCTCACCGATGTCCTGATCCGAACCCAACCTGGGATCCCATGGACAAGTCGGATCAGAACACAGCCCGCGGCATGGGTCACATCCCGCCGAGCCGACAGTGGCTAGCCCTCCAGAGCGGGGGCGGTTGCGGAACGTCCGATTGATCGTCTGAGACAGGAATTCGGCCTTCACGGGAGTGAAAGCCGAATCGAAACGATCGGAAAGGGGATCGGCTCAGTCCTGATGGTCCCAGCCACTCCGGCTCCGTTCAGAGCCGGAGGAGCTGGGTCTGAGCCTCGGTGCCGCCCGCTAGGGAGTGGTCACCGCCACGCTGGTCGCCCCAACCGTTGTCCCGCCGGAGGCAAACCGCAGGAACAGTCGATTGAGCGTCGGATCAAAGGGCACCAACCGCCCCGTGCCCGTCACCACCACCGTGAAGGTCAACCCCTGACCCGCCGCCACCGAACGCGTCAGGGCCGGCCCACACTCCACAAAGCCACCAGTGGCGTCGGTCTCGCACACCTGCAGTTCCAGCGGCAAACGACGACCACCGTCATCCACGGTCACGCGCACCGGACCCGTGCGACCAATGTTGACCGCCGCCACCGCAAAGGCACCCGTCCCAGTACGACCGGGCAACCGCACCACCCCATCGCCACTCGGCGTCACCCCAATCGCCAACATGTCCACCGGCGCCGACTCCGTCACCGTCAGCAAAAAGGTGTTCAACCCCGCCTGCGTCGGGGCCGGCGCGGTGTTGGCACAATCAAATACCAACTCCAGATCGCGTGCCGTAAAGGCCGCACGCGGCGTCACCGCAAAGAAAAAGCCCTGCGTCGCCCCCGCGGCAATGTCCACCGGCGTATTCGCCGTACCCACCAATTCGTTCGATGCGTTCGTCGTCTGATACAAAAACTCCGCATCAACCCCCGCCGCCAAGGCGATCGAACACCCCCGCGCCGTCTCGGAACCACTGTTAATCAGGCTCGCAAACGCCGTCGCCGGCTGATTCACCGCCACCGCCCGCGCATAGGGCAACACCGCCGCATTCAACGTCTGCGAGGCCGGCGGTCCAAACTCCAGCACTGGCCCCGGCAGCGCGCGATCCGTCTGGGTGCCATCACCCAACTGACCCACCTCGTTGCCACCCCAAGACCACAGACTGCCATCCCGCTTGCGTGCCAGGGTGTGGGACTCACCACCCGCCACCGCCACCACATCCGTCATCACTTGCACCGGCGTGGAACGGTTCGTCGTCGTGCCATCACCCAACTGGCCTCGGTCATTCAAACCCCACGCCCACAAACTTCCATCCGTCTTGATCGCAAGGGTGTGTTTGCTCCCGGTCGCGACGCTTGCCACATCCGTCATGATGACAATCGGTGTAAGCTGTTTGGCTTCAGCCCCTGCGCCCACCTGGCCGGATCCGTTTGAACCCCAGCCCCAGAGGGTGCCATCCGCCGTCACAGCCATGCTGTGGGCGTAGCCGGCATCCGTGCCAATCACATTGCTCATGATCGGGATCGGCAATTCGCTGAGCGTTTCCGTGCCGTTGCCCAGTTGGCCGTTGAGATTAAAGCCCCAGGACCAGAGGCTGCCATCGTTGCGGATCGCCAGCGAATGAAACCCGCCCGCCGCCGCGCCCGAGACGTCTGTCAGAACGGTTACCGGGCTGATTCGATCCAAACGCGAGCCATCACCAAGCTGGCCATAGGTGTTTTGACCCCATGCCAGCAGCGCCCCACCCGACTGCACCGCGAGCGCATGAGTCCGCCCCGCCGACAATCCCGTCGCACCACTGATCACAGGCCCTGGAGTCGCGCGGAGTTCGGTGGTGCCATCACCGAGCTGACCTCGATTATTGATACCCCAGGATGAGAGGTTGGCGTTGTTCGCGAGTGACAGGGAGAATTGCCATCCACCACTCACCCCGGCGATCGCGTTCTCGATCGCAATGGGCGTGGCGCTCGGACGGGTCGTGCCATCACCGAGCTGTCCAAAACCATTCCAACCCCAAGCATAGAGCGTGCCATCCGCTTTGGTCGCGAGGCTGTGAAAATACCCAGCGGCGACCTGTTGCACCGCGGGCGGGCCGGCTTGTGCGACGGCGACGACCATCGGCGCGACCAGGAGATACTCAAGCCCCGCGTCATTCACCTCGAGTGTGAGCGTCGTGCTTCCCGCCAGACGCTGCACGACACTGTAGGATCCCGCGGGCAACGAGAACAGCAGATTCGCGGCCTGTTGGTCGAGATCCTCGGCGTAGGCCGCAATGGCTGCCTCGTCACCGGCGAAGGCGCCGAGTCCGGAGGCCTGCAGTTCCACTTGCACGCGTACCCAGCCAGCGGCCCTCGCCTCGTCAAGGAGACTTGCGATCGCTGATTCGCTCGGCTCGGCGAACGCCGTCGCCATCCATCCTGGCACCATGGCCAAAACCAATCCTAGGAGTGCGACCGCTCCCATCCCGCTCTTGAGGCGTGGACGGACCGCGGCCGAATCGGCAGCTTTTTTCAGTAACATGAACAAATCCTCGAACTAGAAGCGAACAAACTATTGAGACGGATGGCAGCAGATCCGCCTAACGCACCCACCGTACTGTCCCGCGCTCGGGAGCAGACGACACCCTGGAAAACCGAAGAGAACCGCGAACACGCGCGCGCAGACGCCGAGACACGAATGCAGCCTGAGCGGACAAGTGGTACGGTCGTCGGCGGGACGAAGCCGCGGCAGACAGTCGGGCGTCGCCAAACGATCCGCACGCGGAATGGGACTTGAGTACGAACAGCATGAGGTGACTGGGCATCACAGTGAACAGCACATCGACCGCGAGATCCCTCTCCTCCTACTTCCACTTGGGTATTGTCGACCATTCACGACCGAACCTCAATCACGATCTTCAGTCTCGGGCTCGATCAGATAGATCTCGACACGCCGGTTGCGCTCACGCGCGGCAACGGTGCGATTGTCCGTGATGGGACGGGCATTGGCGAGTCCGACCGCAGTCATCCGTGAGGCCTCGACCCCCGACTCGATGAGGAGTTCACGCACCGCCTCGGCGCGGTCTTGAGACAGAGCCAGGTTGCGTGCCGTGCCACCCTTCGGATCGGTGTGGCCTTCGATGCGCACCCAGAGCTGATCGTAGCGCATCAGCAAATCCGCCAGCGCCGCAATGGTTGTCAAGGGTGGATCCGCGGGCTCACTCTCGCCCACGGCAAATCCGAGTTCGGCCTCTTCAAACAGCAGACGATAGCCATCGGGAGTCCAGTCCCCGCCCAATTCGTCGAGCGCCGCATCCAGTCCAGCGCGGTCGAACCGCACTGGCGCGACCGCCGGCGCGAGCGGCATCCCCTGATCGGACACGGCCGCATGGATGCGCTCGAGTTGCGCGCTGAGTTGCGCTTCGAGATCACTCTGGTGCGCATAGAGCGCGGCGAGCGCCATCTCGAGATGTTCGACCCGCTCGACCAATGCCATCCGCTGCGCCGCATCGACCTCGGGCTCAGGCTCGGAATCCGCCGGCGGCGCCGGCTCGACCGTAACCCTCCGGGAGGACGCGGCGGCATCCGTACCCGCCTCGGTGGGATCCATCTCCATGACCACCGCTGACGTTGACTGCTCGAGCGCCTCAGGGACTTGCTCGGTGGTCGCGGTCTGATCCCCAGCCGCCGAAGCCGGCGGCAGCGGACTCGCCAGCGAGCCGGTTGCGGGCCCGCCGCTGTCATCGTCTCGTCGGTCACGCGACTCCGGCCTGGAGAAGGCATCCATTGACGGCGCCACATCCGGTTCGCGTTCAGGCTCGCTCACTGGCGGCGATGCACTCGGGGCGAGGAGATCCTCACCGGAGGGCATCGCGGCACTGTCGCGCGGAGTCTCGAGCACCGCTGACGGCGCAGGATCCGGAGTCTCGTTCGCTGGGACTGCGGGATCCGGGACCGCGGCCCGAGGCATCATGGGTGATGGCGCCGAGGGTGCGAGGGGTTGTGCGGCCTCGCTCGCGATCGGCGCGATCAGGTCCCGAGCGGTGTCGGGGGCCTCCTCGACCAGGAGCGTTGGACCCATCGCGGGCCGAATGATGAAGAAGAATCCGGCGGCAACGGCAATCAGCCCCAGAATCAAAATGCCGATGGGGATCGATCGCGCCGACGGTTTGGATGTTGACATAAGCACTCCTCAAAGAATGAAGCGAGTCGGTCATGAGACAACGCAGACCCGCTAAGCGCGCCCGGGATGCGTGGTCAGGCCGCGGCCGCGGGGGACTCAAGCCCTCGCCCGCTCCCGCCTCTCCAATAGATCCTGATAGACGCGCAGCGTTGCATCATGGATGCGCACCGCATCGAACCGCTCGAGCGCAAGCAGGCGCGAACGCAATCCGAAGCGCCGCCGCAGATCGGCATCCGCGATCAGCTGCTCCAGCGCCGTCACCAGGGCCCTGGTGTCGCGGATGGGAACCAGGAAGCCGTTCCCACCCGGCTCGACCGCCTCACGACATCCCGTGGCATCGGTCGTGACCAGGGGCAAGCCAGCGGCGGCGGCCTCGAGCAGGAATTTTGGCAGCCCCTCACGATAGTATGAGGGCAAACAGGCGATATGGGCCTGTGCCAGGACCGCGGGCATATCGGACTGATAACCCCACCATTCGATGCATCCTTCTCGGTGCCAAGCCTCGAGTGTCGTCGCGGTCACCGATGCGGGGTTGCCCGGGTCGGGCCGCCCGACCAGGACGAAACGCGCGCTGCTGCCGCGTTCCTTCAGCACGCGTGCCGCCGCCACCAGTTCCCCCACGCCCTTGTCCCAGAGCATGCGCGAGGCCAACATCACGACCACTGGGCCGGGCGGCGCGTTCACTGGAGTGAACGCGGACACATCCACGCCCGAACCCGGGATCAACAGCGGTTGAATGCCGATCAGCCGTTCGAGTTGACGCTGATCGTCCGGATTCTGCACCAGCACGCGCACCCACGGCGCGGTCAACAAGGCTCGGTAGGCACCGCCGAGCAGGGCCCGCACCACGCGATCGCGCAGTTTGTCCGACCCAAACAGATAGCCCATCCCGGCGACGCCGTTGACGACCGCGCCGACGCCGTTGAGACGCGCGGCAAAGGTGCCGTACAGCACCGGTTTTTGCGCAATATTGTGCAGGAGGTCGGGCCGAACGCGGCGCAGGCTCTTCATGACCCGCACCAGACTCATGAGTTCACGAACGGGATTCATTCCCTGACGCGAGACCGCCAGGTCGATCAGATCGAGTCCGGCGGCGCGGATGGTATCCCCATGCGCCTCCACCGAGGTGATCACAGTGACCGCGAACCCCGCCGCCCGAGCCGCGCGCGCGAGGGGCAAGTAATGGGTACAAAAATACCAGTCCGCCAGGACGAAATACAGGATCCGCCGTTGCCGCATCGATCACCTCACCCGCCGGCGCCAACCGATGACCACCGGGGCGTGGCATCGAGCCAGGCTTGAAACATCAGCACATCCCAGAGGTAGTAGGACCAATTACGACGCCCGGCGAGATGCTCCTCCCACAGCAGCCGAATCGGCTCGGGATGCAAGATCCCGTCGGCCCGGAGTCGGGCCGGTGCCAACAGCGCCTCGGCCCAGTCTCGCAGGGGCCCTCGCAACCAATGTTCCAACGGGATGCCAAAGCCCATCTTGGGACGCTCGAAGAGTGCTGGCGGACAATAGCGTTCGCAGATCTGACGCAGCGGCAGCTTGCCGACCCGACCGCGGACCTTCCAGTGCAAGGGCAATGACCAAGCGAATTCGAAGACCCGATGGTCGAGCAAGGGGACGCGAGCCTCCAGACTCACCGCCATACTGGCACGATCGACCTTGACCAGGATGTCATCGGGCAGATAGAGCAGACTGTCCATGAACATCATGCTTTCGGTGATCGACCCGGTGTGGGCGCGCAACGCCGGATCGGTCAGGACGGTGACGGGTTCGCGCGCGCCGATGACGATCGCAGCCGGGTCCTTCCAATGCGAGAGCATGCGCAGATAGAGCGCCTCGGGCGACTCGCCGGTCAGCACATCGACGGCCTTATGCAGGCGATCCCCCGGATTGTTGATCGCCAGCGGCCCGGGGAGGAAGCGGCCGAGCGGTCTGAGCAACCGGTCCCAGGTCGGGGTGCCAACCCGCAAAACGGCCCGCGCCATGGCCCGGCGCACGGCCAATGGGACCTTGCCGAGACCGCGCCAGGTGTCGCGCGTCCAGAGATACCGTGAGTAGCCACCGAAGAGTTCATCGCCCCCATCGCCCGAGAGACAGACGGTCACGCCGCGCCGGGCCATCGCGCTGAGCAGGTAGGTGGGAATCTGCGACGGATCGGCAAAGGGCTCATCCCAGAGCCGCGGGAGCCGCGCGACCGTGTCGAGTCCGTCCTGGGCGGTGACATAGAGTTCGGTATGATCCGTGCCCAGGTGCGCGGCGAGACGCCGCGCGAAGGGGGCCTCGTCGAAACCCGCCTCATGGAAACCGATCGAGAAGGTCTGCACCGGCCGGGACGATTGCGACTGCATCAAGGCCACGATCGCGGTCGAATCGATACCTCCCGAGAGGAAGGCGCCGAGTGGGACGTCCGCCTGCATCCGCAGTCCAATGGCATCGCGCAACAGTGACTCGAGCGCATCGAGCGCCTGCGCCTCGGTCCCTGCGAAGGGATGCGCGCACCCCTGTTCGGCGGCCTCGCGCGCGCTCCAGTAAGCGGTGATCCGCGGCTCGGTTCGCCCCGACTCCAGGTGCGCGAAGGTTCCGGGTTGTAGCTTCCGGATGCCCTGATAAATGGAGTGCGGCGCCGGCACGAAACTCAACCTGAGATAAGCCGCGAGCGCGTCCCGGTCGAGTTCGCCATGCCACTCGGGATGGGCGGTGAGTGCCTTGAGTTCAGAGCCGAAGAGAAAGCGTCCCCGGTTCCAGCCGTAATAGAGTGGCTTCTCGCCCAGGCGATCGCGTGCCAGCGTCAAGGCGCGATGCTGCCGATCCCACAAGGCGAACGCGAACATACCATTCAGGCGCGGGAGGGTCCGCGCCACGCCATGCCGAGCGATCCAGGCCAGCAAGACCTCCGTATCCGAGTGACCTCGCCAAACCTGGTCCGCGCCCAAGTCGCGGCGCAGTGCCGCGTGGTTATAGATCTCGCCATTGAAGACCAGGACAAATCGACCGCATGCCGACACCATCGGCTGATGTCCCTGGGGCGAGAGATCCAGGATCGATAAACGGCGATGTCCCAGCGCCAAGCCCGCCTCGGCGTCGACCCAGGATCCTTGATCATCCGGGCCGCGATGCACCAGGGTGTCCGTCATGCGGGTGATGGCCTCCCGCAGCACCGCGGCCCGTTCCGCGCTGGTCTCGAGTACACCACAGAGTCCGCACATCAGACGCTTCCCGAAGTCAATGAGCCCGCGGTCGCGGCGGGCCCGACGTCAATGAGAGATAGAGATCCGCATAGCGCCGCGCGATCCCGTCCAGGTCATAGCAGGCGGCAATCCGAGCGCGCGCGGCCTGGCCCCGCCGGACCCGCTCGGCCCCTCCGGCATCCAGCAGCCGGATTTGCGCGGCGGCCAGGTCCTCGGGTTGACGAGGCGGCACCGTGATCCCCGTGTCGGCCACGATCCGGGCCGAGTCCCCCACATCCGTCACCACGCAAGGCACGGCGCAGGCCATTGCTTCGCCGATCACATTCGGAAAGCCCTCGCCGTAGGCGGACGACGAGACCAGGAGATCCAGCGCCGCGTAGATGCGCGGCGTATCCTGGCGCGCACCCAGCAGGATGAGCGCGTCACCGAGTCCATACTGGTCGATCCAACGGACCAAGGGCGCATTGTCGCTGTCCATGCCGGGACCACAGAGCAGAAAACGGCAATCCGGGCGCGCCGCGCGCACCCGGGCCGCGGCTTGCAGGAAGGTTCGCGGATCCTTCTGCGGATCGAAACGCGCCACCATTCCAATGAGCGCACGGTCCGGCGCCACCATCACGGAATCGCGCAGGGCAAGCCCCGCCGCCGGGTCCGGACGAAAGCGTTCCAGATCGAAGCCATTCGGGATCACGCTCGTCCGCCGCCGCCGATACCCCAGACGCTGATGCAGCCTCAAGGCCTGCTCGGAGCAACAGAGAATGTGATCCGGGCCAAGATGCGAGAGCAAGGCGTTCAATCGCGCCACCAAGCGGGTTGTCCGCTGGGTCGAGCGCGGATCCAGATTACTCTGGCGAATGTTCCAGACCAACCGGGGCAGCCGGCCCGCGCGCGGCCACATCAGGGGACGGGTCAGCACCGCGACCAGGTCGGCATGATACATCCACGACTGGATCAAGTCGGGACGAAAATCCCGCGCCACGGCCACCAACCGTCCCATCGCCCGGGGCGCGGGCAGACCCCGGCGCATCCCCAGTGTCACCACCGGCACGCCCAGCGCCTGAATCGGTTCGCGCATCGGACCTGGTTCGATCAAGGTGACGACCAGCGGGTCGAAGTCTGTTCGATCCAAGGTGGCGAGGAGCTTGTAGAGCATCATCTCGGCGCCGCCCAGTTCCAATCCGGTGATGAGATGCAGGATTCTCATCACCCGGGACTCACCGTGCACGGACACCTCAGACCCAAGACCTCCAGATACTGTCGCGTCACCGACTCCACCGCAAAATCGGCCGCGCGGCGCTGCAAGCGCGCCCCCTCACGCGGTTCTTCCAGTGTCCGCGCGATCGCCGCGCCCAGCGCCCCGACATCGCCAACCGGCACCAGTCGACCCAATCGGCCATCCGCCAGAATCTCACGCGGACCACTCGGGCAGTCGGTACTCACGACCGGCGTCCCACAGGCCATGGCTTGGATCAAGACGCCGGGCAACCCCTCCCAGGCCGAGGAGAGCACGAAGAGATCGCAATGGGCCATGAAGGCAAAGGGATTCGCGGTGAAACCCGGCAACGCGACACGCCCCACCAGTCCCAAGCGTGCGATCAGGCCCTCGAGCATTTGACGCTCAGGCCCTTCGCCCAGGATCAGCAGGCGCCGCTCCACGCCAGGGTCGAGCGTCGCGAAGGCCTCTAAGAGCGTCGGATAGTCCTTCTGCGGAACCAGCCGACCCGCGGCCAGGATGACCTGCGGCCCGCCCGGCCGGAACCATGGATGCGTCGGGCGTTCGCGTGCCAACCGCGTGAGTTCAGGGGTCACCACCGGGTTCGGGATCACCTGAATCCGTGCCCGCCGCACCCCCAGTAAGCTCTGGAGATCGTCCGCGACACCCTGGGAGACCGCGATCACGGCCGCGGCCCGAGGATAGCCATGACGAGCGAGCAGGGGCAGTGCGCGACCGCGCAGGAATGGCGAGTGCAGCGCCTCTTGAGTCAGATTGCTGCGAACGCTGACGTACACCCGGGTCGGGACTCGCGCCCAGGCACCCGCGGCCAAGGCCACCAGGTTCGCATGATCCATCGCGGCCAATAAGGCATGAGGCCGCCGGTTTCTGAGATACCGCACCAATCCCGGCAAGGCCGCGAGCACGCGCCGCGCCCGCAGATTCACCAGCCGGCACGGCGCGGGCACCAGCGCCCGGTAGGGTCCCTCCTCGCTCGCCACGACGAGATCGGGAACGACTCCGCGGTCGACCATCCCGCTGGCAAGATTGAGCATCATACGCTCGGCACCACCGCCGACCAGGGAGGGCAGGAAGATCGCAAGCTCGGGACGCTTCATCGATGGGTCTGTGAGGCCGGATCCGGACGTGACGGGGCAATGTGCCGGGCGGGTCGGACTCGGTTCGCTCACCCACCCGAGTCCGGCCCGCCCAACCGCGGAAGGCCGTGAGTGTATCACCGCCGAGGCCCCGCCGGACCTCGCGCGCAACCCGCCGGTCTGGCTCGCCCGGTTCAGCGCAAACGGATGTGTCCGCGCGGAGGTTCACCGGCCGGTGGATTCCTGTAGACTTTCGCGCAGCATTGGGGCTGATGGCCCCGTGCTCCGGGCCCGAGCCCCCGGCCACCGAACCGAACATCATAGCCCGGCGAGTGACCCTGCCCGTGCGGCACGGTGCGTCCAACACTGTATCGAGACCATGGAGCGATCAACGTCCCTGACACCAGCCAGCCTGAGCGTGCGCGGTCCCGCCCGCGCGCGGCGATGGTCCTTGGCCTTGCTCGCAACCGGGCTGCTGCTCGTCCTCCTCGCCCTCACCCTGCGCACACTCGAGCGCCCCGTCGAGCTCACACTCGCCCCCGATGCGATCGTCCCCGTCGCCGGCCACGCCTTTCAGATCGATCTCAAACGGACCTTGCCGTGGCCATGGCAACCCCTCAGTGATCATCTTGGCAACCCCTACCGCTCAGCCCTCCTGCTATTCGAGGATGGCGTTCAGCTCGGCCCCCCCCATGCCGAGTTCGATGCCGTGCAACAAATCGGCCACGGCTATCTCCATTGGGGACGGCTCTTGATCTTCGCCTCCAGCGATGGGAGTGACCCCCGCGCCAATGGGCGCAGCTACCACGCACGCTTGAGCGCGGGGGTCGCGCATGCGCTCTTGCTGCGTCTGGCCAATGGCGGCACGGTTCTGGCCGTCATCGGACTCGCCGGATGGCTCTGGAGCGCACGGGCCAAACTGGCACATGCCGGATGGAGCGGCGGACGTCGGCTCTGGCGGCGCCTACCCGACTATGGTGTCGCCGCCCTCATTCCCAGCCTGCTGTCCGGCCTAGCGCTGCTGCTGGCCCCACCGCTCTGGAACGGCTCGGACAGCACCATCTGGCTCCTCTGGCAGTTGGAGTGGATCCCCCATCATCCGCCCCTCTACCCGTTCTTCATGGCCCTGGTCCAATCGGTATTCGACCAGGCACCGCAGATCCTGCGAACCACTCAGTGGGTGCAGCATCTGCTCTCGATCCTGGCCATCACCTATCTGGCATCGGCCTACCGGGTCCGCTGGCAGATCCTGCTGGTGGCCGCACTCGCCGCTCTGGGGACCAGCTTCAATCTCTTCGCGCACGGCTTTTTCACCGAAGGATTGGCCAATCCACTCACCCTCTTCTTCCTGGGTGCACTGCTGCGACTGCGCCGCGATGGCCTGACCTTGGGGGTCGCCACCGCGCTTGGACTGACACTCCTGGCCGCGAGCCTCTCGCGCCATGCCCTACTCGTCCTCGGGGCCTTGCCAGTGGCCTATCTGATCCTGCTCGCCCTGTTCTCGAGCAACCAACGCCCCCGGCTCTTCACCATCCTCCAAGCGGGTGCCTTGGTGGTCTCGGTGGTGGCCGCAAACGGCCTCATCACACGCTATGTCGTCCTCCAACTCGATGCGCAACAGACCTCGATCCTGGGCCGCGCGGGTGTATATCGTCTCCAGGAGGCCTACCAGCAGCTCCCGCCGGGGGAGCGTGACGCTTGGCTCGCCACCATCGCCGCGCGGACCACGGACCCGGCGGTTCGCCACGCCTTGCCGGTGATGGCGATCACCGAGAATCCCTGGACCGGTCCGCATGAGGCCATTCGCGCGACCCCCGAGCTCTACGGTCATCATCCCGATGCCCTCATGAATGCGGCCTTTAAAACCTTCGCCTTCGCGCCCGACCCACAAACCGCCGCGCAATGGGGCCGAGAACTGCAGCGGGCGTTGCTCGGCGTAGGCTCCCCGACCTATTGTCCTGGCCAAATCAACTGTCTGCTCACCGCGACCGCCAACTCCATCGACCAGGTCTTTCCACTCGACCCGCGCAATCATAGCGTTCTGCTCGGCACTGGCGCGGAGTTCAGCCAAGCCGCCGAACTCTATCGCGCCTTGGCCGACACCCTCTGGGTACGGGTCCTGGATGACTTCCTCCCGCTCGCACCACCACAACGGTTGTTCCTGCTCGTGACCTCCTTGATCCTGGGCCTGCTGGCGATCGCCCTGTCTCGTGACGGGGCACTAGCTGCAATGATCCTGACCCTGTGGTTCGGCGCACTGCTCTACGCCTTGGCCCTGACCTTCATCACTGTCGTACTCCCACGCTATCTCTCACCGATCGACATCCTCTTGTGGCTCGGCAATGGGCTGTCACTCGTCGCCATCCTGGCGCGCGGTGATGCAACCGCTCGACCCTCGCTGATCGACGGCCCGCGCGCACCGTCTGTGCCCACGTGAAGCGACTGAGCACCATCCTTGCCACGCGGACGCCGAGCGCAGCAGGGCTTGCGCGCGGCGACTTGGATGCTGGCCGCGCGCCCGCCTGGCCCGCGGCGCCCTCAACTGGAGCAACCCCATGTGCGGATTAGCGGGGATATTGAGCTGGGAGCGGCCCATCGAACCGGACGCCGTGCACGCCATGACGGCACGCTTGACCCACCGCGGCCCCGACGCGGATGGGTTCATCCAGCGCGATGCGATCGCACTCGGCCATCGCCGGCTCTCGGTCATCGACGTCTCCGCGGCGAACAACCAACCGCTGCAGGATCATGCGGGCGTGCTCACGATCGCCTTCAACGGCGAGATCTACAACTATCGGGAGTTGCGTCGTGAGTTGATCGCCCGCGGCGGCCAATTTCGCACGCACGGCGATACCGAGGTCATTCTCGAGGCCTACAAGGCTTGGGGAACCGGCTGCCTCGATCGCTTCAACGGGATGTTCGCCTTTGCGCTGTGGGACGCACCACGCCGTCGACTGCTCCTCGCGCGCGACCGCCTGGGTGAGAAACCCCTGTTCTTTGTTCATCTCCCCGATGGTGGATTGCTGTTCGCCTCCGAACCGCACGCCCTGCGCGCGCATCCTGCTTGCCCGACCGCGGTCGACCCGATCGGACTCGCGCACTATTTGATGCTCAATTACAGCCTCGGCGCGCACAGTCTCCAACAGGGCATTGAACGCCTCCCTCCCGGACACTTCATGTGCTGTGAGCAGGGCCGCGTGCCGCGCCCCGAGGCCTATTGGGATCTCGCGTCGATCTATCGAGCGAAACGGTCTTTCGCCTCCGAGGCTGCCGCCGCGGACGAACTCCTCGCCTTGATCGATGACGCCGTCCGGCTGCGGCTGGTCAGTGACGTCCCTCTCGGGGCCTTCCTCAGCGGTGGAGTCGACTCCTCGGCCGTGGCCGCGTCCATGGCACGGGTGCTCCCGCACGAGCAGGTTCACACGTTCAGCATGGGGTTCGGGATCGCCAGCTTCGACGAGGTCGAGCAGGCCCGCGCGGTCGCCGGTGCCCTGGGCCTCGATCACCAGGATCAGGTCGCCACGGCCGAGACCGCGCAGACCATCGCGGCCATTCGCTGGGCCGCTCGCGAACCGCTTGCCGACAGCTCGACCATCCCGACCTATCTGCTCGCCGCCTTCGCCCGCCAATCTGTCACGGTCGCGCTCTCGGGCGATGGTGCCGACGAATGCTTCGCGGGCTACGAGACCTATGCGGCCGATCGCTTGCATCGGGCCCTATCCTGGATTCCCGCAGGCATGGCACGCGCCGGCTATCGGGTCGCGGACGCCCTGCTCCCGGTCAGCTTCTCGAAAGTCAGTTGGGATTATAAGCTCAGACACTTCCTCGCGGGTCTGCACCTCGATGGCGCGCGTGCCCATGCCTCCTGGCGTGACATCTTGTCGCGCGACGAACGGCGCGAGATGATGCAGCCGGCTTGGCGCGACCTGTTCGATGAGTCCACCGCCGATCCCTTCTCGGCCTTCGCCCCGCACGTCGCCGCGGTGAAGACCTGTCATCCGGTCGATCAAGCCGGCTATGTGGACATCAAAACCTGGTTGGCCGACGACATCCTGGTTAAGGTCGACCGCTCGACCATGGCTCACTCGCTCGAGGCACGTGCCCCGCTGCTCGATCATCGGTTGGTGGAGTTTGCAGCCGCCCTACCGGTGCACTGGAAGCTCAAGGGATGGCGCAAGAAATATCTGTTGCGCGAGAGCCTCCGCGGCCGACTGCCGGGCGGGGTCCTCGACGGCAGCAAACGCGGGTTCAACGCACCCATTTCGCAATGGCTCAATGGCGCACTGCGCGACTTCGCGCGCGACACGCTCGCCTCGCCCCGTTTGCATGAATGGGTGAGGCCGCAAGCCATCGACGCCCTCTATCGGGACCATGCCGCGCAACGCCGCGATCATGGTCTGAAACTCTACGGACTCCTGTGTCTCGCACTATGGCTGGATCATCCTTGAAGACTGGCGCTCAGACCTACTCCTCCGCGATCGAGGATGCCGAGAACTACACACGCTGGATCCTGTCTGGATTCACCCCGTTCATGGGCCACAGCCTGCTGGAGGTCGGCCTCGGCCACGGCGGATATCGCCGCTTCCTCCCCGCCGGGATCGACTATCTGGGCGTCGACATCGATCCCGAGTGTGTCGCGCAAGCCCGCGCGCGCCACGCGAGTGAGGACTATCTGGTGGCGGATGTCACGGACCCCGCATTGGCCGAACGCATTGCACCGCGACGGATCGATACCGTCCTCTGTATCAATGTGCTCGAGCACATCGAGCAGGACGAGGAGGCCGTCGCCGCGTTACTGGCGACCCTGGTGCCGGGCGGTCACTTACTGATCTTGGTACCGGCCTTTTCAGCGCTCTATTCCGATCTCGATCGCATGGCCGGCCATGTGCGCCGTTACCGCTTCGCCGATATCGCGCGGCTGACCGCGCGCGGCGGTGACCTGATCGAGCGGCGCTATTTCAATGCCCTTGGCGGCCTGGGGTGGTGGGTCAACAAAGCGATGCGTCATACCAGCCTGGATGCGGCTTCGGTAAATGGTCAGATCCGCTTCTTTGATCGTTTCGTCGTTCCCATTGCACGCGCGGTGGACGTCATCGCCCGGCCTGTCTTCGGTCAATCCATGATTTGCGTGATTCGAAAACCATGATCAGTCTCGTCATTCCTGCGTTCAACGAAGCCGATGGACTCCAGCGCACCATCGAATCGCTCCAGGCCGTGCTCGCGCGCTTGCCAGAACCTGAATCCGAGATCCTGGTTGTCGATGATGGCTCGCACGACGAGACCGGCCGGATCGCGGCCGCGGCGGGCGCGACGGTGATCCGCCATCCGCATAACGTGGGTTACGGACAAGCCTTGAAATCCGGGATCCTGGCGGCGCGCCACGACACCATCGTGATTATCGATGCCGATCTGACCTACCCGGCCGCGGCCATCCCGGATCTCCTCGCGGAATTTCGTCAGGGTTTTGATATGGTGGTCGGCGCGCGCACCGGTCATCATTACGAGGGCAGCATGTTCAAGGGACCCTTGCGCACGATCCTGAAGTTCCTCGTGGAATTCAGTGCCGGGCGGAGCATTCCAGATGCCAATTCGGGTCTGCGCGTGTTCAGTCGCCAGACCATTCGTGGCTACTTACCACACCTCTGCAATACCTTCAGCTTCACCACCTCGCTGACCTTGGCCTATATGCTGACGGGGCGTTTCGTCAGCTATCTTCCGATTCCCTATCATGAGCGGATCGGCAAGACCAAGGTGCGCCTCTTCGCCGACTCGCTGCGGACGCTGCAATACATCGTCCAGGCCATCATCTATTACAATCCCCTCAAACTCTTTCTCTTACTCACCATCATCACGGTCGCGCTGTCGATCGCCGGATTTGTGACGGCGGCACTCACCGGGCTGCACGCACCCTATTTCCTGGGCGTGGGGGGCTTGCTGATGGCGATCGTGGTCTTCGCCCTTGGCCTCATCGCGGATCTCCTGCGCCAGATCCTGGTGCGGACTGGCTCGGAATGAGGACCGGCGCGGGACCGATCCTCCCCGACGGGGCCGAGGACGCGAGTCTCCCGAGCCCGCGCCTGGTTCGCCAGATCCCGCGGTGGCTGATCGTCGTGAAGATGGGGCTGGTGCTCGGTGGACTGCTGGTGCTGATCCACTGGGCGTGGGGCAGGCTCGCGATCGAGACCACCGGGATCATCGCGAGCGGAGTCATCCTGGCGCTGGTGCTCAACCAGGCCGCACTCTACGCCGCCGCCCTGCGCCTGCGGGCGACCTTGGCCGCATTCGAGATCCGGATTACCGCGCGGCAGGCCATGGTGATCCATCTGCGTTCATTGTTCTATTTCTTCTTCGTGCCCATGTCGGTGGGCCTGGAAATCTCGCGCTTCATCATGATCCGACGCCTCGTCCCCGGCGCCTCGACGCGCGCGCTCCTCATCGCCCTCCTCCTCGACCGGATCCTGGGGCTCATCGCCGCCGTGGGAGTTGCGCTGGCGCTGGCCGGTTTCATCCTTCCCGCACGGATCGAATGGGCCATGGATCCGAGGTGGTTCCTGCTCGCCCTGGCGCTCGTGCTGATCGCGCTCCTGGTGGTGCTGGCGCAACCACGGCTGCGCACCCAACTGACCGAGGTCCTCCTGGCAACACGGTCACTCGGCGCTCGCCTGATGCGTCCACTTCTGCTCTCCTTCGTCGCGCTCGGCCTCGTCTGCGCTTCGGTGTTTTCGTTCGCCTGGGCCAGCGGTATTCTCATCGGCTGGTGGACCCTGACCTTCGCGATCGCGGCGTCGCTCCTGGGCATGGCCATCCCACTCTCCTTGCTGGGCGCCAGCCTTGGCGATGTCGCGGGCGCCGGCGCCCTGACGATGCTCGGACTCGCCCCCAGCGCGGCGATCCTCCTCGCCTCGGTGGTCTACAGTGGCCGCCTGATCGGCGCCATGCAGGGATCACTGCTGGAACTCTGGGGCGATGTCGATCAGGTCGGAAGATGGCGCACGACACCCCAAGGCACGACTCATGCGCCAACCCATGCCGACCAGCCCCCCAGGCGCGCGCGCCTTCGTTGCCGAGAGGACCTGCACGTGACTCAGCGCGAGACTGATCGAACCATCACCGACTTTGGCGACCAATGGGTTCGGTTCACCGACAATTCCGGCTACTACGGATCACCCGAACTCTTCACCGATCTGCTCTCCCCACTCCTCGAGCCAGACGAGATTCAGGGGCTCAAGGTCGCCGATATCGGCAGCGGCACCGGTCGCATCGTCGCCATGCTGCTTGCCGCCGGGGCCAGCCAGGTCACCGCCATCGAACCCTCACGAGCCTTCTCGGTGCTCGCCGAGCGCTTTGCCACGGAGACAGAGCGGGTGCACTGTCATCAGGGAAGCGGCGAGGCGATCGCGGTACTGGGCCCCTTCGATCTGGTTGTCTCCTTTGGCGTCCTGCATCACATCCCGGACCCCGCACCCGTGGTACGCGCGGCCTATCAGGCGCTACGACCTGGGGGGCGTCTGTTCGTCTGGCTCTATGGACGCGAGGGCAATGGTCTCTACCTGGCCTTCGCGCAACCGCTGCGCGCTATCACCAAGCGCCTGCCGGATCGGGTTCTCGAGGCCCTGGTGTGGACGCTCGATCTCCCCTTGTCCGCTTACATGTGGCTCTGTCGCTGGCTGCCGCTCCCGATGCGTGCGTACATGCGTGATCACCTCGGCCGACTCGCCCCCGACAAACGTCGTCTGACCATCTTCGATCAGCTCAACCCCAGTCATGCGAAATACTATCGGCGCGAGGAGGCCCAGGCGCTGCTGGCGACGGCTGGATTCCAGGAGATCAGGCTGCATCATCGGCACGGTTACAGTTGGAGCGTCATGGGCACCAAGCCACTGGTCGCGGACGGGACGACCGGCGCGCCGCCAACCTGATGTGTCACGGATCGGAGCGGCGTAACCAGAGTTCCAAGATCAACACGGGCCAGATCTGGTAGATGGAAAAACAGCCCGGCGAGGCCTGGTGCGCGATCAGGCGGCGCAGCGCGTCGGGATCGAGCAACCCAGCCACGCGACTCTCGGGCACCAGCAACAGATCATGGGCGAGGCGCAAGGTGCGCTCGCTCGACCAGGTGTTGGAGGGCAGGCCAAATCCCATTTTGCGCCGGTTCATCCAGGATTCAGGAAGATAGCGAGTCGCCAAACGCTTTAGGATCCGCTTGGTTTCGGCCGGGGGTTGCCAACAGGCCGACACCGGCAGCCCCTGGGCGAACTCGGCGAGGTCGCGGTCGAGCAACGGACAGCGCACCTCCAAGGACACCTGCATGCTCATCCGATCGACCTTGGGCAGCACCGCCCCGGGCAGATAGGTCTCGGCATCGAGGGCACGCATCCGGTGCATCAGGGGCTGGCTGGAATCCATCAAGGCCGCCCGCCAGGAACGCAAGGTCGCGGCCACCGCCGGCGGCCGCCCGCCGGTGAGCGCGTCGACCTGGTCGGGTGGGAGGGTAAACCAACGGGGCGAGAGATAGGCATCCGCGGGGTTATAGAGACGACGTTGGCGCACACTCTGGACGAAGCGCCGCGGCAGACTCTCCTGTTCCAGCAGCGTGTCGCGATAGCGTCCGTACCCGCCAAAGACCTCGTCCCCGCCGTCGCCCGACAGGGCCACGGTGACCTGCTCACGGGTGAAACGCGAGAGCAGATAGGTCGGCAGACAGGACGAGTCGCCATTAGGCTCGTCGAGTCGCGCGGCAATCTCGTGAACCAGCTCCAAGGCATCGGGACTCAGGATATCTTCATGATGATCCGTCCCGAGGTGCGCGGCGACCTCGCGCGCGTATTGGTGTTCCGTCTCGGTGGTGCCGCCGAATCCGATTGAGAAGGTCCGCAAGGGTCGACCCAACTCCTGGGTGACCATGGCCGCCACCAGCGCCGAGTCCACCCCACCCGAGAGAAAGGCACCCAGGGGCACGTCGCTCATGAGTCGCTTGCGCACCGCCTCGCGCACCCGCAGACGCAGTTCCTCCTGGCGTTCCTCAAGCGCGAGCCCGTCAGCGGCAGCGGGCTCACGTGGATCGAAGCGAAAAAAACGCTCCGCCTCACCCACCTCGAAATGGTCGCCTCGAGACTGCACCACCAGGGTCGAGCCCGGTAACAGCTTGCGCGCGCCGCGATAGATGCTGAACGGCGCCGGCACATATTGGAGCATCAGATAGTAGGCCAGCGCATCGGGGTCGATGGAGCGATCGAAGCCGGGTATCCGGGTCAGGGCTTGTAACTCCGAGGCGAAGGCGAACCAGCCAGGTCCCTGGGCGTAGTAAAGCGGTTTCTTGCCGAAGGGATCACGAGCGAGCAGCAGCCGCCGGCTCGGGCGATGCCACACCCCAAAGGCGAACATGCCGTCCAACCGCTCGACTTGGCGTCGATCGAACGACTCGAACAGATGCGGGATGACCTCGGTGTCGGTATGCGAATGGAAACGATGCCCACGGGCGATCAAATCGTCGCGCAAGGTCTCGAAGTTGTAGATTTCGCCATTGAAGGTGACCTGCGCGGAGCCGTCCGCGTTTCCCATCGGCTGACGTCCCTCGGCCGAGAGGTCGATGATGGCGAGGCGCCGATGCGCCAGGCCACAGCCACCATCCGGGTCGAGCCAAAGCCCAGCGTCGTCGGGGCCGCGATGCACCATGGTGTCGCGCACCTCGAGCAAGCACTGCGCGAGTCCCTCGGTTGAGAAGACCCCGGGGCTGTAAAGGATCCCTGCGATACCACACATACCGTCACCGCCTCAAACGCGTGTTGGGAGCCGCACGACCGGTGCCTGGGCGCGCGGCGTGGAAGCAAGAAAGTCCGTCCCGGCCAGGGTTCACACCACCTCGGCGGATGCGGGTCAGCGTGGTCGCGTTCATGCTCGGGGACCGGGGTCGGGGCGGAAGCCATAGAGCTCCAAAGTCTGCGAGAGCATGCGCTCGAGACCAAACCGCTCGGTAACGAACGCTGGGCCTGCCGCGGCGTACCTTGACCGACGTCCGGGATCGTCGAACAGCGAGCGCACGGCACTCGCGAGGGCCTCGGCGTGCGGCTGTTCGACGAAGAGACCGGTCTCTCCTGGAGCCAGCGATTCGCGCGCACCACCGCCGCCACAAACCACCACCGGCGTGGACAAGGCTTGTGACTCGATCACCACATTCGGCGTCCCCTCCCAACGCGAGGTCAGCAAGAGCACATCGATCGCGGACAGGGCCAGGGCGCTGTCTTTCGTGGGCTCGGCCAGATGAATCCGCCCGGCCAATCCGGACCGCGCGAGCTTCGCCTCGAGTTCGCCACGCAGCGGACCGGCACCGAACAGCAGACCATGGAGATGCGGGCGCTCGGCCGTGAGACGCATCAGGGTCTCGAGCCACAACCCTGGACGCTTTTCGCCGGAGAGACGGAACATGCCACCGACGAGTTGCGCATCAGCCGGAATCCCGTGCTGGGCCCGGAAGGCGGCGATCCGCGCGGGCGTCGCCCGGACCAAGCCAGCGGTCTGGAGGCCATTGTAGACGATCCGAAACTGTCCAACGTCCAGCCCCAACCAGGCGGCATAATCTGCCGCGCCACCATGGCTGTTGTTGACCAGACGAATCTCCGCGCGGGTGGCCATCGCCCGATAGGCCGGACGCATGATCGGCTTCAGGATGTAGAGAAAATGGATCGGGCTGACGTTCCGTCCCGACAGCACCACCCGCGGGACCCCCGCCATTAGGGCCGCCAAACCCGCGCAGACATTGCTGTGGTCGAGCCAGGCGTGAACCACGGCGGGCCGGAGGGCGCGACAAGCCACATAGAGATTCGCCACCTCATCGGCCGTCTCGGACGGCAGATTCTTCAACAACAGACGGATATCCCGCGGGACGCGGGTCTCGGGGTCGGACTGATAGCGTTGCCAGGACGCACCGGTGCTCAGGGGGCCCTCGACCTCCTGAACGTCGACCCCCTCGGCCGTCAGGATGTCGAGGAAGAAATCATTGCCGGGCGGGGCATGGAGATTCGACACCAGCACTCGGACGTCGAGACCGCCCTGCCGTTGCAATCCCAGCACCGTGTTGACGATCTGGCGCTCCGCGCCGCCGGCCACCAAGGTCGGACAGGCGATCAGCACACGATTGGGCGTGGGTGAGAGGAGCGACGACGGCCCACGACCATGCGGATCGAGCAAGCGCTCGATCCGCCGCTCGGTGAGACCGGCGAACCATGCCGCGGCGCCCGGAACTCGGGCGCGCAGCGTCGAGACCATGACCTCGGCCACGGATGCGATCTTCGCCTGCACTCGCGCGGCCGCGATCCCCGGCATTGATTGGGACATCCAACGGTCGAGGTCCCAAAACACCAGCTCCCGAACCCCCTGGAGCAGGAGGGCACGAATCATCCGTGCGGTGATGCGCTCACGCCCACCGAGATAGACGACCCAAGGTGCGATCTGGGTCGGGAGACGCCAGGAAAAAACCTCTGGCAGGAAGACACCGATCCGCTCGCTGGGGAGCGACGGATCATCGCTCGCCACCCCCACCACCAGACTCGTCACCAGCGGCCGCTCCAGCAAACACTGGACCGCGGTGGTGGGGAGTTCGAATGGAATGGCCAGGGTCAGCCTGTCACCACCCGCGTGCTCACACCAGTCCAAGGCCGCCGTGACACGCGGATCGATCGGGTCGTCCATCATATTTCATCACCGAACAGGGCTCGCAGCAGCCCGGGACCCTGGGCCTCTGGAACATCACGCGACCAGGCGGCGGCGGCCGCCGCCAGGGCCATCTCCTGGTAATGATCCAGTGCCGCGATCGCCCGCAGGAGCGTGTCGGACCAGTCCTGCGCTGGCGCGACGAACCCGGTCTCGCCATCACGGATCGCCGCCTGCAAGGTGAAGGTCGGTGACGCCACGCTGATGGTCCCGACCGCCGCGGCCTCGAACACCTTCAAGGCCGATTTACAGTGGGTGAAGGCATTCTCTTGCAGGGGCACCAGGTTGATCTCGACCTCCCCCATGAGCCGCTGCAGATTGAGCACATTCTGCAAGGGAAAACGTTCGATGCGATCGGCGAAGGGCGCCAGGACCGGACCGGGTTCGAGATGGCCCACGACGCGCAGGACGAGCCGTGAATCACTCATCAAGAGGTCGCGCAAGGCGTCCTCGACCACCGCGAAATCGCGCTGATGCGTCGGCGACCCGCTGAAATAGCCCAAGTGAACCCGTTGATCGCGCGCAAACCCCGATGATCGCTTGTCCGCCAGGATCCGCGCGGAGTGCTCGAGTTGTGCCTGGTTCATGAAATTGGGCACGACCGAGGTCGGCAAACCGCTGAATTCCGATGCGCGCTCGGCGAGATAGTCATTGGTCAGAATGACCCCATCACAGAGTCGCATGAGCGCACCATAGCGCGCGAAATCGGCAAACCAATAATCAAAATCGATCTCGCGGGTGGGATGGTCGAGATAATTCAAGACCAGATGCACGTAGCGACCATCGAAGACGAGATCGTCGATGTCGTAGAGGACACGCTTTCCCAGGCAGCGGGCCTTAGCCACCAGTTGCGCGGAGTCGACCGAGTATTTCGCGTGACAGATGACGAGCACGTCGGCGCGTTCGAGAATCGCGTCCACATGAGGCAGATCGGCGTTGCAGAACCAACTCGCGCCGATCCGATCATCGCTCTGCGCAAGTGCTTCGATCATGTTCTGCACGCGGTAACGAAAGGTTCCAGCGTTCGGTTGCGGATAGAAATAGGCGACATGCCGATCGCCCCGCGCCAGTCGCGTGAGCCGATCCCATATGGATCCGAACCAGGGGTCGGCCACCTCAATGAAGGGAACCTGGATACGAAACATGCGTCACGACCCATCCAGTGCGTCGAGCACCGGAGCAAAGGCCGTCTCCCATCCACTTTCGGAACGCATTGCCGTCTGGTGCGCGATCCGCTCGGGGGGCGTCTCAACCAACAGCCGGCCCTCGGCCAGTGCCGCGCTCAGGGCGGCAATCGTCGGCTCGACCACCTGGATCCGGGCACACTGCCGCGGCAACCCGCGGTTGGTCGCGGTGGCGTTGGTGACGACCACCGCTCCGGCCGCCGCCAAGGCCAGGGCAGCGTAAGCGGGCGCGTGGCGGGCGCTCAACACCAGCGCGAGATCGGCTTGGCGGATCGATTTCAGATGCTCGCGCCAACGCGCTGGGTCCAGCGTGCGTGGCTGCACGCCACGGGGCAAGCGCAAGTTGGGCAGATCCGCCCCGATGATCTCGATATCCCAGTCCGACGCCGTCAGGATCTCTTGTTCCAAGACCGCGGCGAGCACCTCGAGTCCGCGCGGGAAGAGCCCCAGGGGATCACCGGGCGCGGCATCAAGGATGAAGCGACGTCGCTGAAGCGGTCGGCGTGCCTGACGCGCATAGAGCGGCTCTGGAAAGGCCGGTTCGAACACCAGGCCCCGCTCCGCCACACCCTGCATTCCCGCCTGCTGCAACGTTGTGAAGAGGCCACGACTGTTGACGACGAAGCGCAGTTGGGGATGGCAAAGAATCTCGGTGCAACGCAGTCGCTCGTCATGCGTGCGACAACGCAAGCGTTCATCATCCTGGATCAAATAGAGGATGCGATCCGGCGCGCAGACCTTGAGCGCCGCCATGGTGGTGCGCCAGGAGGTCGTGAGCATCGTCTCACCCGGGACGATTGCCAGCCGGCGCGCCTCCTCTCGTGCGGGCGCATACTCGAAGGTCGTGTTAAGCGTGCCACGCCATCCTTGGAGCGACAGGATGGAGCCACAGGTCGGCGCATCGGGAGGCGCCTGCCGGGTCACCAGGCGCAAGGCGACCCCACGATGGCGTGCTAAAGCCACCGCGAACAGCAGTGCCGTCGCACCGGTTCCCAGCACGTCGAGCGAGTTCAGTGATTCGAGCAGCAGGGTCAAACGACCGGCCCTGAGTGGGGTTGGATCCACGTAGACCCCCAAGCCCGTGAGGTCGGGATAGGTACTCGCCATGAACTCGCGCACCGACCACTCAGCACACCGCTCCCCACTGCTGCCCGTGACCAGGGGCACGGCCGGGTCATCGCGGTCGCCGCCGGTCGAGGACGCCTCCGCACCGGCGTTCGGGCGCTTAGCCAACCCGAGTTGTGCGAGATACTCCGGATCTCGGCGCCAGAGACCAGCCGCGACCCGAAACGGCCGCATCAGCCACCAGGACAGCGAGCCCCTCATCAATGAATCCCTCCATGCGGGGTGAGTGAATCCGGCCTGGTGCCACCGCGCCGCCAGGGTGACCCCAGGGCCGCCCATTGAGATCACAGGGTGCACATTCGAGCCGGCATTCAAGATGGGATTGGTCCACCACGCGGTGTACGCCACAGCATGGCGAGCCCCGGGTGAGCGCGTTCGATCTCCGCGATCCAGTCTTCCCGACGCGCGTGCGCATCCCCTGCGAGCCGCTGAGTCCAGTCATGGAAGGCGAGCGGTTCCTCACCCACGCCCACGCCGCCCAAACCCGCCTCGGCGAAGCGTCGCAACAGGTCCAGGTCGCCGCCGCCTCCAAGCTCAGCATATCCACCCACGCACGTCCACGCCGCCTTTGAGAACAACAGGACCAGTTCCCGTGGCACGCCCTCATGCCGGGCGCGCTCCGCTCCCCCATCCGCCGCGACGATGAGCGGGCACGCGAAGGCCGCTTGGGCCGCGCGAATCGCCATCAGGGCTTGTTGCGCGGCATCGGGGCCCAGCCACTGATGCGGCCCGAGCGGCAGCACGTAGAAGGTCTCGGCCCGGGTGATCGCGAGATTGCGGAGTGGACCTAGTTCGCTCGGCGTGAGAGCTTCGAGCACGAGCAGGCGATGGAATCGCCTGCCCTCTTGCCCCGCCCAGAGCAACACCCGCTCAAGCGACACCTCGCCCCCGGCATCCGCGAGCAAGATGAGATCGAGATCCTGCGCGGGTTGCCTCAGCAACGCCGCAAGCCGCTGTTCAAGGACCCCGATGTCCTTCGGCAGGTGCAAGATCAAGGTCAGCGCTGCCGCATTGAGCTGATCACGAGCGAAACGGGTCGCCACGGACGGTCCTGCTGGGACCGAAACCGGCTCCCAACGTCGCCCACGCAGCTGCGCGAAACTGACGGTGCGCGGCGGGCTGGCGCGACGACCGCGCAGATGGCCAAGCAGGACATGCATCCGCTCGGTCCGTTGTTCAGGCCCGAATGGCCAGAGGATCGATTCCAGCGCGTCGCGCGCCAGGGTTTGGCGCAAGGAAGGATCATCCAACAGCCGCGTCAACCCCTCCCGCCATTGTTCGGGATCAGCCGCGAGCCAGCCGGTCTCACCATGACGGATGACGCGGCGGAACGGACCGGTCGGCGAGGCGAGGGTGCAAACACCCGCCAGCGCGGCTTCGAAATATTTCAACTCGCTCTTCCCCTCACAGAAGGGATTCCCGATTTCCAGTGGCGCCAGATTGAGATCAAAACGCGCCAGTTCCGCGGCCAAGCCCCGGAACGGCACCAGATCGCGCCATTCGATCCGATCCTGACAGTCTCGCAAGGGGGGAAATTCATTCAGCTCCACCAAGGGTAACCCGGATGAGGGATCGCGAAAGAGCACCAGTCGGACCTCGGGGCGATCCTGGAGGATCCGCGCGACCGCATCCGCACAGACCGCGAAGTCGCGCTGATGGGTGCGCGACCCCCCGGCGTAACCGATGCGCACGAGCCCGTCATCAAGGCTGGCGGCACGCTCACGCACCGCCAGACGGGAGGCGTTGAAGGTGGTTTCGTCATAACCGTTCGGCAGCACCACGACGGGAACCCCGGTCGTGCGAACCTGCTGCGCGAGTTCCTCGGTGGTCACGCGGCACAGATCGACTTGCAGCAAGGTCTGACGCATCCGTGCATACCGGGTCGCCACGGTGTCCAGGGCCAGGCCTTGGGTGCGATTCCCATCGATCAGCGCAGTGCTTGCGAGTGTGGGGTCGAACAATAGGTCATCGATATCGAAGTGAATCCAGGCCCCAGCCGCACGGGCGGTTTGGATCACGAGCGCGAGTTCTTCGGTCCAGGGGGTGCGCCATAAGACCACCAGATCCGCCGCGGCCACCTCCTCGAGGTGGCTCAGGATCGCCGCGACCTCGATCAGGGTGCCATGCGCCCCAACGGCACGAGCGGCCTGCGCGTCGCACTCGACACGATAATGATGTCCGGGCGTATGTGGCTCGCCACTGATATAGAGGACTCGCGGCCCCGGCACCCGATCGGACCGATGGCCCTGGACCTGCCGCCCCCCCACCGCGGCGTGCGTCCAGTCCTCGCCTGCCTCCAACATCCCGCGTGCGGACACATCCTCACCCTGCTCGCGCGGTTGTGGCGCGGCGGCGAGCGACGGCGGATCGCGACGCGTTAGGTTGACCAAGGCACGAATGGGGCGCGTGATCCGCCATGAGGTTGACGCCAACAGGGCATCGCGCTCCGCGGCCACCTGAACGGCCGCCGACAGAATGGACTCATGTCGCGCAAGCGTTTGACGTAACAGACGAGCCTCCTCGGCGCGCGCCATGAGCGCGTGCTGCAGCGCATCGATGCGCTGCTCCCCTTCACGCACTCGGTCCTGGATGGAACGTCCCATGCCCAACGCATCGCGCTCGGAGCGATAGACTGCAAGTTCATCACGCGCGGCGTCCAGTTGCTCGAGCTCGCCTCCGCGCGCGCCGAAATAGGCCAACAAGAGCGCGCGTTCCGCCGACTCGGGGCACAGCCAATCAAGCCGCGCATGCGCTTGCCCGGCATCCAGTTGCAACACGCCCAAGCCATGGGAATGCAAGAACTCCAGGTGCAGGGGATAGCGTGCGCGCAGTTCCTCCCACAGCCTCCACACACCAAAGCCGCGCTCGCGCACATTGGTGTCGTGAAAGAGCACAACGGCATGCGCCGACAACTTCGGCAACCAGTGCTCGAAGTCGTGTTTCACCGCCTCGTAGGTATGGAACCCATCGATGTGGAGCAGATCGATCGAGCCATTCGCAAAGGAGTCGACGGCCTCGTCGAAGCGCATTCGCAGCAGTCGCGATACATCGGCATAGCAGCGTCGGTTGTGCTCGTTCACCGTCGCGAACACGGCCTCGCCATAATGGCCCGCGTGGGCATCCCCCTCCCAGGTGTCCACCGCGTAGCATTTGGTCGGGAGTCCGCCCGCCTTCACCGACCGGCAGAAATTGAAATAGGAGCGCCCATAGTGCGTCCCGAGTTCAACCAGTATGCCGGGCTTGAGCACCTGCACCAGCCACATCGCAAAGGGGACATGTCCGCTCCAGGCACTCGGCGCGTTGAGTGCATCGGGCCGGATGGTCGCGGCGCGCGCGAGGGTCTCGTAGTCCATGGCTAACGGTCCACCTACGCGGGCATCCTCAGTTCTCGATCACGCCGATGAGCCATCCGAACCGGATGGCTGGGGTTCGGGATAGACGCTATCCGTCCCCACCACCTCAGGCAGTGTGGCATCCCATCGGAAACGTTCCGGATCATAATCCGCGACCTTCTTCGCGAGGATCGCGACCCCACCGAAGCCGGTGTTCGCGGGGAAGAGTTCCTGACTCGGCGCGGGCTCGTCGAGGTGCATCCGCAAGGGGGCATACAGCCCAGAGGCCAGAATCTCGAAGCCGAGCTGCGGGCCAAACAACACCTTCAGGCCCTGATCCGTGAACCGCCAGAAATCCCAAGGCTGTTCGTGGAGCGGCCAGGAGAAATGGGTCGCATGAAACGTCAAGCCGCCGATTTCCAGGCACTTGTTGATCTCCAGTGCCACCACCCAGGGCATCGCCAGATGCTCCATCACCGACACCGAGAAGATCGCCTCGAACCGGCGGTCGGGAAAGTAGCTCGCGAGGCGATGGGCATCACCCACCACATCGGTATTGCGATCGGGATAGTAGTCGAAGCCGGTATAACTGGCCGCCTTGGCAAACAAATCACGTTTACTGATGCTATCCGGGGACACCACCCGCGAACCAATTTCCATGACATGCAGTTCGCGGGCATTGACCAGATTCACGAAGCGCGAGTACAAGCCGCCACCATGCGCATAGGGAGATGGCGCCGGCGGCGGAAATCCCGCGCTGCTCAGCACCGCCGATGCGGTCCGCGCGCCTAGGGTCGCGGTGACACACAGTTCATGACGGGCGCGCCGTGGCAGCTCCACCACGAAGCCGCAGTGCTCACGCGGCGCATGCTGCGCATGAGCGGCGAGGAGATCCGGACGGGGTTGCCAACGATCCACGGCAACCCGCACGCCATCGACCTCGATGTGCAGGGCATCGACCGGTTCCGACTTTCCCACGACCCATCCACTCAACCCCAACGCATAGTCGTTCGACCAGGAGTAGTCCAAGGCCAAGATGAATTCATCGGTCTCGATCCGTCGCTCATCAGTACTCTGCATGGTTTCGTTCCCCTGTTGCGAGGCGCTCATCAGGAATCCACCCGGATCTCGATCGATTGCATTGGAATCCCGACGAGGCCGGTGGCGACGCTACTCGTGTGCGACTTAAACACGATCGCATCATGAATCCAATGGTGCTGAACATGCTCCTGCTGTGTCCCCTCGGCCAGGGCAACGGTCATGCTGTAATCGCCAACCCGCAGGATGGGCATGCGAAAGGCGAAGCGTGTGATCATCGTCTTGCCAGCCTCGACGAATTTCGGTGCGCGGCTGTAGGTGACATAGGTATTGTCACCGAAGAGGGGTTGGCCGAGATGATCCCGCACGAAAAATCCGATAATCGGGGAATACATCGCCGTGTGCGCCTGGCAACCGATTTCGAGAATCACATCCTCCCCGCCGACCACCCAGGAATAGGGCGCCCCGTTGGCATCGATCAAGGCCACGGAGGTGATGCGTCCATCCCCCTTGCCAAACGCCGGCGCACTGGGATCGAAGGCGAAGATCTCGATGTCATTGCGAAACTGAGTGCAATTGAGAAACCGCAGACGCATGTCCTGCGGCTCCGGCGCAATCTCAACCTCAACTTCGGGCGGTGATGCCTCCTCCTGCGCCAGGGTACTGGCACCCTGCTGCGATTCGTAGAGCGCCTCGAGATAGCGTTCGGCGGCCTCTTTCGCCGGCCCGATGAAGCGCACCGCCCCCCGCTCGATCCAAATCGCTCGCTGACAAAGATTTTGCACGGCCGAGGTGTCATGGCTGACGAAGATCACCGTGCCCTGCTCCATGAAGCCACGGAGGAACCGCATGCACTTCTGGGTGAAAAAGACATCCCCGACCGAGAGCGCCTCGTCGATCACCAGGATATCGGCCTCGACATGCGCGATGACGGCAAAGGCGAGACGCACATACATCCCGCTCGAATAGGTCTTCACCGGCTGCTCGATGAAGTCGCCGATATCCGCGAACGCCGCGATCGCATCGAAGCGCACATCGATCTGCTCCTCGGTCAGTCCCAACACGCTCGCATTCAGATAGACGTTCTCCCGGCCGGTGAACTCAGGATTGAAGCCTGCCCCGAGTTCTAGCAAGGCCGCGACCCGACCGGTGGTCTCGACCCGCCCCGTTGTCGGGGTCAAGGTGCCGCAGATGATTTGCAGCAGCGTCGACTTTCCCGAGCCATTGCGCCCGATGATGCCCACCGTTTCACCTTGATGAACGCTGAACGACAGATCGCGCAAGGCCCAGAATTCTTTGTAGTAATCCGGCGCACTCAAGCCCATCAGACGGCGTAGACGCGGGACAATGGACTGTTTCAAACGATCCTGCGGACGCTCATAGATCTGGTAACACTTACCAAGGTCCTGAACGCTGATCGCATGGGGAGTGGAAGACATGGCAAATCCTGTTGGAACGGCGAGGCGGGTCTGCGTGCTCAGCGATCAGGTGACGTTCGCACGACGTAACCAATCCCAATACCGCTGACACCCCTCGGGCAACCCAACCTGGGGGGTCCAGCCCAGTGTGGTGCGTGCCTTCGTGATGTCGAGCACCACCTTCCTGACATCGAAACCACGCGCGGGTTGGAATTCGACCTCGGGGGCGCTTCCCGTCACCCGCGCCACGATCGCGAGCAGCTCGATCAACGAGGTGCCCCGCCCGCTGCCGACATTGAAAACACCGGACACCTCGCGGTGAATGGCCGTGCAGATACAGTCGGTGAGGTCATCGATATAGAGATAGTCACGCACGCTCTGTCCGTCACCCCAAATCTTGATGGGATCACCCGCGCGGAGTCGCTGGAAGAAGGTTCCGATAACCCCCTGCACCCCGAGATGGCCCTGACGGGGTCCATAGGGATTGGACACCCGCAGGATGAGTGACCGCATGCCATGTTGGCGCGCATGCATCCCGATGTAGTGTTCGATGGCGACCTTGACGATGCCATAGGAGGAGAGCGGTTCGAGCGGATGCTGCTCGGGGATGGGAACGGCATCGGTATCCCCATAGACGGTCCCGCCCGAGGACAGGAACAAGAGTTGTCCGACGCCGACCTCCTTCATCTTCTGCAGCAGGCGCACCGTCCCGATCAGATTGCCCTCGATGTCGGCGACCGGATCGAGGTTGGCGGTGCCCGGGACCGTGGTGCTGATCAGATGGATCACCAGATCGATGTCGGCGAGCGCCTCGGCGAGTGTCGCGAGATCACCGAACTCGGCGACGCGGTAGTCCACGCCACGCACGGGTGCGGTGGGCACGCCACCCGCGCGGTCGAGCACCCGCACGCGCGCCCCGCCGGCGACGAGCGCGACGGTGAGATGCGAACCGATGAAGCCGTGACCGCCGAGGATCAGGATATGCTTGCCGCTCATCGTCGACCTATCGCGTGACGCCCGGGACATTGGTGAGCGCATAACGATAGCCCGCCCGCTGCACGATGGTAGGCAGCAGACGCTCCAGCGCATGCAGGAAGGTGCCATCATAGGGAAGCGGTTCGGGTGGATAATCCTCCCAATCATAGCCGCGCTCGAACAACGGTCGCAGCGCCTCGGTCCGCGCCCAGAACATGGTCCCGATGGGGAACCAGAAATGGCGCTCGGGCAACGCGCCCAGCCCGAGTTGCTGAGCGATGGCGGAGGCGATCGTGCGATTGTCCGACCAGCCGCAAGCATGCGGGTCATCGGGAAAGACCAGACCGAGATCCGCCTCGGCGACGAAGCGCGCGAGGATGCGAGACGCCATCGCGACACGGCCACCGAGGAGATTGTCCAACAAGAAATTGGACCAGATCCGTGCGCTCTCGGGGTCGCCCAGATCCAGGCTTTTCTTGGTGTGAACATGCCCCAGGATGTCATAGCGTTCGCGCATCACGGACCCGAAGGCCGTCAGGAAGGGACCGATATCCCGACCTCGATTCGGAACCTCCTCAAGCGCGACCGCCTGCAGATTCCGTGCGCGCAGGCTCTCTTCGACGCCACGCGCGAGCGCCGCGGAGGGCACGCTCACGAACAGATCGGGCATGATGCCAGCGCCGGCCAACCGGTTCAGGATGTCCGGTAACACGTCGGCATGGTAGACATGAAGATGCAGCGCCGTGCGCAGCGGCAGCTCCCCGGCAATGGGATCGCAACTCGGGGTGATGAGCGGTTGACACCAAGCGCCAGCAGGGCGACCGGCGCGCAGATAGTCAGCGCAAGGGTTGCGATCGGGCGCCGCGGGGTTTCCTACGTCCTGATACAGACCAGGGTGGAACCCCGGAAACGGCTTGCGCAGATCCACCCCGCTCGCCCAAGACCGCACATGATGCTGCGCGATCTCGATCAGGGGCCGCGGAGCCGCGCCCACGCGCGTCACGAAGTCCGTTCGCAGCACCCCGGAAGCGGCGATCAATTCCGCATCCTCGCGCTCGCGCGCGAGCGCCTCGCCGACCTCGGTGCCCACCTTGAGCAAGGTTCGAACATAGTGCTCCATGTCGAAGACACGGGTTGCCATCGCCTTGGTGGCCCGCGCGACCTCCTGGCGGTGCCGCGGATGCTCGATGAGGTCGAAGAGACGACGGGCGGCCGCGTCGAGATCGAGATAGGGCGCGACACAGGCTTCCGCTAAACCCGCATCCGTTAGGAGTTGCGCGAAACCGGTCGCCCGCTCGAAGCACACGACAGGTCGGTCATGATGCGCGGCATCGATCGCGACATTCGGCAGGGGATCGAGACGTGAACTCAGGAAGAGGATGTCAGCGACCTCGTAAGCCGGCTCGATATCCTCGAACTCGCCGGCAAAGGTCACGATGTCCTCGAGATCCGACCGCTGCAACTGATCACGCAGATAGACCGAGT
Source organism: Thiocapsa imhoffii (assembly GCF_016583985.1). Lineage (GTDB taxonomy): Bacteria > Pseudomonadota > Gammaproteobacteria > Chromatiales > Chromatiaceae > Thiocapsa > Thiocapsa imhoffii. The sequence continues at coordinate 62,601 of NZ_NRSD01000008.1, read as the reverse complement.
AGGTCACGTCGCGCACCGGATCGAAACCATGTCCGACCCAAACGAAACGAAAGGGCGTCGTCGGGCGCAGTTGCAGCAGTTTAGCCGCGCACGCCAGGAACAGATCCACCCCTTTGCGCAGATGCACCGAACCGGCCCCGAGCACCACCACCGTGTCGGCGGGGGCCGACGCCGGCCGCAGCAGATGACGAATTCGGTCGAGTTCGCGGGCGCGCTCCTCGGGGGTGCGCGCGGGGTGCGGCGGCAGCGACCGTCCCTGTGGTAGGACTAACGCCGGGTGTGCTCGCAGTCCCTCACACACCTCCTCGGCGCTCTCACGAACGATCGCGGCGGAAAACACCACGGCTCCCGCCCACAAGACGGCATCCGCAATGGCACTGCTCGGCCGCGTATAGGAGGCGAATTCGTGGATCAGACAGACCGAGGGGATGGCACGACGCGTCAGCCAGGGGAGCGCCGCACGCGACTCGATGCTGTTCACGATCGCCACGTCCGGGCGCACCGCCCCCAACGCCTTGGTCATGATGTGCGCAATGATCACCGGATTATGGCCCTGCTCGACGGGGCCGATCACGACATCACACACCCGCTGGAATTCCGTCAACAAGCCACGGTCGTTCAGGACGAGGCCGATGACCTGGTGCGTCGAACGTAACCGCTGGGCAATGTTGAGGGTGAGAATCGGCGCACCCGTGCGCGAGGCCTCGTGACTGACCAGCAGAGCGATGGGCTTGGATGAATCCAGCGTGGCCGGATCACCATGGACCCGTGGTGCCGGTGCATTCCCCAACCGCCCGGACTTCGCGCCCCAGTTGAGATAATGCTCACGCGGATCGAGACCAGCGGCGACGACATCCGGATAGGCCTCGCGGTAGAAATCCGGGTCGAAATCGTCAAGCAAGGCATCCTGTGGCGGTGCCGGGCTATCCTGAGTGTTATCAAGCGTCACCTCCGGGTCGGCATGCCGCCGCATCATGGCCATGCGCACCATGCGGATCGGTGCCGTCACACGCCAGGAGGTCGAGGACAAGAGATCAGCGAGCCGCACCTCCGCGGCCTTCAGCGCGTCGCGCAAGGTTGCGGCCTCGGCCTTGGTGTTGTTGACCTCCTGGTCAAGCCTGGCGACCTGCCGGGCGCGCTCAGCGATCTCATGTTGCAATTCAGCGATCTGAACATCGCGATCATGCAGCGCCCGAGGAAACGCCGTATTCTGCAACGCGCGCTCGGCAAGCTCGCGCTGCAATAGGGTGAGCTGTGCATCGCCATCGTTGAGTTGCTGTTGCAGTGCCGCGATCCGCGCTCGGCGCTCGGCGACCCCGCGCTCCAGTGTCGCGAGTTCCTCGGGTGGCGTCTGGCGGTCCCGCATGGCCGCCTCGGTGCTCGGCGCGCGTGCCTGGGCCTCGTGCTGGAGGCGGGTCAGTTCGGCCTTCAATTGGATCGCTGCGAACTGTTGCCGAACCTGCTCTCCCCGCGCCGTGAAGAAGGCGCGGACGAGACCTTGAGCGGGCGAGTCGACCTCGAGCCAGTCCAGGGCGAGGCGCCCTTGCCCAGCGGCTAATTGCAGCACCCCCAGTCCGTGCGAGTGGACGAACTCCAGGTGCAGTGGATAACGGTCCGCGAGTTCCTGCCAGAGCCGCCAGACGCCGAAGCCCCGCTCACGCACATTGGTGTCATGGAAAAGGACCACGGCCGTCGCGGAGAGCTTCGGCAGCCAGGTCTCGAAATCGTGCTTGACGGCCTCGTAGGTATGCAAACCGTCGATGTGAAGAAGATCGATCGAGGCATCGGGGAAAGATGCGATGGCCTCATCGAAGGTCATGCGGAGCAGGCGCGAAAAGGTGGCGTAGTGCGCATCGTTGTATTGGTTGACGTCGGCGAAGACCTCGTGGCCATAGTAGCCAGCATGCTCATCGCCCTCCCAACTATCGACCGCGAAGCAGCGGGTCTCAAGCGCGGCTTCCTTCACCGCCTGGCAGAACGAGAAGTAGGAATTTCCCGAATGCGTGCCGAGTTCCACGAATTGGCGCGGCTGGAGCGTCTGCATCAGCCAGGCCGCGAAGGGGATGTGTCCGATCCAGGAGTCGGGGTCAACCAAGCGAGCGGGCTGGAAGGCCACGGAGCGAATCAGAAACGCGTCATCCATAGAGTACGGACTCGAACTTGGACTGCTCGCCGGCAAGCGCGGCCGAACAGAGGTTGGATGGTCGATCGCGGCCGCGGGACCTGGCATGACCGGCTTCGCGGCGGGGCACGGCGGCGCCCGGCGGCGTCCGCGATCCGAAGTCAGTGCCCCGCGGCACGGGATGTTCACACGACATCGGCAAACCCTTTGCGCGTCTTCTGGAACCACCAGAACCCGGCGAAGGCCACACTGAGGCTGATCGTGCTGTACAACAGCCAGCCCCACCAATTCGGCATCTGGCCGAACAGCAAGACCTTCCGACCCTCTTCAATAACGAAGGTGAGCGGGTTGAGATAGAAGAAGGCCTGGAGTCGCGGCGGCAGGATCGAGATCGGATAGAAGATCGGGGCGAGAAACAGCATGACGGTGGTGATGATCCCAATGGTTTGCCCGACATCCCGGACATAAACCCCGATTGAGGCAAGGAACCAGGCGATCCCCATCACGGCCATGACAAGTGGGGCTAGGATCAGCGGAAAGAGGATCAAGGTCCAGGTGATGTGGTGCGCCAGCATGAGCTGCGCGAGCAGCAGGACCAGCAAACTGATCGACGCATGGAAGATGGCCGATCCCATCACCACCCAAGGCAACACCTCGAGCGGAAACACGACGCGCTTGACGTAACTGACATTGTTGAGGATCAAACTCGGCGCGCGATTGGCCACCTCGGCGAACAATCCATGCACGATCAGGCCAACGAAGAGGATGACCGCAAAACTGGCGTGACTCTCACCGACACCGCCGCCCCAGCGATTCTGGAAGACGAACGAAAAGACGAACGTGTAGACCAGCAGCATGAGTATGGGGTTGAAAAACGACCAGGCGACGCCGAGGATCGAGCCACGATAGCGACCGATCACCTCGCGCCGAACCAGTTGATCGATCAAACCGCGGTGACTCCAGAGACTGGAGACGAGCGCGCGCGGGGTCGCCGGGTGTTCTTGATGGGGATTCATTGACTTCGATTGTTGGCGGCCGGACACTGCGGCGTGGCGTCAACCGCGGACATGAAAAGGACTATCTTAAGCGTGAATCCAACGAAGCGTCATCTGTTTTCGACCCACGCGGCATGGCGCCGCATCGGCGTGCCCGGTTTCCAGCCCCGTTGTCATTACAGTGTCGAACACGATCGCGGAGCCCATTCCGAACCCACGGCCGAGCCAACGCGCACCGCCGCGGCGTCCACCGCGCAGGGCTCGCCTCCCCCCAAGACCCGCGGCACACGCGCGGCCAGGTGGAATACGACGGCACCCGCCGCTGACTGGTGTCCGATGCGATGACGCAAGCCCGCCACCAACCCATCGCTCTGGTCACGGGTGCGTCGGGCTTCATCGGCCCGGCGTTATGCGAGCGCTTGCGCACCCGCGGCTGGCAGGTCCGCGCCCTAATGCGACGCCCTGTCCCCGGGCCCTGGGACACCGCCGTCTCCCTCGATCTGGGTCGTCAGGCTATCCCCGATGATCTCCTCGCCGGGGTCGAGGTCGTGTTTCATCTTGCCGGTAAGGCCCATGCGGTGGCCGAACGCGACGGAGCGGACGAGGAGTATCAGATCGCAAATGTCCTGAGCACGCGCGATCTCCTCGCCGCGGCGCGCCGGCACGCGGTTCGGGGATTCGTCTATTTCAGCAGTGTTAAGGCCGAAGCCAGCGCAAGCGAAGGGGAGTGCGCCCCATCAGCGGCACCGCTCACACCCTATGGACGCTCGAAACAGGACGCCGAGCGTCTCCTGCTCAGCGGCGATGGGGTCGAGCAGACCGTGGTGCTGCGGCCCGCGCTGGTCTACGGCCCTCATCCGAAGGGATACCTCGCACAACTGATTCGCGCGATGCGCTCAGGCTGGTTCCCGCCCCTGCCGGACACCGGCAACGGCCGCTCGATGATCCATCGCGACGATCTCGCCGACGCCGCGATCCAGTGTGCGAGTGATCCCCGCGCAGCGGGACGCATCTTCACCGTCACTGATGACATCCCCTACTCGACGCATCACATCCAGATGCTCATTCGCCAGGCGCTCGGCCGCCCCGAGCCAGGCTGGAGCCTACCGATCGGCCTGCTCACGCTCGCCGCGCGCGGCGGTGATCGAGGGACTCGTCTGCTCGGGCGACGTCTTCCCTTCGACAGCGAGATCCTCGAGAAACTGATCGGCTCCGCGCTCTATGACGGCACGCCACTGCGGCGGGAACTCGGCTTTCGCAGTCAGCGCACGCTTCAAGACAGCATCGCCGAGATGGTGGCGACGACGCCGTGACGCGGATCGCTCCCCGGGACTCGCGCGTGCGGCACCATGCCTGGCCCCGGCCTTGAGGAGTTGCAGCATGTTTGAAAAAGGTCTTGCTCTGTTGGGCGTCATCGGGCTCGGCCTCTTGACCTTGAATGGCCTGCTTTGGGTGCTGCAGCCCAGCATGGTGTTCTTCCCGACCCGCATCTTGCAAACGACGCCCCAGGACTGGGGGCTCGACTACGAGGACGTCACGCTGCGGACCGCCGATGGGGTTTCGCTCCACGGCTGGTTCATCCCGCATCCCCAGGCCTCCCACACCCTGCTCTTTTTCCATGGCAATGCCGGGAACATCAGCCATCGCCAGCAGTCGGTGGCCATTTTCAACCGGCTGGGCCTGAATGTCTTCATCATCGACTATCGTGGCTACGGACAGAGTTCGGGGGCGCCGAGCGAAGCGGGACTGGACCTGGACGCGGACGCGGCCTGGCGTCATCTCATCGAGGAACGCGGGCAGCCGCCCCACGAGATCATTCTCTTCGGGCGTTCCCTCGGCGCCACGGTGGCCACGAATCTCGCCGAGCAGGTCACGCCCGCTGCACTCGTCCTGGAATCTGGCTTCACCTCGGCTCGGGATATGGCACGTCATCTCTACCCAGGCCTGCATCATGTCCTCTACCGGCGGTTCGCCTTGGATGTGACCGAACGCCTGCCACGGGTCAGCGCCCCAGTCCTGATCCTGCACAGCCCGGATGACGAGATCGTGCCCTATGCGCTCGGTCGACGACTCTACGAGCTCGCCCCCGAACCAAAGCGCTTCGTCGAACTTGTTGGCAGTCACAACGGCGGCTTCCTGGCCAGCCAACCCGACTACGAACGCCAACTGGCCGATTTCATTGCCACGCTCCAGGGTCCATTCGGCGCACGCCAGCCGCCCGCCCTCGGGCCCGAGGGGTGAAGCGGATGTCGTTTTCCGGATGACGCCTGATCCCGAACCCGTTAGGATGCGCCTTCGCTCGAACGCCGAGATGAAGATCATGCCGAAACGTCCTGGGAGTGACGCGGAGACGCCCACTCAGCACGAACAGATCGAGGTGCCCGGAAACGCCTTGGTCGATCAGATCAAAGAGCTGATTCGCCAGGGCAATATCCGCCGCCTCATCGTGCGGCGCCCGAGTGGCGAGGCCTTGGTGGAGATTCCCTTAACGGCGGGCTTGGGCGTGGCCACGCTCCTCACGCTGTTCGCACCGGTGCTGGCCGCACTCGCGGCCATGGGTGCCCTGATCGCACAGTTCCGTGTCGAGATTCAGCGCGCGCCTCCAGCGAGCGAGGATCCGCCGAGATCGGGCCCGGCGGATCCTCAGCACGATCGCGACGATTGGCTGCGCTGACGTCCGGACACCGAGACACCGAAACGGCGCCCCTGATGGGGTTGCGATCGCTCGACTGGGCGCCCCGGCGGCACAGATCGGGCTTGCGATCGACTTTCTGTTTGACAAACTCTCCTAATAACCGAGATCGACACACGATGGAACAAATCAAGAAAACCGCTGAATACCGAATCTTCCAGAAAAAATCCGGGCGTTATGCCGTCCGCACCAAAAAGAAAGCGTGGCTGCATGGCGAGGAAAAGGAACAGGTCTTGCTGAATGAGCAATTGATCACGCGTCCTCGGCCTAAGGCATCCGAGCCCACCCCCGCCACGGAGACGGAGGAAGTCGCCGCGGGCTAGCCCCCGTCGCCTCCGAAGGCAGCCACGGGCCATGTGCGGTCACCTGGCTGCCAGCTCGCCCAACCTGGCGCGGGGAACCGTCACGGGATGTCTCCCGCACGCGGTTCGTGTCGACAGGGGCGGACGTGACCTCACCGAGCGGCTGTTCAGGCGCGTTTTCGCGGTCTGTAGGGTGCAATCGGCAGCATGATCAGGAATCCGAGGCCGCCAAGCGCCGCGCCCCACACCGCGACGTCAAAGAGTCGACGTTCGCGCACGTTGGCCACGCGCACGATCTCGAAGGCATCCAGATAGATGGTCTCGCAAGCCCCGTCACCGGTGTCATCGCGCGTCAAACTGGTTCCCCGAAAAGATCCATTGCCGAGATTGGTGTACTCCGCCAGGACCCCGCTCAGACGAATCTGATCCCCTCGACGAGCCGCCATGAGCGCGGATTTCAGGGTTGGATCGTCGGTCAAGAGATGATTATTGGACAAGGCATCCATCTGAAATCGTGAGCGCACCTCCGCGCTTGGCCAGTAAGCCCAACAGGTCCAACTGTCATTGCGAAAGCGCATCTCGCGGTAAACGCCCGAGGTGACGTTCTCGCCCCAGATCACGCACAGATCACGCAGGTTCAAGAAATCCTTCCAGCTCTTGTGGTGCCAGATGTTTTGCAGTGCGTCGGCATTACTCGAGCTCACCACCACCCCAGTCAGGACATAGTCCTTGCGCGGCGTAATGAGATAAGCTTGATCACGGACGGCAACCGTGAAAGGTCGCCGGTCGGTCGCGGTCTGCAGTGGAGGCTCCAACAGGAGACGATCGAAGGCCTCCGGGTCAGGCAACCGCTCCCGCGGCCAATAGGTCAGCGCCATGAGCGCCAGACTCCCGAGGAAGATCCACTTGAAGAGTGCTTCGAGAAACAGGGTGATCGGCACGCCGGCAAGCTCCGCTGGGTTGACCGTAGCCAGATTATCCTCATCCCGGCGCGAACGGCATCCCCAATCCGGTGCCCAGGCTGTTTTCTCGCGTGACCGCCGCCAGAGGCCTAATCCGAGCGACCCTCCGCCGATCCAGCATCCTGCTTTCGCCTGCATCGCGCGGCCCGGATGAACGACGCCCCAGCGACCCTCCCCATCGAGACCCTCATCGCGGACCTGCGCGCCGCGCTGCGCCAGGGACATGTGGTCCTCGCCGCGCCGACCGGGTCCGGTAAATCGACGCGTATTCCCCTTGCCCTCCTGGACGAGCCCTGGCTCGCCCAGGCGCGGATGCTGATGCTCCAACCACGCCGGCCCGCGGCGCGGATGATCGCGGCCCGGATGGCCTCGCTCCTGGGTGAGCCTGTTGGACAACGCGTCGGCTACCAGATTCGGTTCGAACGGCGGATCGGTCCGGATACGCGGATCGAGGTGCTCACCGAGGGAATCCTGACGCGACGCCTGCAAACGGATCCGACGCTCGCGGGCGTCGGACTCCTGGTGTTCGATGAGTTCCACGAACGCAGTCTTCAGGTCGACTTGGGTCTCGCCCTGGCGCTGGACGTTATCGCCGGGTTGCGTCCCGACCTGCGACTCCTGCTGATGTCCGCGACGCTCGATGCTGACCTGCTGATCGCACGACTCCCCTCAGCGCGCCTGATCCGCGCCACGGGACGCCCATTCCCCGTGGCGATCCACCATGCCGAACGGAGTCTCGGCGGCGATCTGGTGCGCCCGATGGTCACGGCGATCCAGACCGCGCTCGCCCGCCATCCAGGCGATCTGCTGGCCTTTTTGCCCGGCACTGGCGAGATCGAACGCTGTCGCGAGGCGCTTCTGGGGCAGGTGGCATCACAGATCCAGATCCTGCCCCTTCATGGTCGCCTATCGAGCGAACAACAGCAGCGGGTGCTCGCCCCGAACGATCAGGGTGGACGACGGGTGCTGTTGGCGACTGATCTGGCCGAAACCAGTCTGACGATCCCCGGCATCCAGGTGGTCATCGACAGTGGTCTCGCACGGAAACCACGCTTTGATCCAGCCGCGGGCCTGACACGCCTGGTGACGCAACCCATCGCACGGAGTTCCGCCGAGCAGCGCGCGGGTCGTGCTGGACGCCTGGGGCCGGGGGTCTGTTACCGGCTGTGGACGGCGATCGAGGACCAAGGTCGGCCGCAACGCCACACCCCGGAGATCCTGATCGCCGATCTGGCCGCACTCGCCCTCGAACTTCATCTCTGGGGTGTCACCACCCCGGATGCGTTGCAATGGATCGATCCTCCACCACCAGCGGCCTGGCAACAGGCCGTCGATCTGCTGCGCCGCCTCGGGGCGCTCGACTCCCGTGGCGCCATCACCCCACTGGGTCGGCAGATGGCGCGATTGCCGCTGCATCCGCGCCTCGCCGTCCTGCTGCTCAGCGCCCAACCCGCGGCCCGCGGGCTGGCAGCGGATCTCGCCGCCCTGCTCAGCGAGCGCGACCCCCTGCTCGATCGTCCGGGCGTGCCTCGCTCGGCCGATCTCGGTCTCCGCTTGGATGCGCTGCAGACCTGGCGGGCCCGAGAGGGTGCCCGCGATGCCGGCGATCGCTCCGCCTCCGCGCGGGCACACGACGGCTGGGGTCTGGACCCGCGCCGCCTCGCAACGGTCGATCGCAGTGCCCGGCAACTGCACCGCCTGACGGTATCCGCCCCCGCGGGGCCAGCGAGCACCGCGGGTGAGCTGATCGCCCTCACCTATCCCGAACGCATCGCGCAGCGGCGTGACCAGGCCGATGGTCGCTATCGCCTTGCCAATGGCTCCGGGGCACGCCTGTATCGGGACGATCCACTCGGCGTCGCCCCCTATCTGGCGATCGCGAACCTCGAGGCCGCGGGAGCCGATCATCAGATCCGCCTGGCCTTGCCTATGTCCGAGTCTGACATCCATACGGTCATGGACGCGCGCATCCGGGTGCGCCGGGTGCTGGCCTGGGACCCGCGGCGCGAGGCGGTCGCGGCACGACTCGTCAGGGAGCTCGACGCCATTGAGCTGAGCGCGCAACCAGTTCCACTGGAGGACACCGACGCCGTCACGGACGTGCTCTTGAATGCCATCCGCATGCGGCTCGAGCAGGTCCTCCCCTGGACCCAGGCCGCACGACAATTGCGTGCGCGCATCGCCTTGCTGCGTCGCGTGGAACCGCAAGCCGGGTGGCCGGATCTCTCACCCGCGGCCTTGCAGGCTCAGGCCACCGAGTGGCTAGCGGCTGATCTGACCGGCTGTGCCAGCGTCGCAGCGCTCCAGCGACTCGATCTGACCCGCATCCTCGCTGCACGACTCGACTGGCGCGCACGCGAACGACTGGAGCAAGAGGCGCCGACCCAGATCAAGACTCCGGCCGGGACCTGGCGTCGCATCGACTACCAGACGAACGATGATCCGATCCTCGCGGTCCCCCTCCAGGAACTGTTCGGGCTCGTGACAACGCCGCGGGTCTGTCGCGGCCGCGTCCCACTCGTCCTGCATCTGCTCTCACCCGCGCGCCGACCGATCCAGGTGACCCGAGACCTCGCGGGATTCTGGGAACGCCATTACGCCGAGGTTCGCAAGGAACTGCGCGGGCGCTATCCCAAACATGCCTGGCCGGAGGACCCCAGCGGGGCACAACCGGTGGCGGGCGTCCAGCGCAAACCTCCCACTGGCGCCACCCGATGAGTCGTAATGCCGGGCAGGCATGACGAGGCGGAACTTGAGGCTGCTCCGTCCTGCGCGGGACCAACCCGTTACACTGGCCCATGACACTAGCCCGTGACACTGGCCCGTGACACTGGGCCAGCACCCTTGGACCGCGCGCATGGCCGGCCCGCACATCGATTGGAGTTCGCATGTCTCGATACCGTTTCTTCGCTTCCGCACCGCGCCATCTCGGCAGCCTGCTGGCCGATGAATTGAGCCGACTCGGTCTCGCGGACAGCGCCGAGACCCGCGGCGGCGCCCGCTTCGTGGGGGACATCGAGGACGCCTATCGCGCCTGTCTCTGGTCGCGGGTCGCCAACCGTGTCCTCTTGCCGATTGCCGAATTTCCGGTGACGGGACCCGATGAACTCTACAGTGGTGCGCGCGAGATCCCATGGGAGGACCACCTCGCCCCGGACCGGACGTTCGCCGTCCAACTCGATGGCCAGCTCGAGGGGGTCTCACACAACCCCTTCGGAGCCTTGCGGGTCAAGGATGCGATCGCCGATCGCTTCAGCGCGCGGCATGGACAGCGCCCGAGCGTCGATCCGCATGACCCGGATCTGCAGATTCATGTCTACGCCCATCAAGGACTGGCCACGGTTAGCATTGATTTATCGGGAACCTCACTGCACCGGCGCGGTTATCGTGGCGAGGGCACCGCCGCACCGCTGAAGGAAAACCTCGCGGCCGCGATTCTGCTCCGGGCCGACTGGCCCCGTCTGGCCGCCGCGGGTGCCGCCCTGCTCGATCCCATGTGCGGCTCTGGGACCCTCGTCATTGAGGGCGCCTTGATCGCTGCTGACATCGCCCCGGGGCTCCAGCGGGACCGCTTTGGATTCCTCGGCTGGGCACAACATGACGCGCGGGCCTGGACCCGGCTGCGTGAGGAGGCACAGATTCGCCGGACGGCTGGCTTGGCTCGGCTCGGTTCACTCCGTGGGTACGATCAAGATCCCCGGGCGATTCGCATCGCATTGGACGACCTCGCGCGCGCGGGGCTCGCGGGCCGTGCCCACTTCGAACGCCGTGAACTGACGGATTGTGATCCAGGACGCGCGGAGGATCGCGGCCTGGTGGTCACCAATCCGCCCTATGGGGAACGACTTGGTCGTGACAGCGATCTGCCGAGGCTCTACGCCCGCTTAGGTTCCGTCCTGCAAGAACGTTTCACGGGTTGGCAGGCTGCCCTCTTCACGGCCAGCCCCGAACTCGCACGACACACGCACCTGCGCGCCCACCGCATACACCAGCTCTACAATGGGCCGATCGAATGCCGTCTGCTGCATTTTCGCATCGAGCCCGAGCGCATCGACTCCGACAAACCGCGACCGCTCGCCCCCGCCCAGCGTGGCGAGGGCGCCATCATGCTCGCCAATCGCCTCAAGAAGAATCTCAAAGCACTCAAGCGATGGTGCCGTGATGAAGGCATCGACTGTTTCCGCGTCTACGACTCGGATCTCCCCGAATACGCCTTCGCACTCGATCTGTACAGCGGCGAGGATGGTCAACGTTGGGGCCACGTGCAGGAGTACGCGGCCCCGACCAGCATCGATCCCGCCCGCGCCCACTTCCGCCGTCGCGAGGCCTTGAGCGTGATTCCCGACGTCTGCGACCTGCCTGAGCCTCATCTCTTCTTCAAGATTCGGCGTCAACAGAAGGGGCTGTCACAATATGAGCGACTCGCCGAAACACGTCGATTCCATGCGGTCAAGGAAGGCGGACTGCGCTTTCTCGTCAATTTCGAGGACTATCTCGACACCGGTCTGTTCCTCGATCACCGCAACATCCGCCACCGCATCGGCGCCGCCGCGCCAGGAAAACACGTCCTGAATCTATTCGCCTACACCGGATCGGCGACCGTCTACGCCGCGCGTGGCGGAGCGGTCACAACGACGAGCGTGGACCTCTCGCGAACCTATCTGGAGTGGGCACGTCGGAACCTCGCGCTCAACGACATCCCCACAGCGGGACACCGATTGATTCAAGCCGACTGTCTTAAGTGGTTACAGACCACCACCGACGCTCACCGATACGATCTCATCCTGCTCGATCCGCCGAGTTTCTCGGCCTCCAAGCGCATGCGGGAGACGCTCGACATCCAGCGCGACCATGTCGCGCTGATCCGGGCCACCATGCGACTCTTGGCACCCGATGGACTGCTGATCTTCTCGAACAACCTCCGCCGCTTTCGCCTCAACGTCGATGCCCTTGCGGATCTTGAGATCGAGGACATCAGCCACGCGACCCGGCCACGCGACTTCGCCCGCAATCCGCGGATTCATCAATGCTGGTTGATTCGCCATGGCTGAGTGGCCATGTCGCATCATAAGGTGAAGCGACGACCGAACATCCAAGCAGGTGCTGAAGACCAGATGAGCGACACCCCCCCTTTCATCCTGTTCGGCCTCGCCCACCTGAGCGCACTGTTCGTGATTGGCACGCTCAGCATTCTGATCGCTCGCTTCAGTCGCGATGGGCTGAGCGCGGCATCCCAGTATCGGTTTGGGGTGGCGCTCGCGGTACTCCTGATCGCCCAGGAGATCCTTCACCTTTGGTATCAAACCAACTATCAGGACCGTCTCCTCACCAGCGTCCTCCCGCTGCATTTATGCGGCTTGTCGGTCCTGCTGACGGTCTGGACCCTGATCGCACGCACCTATCTCACCTATGAAATCCTGTATTTCTGGGCTTGGGGGGGAACCCTACAAGCCTTGCTCACGCCGGATCTGGAGCAGGGGTTTCCCGACCCGGCGTTTCTCACATTCTTCCTCGGTCATGGGCTGGTGATCGTCGGGGTTCTCTACGCCACGCTCGTGTATCGCTTTCGTCCCCATGTGATCTCGATCTTCAAATCACTGGGGGCGCTGGCGATCACTGCCGCCCTGATCGCACCGATCAATCTGTGGTTGGGGAGCAACTATCTCTTTCTCTCCCAGAAACCCGAGCAGACCTCACTGATGGATGTGCTCGGTCCCTGGCCCTGGTATCTCGTCAGTCTCACTGCACTGGCTTTCGTCTCCAGTGTCCTCTGGTATCTCCCCTTCTACATCAAGGACCGACGTGCCATGGCGCACGCGGCAGAGTCCGCGATGGCACGGCCACGGCGCCGGGCCTGAGCCAATCCGCGACGCCCGGGTTCAGGTCGGTTGCAATCCCCATCGAGCGCAGACCAAGACCGCCTGGCAGCCAAACCCACAAGCCCATCTGTGCGGCGGCGATGGCAACACCAACCAAGATGAGCAGCGCGATGCCTTCGGCATCGGCCTCGGATGTGGCCAACTGATGGCTGTTCACCCAATCGTGACAGGAGGGCAGGCCTCCCACGGGCGAACGCCATCCGGACCATACCCGATCGACCCAAGGGGCCACCGCGATCAGAGACTCGACCCCGAGCAGTTTGGCCCGCTCAGCGGCATGCCGGCCCCGGCTCAGTGCGACATCGAGCCGATGTTGATCCAGGTTGTGGCACGCCAGGCAGAACGGATGGCCCAACAGCGCATCGCCTGACGGTTGCGGAGGGCCGGCGCTCACCGGTCGCACTGAACCCTGGCGTGGCTTGCGCTGGACCTGTCCGTGGTGTTCTGTCTCCGTCGCCCAGCGTGGCAGCGCATGCGAGTCCCTGCCCCATCTCGGCCATTGGTTCCGGGCGGATGTGGGACGCGCGATCAGAATCACTCGGCTCCGCCCGCGGTCTGGATCACACGCAAGCGCCGCCTCCAGGTCAAGCGCCGCGGATCTCGTCGGCGCTCCCGACCCGGTTGGCGGACCCGAGGTCTGAGCGCGACGCGGCGCGCCAGCTTCAACACACAGGTTCGGTGCCACGGGAACATTGAGCCAATCGGGTCTCATCGATGGGGACCCGGCCCGCCACGCTGGAGGTGCAACGAGTCGGTCGCGCTGCGTCCTTCGGATCCATGCCCCGTGAGTCGCTCGAGGGCAGCGGCGAGTCGGTCCCAATCCGCCTGCGCGCCGGGTAAACCGAAACGCAGGCTGACAGGATGCGTGAAGCGACGAACCCAGATCCCTTGTTCAGCCAACCCCATTTGCAGTCTGACCGCCTCATCCGTGCACACCCATTGGAAGAGTTCGGTCCCCCCTTGCGGGTCGAGACCGCGGCGCCGCAGCAGCGCGGCAAGACGCACGCTCTGGGAGACAAGACGACCGCGCGCCGCCTCCTGCCAGTCTCGATCCCGCAGGGCACCTTGCGCAATCTGCCGCGATGGTCCGGCGAGCGCCCAGGGACCGAGGCTGCCCCGCAGCGCTCGGCGCACGTCGCCCGTCGCCAGCACGAAACCGACGCGGGCCCCGGCGAGACCAAAAAATTTTCCTAGGGAACGCAACAGGATCAGCCCAGGACGACCCGTATAAGGCGCCAGGCTGTCGCCCGGGCGCGGATCGATAAAGGCCTCGTCGACCAGCAGCCAACCACCCCGTGCGGCAAGTTGCGCGTGCCATTCCAGCAACTGCGTCACAGGCCAGCGGCGACCGGTTGGATTGGTTGGATTGATCACGACCAGCACATCCAGCCCCGCCACGCCAAGGTGCTCGCATGAACCGTCGAGGGGCTGGTGCGGATCGCCATCGCGCAAACGAACGAGTTCATGCCCGGCCGCTTGCCATGCCTGGGCATGCTCCTGATAACCCACCTCGGGAACTCCGACACGCGCGCGCTGCCGCAACCTCGGCAACATCTGGATGGCCGCCTGAGAACCGGCCACCGGCAACAGCTCATCGGTTCCATAGTAGGATGCGGCCGCCTCGTTCAAGCCGTCATCCTCCTGCGGTAACCGATTCCAGACCGCCGCGGGCAGTGCCGGCACTGGCCAGCCGTCTGGGTTGATTCCGGTGGAGAGATCCAACCAGTCCGCGAGCGGAATCGCAACGATCTCCGCCGCCTCGCGGAGGTTGCCGCCATGCACCAGAGCACTCATAGCCGTGTCAACCCCTGGTTCAGAAAGTCTTCCATCGTCCGGAAAGATTGCGCCGTCCAACTCGTCACGGCGTCGATCGCCGTCTGCATCATCTCGAGCAGGGTGGCGAGGGATTGAACCGGCAGCAGACTTGGCAGTCGTCCACTATCCAGGTTCGGCGCGAACCAGATCAAGACCAGCACCAGCACCCCCATCCCAACGCTGCTGCGTGGATCAGACCAACTAAAGGGTTTCAGAGCGGTACCGAAGGATCGTTTCACGCGACTATTGAGTAGATCGACACTGAACAACTCGTCCAGACAAAGATGTGTCAGATAACCGATCGCCACCATGAGTCCCGACAACCAGGCTGAGGTCGCGTCCTGCCCCAAACCCCAATGGGCCAGGTTGACCGCCATGAGTGCGGTGGCCGCCAGACCCAGCCATGAATGCCAGATGCCGCGATGGGTGGTCAACCGCGTAAAGACCTCGAAGACGAGATAGCGGACCAAGAGGTAGACCCCACCCCATAGCAAGGCCAACTCAAGCGCTAGGAGCCGTCCGACCAACGGGAGGGTTATGATAAAGGCCGTCGTGACACCGAGCACGTTGAAAAAGGCTCGGACCGGCTTCGAGGCATCCGCGTCGAGATCGGGCAGAAGACTCCCGGCAACCCCAAACACGAAATAGCCCAGGGTCGCGCCAGGTTCGACCAAGCCCGCGCCATGCAATGCCAACACCGCGGCACCACTGACAAAGATGCCCCCATTGAGGTGGGTCTGGAAATTGGCCATGCCGGTTCCTTGAGATGCGCACACCCGCTACTGAACAGATCCGCCGAGCCACAACATTGAATCGACGGGGACCGACTCCTGGCTCGACCAGAAGAGGAGCCTAACAGAGGGGAGGCTCAAAAGCTGAGCCCGCGGGCTTCAAGTGACTGATATGGCCGAACGACAGGATGTCCAAGCGGATGTGGTCCACGCCGAATAAGCCAACGGGCACCATCTGATCGGACGCGAGCAACCCCCAGCTCGTTCGAGATCTACAACAGGACCACGGCGCTCAAGCGCGCAACGAGAGTTTTGACACGATGAAGATCGCACTGATTCAGGAAACCGACCATGGTGGCCGCAACGAGAATCTCCAGGCATGCGAGGAGGCCATTCGCACCGCCTCGGCGCAGGATGCACAACTCGTCCTCCTGCAGGAACTCCACAACAGCGCCTACTTCTGCCAAGTCGAGGATCCCAAGCATTTCGAGCTCGCCGAATCCATCCCTGGGCCGACCACGGCACGCCTCGGCGCTCTGGCCCGCGAACTCGGCGTGGTGATCGTCGGCTCGCTCTTCGAGCGTCGTGCCCCCGGCCTCTATCACAACACCGCCGTGGTGCTCGATCACGACGGACGGCTCGCCGGCCTCTATCGCAAGATGCACATCCCCGAAGATCCCGGTTACCACGAGAAATTCTATTTCACGCCGGGCGATCTCGGGTTCACGCCCATCGATACCGCGGTCGGGCGGCTCGGTGTCTTGGTCTGCTGGGATCAGTGGTACCCGGAGGCCGCTCGCTTGATGGCCCTCGCCGGCGCCGAGATTCTCCTCTATCCCACGGCCATCGGCTGGGATCCAAATGATGCACCGGACGAGCAACAGCGACAGCGCGAGGCCTGGGTCGGGATCCAGCGTGGCCATGCGATCGCAAACGCCATTCCGGTCGCGGCCTGCAATCGGGTCGGCTTCGAGCCCGATCCAAGTGGTGCAACGGCGGGGGCGCGGTTTTGGGGGCATTCCTTCGTCGTCGGCCCTCAGGGTGAGACCCTTGCGCAGGCCGGAGACCAGGAACCACACATTCTCTATGCGCGGATCGAACCACGACGCACCGAACAGGTGCGACGACTCTGGCCCTTTCTGCGTGACCGGCGCATTGATGCCTACAGTGAGCTGACCTGCCGTTATCGCTCCTGAGGCTGACCCGTTCGACCCGCCATGGCATCAAGGCAGCACAGATTCGGCGAACGCCGAGACTGATCCGCGCGCCCGTTGCGCCGGGTTGCGCAGGCGCGGTGCCGACGCATCGGTGCCCTCGGCGCGATCACCCGGACGAGAGCCAGAGCGACGCCCGATCTCATCGGTCGGTCTCATCGGTCGGTCGTGAACCGAAAAGGCGCCGCAAGGATCCCGTCCGGGGTCGCAATCAGCACCTTCGCCTCCCATTCCATGCGATCGCGCACACAGACGGGCAAGGTGCCCTGTCCGGCGAACCGGCTCCCTCCTTGGGCTTCGAGGCGCACCCGATTGAACCCCATATTCATGTCCACCCCGGCAAAATCCACCTCGACCGACTCGGCATCGAGACCTGTCAGCTCGACCCTTAGCGCAAGCGGTGTCACCAGCGGAATGCTGCGCGGCTCGATGGCAAAGCGCACGCGCCCACCCGCCTGAAAGCGGACCTCACAGTCCGACTGGCGCAGGTCGCAGGGCCGCTCCAGCGCGCCCACCTCCAGCAACTCGGGATAGAGCAAGGGGAGACCCTTCTGGAGCGCCGTCGCCACCACCGCGGCGGCGAGGATCCCCACCAGAATCCACAGCGTGATGTTGACTCTGCTCGACGAGGGTGTTCTGTCAGCCTGCGGCATCATGATGGAATCTCGGTGTCTGCGCTCTGGTGTCCAACGTTTCGGGTCGCCCACTGATCATGCTTTGCCCTGTCTAGCGGCCTACAGGCGCACACAGACGCCTGAAATCCGGTACGCCTTGGGCTCGCCCGCCAAGCCGGTTGGTCTCACTCGATGAAGACCGTCACCCGATCGGCTTGACCCCGCGCATCGACAACCGCGAGGCGGACATAGCCTGGCCCGGCTGGAGTCCATTCGGCGGTGCGCGCAAAGGGTTCGCGCACCACCGGCGCCCCATCAGCGTACCAAACGAAGGGCGGAACGCCTTGACGAACCCGCAGCAACAGGCTGAGGCGTGCCTCGCCGGTGGTCAAACCGAGATCGATCCGCGCACCCGCCGGGGGGTAGGCGATCTCGGGTCGATCGACGGGGCTGGATCGAGACTGACGCCCGTCCTGAACACGTCGCAGCGGTGGTGGCAGATCCGCGGAGGACGCGTGCAAGAGGCCGGGTGGCGCGGGCGATAACGGCGTCGACGGACCCAGTCGGGCGAACACCTCGAAGAGGATGGGCGCCGCCGCATCGAGCCCAATGAGCCCGGGGACCGGCGCGCCATCGGGGCGCCCGACCCAGACCCCGACGACATGGCGGCCGTCGTAACCCAGCGCCCAGGCATCCCGATACCCGTAGGAGGTCCCGGTCTTGAAGGCCAACGTTCCGGTGGCGGAATGTCTGGGAGCCGGCGCACCGGCGAGGATCGATCCCACGAACCACGCCGCCCGTTCATCCAGCACCGGGGCCCCGCGCAGAGCCTCGGGCGCGCGGCGTGGCGCGACCGCCGCCGCCCGCTCGCGCAGCGGCATGGGCCGCCCGCCTTGTGCCAAGGCGCCATAGACGAGGACCAGATCCCGCAGCGACATCCCCACGCCACCGAGCCCCACCGCCAAACCTGGCGTCGCGAGCTCCGGTAACACCGGGTTCGCTCCCGCACGGCGCAGACGCGCCACCAATCGTGCGGATCCTACGGTCTCGAGCAACTTCACCGCGGGGATGTTCAGTGACCATTGCAGTGCCTGTCGCACGGTCACGGTACCTTGGAAATCGAGATCGAAATTCGCCGGCACATAACCGCTGAAGGCGCTCGGTCGATCCTCGATCAGACTCTCCGGATGCGCCCGCCCATCCTCGAACGCCAAACCATAGATGACGGGCTTCAGGGTCGAACCCGGCGAGCGCAGTGCTCGCGTCATCTCCACGTGACCCTGACGCGATGCATCGAACAGATCGGATGACCCGACACTCGCCAAGACCTCGCCACGGCCATGATCGGCCACCAAGATCGCCATGGAGACGCGCGGGCCGATCCGCGCCGACCGCTCCCGCGCGAGCGCCTCCAAGCGCGCCTGCAAGGCAGCGTCCAGGGTGAGGCGTTGCACGGCACGGCGGGGCGCTTCACGGCGCAGTCGATCGGTGACATGCGCCGCCAACAAGGGCGCCGGTCGACGGGTGCTCGGCACGGGTTCTGCCCGTGCCGCCGCGGCCTCGACGGCATCGATGACCCCATCGAGACGCGCACGCTCCAGCACCCGGTCGCGAGCCCGCCGGGCAGCCTGTGGATGACGATCGGGACGGCGCGCCTCGGGGGCTTGCGGCAAGGCCACCAAAAGTGCCGCCTCGGCGTGTGTCAAACGTCGCGGCTCTTTACCGAACCAGGCCAGCGATGCCGCCCGCACCCCTTCGAGGTTGCCACCATAGGGTGCGAGGGTTAGGTACGCCTGCAGCATCGCGGGCTTCTCCAAGCGGCGCTCCAGCCACAGCGCAGCGCGCATCTGCGCGATCTTTCCACGCGGATCGCGGGTCGAGGCACCGGTCAGCAAGCGCGCCACCTGCATGCTCAGGGTCGAACCACCCGAGCGAATCCGTCCGCTGGTGATGCGCTGCAGACCGGCCCGCCCGAGGGCCCAGACATCCACGCCCGCATGCGTGTGAAAACGACGATCCTCATAGCTCAGCAACATGCGTAAATAGGTGGGATCGACCTCATCGAGACGGACGGGCAGCCGCCAGCGCCCATCCTCGACCGTGAAGGCGCGCAATAACCGCCCCTCGCGGTCCAGCATCAGCATCGACGTCGGCACGCTCGTGTCGATCGGCTCGGAGGTCTCGATGAGATGATCGAATCCGACGCGCAGGATCAGGATGCACAGCAGGCCGCACCCGAGCGCCACCATGATCCAGACCCAAGCATTGCCGCGCCCACGCCTGGGCGCCAGCGTCTGGCCGACTCGCTCACAGCCCGCTGGCACGCCCACGCAACGGCCACCGAGCCGCATCGCGGGCCGATTACCCGGGCACTCGATTCGCTGGTGCGGTATCCGCGCCCAGCCCGCCGTCACCCTCCTCGGGCACCAGCAAGCCGGCACGGGCAAAGACTTCGAGCAACCGCGTTAAACTGGTTCGGACGCGCTGCCGCAGGTCCTCGTCCTGCAACCGGGACGCGCCACCCAATGCCGCGCTCAAGGCGTCATCCTGATGCGCCTGTGCGATCAGATCCGCGCACAAGGCCGCTTGATCACGGCGTCCATCGAGCTCTCGCAGCACCCACGCCGAGAGCGCATCGAGCCCGAGACTGCGATGACGCACCGTCGCGACATGCCCTTCGCCCGAGGCCGCCTGCGCCCGTGCCACGGCGATGGCCTGGGGACGCACACCCACGCGATTCGACCACCAGGTTCTCCGCTGTGTCAGCCCAATGCCTTGTGACACATAGAGGTTGAAGAGTTCGCCGAGACAGGCATCGCGATCCGGTGTCACCCGCCGCCCAGCACCAGCGCGGACCCTCTGCTCGGCGGCCTCGAGCAAGCGGCGCACAGGGATCGCATTGGGATAGACCTCGGCCAACTCGGCGAGGATTGCCTTGGTCAAGGGCTGCTCGACCTGCAGCATGGCCCCATCCTGGGCGCGATAGTCTTGGGGTTTGACTCGTTTCCATTGTGGTGCCTGCAGGGGCTGTAGATCCCCGTGGAGCGAACAGCCGCCGAGACGCTCCAGATCGATCTCCCAGCAAGGCCGTGCCTCCGCGCGCACCAACAGGGTTTGCCGAAAGGCACGCAAGCGCAGAAAATCCATGTACTGTTCCTGCGCCATCTGATCCCCAAGCCCATCGAGCACCTGCCGCGCGGCCCCCCCGAGGGTGGACGAAAACATGGTATGTAGCTTCGACTCAGCGAGGAATGCGAGGCCCTGTTGTTGCGCACGCGCGATGACATCGCTGAAGAGCTCCGGATGGTTGGTCTCCTCCAGATACTCGTGGTAGAGATAGCTCGGGCGGGCGCTGAGCAGATAGGTCACTTCCTTGCGCAGCGGTTGCGCCTCGGGTCGTCGATCCTCTCGCAGACCCAGCGCAAGCCGATCGAGCAGATCACGCGCGCGCCGCAGCCGTGCGCCCGGTGCGGTGATGCCGCGACAATGGAATAAGAGCATGTCGCGCAACATCCCGCGCTGACGCCAGCCCGGTAAGACGTTGTAGCTGATATAGGCGATGCCGCGCGCGCTCAGTAAACGTCCACACAGTTCCAGAATACGTTCCTTGACCGCGTCTGGAACCCACGAATACACACCATGGACCAGGATGAAGTCGAAGGGCTCTTGATGCGCATCGACGGCCATGATGTCCTGATGCAGAAGGCGGAGATTCCCAAGCCCGAGCTCGGCGATCATCGCCTGCCCAGCGCGCGCCTGCGCGCCCGACAACTCGACGCCGACGAATTGACTCCAGGGCAGATGAAAGGCCATCGGAATCAGATTTCCGCCGCTGGCCGCACCCAACTCCAGGACCCGGCAATGCTCCGGATCGGCGGTCTCGAGACCAAACAGCCAACCGATCGACGCGAGCACATCCGGATGCGTCTCGGTGATCGCGAAGCTCTCATAGGGAATCTGATCGTAGCTCTCGAGCGTCTTCAAGCGGCCTCCCATCAGGGCTGAGTGCGACCGCCTCGAGCCGGCAC
Source organism: Thiocapsa imhoffii (assembly GCF_016583985.1). GTDB lineage: Bacteria > Pseudomonadota > Gammaproteobacteria > Chromatiales > Chromatiaceae > Thiocapsa > Thiocapsa imhoffii. The sequence goes on along the minus strand of NZ_NRSD01000008.1, from coordinate 41,247 downwards.
GGAATCGGTCAGGGTCACCCCCTGTGGTGGATCAGGCACACGCAGCGGCGAGTCGCTCGACCCGCCGGGCGCGTCTGGAGCGGGGATCGGCGTTGCGACCAGCAGATCATGCGTGAGCAAGGCACCAATCGCGTCTTCATGGAAGAAGACCCGCGCTTGGAGTTGGCGCAGGGTCTGTTCGCGTGCGCTGAGCTCGTCCTCTCTCAGCGAGCGGCGGGCCTCGAGGGTCCGCAATTCTTCCCGCCACGCGGCTAAGCGCTCACCCCGTGAGCGCAATTGTTTCTCGAGCGTCTTCAGCTCACGGCGTGCCTCGCGCGCACTCGGAGCAACGCTTGCTGGCTCCGAGCGTGACCAGAAGCCCCGCGACACCGGCCGTGATCCGGCGGCAGGTGAGAGGCTCTCGCCGGGGCCAAGTGCCGCCGCGACCAGATCGCGCCGCCGCGCCCGCTGCTCCGCGAGTTCCACTTCCAACGGGGCAATCCGCTCTTGCAGCACACTGATTGCTTCCGCCAATTGGGTCAGTGTGTCGCGCGCCACCCGGACGGCGTTGGCCTGCTCGGACTCCAGTGCACGCACCCGTGTCAGCTCCTCACGCAGCGAGCGCAACCGGTCCTGGTATGCCTCGCGGTGGCGTCGCTGCGCCTGTTCGGCCAGTTCCAATTGATGACGACGCTGACGTTCGAGTTCCGTTTGCCGCAGTTCCTCCCAGCGCTGCTCGCGCTGCTGATCGAGTTCCTTCTCGTGCAAGCGTCGCTCCTGCCGCGCCTGTTCGATGGACTGCTCGGCGTTTTCGGTGCGCTCGCGTAACGCGGCCTCTTCACGCGCCTTCAGCAGGTTCCAGGCATCGCGCGCGCGCTGGAGTTCCAACTCGAGTTCGACCACCCGATGGTCCTTCTTCGCCCTCACCTCGTCGGCCAATTGCACCGTCATGGCCTCGGCCCGCAATCGCTGCTCGCGCTCGTAGGCATCCAGCTCGATCTCATGACGACGCTCGGTGGTCTCGCGCTCCAGTGCGAGGTTCTCATGTCGGTGACGCAACAAGCCGCGTTGAAAGGATTGATCGGCCTGTTGGGTCACCACGGGTTCAGCCAGGTCCATGCGGACCTGTTGTTCGGCAAAGAATCCCTCTGGATCCGTCTCATAGTGACGCCATTGACGCGCGAACTCGACTGGATTCAGGCATCGCCGCGGATCATTCGGATGCTCAAAACCCGGAATCTCGGTCAGGCCACCCGCACGATATTGTCGATATCGCAACTGCAAGGATTCGGTGAAGTAGGCACGCACCGCGGCAGGCTCGAACAACTTCAACGCAATGAGTGAAAAGAACAGGATCGCCAAGGCGGCCTGAGCAAAGCCATCGACCGTCTCGAAATGGGGTACGCCTGCCTCGGCGGGACTGTCGCGGAGATCCTGCAGCGCTTTCGAGCGCGCCGCGAAGGTCAGTCGTGGCGGGTTCTCCTCGAGTTGCTGAGCGGCAACCTCCGCCCGCACGCGCTCGATCGCCTGCCGTTGCTCACGACGGAGTTGCTGGAGTGCATCGGTCCGTGACGCGAGGCGCGTCTCCAGCTCGACAATGGCGCGCGCGACCGTCTCAACGCGCTGATCGATCTCCTCCTGTTGCTCACGCAAGGCCGCCGTCAGCTCGGTGACTCGGGTCTCCCAGCGGCGGGCTTCGGGCCCATACCCGGCGGGGCGTTCCTCGCGCCCGTGGATTTCATCCCCGAAACGCGCCTGCGCGGCCGCGAGTTCGGCGCGCAGAACATTGATCTCTGGGGCATATGTCGTCTCGATCTGGGTGCGACGCTGACGCTCGCTGGCAAGCGACTCTCGCAGGCGTTCGATCTCCTCCTCAAGCGGTTGGAGCAACCCCGCGTAGTGCGCCTCGATGCCCCTGGCCTGCGCCGCCACTTGAGTCTCGAACGCGGCGTCGCGCTCGGCGTAATACTCCTCGATAAGCCGCTGATGATGGCTCTCGATGTCATCGGCACGGATCAACTTCGCCAGAAATGGCGCCGTCACATAGAGCGAAACCGCCACGATCAGGATGCGCAAGAGCAATCCCACGAACCAGCGCGCCCCGGATCCTGGCTGATCGGTGCTGCCGAGCGCCTTCTGACCACGCGGCGGGCGGATCGGACGCTCGGACATCACGAGTGACGCATCGACGATCCAGATGACCGCGAACATCAGTACGAACATGAACAGCCCGACGATCGGGCGCAACCAAGCCGTTGCCTGCGGCACGATCGAGGCGCCGACTAGCCCCCAAACAACCCCCTCGATACTGGCCATCAAAAAGATGATGATCCAGACAAAGGCGATCCAGACCCGCACCGCGGGCGTCGCGAGGCTGTCGCCGTAAGGGCGCAGAAGCAGGAAGTCGAGCGACGGCACCCTCCAAAATGGCCGGAGACGCCGAGTGAGTTCCATTGAACGACCCTCCATCTCATCAAGACCGCACAGCGCGTGCGAGGAAGGATAAACCATTGCCTCCCCCTCGAGGTTCGTTCTTTTCACGGCGGCCCACCGCGCAGGCTCTGATTGCGGTGTCACCTAGCGCCGCGGCTCGGGGGATCAGGAATCGGCTCATCCAGCAGCGCGGTAGCGGCATCCTCGGCACGACGATGGAGGAGGAAGGCCATCCGGAACTCCCGCGAGAGCCATCCGAAGAGCCAGCGTCCGGGAAGCCGTCGTGCGAGTCGCGCAAAGCCGCCGTCCGCGTGTGTGATGTACCAGTCCATGGGCCACTCGCAGTGACCGAACACCCGCTGGGACAAGGCGCGGTAGTCGCCCGTGCTCCAGTAGGCAAGGCCCTCTCGCTCGTAACGTGCGTTCTCGTCGACCACCGCCCGCCAAGACCAAGCCCGTTGATGCGCCAGGCGCAGACCTAGCCGCGCCCATATCGCCAGCCACCAGCGTGGACTCCGGGGGCTGAAGTAGTTCGCGAGTGGGACCTTGAGATGCGGCTCCCAAGGCAGATACCACTTGGCCGGGAAAAGGTGGAGGGCGCAGCCGCCCGGACGCAGGATCCGTTTGATCTCGACCAAGCAGGCGGACTTGTCCTGGACATGTTCGAGCACACTAAGACTCAAGACCACGTCGAAGGCACGATCCTCAAACGGCAGCCGATAAGGATTAAGCGCGATCGGGCGTAGCCATGGCGATTGCGGCAGCGGTGAACCAGAGCCGGCAAACTCGGCATCGCAGCCCCAGGCGTCGAACCCGCGTTCTCGCAGCGCCGCGACGAGTTGCCCTTGACCGCAGCCGAGATCCAGGACCCGTGGGCCATCGCGAGTGGCCGTCCCGCCCCAGAAATGCCCGATCGCCTGCTGCATGAAGAGCGCGTCGCGACGCGCCTCGTGGTCGCTCATGGATGCGCTCCGCCGCTGGACACCACATCGCCCACGCAGCACTCGGCGCGCAGGGGGCATCAGATCAGATGAGTTGAGCAGTCAGGGTAGCGAGGGATCGAGCAACGTTCAAGGTACACAGCACTGGGACCGGTTCCCTTGACTAAGTCATGAGCATCCGCCGCGGCTCACTGAGGCACCATTGCACCTCCGCGGGCGATACAGAGCGTGCGGCTTCAGCCGCGGCAGCCATGGGATCAGGCACAACGGCCGCACGCTCAGGTGCACTCACTCAGGCACAGAGCGCGAGTTGCAAATCATGGGCGGCATCATCACCCGCTAGACGCACAGCGAAGCGCTCTTGCAGGATCTTGAAGACGTTGGGAGAGATGAATGCCGGTGCACTGGGGCCGAGCGTGATGCCCTGCACGCCGAGGCTGAGCAAGGTCAAGAGCACCGCAACCGCCTTTTGCTCGAACCAGCTAATCACCAGTGTCAAAGGGAGATCATTCACACCACACTCGAACGCCTCGGCGAGTGCGAGCGCGACCGCGATGGCTCCATAGGCGTCATTGCACTGGCCCATATCCATCAAACGCGGAAATCCGAGATGCTCACCATAGGCATGATCGCGAATGCGGAACTTCCCACATCCAAGCGTGAGGATGAAGGAATCCTCCGGAGTCGCTTGCGCGTAGTCACTGAAATAATTCCGTCCCGGGTCCGCACCATCACAACCACCGATCACGAAGAAGCGACTGATCTGCCCCGCTTTCACCGCCTCGACGATCGTTTGCGCATGGTCGAGTAACACCGTGCGATGGAAGCCAACGGTCGACTCACCCGTGGTCACCGCGATGCACGGTTGGCAACGCCGCGCTTCGGCAATGACGCTCGAAAAATCTCCGTCGAGAATGCGCTGACCATTGGGCACAGCGGTGGCGCGGGTCGTAAAGAGTCGGCCCCGATAACTCTCCGTGGGGATCAAGACGCAATTGGTCGTGCCCAGAACCGGTCCTGGGAAGGCCGCGAACTCGCGCTTCTGGTTCTGCCACGCGCCCCCGTAGTGACCCGCCAAGTTGGGATGGCGTTGGAAGAACGGATACATGTGCGCCGGCAACATCTCACCGTGCGTGTAGACCTGGACATCCGTGCCCTCAACCTGACGCAGGAGGTCACGCAGATCAACCAGATCATGGCCGGTGACCAAAATCCCAGGCCCGGCTTGCGTTCCCTCCCGCACGCGTGTCGGGGTTGGCTGACCAAAGGTCTCGACATGGCCCTCATCGAGCATCTGCATGACCCGCAGATTCATCCGACCGCATTCGAGGCAAAACTCCAGCAGACTCTCGAGATCGAAGTTCACATTGGTCATGGTCGCAAACAGGGCCTCTTCCATGAAGGCCGAGACCGTCTCGTCGGATTTCCCCAAACGTCGCGCGTGATGCGCATAAGCGGCCATACCCTTGAGTCCATACAAGAGGGTTTCCTGTAGGGACTGCATGTCTTCATTTTTCCCGCACATCCCGGGGGATGTCGCACAGGCGGTTTTTTTGTAGGTCTGTTCGCATTGATTGCAGTGCATCGCGCGTTCTCTCAACTCGGTCGGTGGATGGATTGGTCCAAGCCATCACGAGGGTTGCCATGGCGAACTGGCATTCCAGATTCGCACCGACACCAACGCGAACGACGTGCGATCCGCCCCTGTGCGCTCATCATGATCTCAGCGCCATGGCCACGGCTGCCCGCCTGAACCCCCACGGGAATCATCGCTCGGACGCTCAGCACAGCAGGCTTTGATCCGTTCTGGGATCACGACGCAACCGCGACTCATGAGGATTGATTCGCCAACACTGAGCTCCACCTGTAGTGTGACCTGCCGCTGGAACCGTCCCTTGACTCAAGTCAAAATGGGACCATCGACATGCTGCCGACGAGCGGCGGCGAGCACGGGCGGTTGACCGCGAAATGTGATGCGTGCTCAGATCCGCAATCGCCATCCCACCGATGCGCGAGCCAACAAGGTGCCGACATTGAGGTCGCGGTCCGGACCTCTCGGCCATGACCAGCGTCACGCCGATTGGAGAGTGCTCATGCAAGACGACGTCGCGCCTGAAGACCTCAAGGTCCTCAGCACACCGCACTCCAACCTGCACTACTATGAGTGCAAGATCATCTTGCAGCCACAGCACTTTACGACCGCCCGAGCATTCAAGGAATTTTGGTCAATCGTCCGTCATGCCGCCAAGAAGTGTGGCGTCAAGGTCAAGGAAGCGGATGACGCCTTCAAGAACCGCGTGCGCGAAGTGCTCTTCTTTGATACCCCGGGCTACGACCTCTACAACAACCACTTCATCGTGCGCCTGCGCACCTTCTACAAAAATGGTTGGCCCGAGGGCCTGCCGGAGTTCACGGTCAAGTTCCGGCACCCGGACTTTGCAACGGCGGCAGCCATTGACGTGAGCCCGGCGACCCCAGGCGGTCGGGCGCGCATCAAATTCAAACAGGAGTTACTGCCCTTGCGTGAAGGACTCGGCGGGCTGCGCTCGATCTACTCGCATAATTGTGTCCTCGCCATGCCACGTGAGCAGATCGATATGGCGGTCACTGATCTCACCCGCGCCTTCCCCGCGCTGTTGCGCGCGCAGGCCAAACCCGACGATCGCATCACCCTCGTGAAGGACCTCGCGGTCGAAGAGGTTCAGGTCAATGTCGGCGAGCTGCGTTTCGGCCATGGGGTCAACGCCAAGACCACGATCGCGGTCTGGCGGAATCGTCAGCATGAGCGCCCGATCTGCGGTGAGTTCGCGTTCCAATACAAGTTCGACCAGACGGATGACATCGCGAAGGAGAGCATCGCGCGCGCTGTTGACTTCTATAAAACACTGCAACTCGATGCCTATGAGTGGATCACGCTCGGCACGACCAAAACAGGCATCGTCTACGGACTCGGCAACACGAATACGACGAATCGTGAATAATCCACCCAACCCCGCTCAGCCACCCTCAGTCGCTCGTCTCTTCATCGCGTTCGCGCTGATTGGCGTCTCAAGCTTCGGCGGCGGCCTCATTGCCTACCTACGTGATGTTGTCGTCGATCGCGAGCACTGGCTCGATGAAGATGAGTTTCTCGGCGCGTTGGAAATCGGCCAGACCCTCCCCGGCCTGAACTCGACCAATGTCGCCGTGATCGTGGGACGCAAATTAAAGGGCGCTCCCGGAGCGGCCGCCGCGTCACTCGGCCTCATCCTGCCGGGGGCCTTGATCCTGATCGTGCTCGGGCTCCTCTATGCGCGTTTCCACGGCAACCCGGACGTGACGGCGGCACTCGCGGGCGTCGCGGCCGCGGCAGTCGGTCTCCTGCTTCAGGTGACGCTTAAGATCGGCGGCCGCCAGTTTCTCCGCCCCAAGGACCTGTTATTCATCATTCCGACTTTTCTGATGGTCGGCGTCTTCCATGTCTCACTCGTTGCCACGCTCTTCTTGCTCGCGCCCATCGCGATCTGGATGAATCGCCCTCGGCCATCGAAGGATGGTGACACCTCCCAAACCGCACCGAAATCCGCGCCATGAAGGATCTGATCGAACTCTTGAATGTCTTCGCTGGACTGTCCCTGATGGCCATCGGGGGCGGAACCGCTGTGATCCCGGAGATGGAGCATCAGACCGTCACCGTGCATCAATGGGTCAGCTCGACCCAATTCGCTGCCATCTACAGTCTGGGTCAACTCGCACCAGGCCCGAACATGACCATGGTTGGGATCCTCGGCTATCACGCCGCGGGGGTGCCGGGCTACTTTCTCGTGCTGTTCGCTTTCTATTTTCCCGCACTCATGTTGACCTATATTGTCAGCCACATCTGGGACAATTTTCGCGACAACCCTTGGCGTGACGCGTTGCAGCGCGGGCTCGCCCCCATCACCATTGGATTGATGCTCTCGGGCGTCTACGCCGTGGGCAAGACGGCCAGTTTCAATCTAGAACGCCCGCTTTGGTTCAACGCGGTCACCATGGGTTTCGGCCTGGCCATCGTACTCTTGCTCTTCTGGAAACGAATCAACCCCGCGCTCTTGATCTTGGCTTGTGGTGTGATCGGCTGGTTCGTCCTGCGTTGAGGGGCCGATGGCACGGCGTCTGGCCCAGTCGCGGCTGAATCGAGGGTTCAGAGCAGGACGCGCTCGATGCCACCGTCGCGCGCTTGCTCCAGGAATCTTTGCTGCCAGCCCTGACCGAGTTGCCGCTGCGCCAATTCGACCACGATATAGTCCGTCTTCAGACCGGTCTCATCGCGATATTTCGCGAGCCCTTGCTGGCAGGCCGGACAGGCGGTGAGGAGCTTGACCTCCCCGTCCACCACCCGCTCACGCCCCGTCAAGGCGCGGATGCCCGCGCTCAACTCCTCCTGTTTGCGGAAGCGCACTTGATTGGCGATATCCGGACGCGCGGTGCCAAGCGTTCCGGCCTCCCCGCAACACCGATCCGAAAGCATCACGGGCTGGCCGATCAGGCTGGCCGCGACCTTCAATGGCGCATGCGTCTTCATCGGCGAGTGGCAGGGGTCGTGATAGAGGTACTGGACCCCCTCCACACCAGCGAGGCTCACCCCTTTTTCCATCAGCCACTCATGGATGTCGAGTAAGCGCGAGCCGGGGAAGATCCGTTCGAACTCATATTGGAGCAACTGATCCATACAGGTCCCACAGGACACCACCACCGTACGGATATCGAGATAGTTCAAGGTGTTGGCGACGCGATGGAAGAGCACCCGATTGTCCATGGTGATCTGACGGCCACGTTCTTCGAGACCGGCGGCGCGTTGCGGATAGCCGCAACACAGATAGCCGGGTGGCAGCACCGTTTGGGCACCCTGCGCATAGAGCATCGCCAGGGTTGCGAGACCCACGTCGGAAAAGAGCCGCTCCGAACCACAGCCTGGGAAATAAAAGACCGCTTCCGTCTCCTCGGATGACAGGGTTGGATCACGCAGGATAGGAACCTGCGTCTTATCCTCCAGCGCCAGGATCTGTCTGAAGGTCCGCTGTGGCAAATCGACCCGAATCGGTCGGCTGACCAAGTCGACCGCTTGACTGACAAGCCCTGGTCGATGACTGGTCGTGCCCGGCTGGGCCGTGCGCGGACCGGTCAGGCCCAGTCCAGCCGCGATCCGATGGCCGAGATTGATGCCAGCAAACCCCCACTCGGCCAACCCTTTGCGCAACCAGCGCACGGCACGCGGGTCCGTCACATTGAGAAACTGCATTGCCGCCCAGGCGCCTGGATTGAAGCGCTTTTGACCGCGCGCGACCAGGATGCGCCGCATGCGCATGGTGACGTCACCGAAATCGATCTTGACCGGGCAAGGATTCAGGCATTTGTGACAGACCGTGCAATGATCCGCGATGTCGTTCATCGCCTCGAAATGATGCAGTGAGAGTCCACGGCGGGTCTGTTCCTCGTAGAGAAAGGCCTCGATGATGAGACCCGTGCCTAGGATCTTGTTGCGAGGTGAATAATTGAGGTTGGCACGCGGAACGTGCGTCATGCACTTGGGCTTGCACTTGCCACAACGCAGACAGTGTTTGACATCATCGTTGAGTGCGCCGAGCTCGGTCTCCTCAAGCAGGATGGCTTCTTGCTGCACCAAACGCAGCGAGGGGGTGTAGGCACCCTCGAGGCCGGATCCTGGCATCAACTTCCCTGGATTGAAGCGCTGATGGGGATCGACGCGGCGTTTGTAGGCGACGAAGGCATCGAGCTTCTCGCGTTCGAGGAATTGGAGCTTGGTGATCCCAATGCCATGTTCACCGGAGATCACGCCATCGAGCGCGGTGGCCAGCGCCATGATCCGCGCCACCAAGCGATCAGCCTCCCGCAGCATCTCATAATCGGAAGAGTGAACCGGAATGTTGGTGTGCACGTTGCCATCGCCGGCATGCATGTGTAGCGCAATGAACAGACGTCCGTCGCGAACCTGTTGGTGAATCCGAGCCAGGCGTTCGCGCACGCGTGCCAGATCCTGACCGCCAAAAATCTCTTCGAGACGTGCCGCGACCTCACGACGATAGGACTGCACCAGATCCCGACGCAGCATCATGCTTGCGAAGGTGTCCCCCTCCCGCGCCAGAGACCGTTCAACTTCCCGCAGGAGGTCGAGGTGCGCCGCAACCGGATCATCGAGGTGGGACAGAATCCGCTGCCAGCGAGCACGGGCACGAGTGACGGCCTCGCGCGCGGCATCCCGTTTAGCGATCAGGATGGCCGCGGCCTCGGCCGAATCGTCATACTCATCCGGAGCCCGTGCCTCGACGAGATCCCCGTCGAGATAGACGAGCACGGCATCCATGATGGCGTCTTTATTGCGAATGGATTGCTCGATATTGAGCCGCTCGATCCCGCGACTGTAGTCGGCGAGGCGCTCGAGCGGGATCACAACGTCTTCATTGATCTTGAAGGCGTTGGTATGACGCGAGATCGCCGCGGTGCGGGCACGATCGAGCCAGAAACGCTTGCGCGCTTCAGGGCTGATCGCGATGAAGCCCTCGCCGTCCCGCGCCCGTGCCAGGGCCACGACCCGCGCCGCGGCGGCATCGACCGCGGCCTCGTCGTCGCTCACCAGATCCGCGATCAACACCATCTTCGGCAGCTCGCGGCGTGCGGCCTTCGTCGAATAATCCACCGCGCGGACGTAGCGTTCGTCAAGATGCTCGAGACCCGCCATCTGAACATCGGTGCAGGCCGCGAGATCGTTCTTGATCTCGACGATCGCCGGTACGGCAAGATCGAGATCCGTCCCGAAGAACTCCAGACAGAGGGTGCGCACATGCTTGGGCATGCGGTGCAGGATGAAGCGGGCTGAGGTGATGATGCCGTCGCAGCCCTCTTTCTGAACGCCCGGCAATCCCGATAGGAATTTATCGGTGACATCCTTGCCCAATCCGGCCCGACGTAACGCCGCACCGGGCATCTCCAGGATTTCAGGGTCGCCGTTGGGAGTGACCCCATCAGGGCGGAAACGACGGATGCGAAAACGCACGCGGTCCTGTTCGTGGATCTTGCCGAGATTGTGCTCGAGTCGCTCGACCTCGAGCCAATCCGCATCCGGGGTGACCATGCGCCAAGAGACCAGGTTATCGAGCGTGGTTCCCCACAACACCGCCTTCTTCCCGCCTGCGTTCATCGCCACATTCCCACCGATGCAGGAGGCATCCTGTGAGGTGGGGTCGACGGCGAAGGCGAGCCCGGAGCGATCCGCGAGATCCGAGACACGCCGTGTCACCACACCCGCGCCACACCGCACGGTCGGCACCAAGCCCGCGACCCCTGGCAAGGAAAGGGGCTCGACTCCCGACAGCGTCTCGAGTTTTTCGGTATTGACGATGGCCGTCATGGCCTTGAGCGGAACGGCCGATCCGGTGTATCCCGTGCCACCGCCACGCGGGATCAGCGTCAGACCACAATCGATGCAAGCCTGGACGATCGGTGCCACCTCATCCTCGCGGTCGGGGGAGATCACCACGAAGGGCAATTCAACACGCCAGTCGGTGGCATCGGTCGCGTGCGAAACCCGTGCGAGCCCGCCGAAGTCGAGGTTATCCGGGTGCGTGAGTCCGATCAGCGCCTTGCGCAGTCGGGTCCGCTGGAGCTGTTCTTGTTCGAACCCATCGGCAAACCGCTGGACCGCCGCGCGCGCCACCTGCAAGAGGTCTGCCGCGCGACGGTTCTCATTCAGCCGCAGTTCGAATTGATCGAGCCGATGCTTGAGTGCCTGCAGGAGCAGTCGCCGCCGCTCAAGATTCTCGAGCAGATCGTCCTGGAGGTAGGGGTTGCGGGTGACCACCCACATGTCGCCAAGCACCTCAAAGAGCATGCGTGCCGAGCGACCGGTGCGCCGACTCGCGCGCAGTTCCTCGATGGTTCGCCAGGCGGATTCACCGAGAAATCGGATCACGATCTCGCGATCGGAAAACGAGGTGTAGTTATAGGGGATCTCGCGAATCCGTGGTTGCGGCTCGGCACTCATTGAAGGCCTTCAGTCACTGTTTTCTGCACTGCACAAAATGGTACCGCAAAGGGATCGTCGGTTGACCTTATCATTTGCGGGGCTGATGCCTGCCGCCGCACCGTGACAGGGGCGCCGGCGCGCCACCGCTGACACCCGGCAGACCACTGACCTTCAGTCTGCGATTCGGCGCTTGCGTCTCGGCGATCCGGCAGGGAACAGACGCCGCCGCAACGCCGTTCGATTGCGCTTCCTTTGATTTGGGTCAAACGGCTCAGCGGCGATCCCAGGTAGGTTTGCTCGAATGTCCGCCCCGCCCCAGCAACGCATCCTCAGTGATCGCGTCAACACCTTCGGCCAGTACCTGCTGAACCGCTACGGTCAGCGGGTGCATAAGCTCGCGCTGCATGCGGGGTTCACCTGCCCCAATCGCGATGGCCGCAAGGGCGTTGGCGGTTGCTCCTTTTGCAACAATGTCTCCTTCAGTCCGAATGCCAAGACCCCGATCCCAATCGCCGAGCAGCTCGATGCGGGTCGCGCCGTGCTCGCCAAGCGCACTGGGGCACGCCGCTTCATGGCCTATTTCCAGGCCTATACCAACACATACGATCCGATCGAGGCACTGCGCGAGCGCTATGACGCGGCCCTGATCCACCCGGACGTGATCGGTCTGTCCGTCGGGACCCGACCGGATTGTGTTCCTGACCCCGTGTTGGACCTACTCGCCCGCTATCGCTCTCGCGGCAAGGAGATCTGGCTCGAGTTGGGCCTGCAGTCCGCTGACGATCGCACGCTCGAACGCGTCAATCGCGGACATACCTTCGCCGAGTTTCGAACCGCGGTAGCCGCCGCGCGCCATCGTGGGATCCCGGTCTGTGCGCATCTGATCGTGGGCCTGCCTGGCGAGGATCGCGCGGCCGCGTTGTGGAGTCTCGAGCGCGTACTGGAACTCGGCGTCGCCGGCATCAAGCTGCATCCGCTGCATGTGGTGCGCCACACGCGTCTTGCCATCGAATGGCGCCGCGGGGAGTACCAACCGCTAGACTTAGAGGACTACGTCTCGATCTGTGCCGACCTGGTTGAGCACACGCCACCCGAGGTCACCTTTCATCGCCTCACCGGGACCGCCCCTCGTGAACTGCTGCTTGCGCCAGACTGGTGTAGCCGCAAATGGGCCGTGCTCAACGCCATCGAGGCCGAGCTCTACCGCCGCGACACCCGCCAGGGTGCCCGTGCCCGGACCTCACACCATCGCCATCTTGCAAGCTCCGCTTGACCCTCGAGGAGAACAAGCTGTATGGAACTCGTCTGTCCCGCAGGCAACCTGCCGTCACTCAAGGCGGCCGTCGACAACGGTGCCGATGCCGTCTATCTCGGGTTTCGGGACGATACCAATGCCCGTCATTTCGCTGGTCTGAACTTTGGTGACAAACAGATTCGCGACGGTCTCAAGTATGCCCGCGATCGCAAGGTCAAGGTCTTCGTCGCGATCAACACCTATGCGCAGCCGAGCGGCTGGACGCGCTGGACCGGCGCGGTCGACCGCGCCGCCGATCTCGGCGTCGATGCCTTAATCCTCGCCGATATGGGTGTCTTGGACTATGCCGCCGAACGCCATCCGCACCTCAATCTCCATCTGTCGGTCCAGGGCTCGGCGACGAATCCAGCGGCGATCGGCTTCATGCATCGACACTTTGGAATCCGCCGGGTCGTGGTTCCGCGGGTTCTCTCCATCACGCAAGTCGCCAACCTGATCGAACAGGTCGACGTGCCTGTCGAGATTTTTGGCTTCGGCAGTCTCTGCGTCATGGTCGAGGGGCGCTGCCTGCTCTCATCCTATGCCAGTGGGCAATCACCCAATACCTTTGGTGCCTGCTCGCCGGCCGCGCACGTCGAATGGCGCGAGACACCGCAAGGCCAGGAAACACGTCTCGGCGGCGTGCTGATCGAACGGCGCGGACATGGCGAGCCGGCCGGCTATCCCACCCTCTGCAAGGGCCGCTATCTGGTCAATGGCACCATTCGTCATGCCATCGAGGAGCCGACCAGCCTCAACACGCTCGATATCCTCCCGGATATCCTCGCGGCCGGGGTGGCGGCCATCAAGCTCGAAGGGCGGCAACGCAGTACGCGCTATGTGTCCCAGGTGACCCGGGTGTGGCGGGACGCCATCGACGCTTGCCAACGCAATCCCCAGGCGTTTCGCGCGAAAGAGAGTTGGCACCAGACCCTGGCGCAGGTCTCCGAAGGCGCGCAGACGACGCTTGGCCCATACCATCGGCCGTGGCATTAATCCAGGCCCCATCCCACCGACTCGACGCCAAGAATGACCACTGACCCCATGCATCGCGAATCACCACGCCCTCGCCTTTCGCTCGGCCCCATCCTCTACCATTGGCCGCGCGAACAGGTGCTCGAGTTCTATGCCGAGATGCTCGAGGCCCCGCTCGATGTCATCTATCTTGGCGAAACCGTCTGCTCGAAGCGCCGCCTATTGCGTCCGGAAGACTATTGGGAACTGGCTGAGCGCGTCGTTGCCGCGGGCAAGGAAGCCGTCATCTCGACCCTCGCGCTCATCGAATCCGATGGCGAACTCAAGACCTTGCGCCGCATCTGCGCCGATGAACGGTTTCTCGTCGAAGCCAATGACCTGGCCGCGCTTGATTTCCTCGAGGGGCGCCCCTTCGTTGCCGGGCATGCGATCAATCTCTACAACCAACGGACTCTTGCCTTCCTGGCCGCGCGAGGTCTGAGACGCTGGGTCATGCCGGTCGAACTCGGCCGCGACACCGCCGCCGATCTGTTGCGCTCCCGCCCGCACGGTGTGGAGTGCGAACTCTTTGCCTTCGGTCGGCTGCCGCTTGCCTACTCGGCACGTTGCTTCACCGCCTATAATCGCGACCGGCAGAAGGATGACTGCCAATTCTGCTGCGGAGATGATCCAGACGGATTGCTGGTCGCAACGCAAGACGGCGATCCGTTCCTCGCGCTCAACGGCATCCAGACCCAATCGGCTGGCACGCACAACCTGCTTCCGGCACTCGATGAGGTCGCACGCCTCGGGGTGGATCTGCTCAGGATCAGCCCACAATCGCATCACACCCGCGAGATCGTCGAGACCTTCTCGCACTGTCTGCAGGGCGAACTTGATGTCGAAACTGGGCTTGCCAGACTGAAAGAATGGGCGCCCGACGGCCTATGCGATGGCTATTGGAGCGGTCAGGCGGGGATTGCCGTGGCAGGGGCGGACGCGTCACGTCCATCCGGGTTCGCGGCGGCCTCCGTGCGGACGAACTGAACTCCATTGATGCGCTCGATCGCCCACTGACTAACGATCAGCGCGCCGTGTCAAGACGGCGCGCTGGTTGACCTCCACTCACACGCATGACCCGCGGCAATCTCGTGCTGGTCCGTGGCCAGGTTCAGCCCTCGAGCAGCGTTCCGAACCCACCTCGGATGGGCCTCCGTTCGACCTCCTCGGGCCGACATTGGATCATTGACGCGGCGCACTCAGGTCGGCTAGCCGGTCCAGGGCACGTGTCAGCGGCTTCCATCGCTCCGGAGGCTCGAAGGCATCAAGAAAATTCTTCAGATAGAGTCCGAGTTCGGTATCGCCTGACATCCGCAGGCGCCGCTGAAAAAAGAGCGTATCCGCATCCTCGCGCCGGGCGGCCAACTGCAAGAAATCGATGAGTTGGCCGGAAATACTGGCATCAGGTGACGAATCCGATCCATATCCGCGAATATGACCACCAGTCATGCCGAGACAGTAACGGACACCGAGATCCGCGATCTCGATCCCAACCCGCCGGCCGAGCAAAAAATCCAGTTCACCCTCGGCAATCGAATCCTTCATGACCCGATTCAACATGGTTGCCAAGGCTTGACTATGGAGGCGTCCCGGCAACAATCTGAGCGGCAGGGACAGCGGACGAATGAGGCCCTCGGGAAATCGCATCGCGTGCTCTCATGATGACGACCGATGACCGGTCAAACGCGGCATTATCGACGCATCGGGAGCCAAGATCGAATGACTTCGGTCAAGATCCGAGTAAGCGGCCTAGGGCAGATTGGTCGCAACACGGGGGCGGCTGGTCTCGATACCCGAGGTCGTCTGTCCCGCGCGGGACAGCCCCAACCCGCGACCGCTGTCGGGAGACTTCGACAATTCAGGTGATAACCGCGACGACAATCGTGTCAACTGACGGCGCTCGGGTGCCTCTGGTGCGACCTGAGCCAACTCGGCACCTGTGCGCTGCTCGGCGGCATGCGCCATCGCCGGCGTCACCTCGAGCCCGATCACCCGTCGTGCCTGCGGTGTATAGGGCCTCACGCCTTTCTTGTTCAAATAGCTGACCACTACGCCATGCGTATAGCGCTGAGTTTCAGCATAGGTGACAAATCCGCCACTGCGCTCAAGGGCGCCCTCCCCCGCGTTGTACGCCATCACCGCATGGCCGATGCTGCCATATTTGTCGAGGAGGCGTTTAAAATGACGCATGCCGGTCTCGAGATTGATTTTCGGATCGAAAAGTGCGTCGACCGAATGGACGCCATAATCCGCTGCTGTCGCGGGCATGACCTGCATGAGACCGACAGCTCCGGCATGTGACACCGCATTTGGGTTATAGGCGGACTCCGCACGGATCACGGCATGCACCAGGTCGAGGTCCAAGCCATGCCGCGCGGCCAAACGCTCGACCAGGGACACGAGTTCTTGGCGCGACGGGACAGGGCGATCCGGTGCGATTGGAAGACGCGAGTCGCGCGCCCCAACCGTGGTGGTGGCGACAGTTCCCGACTCTGTTGTCTGACGGTCCTTGAGCCCTCCCCCATTCGCCAGGGAGACGAAGGCAGTGGTGAAGATCAAGGTTGACGTGAGGAGTTGCCATGGACGTCGCATCATCTGCTCCATTGGTACAACTTGGTAAATTCGACTGACAAGATTGCTCGACCGATCGCCACATGGCGCACCGCCGATCATTTGGATTCCTTGAAGTCTGACAGTTATGAAGCGGCAAGACAACCAACGGGCAGTGTCGGGCTGAAGACTCCTCATGGTTGGATCATTTGCCCGGCTGAGTCCTCTCCTGGTCACTTTTCCGAACGATTGAGAAGGCAACCAAAAGCGTGTAGAGATGCCGCAAGGCCATGACGATGACTAAGGCCCGCAGGGCGGCCTCAGGTGTCCCCCAATACCAAAAGGCAAGCGTAAAACCAGCAACGAGTGATAAGGTCGTCACGACTTGCAAACCCAATAAACGACGCTGTTTTCGAAACACCACCATTGCTGCATTCGCAGGAATGACGATCGATGCGAAAAACATCAGTGGCGCGGTAATTTCAATGTAGGTGCCCGCGACGCGCCACCGGTCGCCTAGGAACAATGCCACGGCGGATTCGCCGAACAGGGCAAGCGACACGGATGGAACAAGCATAAAAGCACCAGTGAACACGCATGCCTTCAGGAAAGTCCTCATCCCCGGCCGACCGCCTTTGACTGCCGAAATGAGATGCTGAGTATAGACTGTTCGAAATGAAGTTTGAATGAGATTCAATGGCCGCAGAAACAAACGGTCTGCCATGGCATAGAAACCCGCGATCGCTGGAGAGAACAGCGTTCCAAACATGAGCAGAGGGAGCTGTCGGTTAAAGGAGTGCAACAGGGCCGTTGGGGTCGCGAACAGCGGAAAGTCACGATAGTGACTGATCAACGCCCGATAGGATCTTGGTTGATCATTAGATGGCTGCTGAGGGCGAATGAGATCGCTTTTTCCGGCCAAAACAAGGACCCGAGTCACGAGTCCTAAAATATATCCCACCACCAAAGAGCCAATCGAACTGCCATAAGTCGCTCCCAGGTAGATCCGACTGCCAACGGAAACCGTCGTGCTGGAGATATAGGTTGTAGCCTGAATCTTGAACTGTTTCCGGCGTGTATTCCAGGATTCAAGTGCCGACTCGACCCCATAAAGGAGAAAAACGATCGGTATCGCCCAAGCCCAACCATTGAACTGACTTAAATATCCCTCTGGATCAAATAGCTGAAAACCGAGTATGAGGAGCGTCAGGAACAACACGCCCACTGAGGTCGTGAACAGTGCAATTCGCAAAAGTCGCCGTGCCTCGCAGTCACGTTCTGCTAGCTGTGCGGCCGTACCAAAACTAAATGTAGAGAGAGGTGTAATCAATCCCGCTATCGCTAGAATCAATGCGGCCGCACCAAAATCAGCTGGTGTGAAAAGGCGCGCAATGATGGGAGCTGAGCCGATAATAATGAGCTGAGCAACAACTTTTCCAGAAAACAGTGTCAAGACATTCTTCAATAGAGAAGAACGCGAAACCTGCTTGATAACATCTCGAAATCTCATAGAATGTAGAACGGCAACTCTGGGGATCCTACTATTCCCATGCGTGAAGGAATCCAAAACATACTACGAGTCAAATCTGTGTTGTTCAGATCGCAAAACGCACGGAATCTCAGGGCTCTGAACTGATTCAACTCCAAGCAGAACACATTAACATTTGAATTCGGATCAAGAAGGGAAGATCGAATCACAGAGACTCTCCATCATCCATTGCGTACGATGAACATTTATTCGGCTCGGACTTCGATCTCGATTCTCCGATTCACCCAAGGGCCTAATCGTCGCTCCTCCTCTCGGTCCGCACGCAGTTCAAGCTGCCCACGGCCCTCTGAAGACAGCTGCTCCCAATCGATGTCCAAACCACGTAGAAAGTCTTCAACCGCTTGAGCCCGCTGACGCGATAGGGTCAAATTAACCGTTTCAGGGCCAGAGCTATCGGTATGCGCCAGAATTCGAATCCTCAGGTCGGGATACTCTCTCAAAATCTCGGCAATTTGTTCAAGTAAGTCTTGCGCAGCGGGTTGAAGATCAACACTCCCGTCATCGAACTGGACCAACGGACCGAGATCAGCGACAAGGCGATTCATTCCGTCGAGTTCAAGTCGATGCGCTAGTGGCTCCAATTGCCGACTCAGATCAGGAATCACACTGACCGGCGGATCCATCTCGACTAAGTTCTCGTTCGTTTCGATAGGACGCGTGGTGTCTTCAATGGTGTTGCGGCCTTGCCCCAAAAGCCCCAAACCTCGTGTCACGCGCGGTGCCTCCCCTTGAGTCAAGCCGTCAACTTGACGTTCAGCGTGTTGGTTCACCCTGTCAAGGAACAAACCATCATCCTGGTGAGGGAGCACATCCCGTTCGGTAGCCATCCTGCTCGGCTCAGCGGCCGCGATTGGATCACCCTCAAGTTCGGATACACTAGGAGTGTCGCGAGACAGTTCCAAATCAGACAGAATCTGGGGAGTGGTCTGAGCACCCATCCCAATCCATCCGAGAATGATGCTCAGCAAGGGGGTCTCAGCGAGGCTGGATGAGGCATCCTCATTCTGGTGGTGTACAACCCATAGCATCCCAACAACCAAACCTAAAAATATCAATGCCACCCCACTGATCGACTTCCATGGCAATGGGGTTCCGTTCTTTTGAGGTGGTGAAATGATCGGCTGAGCGGGATCATCGAGCAGTCGAAGCTCATTGGGTATGGCGACGCTGGACGCTCGATCGAGATCACGGGGTGAACGCCCATCACGAGCGGACTTCTGTCGACTTGGGGGCGCCTTAGTAACGGGCTTAGGGACGATTGGCAAATCCGTAACCAAGCGCTCGCCAAACAGCTGTTCAGACTGTGGACTCCCAGTTGCCCCCCAAAGCTCGTTCAAAGTGCGTTGACGAGCAACGCCGTCATCAATGCGACGCGACCAGCGTGACCACTCGGCAGAGGGTTGCGCCTCCCGATTCAGGTCCACGGACTGATCATCGAACCGAGTTTCCCCGGAAGCAGGCGAGAAAGGTATGATAGATTCATCATGTCGCTCAGTTTCACTGACCGCCTGATCAGGATCCCCAGATGTCTGCGGGGTCAGATGGATATCTGCTGGATTCCTCTCGCTCAACTCAGCATCATGACGTTGATCGACCTCTTCAGGGTTCGCTGTAGCCACTGTGAGCACAGCCGAAGACAGCGCTTTCTCGTCATCAAGATCCCGAAGAGGGTTCGGAGGGATGACGGTATTCTGATCTATCTCGAGCGAACCAGTCTCCTGACCAACCGGTCTCGGCGCTGGCGGTCGGCTTTCATGGTCCAGGTCAACTGAAATCATCAAATTCGGAGTATGAGACGCTACAAATTCATCAATGGCTGAGCCATTGAGAACACGCATTTCCGCACCATACGCATACACAAGCGCTGTATCACAAATGAGATTAATAAGCCTGGGAACGCCCTGACTATAATGATAAATTGCCCAACAGGCATCATGTGTGAATATCTCACTTTGCCCTCCAGCCACGGCGATGCGATGACGGATGTAGCGCTCAGTTTCATCACTATCGAGAGGTCCCAGATGATAAGATGCCGTGACCCGTTGAGCGAACTGTTCGAGCGTCGGGTCTCGTAATAGATCGCGAAGTTGAGGCTGTCCGAGGAGCATCAACTGCAAGAGCAGATCTTTGCCAGCATTGATATTGGATAAAAGACGCAGTTCCTCGAGTTTCTCAACACCTAAGTTCTGAGCTTCGTCAACAATCAGTAGAACACGGCGCCCGCGCCCGTAGATTTTGATCAAAAAGTCAATGAAATACTGATATTTTTCGAGCTTTGAAACCTTTTCGGCCGGCAAATCAAATGCCATGCAGACCCAATCCATGAGTTCACCAAGGGTTTGATGTGTGTTCGAAATCAATCCTACCGAGAAACTCGAATCAAGACGGCTCAGTAGGTGCCGCATCAGTGTTGTTTTACCAGAGCCGATCTCGCCGGTAAGAATGATGAAACCGGCTTGGTTCATGAGACCATATTCTAGTAATGTTAGAGCCTTCTGATGCTGACGACTCATGAATAAGAATTCAGGATCGGGCAACAACGAGAAGGGCTTTTCATTCAGTTCAAAATATGATTCGTACATGTCAGTGCCCTATCCATTTCCGTGAAATCGGCTAGCTTATATAGAAATAATCGACATCGACCAATCATGACATAAAATGTGTTGGAAGTCTGTTCCTGAACTTTGATATTAACCCGTCAGTGGCCATTGAACCTGTCAAGTCAGGACGATATCTAATGAATAGAAAATGACATAAGCATGCAAATGAATCGATCATTAAATATAATTAAGAACCATTGAATCTCTCAGCTTTGAGAACACCATTTTAACCGTTCAAAAACCACTACACCTGATGTGAATACTATGACAGATAGCACAACCATGAGCATATAAATTCGTTACTTCTTTCGACAAGCTACTCTGATTCAACACTTTTAAGTTTACTCATCTGCTCACATAAAAATGTCATTGGCTTTGGTGATACGTACAATTACCAATACATCAATCTCGATGAATCAAGATGCACTTGCGGTGCACAACCATCATTATCCTGCCCGGTTCGGCAACAAATCGAATCCGATATGATCGCCATGAAAGATCCATTCAGGTGGTTAACAGCTAACCCGACTCCGATACCACATTTCTTGAGAGATCAGCGCATCGCGACAACACTTATTCGAAGCCGTCGCCTTGCTATCCTATATCAATTAATACCAAAAGAGATCAAATTCGAAATCTTTTCAAGTTATTACCGACAAACCGATCGGTTCTTTAAAGCCTTGTCAAGAATCGAACACAAATCAAACTACTTTGAAGGGTGTAAAAGTGTATTACGTGCACAACTGATTGTTGAGTTATACCCAGAGACCAAAATCGTTCACCTGATCAAAAACCCCTATGCCTATCTTGATTCCTGTATACGTCGGGTTAAGAAACCATATCGTTCGATTGTTAATGGATGGGTCAATTATCACAACAACGCAAAAGACATTGGTGATCATATCGAGTCTAAAAGTTATCTCCAAATAACCTTTGAAGAGTTAACCAAAACTCCACAAGAAACAGTTGAAAAGGTTTATGATTTTATCGGTGTACCGCAGCGATCCCAGAATATTGATCAATGGGTGGATCCGCGATTCATCCACGTCGTCGGGAGTCGTTCCAAGAATGTCTTCAAGACTGTCGAGGAAAAAGAACCTAGATGGAAAAAATCACTAACCGCCGATCAGATGAAGTATATTCATCATCGCATCGAACGAATGCACTGGATCAAACCACTACTACCGAAACTTGATTGGCACGAAGCGTATTATTCCTAAATACATCGACACATGAGGAGTTAAAAAAATGATCTTAAACAGTTTTGATATGTGACAAATGAGCAAGAATAGCAGCAGTGTGTTCAATCATACGTGACTCCGTAAACTGATCCATCACCAATGCACGTCCTCTCACACCCATTTCATGAAGGTGAGTTCGATCTGCGATCAGTCTCGAAAGTTGATGTGTCAAGGCATCCACATCACCAATCGGGATCAAAGAACCAGTTTCATTCTCGATGACCGCTTCACGCATTCCCCCAATATCCGATGCCAATACTGGTGTTTCCATCGCTAATGATTCAAGCATTGCCATTGAAAACGTTTCGACCGCAATTGAAGGCAGCACCAGCAAATTAGCTGTGGCCAGTAATGGCCGTACATCTGGGATTGCACCGAGGAATCGTACTTGTGAACTCAGAAAAGATAAATCGCATCGTTCTTCAATCTCACGACGAAGGGGTCCGTCACCAGCAAACACAACATAAATTGATTGATCGGTTAGACGATCTAACGATTCGATCAAAAGGTGCTGTCCTTTTTCTCTTTGGAAACGACCAATCGAGGCAATTAAAATAGCATCCGATGGAATACTCAGGAATCGTCTCAACTCAATTCCAGAATCACGGACTGATTCTGGGGAGAACCAGTCCGTATTGATGCCGTTGTAAATCACTGTAGAACGATGTTTCAAAAATGAATACTTTGCCTTCCAATGCAACTGTTGTTGCCGACAAACAAAGATGATCTCGTGACATGAACGAAGAATCCATTGATAAATCAGGCGATCCTGAAGTTCATTCTTGAGATTTCGATTGATGGTTGTATGGATCGCAGCAATAACTTTCGGATGCTGTTGCGACAGTCGACTAGCTAACCACCCCCAGAAAATAGAAAACTGTAAACTACAATGGACAATATCGATCTTGTGATTGTCAACAATGTTTATAATTTGCCCTAAAAGATGAACATCGAACCAACGCCGTGTTCTCCGGGGATGATGAAATGTAACAGTTTTACGATCAACTCTAGATAATTGATCGATATTTTCTTCAAAAACCAAAAGGTGTTTATTAAAGTATTTTGAATCTAACCCATTTACAAGATTGACGACTTGCGTTTCAGCACCGGCCCGACATAAAGATGGGACGATAAATAAGACATTGACCCGATCAAGAGATCTGCCCTGCATCCATCCGTTCCTCAGTTTTCATTGATGAACGGTGTTCGTTCAATAATCCCCCTCGTCGCTGAGGTATCAAACGAGAATCCAAAATATTCGATATCACTTTTAAATAGTTCGCCTATAATATCAACAAGTTCAGGGGTATAAAGCGTAACGAGTCTTTGTTTCATTTTCACGAAGCAAGGTAACAGGTTCACCGAAATATGTTTCAAGATCCTCAGATAGATGCTCTAATCTTAAGCAAGAACATTGAACAACACCATCGGCATCAGTAACCCAGTCTAATTGATTAAACCATGAGTTCATCGGACCCATCCAGGGTCGATCCGGATGCTCAGGGATCTGGAAAATCTTTTGATCATGGATATAATCAGAGAAGGTTGCACGATCAATATAGAGTTTTCGGGGATCATGACGATTCCAACTCTTAGCAGTTTGACGAGCAAAATAATATCGAGATGCTGTTCGACTCCAGGGGTTGCGAACAACACTGAAGTACGATAATCCCTGACCGATGTCTTCAACGACATCAATATATCGCGAGTGATAAGGATCACCAAGAGAGACATCACCTCGCCCGCTCAAAGCTCGACGAACAGATGTTCCTCCATTCTTGGGAATGTGGATAAAATGATGGCGAAAGCTTCCAGGATGTCGGACACTAGAAGTCGCCTGCCGTTTAAAGAGCTTGGAAAGCCTATCCATTGTTTACTAGACCTGACTCAAGTCGATCGCAATGCATTGTTGCGCTGTTCAGTGGTTCTAAATCTTCAATCATGACCAATGTCATAATACATACTTCACTTAGAAATAATCTAGGCGCCAAAACATGACATGAACGATAGGTCTCATTACACTATCCGTACAATCTAAAAACTGAAACCATGTCGATTCGACACTTCTAATCAGAAAAATATGAAAAATAACCTCACGAAATTTAAGCAGACCTACTACCGCGTCGTGCGCCCTACAAAGCGACTCATCTCGAGAACACTGTTCAGTTCCATGTTCAGAAGTCTTGTGACGGAAAAGAAATTTTGGGTTGTCGCTTTTCACCGAGTCGATGACCTTGAATCTCCTGACCCATTGACTTGCGGAATCACAGAATTCGAAAAGTATTGCGAATTTTTATCACGTCACTTTCAAATCGTACCCTTAGCGGAACAACTCACATCCATCGATAACCCAAAAGTAGGAGGGACGCTATCCATCACATTCGATGACGGATACCGTGACAATCATGACCAGGCCGCACCAATTCTTGATCGTCTCGGTCTACCTGCAACATTTTTTGTCACAACCGGATTTATCGGAACAGACCAACTCACCTGGTGGGATCGGCCACTTCCCAAAAAACCTGAGTGGATGACCTGGGATCACGTGCGTTCGCTGCATTCACGAGGTTATGATATCGGCTGTCATACCGTAACACACGCTGATTTTGGCACGATTTCTGTCGAACAAGCGAAAAGAGA
The DNA here is from genome assembly GCF_016583985.1 of Thiocapsa imhoffii. GTDB lineage: Bacteria > Pseudomonadota > Gammaproteobacteria > Chromatiales > Chromatiaceae > Thiocapsa > Thiocapsa imhoffii. The sequence continues at coordinate 17,004 of NZ_NRSD01000008.1, read as the reverse complement.
AATAATCGAATCATTGAATCATCTTGAGTCTGAACTTAAGAGTCAAGTTAATCTCTTTGCCTATCCTTACGGCGGTGTTCAAAATATGACTGCAGAGAATCTTAAGTTCATTCGAAGTTCGGCTTTATGCTGCAGTTTATCCTGTTACGGGGGAGTGAACCAGATCGGTGCCGATCCATTTAAATTGAATCGCATCCCAATCAACTCGGCAAGGGGGGAGTCTGTGACAGACCTCGGGTATCATTTAATCCGTAATTTACGATCAGGCAATCGCTCAGTTACTCACTGAGACGAGCAATCCGGATGTTATTAAGCTAACGGAATGAATCGACTCGTCTCAGGTCGATCTCAGTTACCAGCAAATCCCTTCGTAATGTCCCGATGAAACAAGGCTTTCGTCGATCCTCACCAAATCGATGACTGCCTTATCGGCACTGACCCGTTTTGCCACATCTCTGAATTCCTCACAGGCGTTACCAATAACAACAGTCTCAGCATGCTCTAAAGCAGTTTCTATACTATCAACCATCAAAGCCGCGATGTGTGGAACATGAGTGAGTATGTAGTCACGGTTTGATCCGATTAAGCTTGCTATTTTCACATTACGATCATAAACACGTATGTCATATCCCTTTCCGAGTAGGCGTTCGATCAACTCGACGATCGGGCTCTCCCTTAGATCGTCCGTCCCAGCTTTAAACGAATAACCCAGTACACTGACCTTTTTATTTCCAGCAGCTAAGACAAGATCTAACCCACGTTTTAGATGGCGATCGTTACTAGGAATGACTGAATCCAGAATAGGAATCAGAACATCTCGTTGCCGAGCCATGTAAGTCAAAGCACGGAGATCCTTAGGAAGGCACGAACCACCGAAGGCAAAACCGGGCTTCAAATAATAAGGAGATAAATTCAGCTTGGTATCCTGGCAAAAAATTTCCATGACACGATGACCATCAACGTTGCAACTTTTACAGATAGCACCAATCTCATTAGCAAAACCGACTTTTAAGGCATGCCAAACATTATCCGTATACTTCACCATCTCTGCGGTCTCGACATCAGTACGGATCATCGGGGCATCAAGCCCTTTATAGAGATCGGCAAGCATATCCCCGCTACGGTCATCGGTTTCACCAATGACGGTCTTCGGAGGATTATAGAAATCATAAACCGCTGATCCTTCACGTAAAAATTCTGGGTTATTACAAACACCAAAATCGATTCCAGCTCGTTTTCCAGATGCCTCCTGCAATGTCGGAATCACCAAGCCTCTCATTGATCCAGGCAACATCGTACTACGAGCAACCACGACGTGAAATTTGGATACGCCCTGCAAGGCAATACCGATTTTTTCACACACATCATGTACGTGAGACAGGTCAAGGCTGCCATTACCGTAGCTTGGAGTCCCAACACAGATTAAAGAGATGTCGCTATTTAAAATTGCTTCAGTAGTATCTGTTGTTGCAGTTAAGGTTCCTGAAGCAACAGACTTAGAGATCATATCTCCAACGGACGCCTCCACAATGGGAGAAACACCGTCTTGAATCAGTTTGACTTTTTTCGGATTGAGATCCACACCGATGACCTGATGACCATCCTGCGCGAGACACGCAGCAGACACTGCACCGACATAACCGAGTCCAAAAATACTGACCCTCATAAAATGAGACTCCACGTGAATAGCAAGCACCCAATGATTGGCATTAGTTCAGTTGATGCGTGCGAAAACTGAAAGCGCCGACTTATATCAGAAAAAGTCAGCAATGAAATACAAAAGATTTAATCACAGCGAATGTAAGCCGTGATTTGTGTCGAACCGTGAATATTAATGTGCTCACAGATTGATGATGACACAACCTTAACATCAAAATGACGTGAAACCCAACCAGCAGGCTCATGGGAAGAGCCTCGATGATGAACGATATTGGCATGCAGATCTTTATCAAACATTAACTGAATCCTGTTTCTACCATTGACGGCCTCAACACTATTTGTGCTAATCTTAATTTCACAGTTTTCAGAAAAGTGCCACCATCGATCAATTCGATGTGTACCGTGACAATCAAAAGTATCTATGATTTGAAAAACTCGCTCTGTCTTATCAAAAGACCATCTACGACGATGTACAAGTGGATCATTCAATCTTTGATAACCATCGTGTTCAGCTTCTAAGATGAAGGTGTTTGATGTTTTTGATCGTTCAATGACCCGAGCGTTAGCGTGGTGCAACCACATGAAGTTGCCACCTGAAACTGATTGATCAATACCATCAACACAGACAGTATTATGAGCAGATGTTCCTCTAAAATAGTCACGCCAAACGCGTTCAGTGTGATATGCGAAAGTCCCTGGATCGATTAAAAACTCATTACCTCCAACAGATAGAGTAAACGAAAGCGCATCAGCGTGACCGTGAGCAGCAATTGACAAATACCCAAGTGAACCTGCATCTGCTATCAAACGGATTTCGGATTCTGTTCCCCAATCAGAACCTAATATATAATAACCTCCTGACGCAAAATCCGAATAGATAGGGTAATGCGACTGTAATTCAACAGATCTTGAGCCCAGTGTAAAATCAGCAATTTTAGCACCCATCAACCATTTTGTTTTATCATCAACATAGCCAGCTTTTTGTAATAATTCGTCACGGTTGAGCAATATTGACCCTGTAGCAAGAAGTGATTGATAGTTACAAAAAGATGGTTCTGTTGAAAGACGCACAACAAATCCGTCGTCTGCATCTCCAATCATTGGTACATTTCCAGAGCAGTCCATAATCGATGCAAGAAAATCGATCATTCCTTCGAATACTTTCCAGTATTGATCCCCGAACTCCAGACCACTCTGTTTCCCTACAAGACCAGAAATCAGCATAAAATCTGCGACAAACTGAATATAAGAAACAGCTTGCTCTTTGAGCACTCCATCATCAAAAACTTGTAATGCTGCTTCCCGTTGCAGAATATGAATTGAATCTTTTGACCACCGTGGAGATTGTTGCCACAACGGCCAAGTTACCGACGCAACAAATAGTCCAGAAGCCTCTCCAATGAGGTGATTGTTTGCAGATGAAAATCGAGACCAATTCTTAGTGATAAAATGACAATGAATCCATATTGACTGCAACCACCGTGTGCGGAATTTATCGCCTGTAGCAGTCTCGAAAAGTGAACTGTTTGCTCCCCCGATCAAGCACCAACAGATTGACCAGTTGATAAGACGTATCCCTGCCTCTAGAGAGCTTGACCAGTTAGGACCTAATGGATAAGGACACTGCACGAGCCAAGATGAACAAAGAATCTCGAACCCATTGAGATAGCGCGAATCCCGAGTTAAATAATAGGCTTGGCAAAGTGTCACTAACTCAAGATGCCGATTTGGTTCCCAAAGGTATTTAATATCGCCAACAAGCGTTTCGCTGCGATAGTCGAGGGTCATTCCAAACTCTAGTGGTGCATGTATCCCAGTCTTAGGATCGCAATTCCACTGAGGTGGCATTCCAAGCTGAAAGCCATGAAGTGCGAAAATATCATACTGTCCCGATAGTATTTTATCAGCAGACTGAATGTACCCTGTTGACTCTATATTTTCAGAAGGTTTGAGCCATAATTTGCAAACTTTTAATGGATGAATGACATCAGGTACATCTGGTATTGAACCTGATGTTGATCGATAACGCGATAGGTGTAATGATAGAAACCTATAACTTCGGAATATAACCTCTCTGATCGACATTAACTGCAATCGATTTAAATACCATTGAAATTTACTTAACATGTTAGTAAGGTGAAAACAATTTAGCTAATGAAGTGATCATCATGAGGATTATAATATTTAAAAAACTTAATCTATTAATGGATTAGCCGATTAAGTCATTTATCCCACTTGAGAAAGATTCGAACCTAGATCAGAGTAAAGTTGTCGCAATGATAACTCGACAGATTCCATACTAAATTGACTCTCAGCCCGTTCAAGCGAAGCTTGACTTGCTGAATGCCAAAGTTTTATGTCTGAATAATAGCGCTGAATGGATAAAGCAAGGCTCTTCACGTCACCGGGTTCGATCAGAAGCCCGTTAACTCCGCTCTCAACAGCTTCGGGTATTCCACCTACATTTGTAGAAACAATAGGCAGTCCTGAAGCCATTGCTTCCAAAATGCCCATTGGAAGACCTTCATCGTATGATGGTAAAACGTAGAGGTCTGATGATTTGAGAACCGAGACGACTGAATCTGGATCAAGCCATGTTCTGATCTCAACTTTATCATTCAGTCCTCGGCTGAGGATCTCGCGACTACACTTTTGTATATCACCATCACCAGCCAGTTTAAAATTGATGTTAAGGTCTTTTAACAGTTCAATTGCATGAATAAGATCATAAGTACCTTTACGAACACCAAGGCGACCTAGAAATGTAACCACAAATGGCCGATGAGTCTCTTTACGCACACTACGGTATTTATCTAGGATGATACCATTTCTAATCACACGAATATCTGATTTTGGTGCAATCACCTGTAATCTTTCTTTCCAACTGTTCGAGAGTGCGATAACAGAAGAGCGATTAGTTAAGGCATAACGAATCAACTTCTTTTCAATTCCGCTTGACTTAATATAATAGTTATCAAAAGTACTTCCGTGCACATGCCAAATGACCTTCTTTCTAATAGCCGAGCTGATAAGATAAAAAAATACAAGACGACGGAAGCTCCACCCTTGTGATGTTTGCAGATGAACAAGATCAACTTTAAAAATCGCAAAACAGATAATCGGTATTTGACGAATAAAAAACAAAAATTTATCGAACTTTAGACCGTCTCGATGTGTTGAGAGATACCGAATATTAAGTCGATTAAACAAGCCACTATCACGATAGCTTCTAACTACAGATCCAATACCACCTTGCGTCGTGATATCCGTCCCGAGCATTAAAATTTTTTGATTCACACCAACAATCCATTCAATACTATAGTTTTAGTTATGAGTTGATTTCTAAAGATACTTGCGAATATGCTTTCAATAATTTTGGCTCTTCGAACTTCCACTCTAATTCGTTAATAACACGCTCATAACCATATTGACCCATCTTAAGTCTTTTTTCCGGATCATCAATTAATGAGACGACTTTGACTGCAAAATCAATAGGATCATTTTCAAGAGCATATAATGATGCATTTTGCGCAGAAAAACGACCCTCAGTTAAATTGTATTGAACAATTGGCTTAGCTAACGCCATGTACTCCATAATTTTATTCATTGTCGATATATCGTTCATTCGATTCACAATATCTGGATTCACGCAGACATCAGATGTGTTCAGAACATCTAGTAGAGTCGAATCAGACACACGGCCAGTGAAAGTCACAAAATTAGTTAGTTCTAGTTGCTTGGAAAGATCCATCATTTCATTCAGTGAAGTTCCCCCGCCAACCAAACAAAACTGAATATCTTTACGTCCCATAACTTTAACGATGTGAGCGACTGAACTAAGTAAAAGATCAATTCCCTCTTGTCGCCCCATTACCCCAACGTAGCCAACTAGATGTTGGCGCCCATTTTTGTATGATTCTACCGGAGGCTTAATTGTTAATCGCTTAGTTTGTGGTCCGCTTCTCACGATGTGGACCCGGTCGGGATCAACGCCTCCTCTTTCGATCGCTATACGTCGATAAGATTCATTCGTCGAGATCACAATCTTTGCTAATCGAAACGTTAAGCGTTCTAAAAGAACAAGAATATGCCAAAAAAATCCTTTTTTTCCAAATTTTGCTTCATAAAGTTCAGGGTTAACGTCATGATGATCGAAAACAAACTTGGTCCCGTAAAACAAACAATAGGGAAGCGCTACCAGAAAAAGCAAATCTGGTGGATTACAGGCGTGAATAATTTGGAAACGATGACGACGATGTACTTTTGTCGAAATAATCAGCATATTCCATAATGCAAATGTATATTCTAAAAAATAGCCAAAAATTCCGTGAGCTTCTATCGGCAATCGATATCGATAAATGTCGATTTTATCAATACACTCGAAGAGCTTGTTATAACCTTTTCCTGTGGGACAGATAATTGAGACAAGATATCCGTTCTGTCTTAAAGTTGTCGCCTCTTGCCAAACTCGCCGATCAAAAGGAGAGGGTAAGTTTTCTACTAAAATCAGAATATGCAGCTTTTGATCAATCATGAGAATTGAATAACAAAAAAAGGTACCATCCCACGGCAAACCCGGGGCTTTGAAATCGTGACCCACTCAAAACGGCAAGGGGGCGCTCACGTGACCCCACTGTTTGGTCCGTCTAAAGGCCGCAAATGAGTTCCACAGTTTGAGCTGTTCCTGACACAAGTCTTCCCTCTCTTGGTGCTGGATGGACTCCCGGATCGTCGCTTCCACTCGAACAACGATCGAATCAATGTATCCTTGAGGCCAGACATGGTGCCCCAAAAAGTTGAGCTAGAGGTCGCCGTAGAACGGCGCTTAATGGATCACGCTGTTGCCTTTGATGAATTCGATCAACTGGCACACAGTATACATCGCATGAATCGACATGAGCATGTGAACATGATCCAACATCTGGTGGACTCTTGGATCCGTCTCTCTTTTTACTGTGCCAATCGGTGAAAGACTTCCCCGAGTTTCGAGCCGTGTTCTGAGCGCACTTACACCTAAAGCACGCGGTGAAGATCTTTCGGGATGAAAACTATATGATTATTGCACTCCCATTTGGAGTGACTTAGGCTTTCAAAATCGTCAATCAATACTGTCCACAATCGTGTGACTAGCGTCTCATGCTGCGGGAGTGTCCCTACTGAACTCACTTAATGTAAAACTGGTTCTGTCGCCGGCAAGGCCAGGGGATTACCCGCTGTATTAATAGATAAAATTTCAAGTAAATCCGTATGATAAAATATCTTTTAAATTAATTTATTTTTGATTCAATTATGATTCAATTATGATCTGCAGTTGATAATGATCGAAGCGTGGATTTGCTCGAGAGAGCCAACAATGCGCCCCAGAGCATAAACATAACATGCTGAAACTCTGTTGTTTCCGACCTAAGAAACTCTACTTTCATTTGATCGATAAAAAAAACCGCCATCAGGATAAGTGCAAGTTTGGGTATTGAGCCATTATTGTTTTCGCTAAATTGAGAAAAAGCACCCTGGTAAAAAAAATACATCATACGCATCCAAAAAAATAAATAGGCGATCAAACCTATAACGCCAATGGTTCCTACTATATAGAGGTAAAGATTATGAGGCATTGGAATCTGTTTTAGGACTCCTCTTTTTTGATAGGTTTCTTCGGAGAGTTTCCATTGTGGTCCATTCCCAACTATTGGACTTAATTGAATACGTTCCCATGTCAGTGGCCAAACAACAGATCTAGTATCTGGGATACCTTCTTCTACTTCAGTTTCGCTTAATCGATCAAATAACCGATTGAAATCAGTAAAGTTGATGACAATCGCAGATGCCAGTGCAAATGCGAATGGTATTCCGACCACTGCTTGTAAAATGCCACGGGTTCCCAGTTCTTTGCGGAAAATAAGTAGATAAAATATACCACAAATGACGAGAGTAATGATTGCACCACGATTAGCAGTTGCTATCATTGCTGCAAATGAAGCCATTATCATAGACCATATTAGGAAACGTAACCTCAGATTTGGTTTAGTTGTAACTAAAATATAACTCAAAGTAAAAATTGCTATGACCATATACTCAGCTGTTAAACCAACAGCGCTGAATGGACCCGTTAGACGTCCGTCTTCACGTGGAGGTCTTAGCCCAAATTTTTCGCCGAATAATGGTGAGTTTGGATCCATACCTACAATCAATTGCGCTAGACTGTAAAGTAGTATAAGCCCGGTTAATACCATAAATATGAGAAAGAAATCTTTTTCATTGCTTTTATATTTAAAATAGTTATAAGATATGTAAAAAATAAGAAAGTTAGAGCCAATGAAGAAGAGGTACAATAAATGATCACCACGAGTAACAGGCAATACAAAACTGAAGGAAATAAAATAAGCTAGTGCAATAAAAAATACATAATAAATTAGTGGGAACTCTCGAAGTTGCCCACGAATTATGAATACAAAGGAGACGAGATAAATTAAATAGATATTAAACGATCCATAGCGAGAAGAGATAATCTGAAATGGCAATATTATAATAAGCGCGAGGACAACCCATTTGATTGGAGCAGTATAGACCGCAATAAAAGCAAGAACAGCTAAAGCAGCCGCTAGGTTTAACTGAAACCAATGCTCACTAGTCAATTCCATCAAATTGAAGCCTCAAGCTTAAAGAACTCTTGATCAGTACAATTAGTCCCAGTGTATAGGGAAGATAATGACTTCAGATGCTTTATTCAAATATCTTTGCATTAGAGTTATACCTTGTGCTTAAAGCCATATCGCATATATCATAGAGTTTAGTGAGATCTGCTATTAAAAGCCTTAAACGATGACAGTCTTAGATCAATTTACCGAACTCAAACGCGATCGAACCATCAAAGCAAGGATCGGCATGAGTCGAGAGAAATTTGACGCCCTCGTTCCAGCCTTCGCTGATACTTATGATCTAATGTTGCAGGAAAAAAACCGTAACAAGAAAATCAAATACCTACCGAAAGGGAGGTCCCTCGGGTGTTCTCGATACCCACGAAAATCGCCTCTTTTTCGTCCTTGACTACCTTAAAAGCTATCCCACATTCGATGTTCTTGGATTTCATTTTAAACTCAGCGCAGGCTATGCACACGATTTCGTTGTGTTGTACTCCGAAGTGCTCAACTGCGCTCTTGAGTCCTTGAATGTCTCACCGATGCGAACAGTTCAGTTACGCGCCGAATTCAAGAATATTGTTAAAAAATATAGCAATATTATCGCTGATGGAACCGAAGTCGCCTGCGTCCGACCGTCAGATGATGACCATCAAATGAAACGATACAGCGGTAAAAAAAGACATACCGTCAAAGTTCTAACGCTCACCAATCATGACCTGAAATTACTTTATATGAGTCCAGTTTTTGGTGGCTCTGTACATGACGATAAGATCATGAAAAAATGCTTTCCTCCAAACATTTCTTGGTTTGAAGGTATGACCCTAAGGGACGACCTTGGCTTTTTAGGCGCAGTAACTGATTATTGACGTGGAGCCGATATTCGATGACCTCATAAAAGGCCAAAGCGATCAAAAGTGAATCCACATCCAAGTTTAACCAAAATTCAACATAGAGCGAATCGTCATCACTTCAGTATCCGTGTCCTTGTCGAGCATGCGATCGCTGGAATCAAAACGTTTCATTGCCTCACGCACCGGATTCGAAACCAGTCATCCGCACTCATAGATTAATTTTTCGGCCTTGCCGGTGGTCTTTGGAACTACAAAATATCATGAATTTCAACATCTACACGTTCGTAACAACTCTATTTAGTAATAATTTTCAGGAACAGTTTCATAAGATTTATTCATCACTGTTCCAAGTAATGGCTTTGATTTTAATAGGTCAAGGCATTTTCTAACTTCGGTCTCTGTTGTAATCCCCTCTTCGACAACTAGGAGAACTGCATCCCAATGGGATGAAAATGCTACAACGTCGTCTACAGAAAGCACGGGGGGCATATCTAATATAATCAGACCCGCAGAAAACGCCTGTTGAAGATCATCTATTAATGTTATAGTTTTATTTAAAAGTAGTGTTTCGGATGAATGTGGGAAAGCCTCTCGACCAGGGAGGACAGTCAGTCCTTCGATTCCGGGTGTGAACAGTATTTCGGAAAGATCTGTACTATGTGCGATATAATCACTCAGACCTGGGCTTTCCTGTTCGCAAAGATAGCGATGTATAGAAGGGTGCCTAAGATCAAGATCGATCAAAAGAACGTCTTGATGAGCCTGCCTAGCGATATTAATGGCCAAGTTAATTGCAGTAACAGTTTTGCCATTTCCTTGATTTGGGCTTGTAACAACTAGAGTTTTCCAGCCCTTTGCCTTCATCTGCTGCACAACTTGCGTTCTCAGCAATTTATACGCAGTTGTTGCTTGATGATTCGATCGATCAGTTAACACGCGATGAGCTTCAAGAAACTCTAAAGTCGTTTCTCGTATCTGAATCTTTGGTATTTCTATGTGGCCCGACTGTACATGTGGTCCTTGACGACCTAGTGCTTGTCGTTGCGTCGGTTGCTGAACAACTAAGGCGCGATCTGCTCGCGCTTTTTCCAGCGCCTTGCTTAAGCGGTCCATGATTTAAATCGTTCTCTCCGTTTTATATTAACCGATGAGGTGGATACAGAACAATATATTAAAAAATGTCAAGCTTAAGTGAAGTTATAATGATGAGGGAAGCCATTAATATTATGCTGATCAATAATAGAATCATTCGAATCAATGAACGTTGCCACTCTAGGTCATCGTCTTTCGTTCTTATCATTGGTATCAGCGCTAATGGTGCATGCCCTGTAAGCCCAATGAGAACTCGAGCACTATAGATACCGCGGTCGACTGATTGACGAAGTACAACACTCCCGAGACCACTTCCGATTCCAAGTACTGTGCCAAGAAACATCAATGCCGGGCGATTCGGCTTTACCGGAACATCCGGTAATCGAGGGGGTTCGATCAGTGTGAAACGTTCACCTTTACTTTCTGTTTCCAACGACTCTGCCATCCGAGCTTCCATCAACTTCCCTCTCACATCCCGGTAACGATCTAAAGCCGATTGATAATCGCGAGTCAGCACTCGGTACCGTTGCTCGACTTCTGGCGTCATTGCCACTCTCTGTTCGAGAACTTTTAGCTGATTTTCCATATCATCTCGGGATCGCTTTAATGCAGTCAGCTCTGTACTATTTGCGATTAACCGCGACCGTATTTGAATATAAGCAGGATTGTCCGGATCACGAGCCTGTGATTGTAGACTCCCACTATTGATTGCAGATCGTAGCGCGCTTAGCTCCTGCTCGACTTTCCGCCGATCGGGATGCTCGGGCGAGTAACGCGATGATAATGCGATGGATTGAGACTCAAGAAGCCTTAATTGGTCGGCAGGAGCCAGAATTCTCTCCCCTCCTAGGCCAATTGTACCTGTTACGACAAAGGGGTCTGTGCGAGCAAGCTCACCTTCTAATAAGATGCTGCTTTCGGTCAATGAATTGATTGATTTATCGATGTCTCGAAGCCGCTCGTTTAAACGCTGAATAGCGTCTAAGTTAGGCTGGAGCATCTCTGGTAGACTCGACCCCGACTCCGTTTTAAAGGCAGCTAATCTCTCTTCAAGCTCTGAGATTTCTTCAGCAAGTCTCATCGACTCATCATTAAGAAATTGCGAAGCTTCACGAGTCACTTCTTGCCGTTCTCGTTGATTTTCCGCGAGGAAAAGTTCTACGAGTTCCGTTGCGACAGCCTGTGCTACATCCGGGCTGCTTGAATCAAATGAAATTGTAAAGGATATGGTTGCAGAGGTCGGTCGGCCAGAACGTGGGTCGATCACGTCCGCAGTCTCTGTCTCTAAGCGAATGGCATTCCGAAAACGTGCTACCGCTGCAGTTGTATCGCCGCCTTGACGTAATTCGGGGTAAAGATTATGCCGCTCCATAATCTCCAGTTGATTTGTCGCTGTCATTGCACGTTGCCGGATCAGTGCAATTCGCTCCTCAGCGAAGCTCGATACAGTTGTGCGCACCAAGTCAGTGGGCAAACCTTGCTGTTCGATGAGAATCGTACCCGTAGAACGGTAGACTGCGGGAAGACTGTAGGCCAATGTGACCATTGCAAATAAAACGACTGCAAGTGGAATAACAAAAAACCACAAACGTCGTTTCAGCATCAGCCAGAAGCGACTCAACGAGATTGACTGGTCTTCCATCCTACACACCCATTAAAGCAGATTACTACCGTGAAGAGTCGAGTCACGCTCATCGTGATCATATTGCGTGCGAATTCTAGCAGCCCAAATTGATCTAAATTTCAGGCTATCATATTGTATGACAGACAGACACAGACAGAATGAGACAATTGCTAGGTTGTGCTGTCCTAACTCACGAAATAACTGTATATCTTATGAATCATGAGTCATAGCTCACTCATCTAACGAGAGAGCCAATCATGCCCAAACCCGATGAAAAAGGCATTTGAATCGGCGCTGCCCTCAACCACCTCACGGTCCTGATAGCGATAGCGATAACTAAGATCTAACCATGTATTTTCAGCAACACGCCATCTTAGACCCGGGTTCAACATCAAAAAATCCCGGTCATTGAAGTTGACAAAACCGTCGTCAGGATTCCGATTACGAACTCCCATCGCACGTATTCGTGCTGTCGCACGCTCACTGACTGGATAAGAGAGTGCAACAATCGCCTGAGTGGTATCGAGCAATGTGCCTCGTCCACTCGGAAGCAGTGATCTCTCGAGTGAGACCGATGCTAAGCCCGGGCCGAGTTCACGATCGAACGCGACTTGAAAAATCGGACCTGTGCTGTTGTTATTGATCCCAATACCATCAATCACAGTCCGCGAATCTACTTTTCGCGCACCCACCAAGGCCCTAAATGTTGTTCGCTCCGACCATTGGTAGCGGACGCCGAAATCACCACCATATCCATCGGACTGATCAGGATCTTGTTGAGAATCAAAGTTTGTGTAGAGTAGACCGAGAAGGAGAGTCAGGCGCTCGGTAAGATCATACTCAGCATTCAAATTTCCCTGCATATACTGATAATTTGACAGGAAAATATCGGACGCATCATCGTACGATACATCTTGAAATGTATAGGACGCACTGATTCGCGATCGTTCTGATATGGCGTACCCAATCGACGGCGTCACGTCAAAGAATGAGCGGCGCTTACTGACCTGGACGATACCCGAAGTCACTTCTTCACTGGTGAGGGTAGAGTCATAGACAAAACTTGAAGCAAGCCCTAATGTCGTGCGATCAAGATTCAGTGAGTAAGCTGCTTCGATTGCTCCATCAGTCGTATTCAGTTCGCTGACATCACTAAACCATAGGTTCTCAGCTGCGGCACGTAAGGTAAACTCTGACACTTCTGTTCGTCGAGCAAATACGGAGTAAACTTCAGCTACTGTACCAAATGTATTTTGCTGATCTATTTCTGAGAGCCTAACGTTATCATCGTAGAATAGATTTAAACGTACACCAGGCTCAAATTGCCAATACGAAAACCCATCCCTTGCTGTTGCTTGAGTTGAGGTTTGTATAAGCACCGAGAGCATCAAAGCTCCATAGCAGAGCCGTGCAGGCGTGCAGCTGGCGTTAGATGTCTTGATCATGAACGACACCACTCAGGGAACGACCACGACATCACCGGGTTGCAGCAGGAGCGATTGCTCGGGTCCTCGTCCGCTGATCGCACGTCGGTAGTCGAAAGGAATGGACTGCTCGGCACCGTCGACCTGACGCAAAACACGAATGTCACGATCTTTCGCGAACGGGGTGAGTCCGCCGGCCATAGATAACGCCTGCATCACTGTGACATCCCGTGACATAATCGGAAAATCACCAGGACTATTGACACGACCAATCACAAAGATACGATTTCCAGGAATTTCTTGCAGTGTAACAGTCACAACGGGATTGGGGATGTAGCGGGTGAGCCTGCTTTTTAAACTTTCTGCAAGTTCATCTACCGTCAACCCCTCAGCGCGCAAATCTCCAGCTAACGGGAATGAGATCCCACCATCTGGACGAACCAGTACAAGCTGCTCCAGGTCGGGTTCCTGCCACACCGAGACGGCGACGACATCACCAGGGCGTAACTGATAGCCCATCCCACCCGACACTTCCTGAGCGAGCGCGGCTCCCGCGTTCGCCGAGAGTAAGACTCCCGTAAGAAACCACCCTGAGACGACTGAAATTAAACGTGACACGCGCACCTCCAAGTAAATTCAAAACCCTATCCAGGCAGTGGTGTGGCGTTTCGTGCCACATCGAAAGCGACTGCTGCGGGACAGGCTATGATGCAGTGTTTCGCGCAACGCAGGGACCGGACCGAATGTCTCGCTCGACCTCACAAAACGGCCTGATTATAAAATGAACCACAGATTTCACAACGCCCGGACCATTTTTTGCAACCAGGGCTTCCACGGACTGCGCTGGGCAGAATTCTCACTGACGATGACTTGACACTGCTGATATAATCAGTAGAGCAATTCAGATCTAGGCAACAGAATAACACATGAGTTGTCCCCTTGTCCGACAAAACTTTAGTTTGCGTTGCGTTAATGAGACAATGTCTCATTTTGTTGACCAATGGCGGGCTTTAGATTAGGATTTAATTCGTTGCAGCGCCGGTATCATTTGGGTTGATAGCCGGCATCGGTCCGCATTAAACGTGCAACGTCGCATGACGATCTAACTTTGCCCCATCGCTACATAGGAACTGACACATCAATGAATGCGCCCGATCGCCCCAGGATGATCGCAGGCTCAGGACGCAGCGGAACGACTTGGGTCTTGGATGTCATCGCGACAACCTTTCAACTTCGCCCCATTTTTGAACCACTCCATCCAACTGCTATTGAAGAGACGAAGCCATTTGCTTGGAGATTCTTACCGCCTGGGATAACAGTTCCCGGCATTGAAGACTACTTCAGGCGTGTATTCGCAGGACAAGTTTCAACGATCTGGACGGACTATCGGGTACACCCTCGCTCAATTTTTCCGCACCCAAGTGACCTGAATAATCTGCAGGCACTCAATCGACTGGGGCATGACTGGCTCTTCGCACTACGCCAATATCGAAGCTACCGCACCTGGCGCAAGCGTGACGAAACCATCGTCAAATGTATTCGGTCGAACCTTCTACTGTCCTGGCTCGTGAAAACATTCGATGCCAAAATTGTCTTGCTGGTTCGTCATCCTGGAGCCGTTGTGGAGTCTAAGCTGCGGCTTGCTGGCATATCCTGGGATCCACAGGTCATGCTCGAAACCTATCGGAAAGACCCTTATCTTTATCTGTTGCGAGGCGGCCTGTACCACAAATTACTCTCCGAGGATCTAAGCGCAGCACAGACCCTGACATTACTCTGGTGCATCGAGAATCAGACACCGATGTCAGAGGCACTTGAATTTGGATACCACACCGTCCACTATGAGAATCTCGTTGACGATGGTGCTGTTTGCTGGAATCAGCTTGCTGAATTTTTTGAACTATCAGATCCAATGTGGAACAACGAATTACTTACGCGGCCATCACAACAGGCATCATCTCTTTGGCGACATTCACGTGAGGGAATACGTTCTCATGACACCTGGATGGATCGTCTCTCCCAAGACGCTTTAAACGACATCGACTCAATCCTTAATGAAACTAATGAACAAGCATACGTTATCGAACAGGCGAAACCGAAAGCAGTGATATTGCCTTTACACGATCCTGAATCATTGAGCGATTCTCAGAGTTATCACCACATAACTCAGTTTAATTCGGACTATTGAAGATAGGCTGTCAAAAAAACTTAATCAAATAGAGCATATTTAACCATCAGCAATTACAATTTTTTGATGCCCATTGCTTCAATGTACTGCTCTGCAATGGCATTCGGCGCATGCCGACGCAGAACATGTGCTCGAGCGCGCTCGCCAGTTTCTGCAAGGAGCTCTGCATGCTCTAAATAGAGTTGTATTTTATACTCCATCTCTTTGATATCATTAGGACAATCACCTAGCCTACATCTCACATTTACTCCATCTGGATCCAGGTATGAGAGTACCGGAACGGCTGCAGCCCAAGCTTGAAGCATTGAATTTGGGAAACCCTCGATCTCTGATGTATTGATAAATAAACGTGACTTTAGAAAATAATCACCAACCCTGCTATAGGGAACCGGACCAATCACATTAAGATTTTTGATCGAACCTGCCTCCTGCACGATCTTCTCATACAATCCTTCAGATCCAGGCACAGGCCCACCAATCATTAGGAAGCGATATTGTGGTAATGCTTTAGCCAAAGTCAAAACATGATTTGGGCGCTTCAAACTACGAAAATTATTTACCCAAATGACGTCAAAGTCATATTTTCGATCCATCGGGATTGATGGGATGTCCACAGCCATGTCGATGAGTGTACTATCTTGATTAAACGACTCTGAAAGAAGATATCTTTGATGTTCACTTTGTGCTGCGATAATACGAGCCTGCTTAAGTCCATATTTATAAAGCCAACGATCCCGTCCATATCGAATCAGTGGTAGCGAGTTAACGCAATCCGCATCACTTGCGACACGATAAATAAACGAGCGCCGGTGACTTGAACAATACCACCCGACTAAACCTGTTACAGCACCAGAGCAAGACTGAAAATAAATATCGCAGTTTGCCCGATTAAGAGCAGACAACATTTTAGTAGTCTTCGGGTGTACAAAACGTATGACAGGGAAACCAGCCCCTTCGCGATAGGTGCGCCAGACATGAATCCCGTCAATTAACTCACCATCAGGCTGCCCATAATCAAGTACAACCATGTGTACAGGATAACCAAGTTTCTGAAATGCCTTGGCAATCAATGTCTGCTGTACTGATTCACCGCCAAAATAACGATCTCCGTATTCTGGATTTATGATCGGATAATTGTCTCCGCCAACAAAGCAAATTGAAGGTAGCATATATTCATCATCCTTAAAGAGTGTAAAGTATAGGTAATCAAGTGGATTAAGGCTTAACCTCCGCAATACATACGATTAATTTATTATAAAGATATTTGATCGCGACGGTTTTTTGAAAAGATAATTGCAATATTTCTAGTTTATATTTTGACTGAAAAGAGGCTCTCCCGGATTTCAGGGGAATGTGAAACCAATTTAAAAACAATTATTTAACGCTATATTTTGCGTACACATCAACTACGAAAAGTCGCTGAACACGAAAACTCTAACTCATTGATTCATATTGACTCCACGCCGAAGCGAGCGTATCCGTTGAGATCCAAGCACACTCTTTGATACAGATGGGCGAGGTTGGTGAT
>NZ_NRSD01000007.1 GCF_016583985.1 Thiocapsa imhoffii | reverse complement strand
TCCTGTCCTCCCGGCCCCGTCACCGTCAACTGCACACTGTAGGTCCCAGGCGCCTGATAGGTGTGCTCCGGATTCACCGCACCACTGCTCCCACCATCCCCAAAACTCCACTGCCGCGTACTGATCGCCCCACTCGAACCATCCGTAAACCGTACCCGCAACGGCGCCGTCCCACTACTCACATCCACACTGAAACCCGCTACCGGCGGTGGCACGGGCTCCAGGACACGGATCTGCGTCGTCTGAGAATCACTCCCGCCCGGGCCACGAACCTCGAGCACCGCGGTGTATTGACCCGGTTGTTGATAGGTGTGTTGGGGGGAGGGCTGATCACTCGTTGCCCCATCTCCAAACCGCCAGAACCATGAATCGATGTCACCTTCGCTGCGGTCCGAGAAGATGACTCGCAGTGGTGCCTCGCCTTCATTCACGCTGGTCTGAAACAAAGCCTTTGGTGGATCGATGACCGGATCACCACCCGCACCCGGAACAACCCCATTTACCTCTTCGGAAAACCCGCTGTTAAGGGAACCGGCATAGGCCTGCAGCGCGAAGAAATATCGCGTTCCCGGGCTCAGATTCGTGACGGTGGCATTGGTTTGCACACCGACGTCGCGCACCTCCTGGTAAGAACGCGAAGACGTGCCATAGAAGACACGATACCCAGAAGCTCCTTCGACGCCGTTCCACGTGAGGGTCGCAGTCCCGGCAACGCTGGAGCTGACCACCCCGAACATCGCCAACAAGGCCACGCCCAGCATGATCGTCATCAATCGGACTCGTTGATTTTTCAGGGTCAATCGATCGGCGAACATGTGGACACCTATTGGGTCAAAGGAGCCGGATAAAGAGAAATCTGTCTGGCGGACTCTTCAGGGTTGTGAATGTCTCAACCATTGATGCGCGTCTCGTCGCTCGAGTTGGTTCCGTCGCATCGAATGGCGGCTGCACCCGGGCTGACGTCCTCACGACCGACTGTCGTACTCAGGTCAGCGGCCCATGATTGCTCGCCTTCACAGGCGTTCGAGTGAGGCCCAAGCCTGGAGCTCAAGTGAGGCACCAAGGAATCAGCCCGGTACATAAGCGACTTTTGCGCCATGATCCTTGGTGCGGGCCGGGCTGGACGGATCCCCTCTGCTGAACCGGCCGTACTGGCAATTTCGTCTCTGATTGGCGACGTTTTTTTCAATGCCGTAACCTAACCCTCTGCTTGAATTGTTTATTGGCTGTCTTCAATCAACGACAGAATCCATGAATCGATCTCACAATGCCTTCGCACAATACGTCCGGCAGTCAGTGCAATGACGTGACCTACATGGCGCATCCGTCTAAAGACGTCATTCGCTTCGGTAGTTGTACGGAATGTAGGTGGGCTGCTCGCAGGGAACCGTGAACAGCTTCCCAGTTCGGTCAGGCAGTCAGACGCAGCCGCTTGACTTGGCGAACTGTTTCTCAAAACAGCTCACCCTAAGCCGACCAGCTGTCACTTCAGATGTGGATTGCCATGCGTGAGGAAGAGGGAGAAAGCAGGACGATTCCAAGCCACGGCGGCCTGCAGCATCGGATGCAGGGCGATGTCGTGAACAGACCATCCGGATGGATCCAACCCTGGCAGGCTGGAGGCGCGAAAGAGGTTGCCTCGATGCGACAACATCTCCATCGAGAGCTGCTGGAGCGGGAGACACAAGCCGGTTCCATAGGCCTTGAGCAGCGCCTCCTTACGGGTCCAGAGCCGTAGGAAAGCCGCACTCTGCTCCGCGGAGGCGAGACCCATGAGGACTCGACGTTCGTCCTGCGAGCACTGAGTCGCGGCCAAGGACAGGACATCGGGCATCGTCTTCTTGACCTCGATATCGACCCCCAGAGCCCCATCTCGCGCAAGACCAATGAAGAGGTGCTGCTCGCTGTGGGAAACATTGAAGGAGGGACCAGCGGCGAGGAACGGCTTGCCAGCGGGGCTGTATTTCAGAGGGAGCTGCGCGGGATGACAACCAGCGATGTCGGATAACAACCCACGCAGCGCGGCGCGCCCAAGAATGAAGCGCCGTCGATGGAGGTCATGACGGAAGCGGTTGGCTCGCTCGACTTCGTCCGCGACGAGATCATCAAGGAGCCTGTCGCAGTCATCGCGGCTTGGCTGATCCATGTCGAGATGATAGAGGTCAACAATCCCAGGTTCGGGATCGCGTGCCATCCAAAACATGCTCTTAAGATTCTCTGTCTCGGCCCGCGCAAGCTCAGTGCCTCGTCAGGGTCCAGCCATCGACACCACGAGGTCGAGCAAATCAGTGCGGTGCAGTCTAGGCCATCGCTTCGGAACGGTGGTGTGACGTTGCTTCGATCTGTTCAAGCCAGCGCAGCAGATTTGTCGCCAGCGCGTGACGGTCCTCGGCCAACGCAAAGGTGTGCGTGGCCGCGGGGAAGTAAAGCAGCTCCACGCTCCCTTTCAGCCCAAGCCCTGGATACACATCGTAAAGTTGATTGCGATAATTGTAGAGTTCGGCCCAACCGCCCGTGAAGGCAAAACAGAGCGCAACGCCATCATCGCGCACCTCCCTCAAACAATCCTCGATCTCATCTCGGTTCTGTAACCCGATGTTGTAGAGCTCGGGCTCTTCGACGACCTGAACCGGATCGCGCGCCCCCCCGAGCAGGGTGAGGACGGGATCGAATGCCACACGAATCATGCGATGGCGCAGCGTAACCAAGCGAGTCCAGAAATCCGAAGACCCTAACCGATTGGCTATTTTGACAAGACGCCATTTCAAGGTCCGAAACACGGTGGGATCGATCATGGCCAGACCCACGACGCGCCGCGCCTCGACACGTGCGGCCCGCAGACCGTTATCCGCGCCGGAGCAGAGCCCAACGATGACAAACTGGCGCGCACCCACCAACGACTCCAACGCGTCGAGGGTCTCGGTCACGTCCTGCAGAACACCCTGTTTCAACGGCAGGGTATCCTGGCGGTTTGGACTATCACCGACACCAGCAAAGTCGAAGCGGAAGGTCCCGAAGCCCTGGTGCGCGAATTGTCGGGCCAGGAAGGCGTTGAGGTTATTAGGACCACTCTTGCGCACGACCCCGGCGTTCAAGACCACAACACACGGTGAGTCCGCGCGCAAATGCTCGGGGCTGTAGGTGAAGACACCCGTCAAGGGGGTACTGCGGCCATAGTTCAGGACACGCTCGCGAACGGTCCGGGAGGCTCCGGTTGAGCGCGGTGGGTGCTCTAGATCGAAGTCGTGAGCCATGTCTTGATTACTCTCGTCGCCTGAGCCGGGATTGGCGCCACACCGACTTCGCTATCCGCCTTCCAAGGAAGCGCATCCTCGACAATCTCGGATCTGCATGGCAAGGCACTTGACGCGAGCCAGGCTCCTAGTTGCTCAAACTCAGGGTTGTGCGGGGAGGCAATCAGGTCAACACGGCATTGAACACCCTGGATCGCGGCGGGAAGACTCAGCAGTTTGATCTGTTCGAAGTTCGCCTCCGCGATCACCAGCCCACCAACATCACAATAGCCCGTCCGCCATGGCGTCGCCGACTCCATCAACTCCGCATGATAGGCACAGCCGTCCATCACGGGTTCCCAGGCAATCACACTCACCACGTCGGAGCGTGCGCGCGCCACTTCCAGGGCAAAGAGGGCGCCGAGACGGATGCCGACCAAATGGACGGAGGTCACTCCACTCAACACCTTGAGTTCATTGATCGCGTAATCGATGTCGGCGGGATGACCGGAGAGCAACATCTCGTCGGAGTCCCCAGCCGAATCACCGGTTGCTCGATAGTCAAACCGCAAGGAATGGATCCGCTCACGCGCCAGGCTATCACCGAGCAATCGAAACGCCCACTGGGTCGCAATGGCTTCATGTGGAAGTGGGTTGCAGAACACCACCCCACGCCCCGCATGCCCCTCCGCAACGGCAGGATGATAGACCCCATAGAGCTCGTGTCCCGAGGCGCCGAAGAAGAGCGGCAGCGTCATGCCGCCTGCTCCAGCGCTGGAGCCTTCTTGGGTGCACGGGCCGCGACGCGTCGCAGTGATTGGAAAAAGAGCAGCCGTGGCTCGACCCGCCACCCGAGACGGGCCTCCATCCGCTGGATCACCCGGATGGCTTGCAGCGACGTGCCTCCAAGTTCAGCAAAACTATCATGCGCGCCAATCCGCTGAACCCCCAAGATTTCCGACCAAATCTCGGCCAAGACGCGCTCAGGACCTGGACTGGGCAATTCAAAGCCGGCGGCATGATGATCGGCAAAGGGGTCATCCAAGAGCTCGGCGATCAAGACTCCATCCACGCGTCGCGGCATGACGCCGACATCCACGATGGCGATGGGTGACGGCAACTCGACCAATGTCTCGTGCAACACGGCACGCAACTCCGTCGTCGTCCGTTCCGCGCCAAGGTCCTGTTGCACCCAGATCAGCCATCGTGCCTTCCCGGTCTGCGCACGTCGACGCTCGACATGATAGTCGCGGATGCCAGGTAACTCGGACAAGGCGGTCTCGATCCGTGCGAGACGGTCGGACTCCTTGAGTGGCTCCAGCCAGTCGCTGAGACGGATGCGCTGCTCCTCGATCCAACGCCCACGCGCATTCAAGTTCTCCCACTCCCCGATCGCACCGGGCGCGAGCGACCACACGACCAGGGCGCCATCGATCCCCGGGGGGCAATCACGATCCAGGCGGTCACGAACCCGAACCACCAAGCCCGGCACAGGCTCCAGCACCAGTGCATCGCCCGCCGGCGCGAGGCTACCGGCAAGCACCGGGGTGCGGGTCGATTCCCGCTCCAGCACCGGCAGAACAGACTGAAACGACTGGGCCAATCGATGCAGGACCGGCATGCTCGCCTGGGCTGGATAGGTGACCAGTGTCGTCTCGCCCAGTCGCGCGGATTCCAGGTCAAGCACACATAAGGCGGTGGCCATTGGGACCGAGGTGAGCAAGACACGCGGGCGCTCCCTGCACACCTCCTGATACAGATCCCGTTCATCACCGAGCGCCACATCCGGCGCTCGGATGAGCCGGGCACCAACCGGTCGCGCGGCCTGCTCCCAGTGTGGGCACTCGGTGATGCGTTCAGCATCCGCGAACAGGATGACATCGTCGTCCTTGAGCGACAGTCTCTTGATCAAGGCCGTGATCGCGTCCAGTACCGAGATTACCTGACCACTCCGGTCCGCGTCTTGTCCGTGTGGCCAGGCATCGGACTGATCGAGCGAGATCCGCGTCACAGGCTCTTGCGGACGCGCTAGCCCTTGTTCCAGAAGGTGTAGAAAACGGCGCACCAGCCTCGCGATCGACTCCTCCTCGAAAAGATCGGCCCGATAATCGATCCCCGCGGTTAGGGTGTCGTTCGCCTCGTCGATCCAGAAGCTCAGATCACCGTGAATCGCATTGGAGTTGCGAGACGGTCCCGGGAGCACCTCCAGAGGCCCCCACGCGCGGGGCTGTTGCTCCGCGCTGCGATAGATGTAATTGAGTTGGAACAGACTGCTCTGGCCAAGGTCGACATCCAACGCCTCGATCACAGCCTCCACAGCACAGTGTTGATAGGCCAAGGCATCGAGGGTGCGCTCCTTCACCATCCCGACCAGGGCGGTAAAGGACAGATCCTCATTGACCTGAAACGGGAGGAAGATGTGATTGGTAAAGGTTCCAATCATGCGCTCGAGTCGCGCATCGTTGCGTTCCTGCACGGCGGCGGTGATGACGACGGTCTCGCGATCGGCATAGCGCGAGAGCAGCAGCACATAGGCGGAGAGCAGCAGCATGAAGGGCGTAACGCCCGACGTCTTGCAGAAGGTGGAGACCGCCGCGGCAAGCGCGGCGGGGAAGGTAAAATGGAACCGTGCGCCCAGGGGTGTGGCCGAGCGTTCTGGCACGCGGTCGACCGGCAATGGGAGTGGCGCCAGGCTGGTCCCGGCCAACTGATCTTTCCAGTAGCGCAGGGCCGCCAGCATGGCCGGAGCCTGATGGCGCTCGCGCTGCCACCAGGCATAATCCTCGAAACGGATGGGGATCTCGGGTAGGGTTACGGAGGTTCCCGCGACGCTGTTCTGATAGAGGGTGCCCAGTTCCTCGATCAAAATCTCGAAACTTGGAGCATCCCAGATGATGGAGTGCGTCACGATGTAAAGGAGCGCGCGCTGTGCATCGAGTTCGAGCAGATAGGCGCGGACCAGCGTCTCCGCGGCCAGGTCGAATGGCACCCTAGCGAGTGCCTCCATGCGCACCTGGGCCACGGCCTCGACATGCTCCGGCGATTCATCCGACAGATCGATCCGCTCGAGCGTGAGGACACCGCATTCGGCGGTATCAAGCCGCACCGCACCCTCATCACCCGGCACAAAACGCGCGCGCATCAAACCATGACGATCGCACAGTGCCCGCAGTGCCTGTTCGAGGGCGCTCACATGACGCGGACCGCGCAGCCACCAGGCCTCGCTCAGCGCATAGTGAAGGGTTTCGGGATGGAGTTGACTGACCGTCCAAATCCGCTCCTGGCTCAACGAGACCGACCCGGCCGCCGCGGGGAGCGGAGCCTGTGGCAGAGCGAGGGATGATTCCGCATCTGCGATCTCGCGCAAAGCGGCCAGGATGTCCGCCTTATGGGCACGAATGCTCGCCGCCATCTCCTCGGTCATCACACCGGCGGGGGCGTTGACAACGAGTCGTTCGCCCTCGGCCCTGAGCCTGACCCCCTGTTCCAGAAGCGAGCTCAGAATCCCCGCGACACTCAAAAGGCCATCTCCTCTCGGTCGATGCCGTCACCTTCATCCGACGACGCATCACGCAATGCAAGCAAGGTCGCCACATGCCCCGCAAGCGATTCGAGGCGAGCATTCTCGAATAAGCGGCGCAGGGGAAGTTGGATGCCCAACTCATCGCGCAGCCTCGCCACCACCCGTGTCGCCAGGATCGAGTGCCCACCCAGCGCAAAGAAATCGTCGCCGACGCCCACCTCATCGACACCCAGGACCCCCTTCCAGATCGACGCGACCGCCCGCTCGGCCTCGGTGCGCGGTGCCACGATGGTCCGCCGCTCCGACAGCGTCGGCGCCGGCAAGGCCTGACGATCCGCCTTGCGATTCGGTGTCAAGGGGATGTGCTCAAGTCGCATCAGATGTTGCGGCAGCATGTAAGCGGGCAGCCGCGCGCCAAGTGCCTCACGCAAGGGCCCGAGCGGAATCTCCTCCTCTGCATCGGAGACATAGTAGGCGACCAAACGCGTGTCCCCGGGAGCGGGTTCATACACGCGCGCCACGGCCTCGCGCACGCCGGGATACGCCAACAACGCCGATTCGAGCTCACCGAGTTCGATGCGAAAGCCTCGGACCTTGACCTGCGTGTCCGAGCGACCGAGATAGTCCATGACACCATCCCGACGCCAGCGCGCGAGGTCGCCCGTTCGGTACAGCCGCTCGCCGGCACGGAAAGGCGACGCGACAAAACGTTCCTGCGTCAGCTCCGGTCGCTCGTGATAACCGGCCGCGACCCCCTGCCCCCCGATGTAGAGTTCGCCCGCGACCCCCACCGGAGCTATCCGCATGGCGTCGTTCAGGACATACAGCTGAGTGTTATGGATGGGGGTACCGATCGGCGTCATGGGCTCCGCGACCGTCACCGCATGCACCGCGGACCAGATCGTGGTCTCGGTGGGTCCGTACATGTTGAAGACCCGACTGGCGCGCTCGATCAGCCGCTGCGCCAACTCGCCTGGCAGGGCCTCGCCACCACACAAGGCCACGAAGGGGCGGCTGGGGTTCCAGTCCGACTCGATCAGCATCCGCCAGGTCGCAGGGGTTGCCTGCATCATGGTCGCACCCGACGTCTCCAGGAGTTCACACAGGGCTTGACCGTCACGGGTCTGCTCCTGGCTCGCAATCTGTGTGCAGGCGCCGGTCGTCAGCGGAAGGAACAGCTCCAACACCGAAATATCGAACGAGAGCGTGGTGACGGCAACGAGGAGATCGCCCGCCGCGATTCCGGGGCGGATCGCCATCGATCTCAGAAAGTTGACGACGTTGCGATGCAGCACCCGCACGCCCTTCGGCTTGCCGGTGGAGCCAGAGGTGTAGATCAGATAGGCCAGATCGTCGGGCAAGGAGCAGGACTGCATGACCGGCTCGGTGCCAGCGGAGTCCTGATCCAGTGCGTCGAGTCGCACGATTGCCACGTCGGTTAGCGCCAAGTCCTCCGCCACGGCCCGGCTCGAGATCACGTGTGCGAGGCGCGCGTCGAGGACCATGTCACGCAGCCGTTCCCGCGGAAAATCGGGATCGAGCGGGACATAAGCCGCCCCGAGCCGCCAGACCGCCAAGGCCGCAATAACCAAATCGAGATCCCGCTCGAGCGCGATCCCGACCAATGCGCCACGACCCACGCCCTGGGATCGCAGGACGCCCGCAAGGTGTGCAACACGTTCGTCCAAGCCCTGATAGCTGAGGCGCTCGGATAACCCGATCAGGGCGACAGCATCCGGCGTCCGTTCAGACTGAGCGGCAATCAATGCGTCCGTCCCCAGGTCGATGGCAAACTCGCCATCGGTCTGATTCCAGGTCTCCAGTAGGCGTTCGCGCCAGTCGTCCGGCACCAGCGGCAAGCGTCCGATGCATTCCTGGGAGTCGCTGACGACCCCTCGGAGCAGGCACTCGAACTCACGCAACCGGTCCTGGATGCTGACTTCATCGAAGAGATCCGCGTTGTATTGGCATTCGAGTCGAATCCCTTCCGGCACCTTGGTCAGGTTCAGGAACCATTCGAAATTCTCGAACTGGCGCGGGTTATTGAAGACCCGCACCACTAACCCGGTGAACCCCTGGGTGACGATGCCAGTTGGATCCAAGTTGAATTGAACGGGCACCAGTGGGATGCGACTGGGATCGCGTGGAATGGGCAGCGCCTGCAGCAGGCTGCCGAAGGTGTAGAGCTGATGCTCGACCGCATCCAGCACCTTGGCACGGACGACGCCCACCAGGGCCTCGAAGCTCATGGTGGGATCGACGGCGACGCGGATCGGTAACAGATTCACGCAATGACCGATCAATCCCTGCAGTCCCGAGGCATTCTGGCCGGCCGCGGGCATGCCGGTCACCAGGTCGGTCGCGCCGGTGATGCGATGCAAATAGGCCATCCAGGCCGCGAAGAGGGTCACCACCAGGCTCGCGCGACAGCGGCGTGCCGCGTGATTCAAGTCCGCGGTCAAGGCCTCATCGAAGAGATGATCGACGCGCCCGGCGCGGAAGGTCCGAAAGGCCGGTCGTGGTTTGTCGAGTGGCAGTTCGAAGGCCGGCAAGGTCCCGGAGAACTGCTCGATCCAGTAATCCGCATCCGCTTTCGGATCCTGCTGATCAAGGAAGGCCACATAATCAGAGAAGCGCGGCGGGCTTGGCAACGGTGTGTTGTTGATTCCGCACAACTCATCGTAAAGCACGCCGAGTTCACCGATCGCCACGGCACTGGACCAGCCATCGAACACGATGTGGTGGGCCGTCACGACCAAGACGTGGTGACCGGGTTCGAGACGCACCAGGTCGAATCGGAACAGTGGGCCATGCTCCAGATCGAACGGCTTGATGACGGCCTGTGCGCAAAATGCACGCAATGCGTCATCGGGGTCCGCCGACGCGGATAGATCGTGGCGAGTCACGGCGGGTCTAACCACTTCGAGGAGACACAGCAGATCACCGTCCGGGGTGAAGGTGGTCCGCATCGCCTCGTGGCGATGGACTAAGCGCTCGATCGCCAGCGCCAGGGCATCTAGGTCCAACTCGCCGCGCAGATGGATCGACACCGACTCGTTGAAGGCGCAGGAGGCATCCTCGCCAAGCTGTGTCGCCGCCCAGATCTCTTTCTGGGCTTCGGTGACCTTCAAGGTCTTCGCCAATGCCCCATCCGCAAAGGGGTCATAGTCGACCGGTGTGGCCTTCATAACAGGTACTCGATTCGAAAATTGAGTGTGGGGCTTCCCTGCCGCCCGACTCACGAAATTTGCACGTAGGCTCCTGGCCGATCGGGATCAGGCGCATACCAAGCCGGGTTGCCCCGGGGGTCCTTCCCGAGGCGTGCACCGGGAACCGGCGGGGCCAGAGACATGGTCGGGGACCCCGCATTCGCCCCGGACTGGCTGCGTGCCGAACGGGCATGCAACATCCCGTCGGCGATCATCCGCTCGACACTGAGGCGAAAACGCTCCACCAACTGATCGATCTCATCCGGCGTATGCGATGCCGTCAAGTAGGTCGGGAAACCCTCCAACGCGAAGACACCATAATGCCGCAGGTAATACCACAACAGCGAGCCCAAGTCGCTCTTGTCGCGGTTGCGCAGATACATGACGGAACTGAAGTGAGGAATCTCAAACGGCAGTTCATGATTCGCAAAGAGTGCATTGATCCGACTCGCGAACCCTTCCGTCATGGTGTTGACGCGTCGCTGTAGTTGCGGGCCTTCGCGCTTGAGAATGCTCAGTGTCGCATGACAGCCGGCAATCGCAAATGGTTGGCGGACGAAGGTCCCGGCGAAAAAGGTCACCCCCGCATCAGGCTTGGAGTCGTCACCATATGCCCAGGTCCCGCCATCGAAGGTATCCATGACCGCACGCCGGCCGGCAACGATGCCGAGCGGCATGTTCCCGCCGGCAACCTTACCGTAGGTCGCAAGATCGGCGCGCACGCCGAAATGGGCTTGGGCACCACCTGGATGGCACCGGAACCCAGTGACTACCTCATCGAAGATCAGCAGGGCCCCGTGCTGCTCCGTGATGGCACGCAGTCGATGTAAAAAGTCGCGCGGCTGCAGTTCGGGGCGGCGGCTTTGCACCGGTTCGACCATCACGGCGGCGACCTGATCGGCGATGTCTTCGATGATCTTCAGCGCGCTGTCGTGACCGTATTCCAGAACAATGACATTGCCAACGCTGCCAGGAGGAATCCCAGGCGCGCTCGGGAGCGTCTTCAAATGCCCCGCACTGGTCACGCCGCGCACCAGCACTTCGTCGAAATTGCCATGGTAATCGCCGCGAAACAGGACGATCTTATCGCGTTGTGTGTAGGTTCGGGCGCACCGTATCGCGGCTTGCACCGCCTCGGAACCCGTGCACATGAAACTGGCGCGATCCATCCCCGTGAGTTCGCACACCAGTTCCGCCGCCTCGCCCGCAAGGCGTTGCTGCGGGCCGATCTCAAAACCAAGCGACAGCTCACGGCGAATCGCGTCGACGACCTCAGGATGGGCATGGCCAAGAAAATTGGGCCCGAAGCCATTCAAGAGATCGATATATTCGTTGCCGTCTAGATCCCATAGACGCGCGCCGGACGAGCGCTCACAGACGATCGGGTAGACGATCTCTTTCCAGACTCGGCTGAAACCGGCCGCCGTACGGGGATCGGCATGATGGCCGCGAAAGCGGGCGATGTGCGCCTTGGAAGCGCCAGTGCGAGCGACATGCTCGGCCATGAAGGTCTGTAAGGCGGTACGGCGCCGCGCATCGAGATCGTCCCAACTGCCCACGCTCACCGGGCGGTCATCATCCGAACGCAGTGGGAGTTTGCCGGGAGTCTGACTCGCCGGATCGATCTGAGGAGCCGCAATCCGCGGTTGGGATGCATCTGGGTCCGGCTGCCGGGGCGCCACGAACGCCGCTGGCTCCGTCGTCTGGGTGCTCTGGGGCAGCGGCGGCGCACTCACGGTTAAGCTGCCCGATAACATCTCGAGTTGACGCCCCATCAGGCGTAACTGCTCGGCGATAACGGCACCGAGCGCGGAATCCGTCTGGATGGACGATGACCGGAGACTCTCGCTGGTCGCCGCCGCCAGCGCGTTTGCAGCGGGAGCGACCCCACCGCCAGGCGTGCCCTCCCGCGCGGCGGTCGGGTTGGTGGCGCCCTGCGGCTGTGGCGCATCCGCGGGCGTGGCACTGGCGGGCGACACGGACGGCGCAACCCGCTCGGCAAGGAATCGCGCGAGGGCCTCGGGCGAATCCAACTCGGCGCTGAGTTGACGGAAGGACAGCGGCACCGAGAATTCCCGCTTGAGCGCGGCGCTGGCTTGCGTCATGAACAGTGAATCAAAACCGAGCGTCACAAAGGATTGTCGTGGATCGATGTCTTGCAGCGACAAACCCGACACATCCTCGAACAGCGCAACCACGCGCGCGAGGATCTGCGCGTAGTGAGGATCGGTAGCATGCTTCTCTTGAGGACTTGTCATCTCGCACGACTCGACTGCTGCTGGGTGAATCACATCCGCTGACGTCCCTGCGGCGGCTTGCGGCATGCGCTCGTCCGGGGCGATGGGCACCGCCGGCGCGACCGGAGCCATTGGAACAGGATCGACCCAGTGCCGTTGTCGCTCGAACGGATAGGTCGGCAAACTGACACGCGCGCGTCGCTCATCCCCGAACATCTGTGACCACGGAATGTCAACGCCGTCGACCCACAATTGGGCGAGCGCGGACATCAGCGACTCTTGTTCAGTGAGATCGCGCGCGGCGAGTGCCGCGACGAACAGATGCTCGTCCTCGCTTTGACGCTTCGCCAAGGCCGTGAGGGTCGCGCCGGGGCCGAGCTCAATCATCGCACAGCGCCCCATGGCACAGAGTGTCCGCATGGCCTCGGCGAAACGGACCGGGACTCGTAAGTGTCGTTGCCAATAGTGGTGCGAGGTCGCCTCGGCATCGGTCAGTACGGCACCCGTCGCGGTGGAGACAATGGGGATTTGCGGGGCCCGAAGCACGATGTCAGCGAGGGCATCGGCGAAGGACTCCGCCGCCGGATCCATCATCGCGGAGTGAAAGGCATGCGAGGTGCGTAAGCGGGTGCCACGTAGACCACGGTCGGCGAGCGCTTGCTCCGCCGCGGCGATCTGCTCGAGCCGTCCCGAGAGCACTGTCAGATCAGGGGCGTTGACGGCGGCGATCGTGAGTTGATGCGCCTCTGCCAAGCGGCTCGCGGCGTCTTCGTCCAAATGCACCGCGAGCATCCCCCCCGCTGGCATTGCCTGCATCAAGCGTGCACGCTCAATGATCAGGTGCATGCCGTCCTCGAGGCTCATGACGCCAGCCAGGGTCGCAGCGACGAACTCGCCAACGCTATGTCCGACCATAACATCCGGTCGCACCCCGAATGCCATCAGCGCCTGTCCCAAGGCGTAACCCATAGCAAACAGGGCCGGCTGAGTGTAGCGGGTCTGCTCCAAGGCGTGCTGGATCGACTCATCGGACGACGGCGCGACCGTGAGCGTGCGCAAATCCAGATCGAGTCGCGCGTCGGCGATCTGGAGACACGCATCCATCGCGTCGCGGAATGCCGCGTTCTGGTGATAGAGGTCGGCTCCCATGCCGAGACGTTGCGCACCCTGCCCAGGAAAGGCGAAGACGAGACGATCGATCCCAGCCGTGGCCTGCCCACGCACCAAGCGCGGCCCCCGGCCGCGCCGCAGCGTCTCGGTCATGTCGCCGAGATCGCGCGCCACCACCGCGAGACGATGGGCTAAAACCTGTCGTCCGACCGCCAGCGAGTAGGTCACATCGCCTAGATTCAGATCCGGCTCCTCGGCCAATCGGTCGGCCAGCGCCTGCGCCAACTGGGTGGGTCCCTCGGCATGGCGAGCGCTCACCAGCGCTACTGGAACCGCCGTGTGGGGGTCACTCGGCTCTTGACGTGGAGCCTGCTCGATGATGACGTGCGCATTGGTTCCGCCCACGCCAAAGGAGCTGACAGCGCCCCGCCGCGGCCACTGACCAGGCTCCCAGGCTTCCGTGCATTGATTCACGCGAAACCGCGTCTGCTCGAGATGCAGGGCGGGATTCGGCTCATGGAAGTGCAAGGTCGCGGGAATGCGCCCTTGTTCCACGCAGAACGCGAGTTTAATGAGACCCGCCACACCGGCCGCGTGGGTCAGGTGTCCGACATTGCTCTTCAGCGCCCCGAGCACACAGCTCCCGGCACCCGCTTGCGCGGATGGGGCGTACACCTGATGCAGTGCCGCAACTTCGATCGGATCGCCCAGCGGCGTTGCCGTGCCATGGGTCTCGATATAGGTGATGCTCTCGGGTGCAAGATCCGCGGCAGCGAGGGCACTGGCGATGACGTCCGCCTGCCCGGCCACGCTTGGCGCCGTGAAGCTCATCTTTTCGCCGCCATCATTGTTGATGGCGGCGCCGCGGATGACCGCATAGATGTGATCGCGGTCCGCGAGCGCATCCTCCAGGCGCTTGAGCAGCAGTAAGGCCGCTCCTTCGTTGAAGGTTGTGCCACTGCTGGCCGCATCGAAGGTGCGGGTATGCCCGTCGCGCGAGAGCATGCCGCCGTCCTGGTACAGATAGCCTTGACGTTGTGGCAGGGTGATCGAGGCCCCACCAGCCAGAGCCATCTCACACTCGTAGTTCAGGAGACTCTTGACCGCTTCGGACACCGCGACCAAGCTGGTCGAGCAGGCTGTGAACAGACTGACGCTCGGCCCCGTGAGGTTCAACTTATAGGAAATCCGTGTGGCCGGAAAATCCGCCTCGTTCGCCAGGGCCGCATTGAACGCACCGTAGCGGCGCAGCAACTCCGGTTGCGTTGCGAGATTCAGCGTTTCGTAGCGGTTCCAGTTCGTCCCGGCATAGACCGCGATCTTATCGGTCCGCGTGGGGGAGCCATAGCCCGCGTCCTCGAGCGCCGCCCAAGCGAGTTCGAGCAGTACCCGCTGCTGTGGATCGAGCATGCGCGCCTCGGCCGGTGGAATACCGAATAAGGTCGCATCGAAACACTCGATGCCCTCCAAGATCCCCTTCGCCCGGATATAGAGCGGATCACCTGCCTCCTCGGCGACGGCTGGATCGAGTTCATCCTGCTCGAAAAAGGTGATGGACTCACGTCCTTGAAGCAAATTCCGCCAGAAGGCGCGCGCATCACCGGCACCTGGAAAACGACCAGACAGACCGATGATCGCAATGGCATCAGCCGGCACGGCATTGGGGTCATATTCAGACATGGATCACTGACGCCTGATCGCTAACGTGTACCGCGCCGACGTTCCCGCGCCTGCCGGGCACGCGCGGCACGGTCCTGAGCCGCATCGAGCGGACGGGACGCGTCCGCTCCGGACAGATAGGCCGCCAGACGCTCGATCGTCGGAAACTCAAACAACTTGATCACAGGAATGGGGCGATCGAGTTCGCGACTCAACCGAGCCGCGACCTGCAGCGTCCCCAGCGAGGTCCCGCCAACCTGAAAAAAACTATCCGTGTGCGAAAAGCCTTGCCCTGGCGGTAACACGAGACGCCAGAGGGCCTCGATCAGTTCGGGCACGCTCGCCCAGTTCAGCGACGCCTCGAGAATGGATCCCGTTCCCTCCACCTGATCGCTTGGATCCGTGTCGAATGGGTTGGGCAAACGTGATTCGTCGAGTTTGCCATTCTGATTGAGAGGGATATAGGCCAGGCGCACGATCTGAGATGGCACCATGGCGGCCGGCAGCTTCCGCGACAGCCAGTCACCAAGGTCTGTGAGATCGACGCCATCGGTCAGATAATAGGCGACCAAGTGCTTCTCACCGTGGCCGTCGTGCTTGAGGCGGACTTTTGCATCCGTCACCTGAGGATGGGAGAGGAGCACATTCTCGATCTCGCCTAACTCAATACGATGACCGCGAATCTTGACCTGGGTGTCATTGCGTCCGAGGTAATCCAAGCAACCGTCCCCGAGGTCACGCACCAGATCACCGGTTTTATACATCCGCAGCCCGGGCATTTCGATAAAGGGATCGGGCAAGAAACGCTCGGCGGTCAGTTCGGGTTTATTCAGATAACCGAGCGCCACCCCGTAGCCGCCGACGTAGAGTTCGCCGACCTGGCCGGCCGCAACCGGCGCACCCTGCTCATCGAGCACATAGGCGGTGCTGCCCGTGATCGGGCGGCCGATTGGAATCGACGCCCACTCCTGTGGCAGTGGATTCGGGATCTGGTAGCACGTACTGATATGGTTCTCGGTTGGGCCGTAGCCATTGATCAGTTGCAACTCGGGCAAGGCCCGTTGCGCCAGCCGAACATGGGGCGCGGAGAGTGCCTCGCCGCCGATCAAAATGGTGTGCAGCCCCTGCAAGACGCTCGGATCAAGGCTGACGATGCTGTTGAATAGGGACGTGGTCAGCCAGGTCGTGGTGACGCCATGATCACGCACCACGGCTCGCAACAACTCAAGGTCAGGCACCCCATGCGTGGGAAAGAGAACCGAGGTTCCACCGTGCACGAGCGCGCCGAAGATCTCGAGGATCGAGACGTCGAAGGTCAACGCGCTCAGTTGCAGGAAGACACGATCAGCGCCGAAATCATAGTAGTCCGCGCCCCACAGAAGGCGGACCAGACTGCGGTGCGGGAGCACGACGCCTTTGGGCGCGCCCGTCGAGCCCGAGGTATACATGATGCAGGCAGCGCGCTCTGGATCGTCCTCGGGGACCTTGAGCGGGCTTTGCTCGTGCATCTTGACCGCATCCGCCGCCGCGGCTGACTCGATCAGCGCTCGCGTCTCCAGCCCCGCAACGGCTCGCTCGGCCAGCACCAGGCGGGGCTCGGCATCACTAAGCATGTAGCGAATTCGATCGATTGGAAACCGTGGGTCGATCGGGAGATAGGCCGCGCCGAGCCGCATCGCCGCGAGATAGGCCGCGATGGTTTCGAGTTGCCGATCGGCGATCACGGCAACGATGTCCCCGGGTAAGACGCCCTCCCCCGCGAACCGCGCGGACGCTGCCTCCACGGCCTGGCGGAGCGCACGATAGGTCCAGCTTCGAGACGCCCCAGGGACGGCATGGACGAGGGCTATATGGTCCGCGGAGCGATCGACGGCGCTGTCAAAGAGGCTGTAGATCGTCTTCGCCGGGGGTGCTGTACAGTTGACGTGTCGTGCGTCCATACCGTTTGCGTTTATCCACAGGGCATTTGGCAAGGTGTCACGATCTCGATGGGTCTTAGACGGCTCGCCGAGGACAGCCGGAAGAAAGATGAAGTTGTGGCTCAAACGGCCTACGACAAGGTCGCGACACGGACACAACCGACCGCAACATCCTATAGCATCCTGTGCCTGACCCCTCGCGGTCAAGTGGGAAGTCAGCCGATTCGACTGATCGCGTACAGCATTGTCGTCCGGGTTGCGCGCGGCTCATGCTCCTCGCATGCCGGGGCCCGCCCGCGCGCAGCAGGCGAACGACTTGATACGGCCTTCCCCAGCCGCGCATACTCACCGAGCGAGGTGATGACCCCATGAGCGGAGGCTGTAGACCATGAATGCACGCATGACGATCGCCCTCGGGCAGTTGAACCTCGTTTGGGGTGATCCAGCCGCGAACCTCGCGCAGGTGCGGTCCTGGACCGCCGAGGCGGCTGAACAGGGCGCTGACCTGATTGTCTTCCCGGAACTCTGGTCAACCGGCTATGACCTGGCCCGCGCCGAGGATCATGCCACGGCGATCGATGCCGGCATCTTCAAAGCAACCGCATCACTCGCACGCGCCCACGGGATCGCCATCCTCGGCTCCTGCCTTGCCCGCTTGGAGCCTGGACGGATCGCCAACACCGCCGTCTATGTTGACGCCACCGGCCAGACGCGCGCCGCCTATAGCAAGACCCACTTATTTGGTCTGATGCAGGAGGATCGCTATCTCACCGCGGGCGAACGTCTCGAACTTGTCGACACGGGCTGGGGACTCTTTGGATTAGCGATCTGTTACGATTTGCGCTTTCCGGAATTGTTCCGCTCTTATGCCCTCGCCGGCGCCTGCGCCGTGGTGATCCCGGCTGAATGGCCAGAACCGCGTTGCGCGCACTGGCGCACACTCCTTCAGGCCCGAGCCATCGAAAACCAGATGTTCGTGATCGCCTGCAATCGTGCGGGAAGCGATGCAAACAACCGCTTTTGCGGGCAATCCTGCATCATCGACCCCATGGGAGACATGCTCGTCGAGGCCGACGATCAGCCCCAGCTGCTCATCGCTGAACTCGACCTGTCGCTCATCGCTCAGACGCGCGCCCGGATCCCGGTCTTCGACGATCGCAGACCCGAACTCTATTCTGGATCGAATTCAGGGTCTTGATCCACGGTCAGGATTCGTGACGGACCGCGGTGCGTCGTCCGGCGAGCACACGCCGGTCTTGGAGGCTGTCGATCCGGAGTCGTCAGAACCCCGGCGGCGCCTTCTCCCAGGGGTAGCCTTCTGCCGCCATGTCGTAGCCGGTCTGGTAGAGGGCTCGCATGAACTCGGTATCGAACTCCTCCCGATGCGGAACATTGAAGCTCGCAGGCACATAAGCCAGGTTGAAGTCCACGCCGTCGCGGTCGCTCGTGAGATAGATTCGGTACAGATCGCCGATGCCCTGGGTGTGGATGAGCGATGAGATCGCCCGGCCGGCGATGCTCATGGTCCGTCGCTCGACTTGAGCCCATTCCGGGTCGAGACGCGCATTGCGAATGATATAGGCCCGCCGCTCGCGCTGAGTCCCGAGCTTGCGGGAGAGCGCTTCGATGTCGAGTGACGGCGGATAGACGAAGACCTGCGACATGGTGCCGCCGTCGACATGCATCTCCTGGTAGGCCTGCCCGTTGGCCTCGACATCGATCATGACGGGCGGGAAGGCGCCGGGGATGGAGGCGGAGGCGATCATGAGTGATCGGAACAGGTCGAGCGCATTCGGATCCTTGCTTGCGGCGATCTTGGTCAGGTTCCAGAGCACCGTCTGACGTGCATCCAGGTCCACGGTGGCGACGAACAGCAAACGCCCTTTGTCGTATTCGCGGGCAATGGCGTCCAGCAACGACTGATCGACCTCCCTGCTGACCAATTTCCAGAGTGGGGCATTGTCCGCCAGGGCGTCGCTCGTCACTGCCGCCAACAAGGAACGTGGCCTGGCGATGTCCGTGGGACCGGTGGTCGTGTAGAAGCGTTTGAGCTGCTCGTCGTAGGCCGGGCCGAGAAAGGCAAAGGGCGCAATGAGGGCACCGGTGCTGACGCCGGTGACCAGTTTGAATTCCGGCCGATCGCCCGCCGCGGTCCAGCCGTTGAGCAGCCCGGCGCCGAAGGCGCCGTTGTCGCCGCCACCCGAGACGGCCAGGAAGGTTGCGGGGGGCAAGCCGCCGCGTTGGCCGGTTGAGGCAAGGAATGCCTGCTCGCGCCGCACCGAGGCGATGCCCTCGCGCTGGAGCGCCTCGGTGTCGATGCCGACACGGTAACGCACCTCGGCCATGCCGGGGATGACGGCTTGGTCGGTGAACGCGGCCGGAACGGCCTCCTTGCGCACCGGTCCTGCACAGCCTTGGGCGAGCAGAACGGCTGTCATCGCGATCAAGCATGCGATGTGCTTCAAGGTCATCTTGTTTTGCCTCCGAGGCTGGCGGATAGGGCTCATGGGGTTGAGCACGCGGGGGCATCGTAACCCCACCGCAAGACCAAGTCACATGATGTCCTCTCAGCGGACGAATCTGCGGTTCCCGGTCGCACCCGCTTGCCGGCCGGGTTCGATCGAGCCGTCCCTCACCGACTGGCGCAGGGCGGTCGCTGCGGCGGCTGGGCGCTCGATGTCGGCGATGCAGGCAAGTTAGGTCAAGCAGGGTTGCCGATCCAGCACGCGACCTACGGACGCGACTACAAAATAATTTTTCGGCCGATAACAAAAAACGGCGAGCCGGTTTCCCAGCTCACCGCTTGATTGTTTTGGTCGGGGCGAGAGGATTTGAACCTCCGACCACCTGAACCCCATTCAGGTGCGCTACCAGGCTGCGCTACGCCCCGGAAAGACTCATCATGTTAGGCCGAAGCAACGCTGTCGTCAACGACGAAGGAGCTGGAGAACCTCTTCAAGTTCCGCCCGCATCTGCCGGAGGATCTGATGGGCTTGGCTCTGATCCTGTTTGGCCCCTTCCCCACTCAGTTGCAATCTGGCACCACCGATGGTGAACCCCTGGTCGTAGAGGAGACTGCGAATCTGCCGGACCAAGAGCACGTCATGTCGTTGATAATAGCGACGATTGCCCCGTCTCTTGACCGGCTTGAGCTGCGGGAACTCCTGTTCCCAGTAACGCAACACATGAGGCTTGACCCCGCAGAGTTCACTCACTTCGCCGATGGTGAAATAACGCTTCCCTGGAATCGGCGGCAGATCACCCGGGCCGTTATCCTCGCTGTTATCGATCGGTTCCAGCATAAGCTTCAACCCGTTGTTTGAGTTTCTGCCCGGGACGGAACGTGACGACACGGCGGGCAGTGATCGGAATCTCCTCGCCCGTTTTGGGATTCCGGCCGGGACGCTCTTTCTTTTCCCGCAGATCGAAGTTGCCGAAGCCGGACAATTTCACTTGCTCGCCCCGCTCCAACGCCGCACGGATCTCCTCAAAAAACATCTCGACGATGTCTTTTGCCTCACGCTTGTTTAGGCCAAGTTCATCGAACAGATGCTCGGCCATGTCGGCCTTGGTCAATGCCATAGAGTCATTTCCTCAATGTCGCGCCAAAATCCACGGCGAGTCGGTCTAGGATCCGCCCCACCGTCTCATCAATGACACTGTCGGTCAGTGTCTGAGAACGAGCCTGTAAAATCAATCCAAGTGCGAGACTTTTTTGTCCCGATTCAATGTTTTGGCCGGTGTAGACGTCAAACAGTACCAGATCGCGCAGTAATTCAGTCTCAACGGCACGAATGCTGGATGCAATGGCCTCGTAGCTGACCGCTTCGTCGACCGTGATGGCGATGTCGCGACGAATACTCGGAAAGCGCGAGATGGGTGAAAACTTCGGCAGGACGCCGAGACTCATGGCGTCGAGATCCAACTCGAACAGATAGGCGTTCCCAATAAGATCGAGCGACGCCGCCAGGCTTGGATGCAACATTCCGAGCCACCCAACAGGCTCTCCCGCGCACTCGATGCGAGCAGCCTGCCCCGGGTGCAATGCCGGATGGGCATCCGGGTGGACACTGAAACGCTCTGGCGCCCCCGTGAGCACCAGCAGTGCCTCGACATCCGCCTTGAGATCGTAGAAGTCAGCGGCACGCCGCGGCAATCCCCACTGCTCGGGATCAGGCGGTCCAACGATGAGTCCGCCCAGCCCCGGAGTCTGAGTCAATCCTTCCGCGCCGAGCCGGAAGCGCAAACCTGACTCGAAGATCCGCACCCGCTCCAGCTGCCGTGCTTGATTGTAACGCGCCGTCTGCAGCAGTCCTGGCCAGAGACTGGTTCGCATGACGGAGAGTTCGGCACTCAGCGGATTGGCCAACCGCAAGACCTCCTGTTCCGGATCGACACGCTCCTGCAAGTCAGGACTGATGAAACTGTAGGTAATGACCTCCTGGAAGCCACGCGAGACCAGCGCCAACCGCGCCCGATCCAAGTCAAAATGGGCTTCCGCAGCGACACGGGTCACGGAGACCGAGCGATTGCGCGCGACCGGAATGCGCTCGTAACCATGAATACGTCCCAGATCGGCGATCAGGTCAACCTCCTCAACCAGATCGAAGCGGGAACTGGGCGCGGTAACGAGCCAACCCTCCTGATGCGGCGACACCATCATTCCTAGACGCTGCAGGATCTCGGTGACCCTGTCGTCGGGCATCACCACTCCAAGGATCTGCGCGATCCGCGCCCGGCGCAACAACTGCTGTCTACGCCGAGGCATATCCGCCTCCGTCTCCACCATCACGACGGGTCCGGGTTCGCCCCCAACGATCGTGAACAACAGGTGGGTGGCACGTTCGATCGCGCGCTCTTGCAGCAGCGGGTCGACACCCCGCTCGAAGCGGTGCGAGGAATCCGTGTGCAGTCCATAGGAGCGTGCCTGCCCACTGATCGCCTGCGGGCTGAAGAAGGCGCTCTCGAGCAACACATCCCGCGTCGCGTCGCCAACACCGGTCTCCGCTCCCCCCATGATGCCAGCCAGGGCCACCGGCCGGTGTCGATCGGCGATCACCAGGGTGTCGTCACGCAAGGTCAGGGTCTCGCCATTGAGCAGCCGCAAGGACTCTCCCGCCACCGCCTGTCGCACCTGGATCTCGCCGTCCAGCGTCGCGAGATCGAATCCATGCATGGGTTGACCCAGCTCGAGCATCACATAGTTCGTCACATCGACGACCGGGCTGATCGGACGCAGGCCACTGCGGCGCAGACGCTCGGTGATCCACCAGGGCGTGACGGCCGAGGAATCGATGTTGCGAATGATCCGGCAGGCATACCGCGGACAGGCCGCCGGCGCGAGCACGCGCACCGGGATTTGCGTCTCCCGCAGCGGCACCACCGGGTGGATGGCCGATGGCATCAAGGTCATGCCGTTGATGGCAGCAACCTCACGGGCAAGGCCACTGACACTCAAGCAATCGCCACGATCAGGGGTCAGGTCGACTTCAAGACACTGATCGTCGAGCGCCATCCAGGCCCGGATGTCCTCGCCGACAGGCGCGTCCGCCGGCAATGCCAGGATCCCGTCCGAGGACTCCGCGAGTCCGAGTTCCTTCGCCGAACAGATCATCCCGTGGGAGGCAACGCCGCGCAGCTTGGCGCGTTTGATCTTGAAGTCGCCCGGCAACACGGCACCGATGGTCGCAACCGGCACCTTCATGCCCGCGGCCACATTCGCGGCGCCGCAGATGATCTGCAGTGGTTCATCCTCACCGAGATCCACGCGACAGATCCGCAGCTTCGCGGCATCGGGATGCGCCTCGACGGACGTGACCCAGCCGATCCGCACCCCATCAAAAGCAGGCGCCGCGGGCTCGACGGCATCGACTTCGAGGCCAGCCATGCTCAGTTGATCGGCCAATTGCCGAGTGTCGACCGGGGGGCTCACCCACTCCCGTAACCACGCCTCACTGAATCGCATTTGCTGCTGCCCTATACGCTGATACGCTGTTGTCGTTCCGTTGCAGGATCAACGGATCCAGATTCGTCCCATCGCCTGCCGGCCGCACACCGCGGCGTGGCCAGACCGTCATTCGATACCTCGGCAACGCGCGCCACGCACCCGGGGCAACCGGCGCCGCATCCGTGCCGGGACGCGTTAGCGAAATTGTCTTAAATAGCGAAGATCGTTGTCGAAGTTCAATCGAATGTCATCAATGCCGTACCGCAGCATCGCGAGCCGCTCGACCCCCATGCCAAAGGCATAGCCGAGATGGCGGTCGGGATCGATCCCGACCTTGCGGAAGACCTCCGGGTACACCATGCCGCAGCCGAGCACCTCGAGCCAGCCGGTCTGCTTGCAGACACGGCAGCCGCTGCCGCTACAGATGACGCATTGAATGTCGACCTCCGCCGATGGCTCGGTGAAGGGAAAATACGACGGGCGAAAGCGCAGCGCGAGATCGCGTTCGAAAAAGCTCCGCAAGAAGTCATGAAGCACGCCTTTGAGGTCCGCGAAGGTGACTGCCTCGTCGACGAGCAGTCCTTCAACCTGATGGAACATCGGCGTATGGGTCAGATCCGAGTCACAACGGTACACACGACCCGGCGCGATGATCTTCAGTGGTGGCTTCTGCGTCTCCATCACCCGGATCTGAACCGGCGAGGTGTGGGTGCGCAGCAGCCGCTGTGTATCGAAATAAAAGGTGTCGTGCATCGCCCGCGCGGGATGATGCTCCGGAATGTTGAGGGCCTCGAAATTATGATAGGTATCCTCGACCTCCGGCCCCTCGACGACGGCAAAGCCCGCTTGCGCGAAGAGATGCTCGATGCGGCGCAGCGCGCGGGTGACCGGGTGCAGTCCGCCCATTTCACGCCCCCGGCCAGGCAGACTGACATCGATGCGCTCAGCCGCGAGACGGGCGGTGAGGGACGCTGCCTCCAGCATCGCTTTCCGCGCATCGATGGCCGCTTGCACCGCGGCCTTCGCGAGATTGATCTGCTGGCCCGCGGCGGGGCGTTCCGCGGCGGGCAAGGTTCCGAGTTGCTTCAGCAGCGCGGTCAACTCACCATTCTTACCGAGATAGCGCACGCGAGCCGCATCGAGGGCCGCGAGATCCTGCGCCTGCTCGATCGTCGTCAGCGCCGCCGCCTTGAGGGCCGCGAGACCGAGTTCGGTTTGTTCTGCCATATCCGCTTCTGCCTTGATGATCAGATCCGCCGCGTTCGGCGCCAAACGAAAAAGGGAAAGACCGGGGCCTTTCCCTCCTGGATCCGCGGCACGCCCGCGCCCGCTCGAGCGAGGGCATGCGCCCGCTCAGGCGAGTGCGGTCTTCGCCTGTTGCGCAATGGCCGCGAACGCGACCTGATCGTGGTAGGCGATGTCAGCGAGCACCTTGCGGTCAACCTCGACGCCCCCCTTCTTCAGACCGTCAATGAGACGGCTGTAGGAGAGCCCGTTTTCACGCGCCGCGGCATTGATGCGCGCGATCCAGAGCGCCCGGAATTGGCGCTTCTTCTGCCGGCGATCGCGATAGGCATATTGGCCGGCTTTGATGACCGCCTGCTTGGCGACACGAAAGACCTTGCTGCGGGCTCCTGAATAGCCCTTGGCTTGGTCGAGAATCTTTTTGTGACGAGCGTGGGCGGTAACACCCCGTTTGACGCGTGGCATAAGTGGACTCCTTGAGATTCGTTCGAGTGCGCGGCGATCAGCAGTAAGGGATCATCCGCAAAGCGGCCCGCACATCCGACGGTTGAAGGTACTTCGGAGAGCGCAATTGGCGCTTCCGCTTGGTCGACTTCTTGGTCAGGATGTGGCGCCGATGAGAGGCGTTGCACTTGATCGAACCGGAGGCCGTCCGCGTGAAGCGCTTGGCCGCACCGCGATTGGTCTTGATCTTGGGCATTGGGTTTCAACTCCGCGATTTGCCGAATAATTTGATTGCAACGCCCATCCAGCCGAGGAGCTGGCATCCGGTGCCGCATGGTCATCATGACCGTGGGGCACCGCACGCCCTCAGGGTGATTCGCCCCGGGACCTGTCCGTTGCGGCGTTGCTATTTTTTTTTGGGGCCCAGCACCATCACCATCTGGCGTCCTTCCATCTGGGGTTTTTGCTCGACGATGCTGAGTGCGGCCAGATCGCTTTCAATTCGCTTCAAAAGTTCCAAACCGAGTTCACGGTGGGCGTGTTCACGCCCGCGAAATCGCATGGTGACCTTGGCTTTGTCCCCGTCGTTTAGGAAACGGGTCAGGCTGCGTAGTTTAACCTGATAGTCTCCCTCATCCGTCCCTGGGCGAAACTTCACCTCCTTGATCTGAACCTGCTTCTGCTTTTTCTTGGCTTCGTTCTTCTTCTTCTTTTGATCGAAGAGGAAACGGCCGAAATCCATCAATCGACACACTGGGGGATCGGTATTCGGGACGATCTCGACCAGATCGAGACTGGCCTCGGCGGCCATCTCCAACGCCTCACGCGTACCCACGACTCCGACTTGGTTGCCGTCCGCGC
The DNA here is from genome assembly GCF_016583985.1 of Thiocapsa imhoffii. GTDB lineage: Bacteria > Pseudomonadota > Gammaproteobacteria > Chromatiales > Chromatiaceae > Thiocapsa > Thiocapsa imhoffii. The sequence goes on along the minus strand of NZ_NRSD01000007.1, from coordinate 152,925 downwards.
CGATCAAGCGTACCTCGGGAACGTTGATCTCCTTGTTGACGCGGTTTCTCTTTGGTGCAGCGATAGCAGATTCCTCCAAATGCGCTGAAAAGGACGACGCAGGCGTCGACCGCGCGAGCTTAAAATGGGACTCGACGAATCAATGGGTCCGATTCGCGACCTCTGTGCCGAGACGGTCGATGAAGGCGTCGAGGTCGAGGATCCCCAGATCCTGGCCCGCACGATCACGGACCGCGACGGATCGTGATTCCACCTCCCGATTACCCACGACGAGTAGGTAGGGAACTCGTTGGAGGGTGTGCTCGCGGATTTTAAAGCCGATCTTCTCGTTTCTCAAGTCCGTTTCGGCACGGAAGCCCTTATCACGCAACGTCTTAGCCACCTCGCGCACATACTCGGCTTGCCGATCCGTGATGTTCATCACCACCGCCTGTCGCGGCGCGAGCCAGACCGGCAACTGGCCGGCGTAATGTTCGAGCAGGATGCCGATGAAGCGCTCGACCGAACCGAGAATGGCCCGATGGATCATCACCGGAACCTGCTTGCTGTTGTCCTCGGCGATGTAGTGCGCGCCGAGCCGGGCGGGCATGGAGAAATCCACTTGGATCGTGCCGCATTGCCAGGCACGTCCGATGCTGTCATAGAGGGTGAACTCGATCTTAGGGCCATAGAAGGCGCCTTCGCCGGGTTGCACCTTGAACACGAGGCCCTTGTTCCTGAGCGCCTGATCCAAGGCGTCCTCGGCCTTGTCCCAAAGCGCATCACTGCCGACGCGTTGCTCGGGGCGCAGCGATAGGGCGAGATCGACCTGATCGAAACCAAAGTCACGATAGGTCTCGAAGACCATGTCGATCAGGGTCGCCACCTCCTCCTGGAGCTGGGCCTCGGTGCAAAAAACATGGGCATCATCCTGGGTAAAACGTCGTGCCCGCATCAGGCCGTGCAGGGTGCCAGAGGGCTCGTTGCGATGCACCACGCCGAACTCAGCGATGCGTAACGGCAGATCACGATGACTTTTCAACCCTTGATTGAAGAGTTGGATGTGCCCCGGGCAGTTCATCGGCTTGATCGCGTAGTCGTGGTCGTCGAGATGCGTTGTAAACATCCCGCCGGCAAACTTGTCCCAGTGACCCGACCGTTCCCACAGCGAGCGATCGATGACCTGCGGGGTCTCGACCTCCTCATAACCATATTGGTCGAGTTTCTCGCGCATGTAGGACTCGGCCAAGCGGTAGATGACTCGCCCCTTGGCATGCCAGAAGGCCATGCCGGGCGCTTCGTCCTGGAAGTGGAACAGATCGAGTTGCTTGCCGAGCTTACGGTGATCGCGCCGCTCCGCCTCCTCGAGACGATGTAGATACGCCGCCAACTCCTTCTGGTCGCGCCAGGCGGTGCCATAGATACGCTGAAGCATGGGGTTGCGCGCGTCGCCGCGCCAATAGGCCCCCGCCAGCTTCATCAGCTTGAAACCCTGACCGAGCTTGCCGGTACTCGGCAGATGTGGCCCACGACAGACGTCGAACCAGTCGCCCTGACGGTAGACGGAGACCGCCTCACCCTCCGGGATGATGTCATCGATGATTTCGACCTTGTAGGTTTCACCGAGCGCGCCGAAGGCTTCCTTGGCCTGCTCACGGCCCCAGACCTCACGCACGATCGGCAGGTCGCGCTTGACGATCTCGCGCATGCGCGCCTCGATGCGCTCGAGATCGTCCGGCGTGAAGGGCTCGTCGCGAGCGAAGTCATAGTAGAAGCCGTTTTCGATCGCCGGCCCGATGGTGACCTGCGTGCCAGGATAAAGCTCCTGCACCGCCTGAGCCATGACATGCGCCGCGTCGTGACGCAGAAGTTCGAGCGCGATCGCCTCGTCCCTAGCCGTGATGATCGCCAGCTCGGCATCCTGCTCCAGCACGTGGGAGGTGTCGACCAAGACGCCATCGACACGCCCGGCGAGCGCCGCCTTGGCGAGACCACGACCGATCGCGGCGGCGACGTCCGCCACGGTCACGGGATGATCGAACTGTCGCTGTGAACCATCGGGCAGGGTAATGCGGGGCATGGCGAGACCTGGCGGTTTCAGTGGTGATCGATACCAAGGATCACATGAAAAACGCCAGCTCCAGCAGAGTGCCGCCCGAAGAGTCGGGACGGCCAACGGCCGGAGCTGGCGGCTGGCATGTGGTAGGCGCGATTGGACTCGAACCAACGACCCCCACCATGTCAAGGTGGTGCTCTAACCAACTGAGCTACGCGCCTGTCGTTGCGAGCAGGGGATGATACAGGCCTACCCTACCTTTGCCAAGCCCTATTTTTAGATCACCCCCAGGCCACCTTCCCCCTCCAAGGTTCCTTCTATTCCAATAGGCCGTTCCAGCAGGTAGGCCGTTCCAGCGGGGCCGCCACTCGGATCGATCCAACTCCCGGCGCCCCGACGCGGCAAGCCATCCTACGGACGCGCGGGAGGGGCTTCGCCGGTCGCCTCCCGGCTCCACGCCCGACCGAGCAACACCCGAATCAAGCCGCCCAATGCATTGTATTCACAAGTTCTTCCATGGATCGAGCAGGGTCGGTTCAGGTGTTGCGGCTATACTGTCGGGCGACAACCAGCAGAGGTGCGCGAACGCATGACCATCATCCGCGAACACGATTTCATCCAAAGCATCGCCGATGCGCTGCAATTCATCTCCTACTACCACCCCAGTGACTATCTCCAAGCCCTCGCGGCAGCCTACGAGCGCGAGGAGTCGCCCGCCGCGAAGGATGCGATGGCACAGATTCTGGTCAATTCGCGCCTGTGCGCGCAGGGGCATCGACCGATTTGCCAGGACACCGGAATGGTGGTGGTCTTCGTGAAGGTCGGCCTCGAGGTGCGCTGGGAAACGACACGGGATCTGCAGGCCATGGTCGATGCGGGCGTGCGCGCGGCTTACCGCCATCCCGACAATGTCCTGCGCGCATCGATGGTCTCGCCCCCCATCGGTGCACGCAAGAACACCGGTGACAATACGCCTGCCGTGGTGCATGTTGAACTGGTCGCGGGTGATCGCGTGGAGGTTCGTCTCGCCGCCAAGGGCGGCGGCTCGGAGAACAAGGCGAAGTTCACGGTGCTGAATCCAAGTGACAGTTTGGTCGACTGGGTGCTGCGAACGGTGCCAACCATGGGGGCAGGTTGGTGTCCACCCGGCATGCTCGGAATCGGCATCGGTGGCTCCGCGGAGAAGTCGATGTTGCTGGCCAAGGAGGCGTTGATGGGGCACATCGACATCCATGAGCTGAAGGCACGCGGTCCATCGAACCCCATCGAAGAATTGCGTCTAGAACTCTACGAACGCGTCAATGCGCTCGGCATCGGCGCACAGGGCCTCGGCGGCCTGACCACGGTCCTGGACGTGAAGATCCTGACGTACCCCACGCACGCCGCCTCGCTGCCGGTGGCCATGATCCCCAACTGCGCGGCCACCCGGCACCTCGACTTCACACTCGATGGCCGTGGCCCCGCCCAACTGACCCCGCCTCGACTCACCGACTGGCCCGAGATCACCTGGGATGCCGCCGCTAGCGCGCGTCGGGTTGATTTGAACACCCTGACCCGTGAGACGATCGCATCCTGGCAACCAGGTGAACGCCTCCTGCTCTCGGGCAAGCTCCTGACGGGGCGCGATGCCGCGCATCAGCGCATCGTCGAGATTCTGAATCGGGGAGAATCACTGCCCGCTGGCGTGGATCTCACCAACCGTTTCATCTACTACGTTGGCCCCGTTGATCCCGTGCGCGACGAGGTGGTGGGCCCAGCTGGCCCGACCACCGCCACGCGCATGGATAAGTTCACCGAACAGGTGCTCGCGCAGACCGGATTGATCGGCATGATCGGTAAGGCTGAGCGTGGGCCCGCGGCGATCGCCGCCATCAAACGACACGGCGCCGTCTATCTGATGGCCATCGGCGGCGCGGCCTATTTGGTGGCGCAAGCGATCAAATCCTCCCGCTTGATCGCCTTCGAGGATCTCGGCATGGAGGCGATCCGGGAATTCGAGGTCGAGGATATGCCGGTGACCGTCGCGGTGGATCATCGTGGCGAATCACTGCACGAAACAGGACCCGCGCTGTGGCGGGAGAAGATTGGGGGGATCCCGGTGCGGGTTGAATCCTCGAGTGAGGAGTGAAAAGGGATCAGGGAACGGTTATTTGGTGTTCATGCGTTGGGACATCGGTCCAGCGGCTACGCCTTGCGAGCAAGCGCCGAGACACCTCGGTGTTTGGTCTGGATCGAGGATCTTGGCCCCAATGTCTTGGATGACCCTGCGCAAAACAAGAGGAGACGATCTGAGTGGAGACCTATACCGCGTTTCGCATCCATCAGGACGAGGCCGGCCATCGCGCCGGCTTCGAACAGCTGCCCATACCGCGTCCCGGACCGGGAGAGGTGTTGGTTCGCGTCGCCTATTCCAGCGTCAACTATAAGGACGCCCTCGCCGGGACGGGGCGAGGCAAGATCCTTCGTACCTTTCCGCTGGTTGGCGGTATCGATGCCGCCGGAACGGTCGAGGCCTCCGAGGATCCTGCATTTCGTCCCGGTGATGCGGTGATCGCAACGGGCTGGGGACTGAGCTTCGATCATGATGGCGGGTATGCCGAGTTGCTCTGCGTCCCGGCATCCTGGCTCGTGCCCATGCCCGAAGGCCTGGATGCGCGCACCGCCATGATCCTTGGCACCGCGGGGTTCACGGCGGCGCTCGCGGTACACCGGATGCTAACCAACGGCCAGACGCCCGCGCTTGGGCCGATTTTGGTCACTGGCGCGAGCGGTGGGGTTGGCTGCGTGGCGATCGCGCTGTTCGCGCGGCTCGGCTACGAGGTGGTCGCACTCTCGGGAAAGGCCGCGTTGGCGGACTGGCTGCATCGCATCGGCGCGACGCGGATCCTGGGCCGTGATGCCCTAGCGGATGCCAAGCGTCCCCTGGAGCGCGCGCGCTGGGGAGGCGCGGTCGACAACGTTGGTGGGGAACTCCTTGCCCAGATCACCCGCACCCTGGCACCGCATGGCAATATCGCCAGCATTGGGCTCGCCGGAGGTCATCAGCTCGAAACCACTGTCATGCCCTTCATCCTGCGGGGTGTCAGCCTCCTCGGCTGTAACTCCGTGGATGTCCCACAACCGCTCCGACGGACCCTGTGGGAACACCTCGCAACCGATTGGCGTCCCGCCGATCTCGATGCACTCCTGAGCAAGACCCTCGACTTCGCCGACCTTCCTGAGGTTTTCGACGACATGCTGGCTGGACAGACACATGGTCGCGTGCTCGTCAAAATCGCGCCGTCCACGCAGCCGTGATGGATCAGATCGTGCGGTGATCAATAGGACAGCGCGGCGTGCCGGGCTTCAGATGGCCTGTCTCGCCGCGGTCAGCGCGAACAGCCTCGCTCAGCCCTGACCTTGATCGGCCCACTGCGTCGGGGTCAGGGTCTTGATCGAGAGGGCATGCAACTCACCACTCGCAATCTGCGGCTTGACCGTCTCCATCACGAGGCGCTGTTTCTTGATCGGTGTCAGACCTTCAAAGACCTCGCTGATAACCACGGCATCGAAGTGACTGCCGTCTCCCGAGACTTGCACGGTCGCGCCGGGTAGGCCGATCCGGATCAGTTCCGCAACTGCTTCGGTTTCCACTCTCGTCTACTCCTCATGTCTGAATCTGTGAGACCGCGCGGATGCGGTCTTCTCGTTTGTCATCTCGCGAACAACATGAGGTCAGCGAGGATGGCCGGCAAGACCTCCGGGGGATCCGCCTCGACGCCGGCGCGGAATCCCATTGAGGCTGGTTCAGGTGGGAACGATCGTTCGGAGCGCGCGGGGCGCGATGCTTGCCGGCGGCTCAGAGCTCCCGAGTGGCCAGGAAGCGGACATCCGGCCACCGTTCCTGGGCGAGATCGAGATTGACGCGGGTGGGGGCCAGATAGACGAGCTGGTCATCGCCGTCGAGCGCCAGATGCTCGTAATTCTTCTCCTTAAATTGCTCGAGGCGCTTCGGATCGTCGCAAACAATCCAGCGGGCGGTCTTCACGCTGGCCGGCTCGACCGTCGCCTCGACACCATACTCGTCCTTCAACCGATAGGCCGCCACATCGAATTGCAGGATACCGACCGCCCCAAGAATCATGTCGTTATTCTTGAGAGGACGAAACACTTGGGTCGCACCCTCCTCGGCGAGCTGCACCACCCCCTTCTGCAGCGCCTTCATGCGCAACGGATCCTTCAAGATCACGCGGCGGAACAATTCCGGCGCGAAATAGGGAATCCCGCCGTACTTGAGCTCCTCGCCCTCGGTGAAGGTGTCGCCAATCTGGATGGTGCCATGATTGTGCAGGCCGATGATGTCCCCCGGCCAGGCCTCCTCGACATGCCGACGCTCGTCGGCTTGAAAGGTGATCGCGTTGGAGATCTGTACCGTCTTGCCCGTGCGAACGTGCCGCATCTTCATCCCCTTGCGATAGCTCCCAGAGCACACCCGCAGGAAAGCGACCCGGTCACGATGGGCAGGATCCATATTCGCTTGAATCTTGAAAACGAAGCCGGTGAAAGCGGCCTCGCTCGGCTCGACCGCACGTTGCCCGGTCGCACGCGCGCGCGGCGGCGGGGCATACTCGACGAAGGCATCGAGTAACTCACGCACACCGAAATTGTTGATCGCGGAGCCGAAGAACACCGGCGTTTGGCGACCCGCTCGATAGGCGTCGAGATCGAGCGGATGACTCGCCCCCTCGACAAGCTCCATCTCAGCCCGCAGCTCATCCGCCTGATCACCGAGCATCTCGTCCATTCGCGGATGGTTGAGCCCCTCGATGATCTCGCCCTCGGCAATGCGCCCGCCATGCTGGGCGCTGAACAGATGGGTGCGCCCGGACCGCAGATCGTAGACACCCTTGAAGCGTTTGCCCATGCCGATCGGCCAAGTCACGGGCGCGCACTGGATCTTGAGCACCTGCTCGACCTCATCGAGCAACTCGATCGCGTCACGCCCCTCGCGGTCGAGCTTATTGATGAAGGTGAGAATCGGTGTATCACGCAGTCGACACACATCCATGAGTTTGATCGTGCGCTCCTCGACCCCCTTCGCGACGTCAATCACCATGAGTGCGGAGTCGACCGCCGTCAACGTCCGATAGGTGTCTTCGGAAAAATCTTGGTGCCCGGGGGTGTCCAGGAGGTTGACGATGCTGGCGCCATAGGGGAACTGCATCACCGAGGAGGTCACCGAGATCCCCCGCTCCTTTTCCAGTTCCATCCAGTCCGAAGTGGCATGGCGTGCGGCCTTGCGGCCCTTCACGGTGCCCGCGAGCTGAATCGCGCCGCCGAAGAGCAAGAGCTTCTCGGTCAGCGTGGTCTTGCCCGCGTCTGGATGCGAAATGATCGCAAAGGTTCGACGCCGTTGGAGTTCTTCTCGAAGTTCGCTCATGAGATCTTGATCGCTGAATGGAGGTCACCGCGTGGCCAATCCCTTTGCAAGGCACCCGAGTCTGCCAGCACCCCTTGCCCCCAGACGCGAGGAGCCTGCGGTTTCTCGGGTGTCTCCGCGACGACGAGGGAGTTTTGATCGCGGGTTGGACCAAACCTCGGGAGTATAACGGTGAACGCCAACGCGATCACCCGACGCCCCACATCTCGCCGTGCTCGCCTCAGGTCGCCTGATTGCCGCCGATCCAGTGCCCTCGGATATACTGCGCGGCGGCGAGCCTTGAGTGCGCCCGTGACGCCCACGCCGGCTCGCACCATCCGAACCACATCATCGGCAAGAAGAGACATCGGTTTGACACCCACCGCCCCATCACGGCCGCCCACGCACCACCAGGTCGCGGCCGATCTGACCCTGCGCGCGATGCGCGAGGGCGACGTGACACGGGTCTGCGCAATGGACCGCGAAAGTTATGATTTTCCCTGGACCGAAGGCATTTTTCGCGACTGTCTGCGGGTTGGTTATTCCTGCTGGATTGGAGAAATCGAGACCACGCCCGTCGCGCACGCCATCATGGCCGTGGCCGTGGGGGAGTGTCATATCCTGAACCTGTGCGTCTATCCCGACTGGCAAGGACGCGGATTCGGGCGGCGACTCCTGCGTCATCTGTTGACCTTCGCGCGAACCCGCAAAGCCGATAGCGCCTTCCTGGAGGTGAGGATATCGAACGCGCGCGCCCGCGCGCTGTACGCCTCGGAAGGCTTCTGTGAGGTCGGGGTCCGTCCAGGGTATTACCCCGCGCGCAAGGGGCGCGAGGACGCGGTCGTCCTCGCGCGCGCGCTCGATCCGGGCACGACGGAACGTCTCGCGGGGTGACGCCCGCGCGACCATCCGCACGTCAGGGCAGCAGCATCCCTCGGATGGTGAAAAACAGGATCGCGGACAGCACCGCCGAGGCCGGAACCGTGATCACCCAGGCCGCGACGATCTTCAGCACCTGGGAGCGCTTCACCAACTCACGGCGATAGACCTTGCGCAAACCTCGGCGCTCGCGCTTTGAGAAATTGGCCGGATCGGTTCGCAGCTTCGATCTGCGTTTCAGCTCGCGTAGCATCGAACCTTTTTCGTCGATCGAGGCCGCGGCGAAGCGCGCGATGAAGATCCGGATCGCGGCCTGATCCCCCTCGGGATGGTGGGACTTGATGTCGTCGAGCATCCGGTCGTACTGGCTCTTCAGATATTCACGCAGGAAGCCGACGCCGAACACGGCACCGACGGCAACATGCGTCGTGCTGACCGGGATGCCGAGCTGGCTCGCGATGATGACGGTGATGGTCGCCGCCATGGCGATGCAGTAGGCACGCATTTTATCCAGCTCAGTGATCTCGGAGCCCACGGTACGAATCACCTTCGGGCCGAACAGCCCCAATCCGATCGCGATTCCGATCGCACCCACGACCATGACCCAGAAGGGCACCGGCGCGGCGCGGACGATCTCGTCCGTGCCCGAATTCATGACATCGACAATGGCCGCGAGCGGACCCACGGCATTGGCGACGTCATTGGAACCGTGGGCGAAACTCAACAAGGCCGCCGCGAAGATCAAGGGAACCGTGAACAGCTGATTCACGCCTGCCTTGGTATTGGCGATGCGAACCGCCTTCCGATTGATCACGGGTTTCACCATGAACCAGACCGCCACCGCGGATACCGCCCCCACCGTCAGCGCCTGCCACGCGGCGACACTCCAGAGCCGATCGAAAGCCTTCAGCATCAAATAGGACACGAAGGCAAAAGCCATGGCCGCGATCAGATAGGGCACGGTGCGCCGGGATGCGGTGAGCAAATCCACCTGGTAGGTGATGGTCCGCTTGATGAGGTAGAGGAAGGCGGCCGCGATCACACCACCCATCAGCGGCGAGATCACCCAGCTCATGGCGATCGTTCCCACCGTGCCCCAGTTAGCAATCTGCAGACCACTCGAGGCAATTCCAGCGCCCAGCACCGCGCCCACGATGGAGTGCGTGGTCGAGACCGGGGCGCCCAGAATGGTTGCGATGTTCAGCCAGATCGCCGCCGCCAACAGCGCCGCCATCATCACCCAAACAAAGGTATCGGCGTCGGCGATCAGATTCGGGTCGATGATCCCGCTGCGAATCGTTCCCACCACCTCGCCGCCGGCAATGATGGCGCCCGCGGCCTCGAAGATAGCGGCGATCACCAGCGCCCCACCGAGCGTCAAGGCCTTCGAGCCGACCGCGGGGCCAACGTTGTTGGCCACATCGTTCGCGCCGATGTTCATGGCCATGTAGCCGCCGATCATGGCGGCAATCACGACAAAGAGACTCCCGTCCGCCTCGGCGCGCACGATCGCGTAGAACATCACGCCAATGATGAAGAGCAATCCGATACCAAGACGAAACAGTTCAAGACGACCCTTCTTCGTCGCCTTTTCCAACTCGTTGAGGTGGCTCAGCTCCATGGCAGGCTCGCGGCAGACATGATCGAACCTGGATTGTCCCAGAAATCGAACCGTCACCCAACTGTCACACTGTTGTCATAAACGTCCAAGACACAGAGCGTCGCACTGTCGTCGAGCACAACAGGTCCTTGACTCCGAGATCAAACCATGGGGACAGAATCACTCTGAACAGGCTGCCCCTTGCGAACACGAGCAACAAAAGGGAAGACAAACAGGGTTGGATTCGAGCTATAGTTGACCTCGTCACTCGGCTCCCGCCTCGCTGTGGGTCGCGCTTGCCGCCGAGTCGGAGTACAGCGCGACCGGCTCGGCGTTGCAGGCCTCCTTTCCCAAATCAGCTCGGGACCGCATCAGATGTCGCAAAAGATCATGGTAACCCTCGACGGCAACGAGGCCGTGGCCTACGTCGCCCACCTGACCAACGAGGTCATCGCCATCTATCCCATCACCCCATCGTCCAACATGGGTGAATGGGCGGACGAGTGGTCGTCTCTCGGAATCCCGAATCTTTGGGGCACGATTCCTGATGTCGTGGAGATGCAAAGCGAAGCCGGAGCCGCGGGCGCCATCCATGGCGCCTTGCAGGGTGGGTCACTCGCGACCACCTTCACCGCCTCGCAGGGATTGCTGTTGATGATCCCGAATATGTACAAGATCGCCGGCGAGCTGACCCCCACGGTGTTCCACGTCTCCGCCCGCTCACTCGCGGCGCAAGGGTTGTCGATCTTCGGCGATCATTCGGACGTCATGGCCTGTCGAGCCACGGGATTTAGCATGCTCTGCTCCGCCTCGGTGCAGGAGGCGATGGACTTTGCCCTGATCGCGCAAGCCCTGACCCTGGAGAGCCGGGTCCCGGTGCTGCACTTCTTCGATGGCTTCAGAACCTCGCACGAGGTTACAAAGATCGAACAGGTCTCGCACGAGACCGTCCGCGCCATGATCGACGAGGACCTCGTCAGCGCCTGCCGGGCGCGTGCCCTGAATCCGGATCGCCCGGTTGTGCGCGGTACCTCGCAAAACCCGGACGTCTATTTCCAAGGTCGTGAAACGGTCAACCCATACTATGCCGAGATCCCCGGCATCCTGCAGCGCACGATGGACCGCTTCGCCAGCCTGACCGGGCGTCAGTACCAACTGTTCGACTATGTCGGCGCACCCGACGCGGAACGCGTCATCCTGCTGATGGGCTCGGGGATCGGCGCGGCGCAAGAGGCGGTCGAACACCTCGTCGCGCAGGGCGAGCGGGTCGGCCTGATCAAGGTTCGACTCTTCCGCCCCTTGGCCGCCGACGCCCTCCTCGCGGCGCTGCCCCCAACGGTCGGCCACATCGCCGTGCTCGATCGCTGCAAAGAGCCCGGTGCCGACGGGGAACCACTCTACAAGGACGTGATCACGGCCCTCGCCCGCAGCCTCTCGCTAGGACAACGCACCAGCATGCCACGCGTGATCGGTGGTCGCTACGGCTTGTCCTCAAAGGAATTCACGCCGGCCATGGTCAAGAGCATCTTCGATGAATTGACCCAGCCCGCTCCTCACAACCCCTTCACCATCGGCATCCTCGACGATGTCACGCACACCAGCCTCGACTGGGATCCCACCTTTAAACCCGATGCGCTCGAGGGCGTGACCAACTGCGTCTTCTTCGGACTCGGCTCCGACGGGACGGTCTCGGCCAACAAGAACTCAATCAAGATCATCAGCGAAGAGACCCCCAACTACGGGCAAGGCTACTTCCAATATGATTCCAAGAAGGCCGGCGCTGTCACCATCAGCCACTTGCGCTTCGGTCCCAAGCCGATCCACAGCACCTATCTGATCGGCGAGAACGATGCGAGCTTCGTCGCCTGCCATCAGCCGACCTTCCTCACGCGCTATGACATGCTCGACTATGCGCGACCCGGCGCGGTGTTCCTGCTCAATTCCCATGTCCCGCCCGAGCGGATCTGGGACGAGTTGCCCCGCGCGATGCAGCAGACGATCATCGACAAGGGGATTTCCTTCTTCGTCGTCGATGCCTACGGGATCGCCAGCGCGGCCGGCATGGGACGTCGGATCAACACCATCATGCAGACCTGCTTCTTCGCCATCTCCGGCATCCTGCCGCGCGACACGGCGATCGCCCACATCAAGGATGCGGTCAAGAAGAGCTATGGGAAAAAGGGTCAGTCCCTCTTGGATCGAAACTATCACGCGATCGACGCCGCCATCGCTGGTCTGCACCAGGTCACGATTCCAGCACAGGTCAGTAGCGTCTTCGAGCGCCCACCCGCCGTACCGAGCACCGCGCCGGAATTCGTGCGCCAGGTCACGGCGACCTTGATCGCTGGGAGGGGCGACAGTCTACCGGTCAGCCTGATGCCCGCCGATGGAACCTGGCCAACTGGCACGACACGTTATGAAAAGCGCAATATCGCGCTGCAATTGCCGAAGTGGGAGGAAGACCTCTGCACCCATTGCGGCAAATGCCCCATGGTCTGTCCGCATGCGGCAATCCGGGCCAAGGTCTACCCAGCGGCACTCACCGGCGCGGCGCCACCGAGCTTTCAGCATGTCCAGATCAAGGGTAAGGATTTTCCGGCCGATCACCACATCACCTACCAGGTCGCACCGGATGATTGCACCGGCTGCGGACTCTGCGTCGAGGTCTGCCCGATTCGCGACCGCAAGGATCCCAATCGCAAGGCCCTCAATATGGTTCCCGCGGAGCAGACCCATGGCGTCGAGCAGACCAATTGGGACTTCTTCCTGACCTTGCCGGAGTACGATCGCACTCAACTTGATCGCTCCAAGATCAAACACGCCATGATGATGGAGCCGCTCTTCGAGTTTTCCGGTGCCTGCGTCGGTTGCGGAGAGACGCCCTACATCAAGCTGGCCTCGCAACTCTTCGGCGACCGCATGTTGATCGCCAATGCCACCGGTTGCTCGTCGATCTATGGTGGAAACCTCCCGACCACGCCCTACACCACCAATGCCGAGGGGCGTGGACCGGCTTGGAACAACTCCTTGTTCGAGGACAACGCCGAGTTCGGCCTCGGACTCCGCCTCGCGGTCGACAAGCAAGCCGAACATGCGCGCGAGATCATTCGCCGCCTCGCATCACAGATCGGTGAGAACCTCGCCGATGCCATCCTGAACGCCGATCAGTCCACCGAGGCCGGGATCTTCGAGCAACGCGAACGGGTCCTGTTGCTGAAGGAGAAGCTGAAGGGGATCGACTCCATCGATGCACAGGCGCTCATGGGCATCTGCGATCAAGTCGTGAAACGCAGCGTCTGGATCATTGGCGGCGACGGCTGGGCCTATGACATTGGCTACGGCGGCGTCGATCATGTGCTTGCCAGTGGCCGCAACGTGAACCTCCTGATTCTCGACACCGAGGTCTATTCGAACACGGGCGGTCAAACCTCCAAGGCCACCCCGATGGGGGCAGTCGCCAAGTTCGCGGCGTCCGGCAAAGCGACGTTTAAGAAGGATCTGGCCATGATGGCGATGGCCTATGAGAACGTCTATGTCGCGCAAGTCGCGTTCGGTGCGAAGGATGTCCAGACAGTGCGCGCCTTCCTGGAGGCCGAATCCTATGACGGCCCCTCGGTGCTCATCTGCTACTCGCCCTGCATCGCCCACGGCGTCGACATGTCAAAGAACCTGCGTCAACAGGACTTGGCCGTCAACTCCGGGCATTGGGGCCTGTTCCGCTTCGACCCACGTCGGCTCGATCGAGGCGAAAATCCGCTCATCGTCGATTCGAAGGCGCCGAGCATTCCCTACCGTGACTTCATCGACTCGGAAACGCGCTTCAGTGTCCTAACGAGAACGCACCCTGAGGCCGCGGAGCGGTTCCTCCAACTCGCGCAGAATCATGTCCAGACCCGCTTTACGCTCTACGAGCAATTGGCACAACTGGCGGTTCAGAAACACCCCGCGGCAGCCCCGCGCGAGACGGAGCCGAAATCGACCTGACGCACGATTCGACGAGCGGACCGTCCTCTCGATCCGCTCGGCGCGATGCCCTCATTGGAAGGCATCGTCGCCGAGCATCAGGAGTCCGCGCACACGCCTTTGCGGCATCCTCTCAACGGGCACCCTTATTCGACGTCGCACATCTTTTGCCGGAGCAATCGCTATGGATCTCACGACCAATTATCTCGGGCTCACCATCAAGAATCCGCTCGTGCCCTCGGCCTCGCCGCTGTCGAAGAGCATCGAGCTCTCGCGCGAGCTCGAGGACAACGGCGCCGCGGCCATCATCATGTGGTCCCTGTTCGAGGAGGCGGTCACGGCGGAGACCGAGAGCATGGTCCGATTCCTCCAAGATCAAGAGACCGGCTTCGCCGAGGCAGGCAATGGTTTCCTGCCGGATCATCAGGATTTCACGGGCGCGCTCGACCGCTATCTCGAGAACATCCGCAAACTGAAGGAGGCACTCGACATCCCGGTCATCGCCAGTCTGAATGGGGTGACCCCTAGCGGCTGGATCAGTCACGCGACCGCGCTGCAACAGGCCGGGGCCGACGCCCTCGAACTGAACGTCTACTATGTGGCCGGAGACATCAGTCAGACGGGACTCCAGGTGGAGGAGCGCTACCTGACGTTGCTGCGTGAGCTACGCCGTCATGTGCAGATCCCGATCAACATGAAGCTCTCATCGAGTTTCAGTTCCGTTGGTCATTTCGTCGGCCAGATCGGCGAGGCCGGCGCCAATGGTGTCGCGCTCTTCAATCGCTTCTACCAGCCCGATATCAACATCGACAGCCTTCGACTGCAGTCCAGTCTGCACCCCTCGACCTCCGCCGACGCACTCCTCGCCATGCGCTGGATCGCTCTCATCTACGGACGGTACGATGGACTCTCGCTCGGTGCCACCGGAGGCATCCACACCCCAACCGATGCCATCAAGCTCCTGCTCGCCGGTGCCGATGTCGTGCATTTGTGCAGCGCATTGCTCCGCAAGGGGCCGGGCCATCTCGCACTGGTCCTGCGCGGGATCACCAACTGGATGGAGGAACAGGGATTCGAGACGGTCGATGAATTTCGCGGTCGGGTCAGCGCCATCTCGGTTCCGAATCCTGCGGAGTTCGAACGCGCCAACTATGTCAACATCCTCGACAGCTACAGCTTCTCACCTGGCGTGATGGTCTAGCGCTGTCCCCCGCGCCCCGGTCTTCACCAGGGCGCGCGCCCGCCAGTGCGCTGGCTCACCAGAGTGTTACCCCCCCCGCACCGTGACGAGAGCGACCGCCGAGCGCGGCACCGATCCGCCCTACCGCTCGGTCGCGACAAAACGCTCAACGGGAATACAACGTGGGACCAGCCGGCCGCTCGGACCTGGCCGCATCAAAACCACCTGGCGACTCTGATCGGGACCATGGCTCACATGGATCGGCTGATCCTCGCCGTAAACATACAGCCGATCGAACGGAGTCTCGCTCGCTACCCAACGCGCCACCTCAAGCATGTCCTCGTCCTCGACGATGAAATCCACCGCCGCGCCGAGCCGCGAACAGATTGGATGGCCGAGCCGGTTGCGCTCATGGGCGGCGTGTTGATCGCGCTTCGGATCGATGCGACCCGGGATCGCCTTCGCCAAGGCGGCTGAGCAGAATCCATAGGTCAGGCGGATCATGCCGAAATACTCGATCACAGGATCCAGGACCTGGGTTGCGAGGTCGCAAAGAGCGGTGTAACTCTCCGGCTCCCGCGGACAATTCTCGAGCCCCGTGGCGGCCTGCGTCTCCCCACAGGCGATCAACTGCCGATAGGTCAGGAAGCGCCCACACGCCTCGTCGAGATCTGGAATCGTCCGCGCGCGCACCAGATTGCACCCCTCGACCACCCACCGCTGCCGTGCAAGCAGCGCATCAAAGCGCGCGGGTTCAGGACCATACCCACTGGACCAGTCCAGAAGACCGAGTTCCTCCAATGCGTCCTCGAACGCCACCTGCTCCGGGTAACCCTCGTACTCCTCGTTGAGATACCGCGACTTATGATAGAGATAGGGTGGTTCGAACCGCTCACCATAGGCGAAGTAATCAATGTCCTGCTCACGGAGTTTGATCTTCACCCGCTCGATCAGTCGCGGCAGTGCGTGACCATCGAAATCATCAAAACGCAGCAGGGTCAATTTACCCGAGCCGATATGGATCTTGACCAGATCAGCCTCGCGGATGTCGCCATAGAGCATGGCCGCCGCCCCCACATAGACGCGCAGCAAGGCCGGAAGCTGCTCCACCAGACGCGTATCCAGTTGCAATGAGCGGCCGGGGTCAAGCCAACCCAACCCGTGCTCGGCGGCCTCTTGACAGGCTGCCGCGATCGCCTCGGTGTCCGCGATCCGAAACAGCGCCTGTCGCCCCGTCTCGAGTGCCGCGGGATAGTCACCAAAGAACGCCTTGATGTCGCGTTGCAATCCCGCATCCAGATGTTTGTAAGGACGACGTCGACTGAATTGCTGTAACGCGAAATAGACCTCGAGGTCGGCGCTGCGCGCCTGCTCGGCCCGAGCCAGCGCCTCCGCGACCTCCGCTGCCCCCTTGTGCGTCTCCAGCAAGCGCAACGCCTTGTTCAGACTGCCAAACCCTTCGATCAGGTCCGCTAGATCCGCCACCTCGCTGGGGTCCGGCGTGCGCCCCAACTCCAACCAACAGGACCAGAGTCGCTCCAAAGGCTCGCGGTAGGCCGCGTAGCGTTCGGCGACACGATCGCGCCGCGGACGGGCTTGGCGTTCAGGGCGTTGCGCGGCACGCAGGATCGGTACCCGCAAGCGATTGCGCCGACTCGCGTAACGCTCCACCAGGAAACGCTGCTCGGCATCCTTGTCACGAAAGACATAGAGCACCCCCGGCGCGACCGGAATGGGCTCCTCGTCGAGCACCTGCTCCAGATAGGCCTTGATCTCGGCCTGGGTGAAATACTTCTGAAAGGTGCCGCGCTGCGTCATCACCCCGTCACGGAACCGCTCGCCACGCGGGTCGTTTTGATTGGCCAGCATCACCGACACCACCAACAACTGCTCGGCCAACGACCAGGCGCGCGTCAGGGCCGCGACCCGCTCATCGAAATCCTCAATGACGTTGATGACGAAACCGAGATTGACGATCTCCGCCGCGACGATCGGCTCATCCGGCGCGAAATACGGATCCCACCCCGATGCCATCAGGCCATTCTCGCGCAACCCCCGCACATCATCGCCACGACCACAGCCATAGTCGAACACGCGATAGCGCCCATCTAGGAAACCATGCCGTGCCAGCGTCTGCATCGGTGCCGAGAACCCATAGCGCACCATCGCCGTGCGCTGTCGTGCCGCCTCCCAGTCGAGCGGCCGATCCCAACCCACGTGTCCCGGCGCTCCAGACGCCTGCTCCAGATCCGGCGCCGGGCGGTCCGGGTCCGCACCCTGATCAGACACATCCTCGAGATTCCCCAGCGGCACCAACGTATGACCCGAGACGCGATATCCGGCCTCGGCCACGGAGGCATCCCATTGGCGTCGATAGCCAATGCGCTTTGGATCATCGAATAAACCAATGGATTCGGCCTGCTCGGTCAAGGCCGCAAACTCCGACCACTGGGGATGGTCAGGCGCCAGCATGAGTTCCTTGCGATGCAGGATCGGAGGGTTCAAGGAGTCGGCATAGGTGCGATAACCGACCTCACCCGTCGCGATCAGGACCCGCCAACTGTCACGCAGAGCCGGGAAGGGTTCCTCGAAGAACGCGGGATAGTGGAGAAAGGCAACTTCACCCGCTTCCAGATCGACGCGCACCAGATCGAACCGCTCGCACGCCTCGGCAGGCAACCGCTCGCGCGCCCGAGCGACCAGCTCGGCAATCGCCCCGCTGCTGCGCTCGAGGAGGGAGCGATGAAGATAATGTCGTCCGGCGACTGTCTTGCCTGTACTCATTCAATCATGATGCGAGATCGTGGTAAGTGATGAGCGGCCGGTGCCAGGTGCTGCAGGTTCACCGGTCACTGGAGGGTGCCGGGTCATCCTGCGCGCGTCCCGAGCGCACGCCCAGGGGGTTCGGCGCGGAACAGCACAGCAGCCAATAGCTCAGACCCGCGGCCAGCCCGCAGAATGCCATGCCGAACAACAGCGGCGCGGCGGTGCCGGTATGGAACAGACTGATCAGCGATCCCATCACCGCCCCCAACCCGAAGCGCGACGCCCCCGAGAAGGCCGAAGCCGTGCCCGCCATCCGCGCGAAGGACGCCATAAAACCCGCCATGGCATTGCCCAGCACCACCCCCGCCATACTGAGATACAGCAGGGTGGCGCCAATGATCGCCCACAAGGGCGGAACGCCCCAGAGACCGAGTCCAAGCAACAGGAGCGCGGCGATCATCTGCACCCCCAGCCCCATCCGCAGCAGCCGCTCGGCGCCGAAGCGCAGCACCAGCCGCGCGTTCTGCATCGTGACCAGCATCGCCACGGCGACGTTGGCTCCAAAATAGACCCCGAACCAAACCTCTTCCACCCCGTGCAGGTCGATGTAGACAAAGGCCGACGCCACGATATAGCTCATCATGCCGCCGAAGGAGAAGGCACCCGCCAAGAGATACCCCAGTCCGCTGCGATCCCTTAGGATCGTCCGATAATTGCGCAGCACGCGGCCCAATTCCGGCGCGTGCCGCTGCTCGATCCCCAGGGTCTCGGGCACCAGGATCAGAAAGAGTCCGCCCGCCAGCAACGCCAGGATCAGCAACGCCATGAAGATCCCGTGCCAACCCACCCAGACCAGGATCAGACCGCCCACCGATGGCGCCACCAACGGCGCCATCGCCGTGGTCAGCATCACCAGGCTCATGGTTTGCGCATAGCGATCCCGCTCGAACAGATCGCGCACCAAGGCCGGCACCGTCACCGCGATCGCCGCGCCCCCGAGCCCCTGCACCGCCCGCCCCGCCAGCAACACCTCCATCGTTGGCGCCAGCGCACAGATCAGTGCGCCCAGAGCGAACAGCAACAGCCCGCTGCCGATCGTCGCCCGCCGCCCCAGGACATCCGAGGCCGGACCCAGCACCAACTGGGCAAGCGCGAAGACGCCCAGGTAGAGGGTCACGCTGAGCTGCGCGATCTCGATGGTCGAATCCAGATCCCGCGCGATCGCCGGCAGACTCGGCAAATACAGATCGATGGCAAACGGCGTCAGCCCCGAGAGCAGCCCCAGGGTCAACAACATCGAAAGACGAATCTGCATGCAAGCTCCAAAGCACGCTGCTGCGACGCAGCGTTCTCTTCAAAACACGAGCGATTGAAAAGGGAATCCCAGATCCGCGTCGGCCTCGAACGGCCACCGGCTGGTTCGAACGCTGTCCACGAGGCACGCGACCCGATCGGAATAGGCCCACAGCGCGCACCCGTAGACGGCCATCCGACCGCCTCGGCGGCGCTGTCCTGCTCTCCAGGCGCAGCCGCCTAACCATCAGCAGGATGCGCACAGCTGCGCGAAGGACTCCAGATCATAGTCGTGGGCCCAGCGGGCGAGTGTCTCATGCAACAGGGGGTCAGTCTCCCGCAGTGCCTCAAGGTGCGAGGCGATCTGCTCGAAATCACCGATCGACACCGCCGCGGACACGGCCGTTCGCCAGGACTCGGGGTGCGCGGCCCAACGCTCGGCCAGTGCCGCCTGCGACAGGGCCGAGCTGGACGCGCCGTCCGCCGGCGCCGCCGCGTGGATGACCCGCAGCTCGGCGAACCGTGCGACCAGCTCGAGGATCTCGTCGACCTGAAACGGCTTATGGGCGAGCGCCACGAAACCAAGCGCCAGAGACTCTTCGGGTTGGACATCCAGGCCACTGGCGGTCAGGGCGATCACGCGCGTCTGGATCGCGTCCGGGCGTTCCCGCATCCGCGCCATGATCCGTCGGGTCGCCTCCTCACCCGACATCACCGGCATGCGCAGGTCCATGAAGATCAGATGCGGCTGCCAGCGCTCCCAGAGTTCGAGCGCTTCGCGCCCATCGGCGGCCTCGCGCAGCTCCAGCACGGGCGGCTGAGGATTGATCGATTCGAGCAAGACACGCAGCGGCGCGCGATTGTCGGCCAGGTCATCGACGATCAGCAGCCGCCGCGGCGGCTGACTCGGTGCTAGGCCAATGATGGGCATCGACTCGACGGGAAGGGCTTCCGCCTGCGCAGAGCCCACCACCGGCAACCGGAGACTGAACTCAAACCGACTGCCGTGCCCCACCCGACTCTCCACCGCAAGTTCACCACCCATGAGTCGCGTGTACTCACGGGACAAGGCCAAACCCAACCCGGTGCCATCCTGCTGCCGACGACCCGCCGCGGTCTGCACAAAGGGATTGAAGAGCTGGCCCAATTCCTCGGTGGTGATGCCGACGCCCGTGTCCGCAACACTGAAGCGAATCTCGTCCGCGCCGATCGCTCTCGCCATCAGGGTCACCCGTCCGCACGCGGGCGTGAATTTAATCGCATTGCTGATCAGATTGATCAGCACCTGCCGCAGCTTGGTTGCATCCCCAACGACCAACCGCGGCAGTTCATCGGTCACCCGCTCCAGGGTCAGCCTCCGTTCGCTCGCGCGCTGACGAAAGAAGGACTCGGTTTCGCACAGGAGCGCGGGCAGATCAAAGGGAGCGGTTTGGCACAACATCCGTCCAGCCTCGACCTTCGCCATCTCCAGAATGTTGTTGATGAGCGTCAGCAGATGCTCGCCACTGCGTGCGATCACATCCACGCTCTGGCGCTGCTCGGCGGGCAAATCTGGTGTGCGCGCCAAGATCTGGGCAAAGCCGAGAATGGCGTTCAGCGGCGTGCGGATCTCGTGGCTCATGTTGGCCAGAAAGACCGACTTGGCGCGATTGGCCGCCTCGGCCGCGTCGCGCGTCTGCTTCAGCTCCTGCTCCTGGCGCTTCCGCTCGCTGATATCCTGCACCTGAGAAATGAAATAGAGTGGCTGTCCGCTCGCATCGCGCACCAGCGCGGAGGCCACCAATCCATACACGACATGGCCTTCAGAGTGCCGATAGCGCTTTTCGAACACCGCATTGTTGACGCCCCCATGCTGAGCCCGCTCGATGAAGGTCGGACTCAGTGCAATGTCCTCCGGTTCGGTCAGATCATTGACCGTCATCCCTTCCAAGACCTCGCGAGGGTAACCGAAGATCTCGGTCATCTTGTCGTTGACCTGGAACAACCGACCTTGAAGGTCGACCAAACACATCCCGGTATTGGCATTGTCGAAAGCCAACCGAAATCGCGACTCGCTCTCGCGCAATGACTGTTCGCGTTGCCTGATGGCCTCGGACATGGCACGGAAGCGTCGTTGCAGGCTGGCGAGTTCCCGGAAACGCGACTCGACCACGGGCACGGAAACGGCGAATTGTCCCTGCTCGAGATCCCGCATCCGCTCGGCGAACGCGGACAC
The DNA here is from genome assembly GCF_016583985.1 of Thiocapsa imhoffii. GTDB lineage: Bacteria > Pseudomonadota > Gammaproteobacteria > Chromatiales > Chromatiaceae > Thiocapsa > Thiocapsa imhoffii. Next base: position 131,596 of record NZ_NRSD01000007.1, on the reverse strand, counting down.
GGGCTGAATGATCGACCGATAGAGCCATCGATTCTTGATCATGACCACGAGGATCAAACTGACCAGCATGCCGCACAGATAGAGCAGCATCGTCCAACGTTGCGTCTCGAGCAGGTCGGTCGGAATCAAGATGACGATCCGCGCCCCCAGGATGGCGGTGTCGCAGACATGGGGAATCCAGCGCCGCCCCGCGACCTCCAGGGTGTCTCCCGTGGTGGTTTGGGACAACAACGTACGCAGGTCAATCAGACCGATACCGTTCTCGGGGACGCCGGAGAGGAGCACAAAGCCATCCTCGGACACCAACAACAGGGGCGTGCCCGATGCCTGCGACAGATCGGTCAGTAGGCGTTTGACATAGTCGAGCGTCAAGCGCCCCAGAAACAGCTCTCCACCGAGACGCATGCTGTAATAGGTACTGGGTGTGTCGTCCTCGAAACCGCGCTGAATGGCGGAGTAATGCATCGTTTCGCCCTGTTCCTCGAGAGAGCGACCCAAGTTGCCGCCGGTAAAGCAGAACCCGGTGAACACGCGACTGGTCGGCGCTGCCTTGTAGATCGACTCGATGCACAATGCCTCATCAAGGCGATAGATATCGGAGAAGGTCTCGACGAGCATGGCCGATGCGCCCTGGCGTTCCGTTTCGGGTAGCGCAACGAATCGTTGGAAGGTCGTGCGGGCATCCTCAAGCTGGTTATCGAGCAATAGGTTGATCTTGGCCGCATCGGCCAGACGCAGATCCAGGTATTTCCGCCCCATGTCGTCCAGCACCAGCCAGACGGCCACGACCAGGATGGCCACGACAAACAATAATGCCGTCCCCTCCAAAAAGAGGGTGTGACGCCAGAAGGTCGTCGGGCGCGCGGCCCTCACCGTAACTCGCGCGCGAGGTCAGTCAGGAACACGAACGGCAGAGCCTCGAGATCACCAAACTCGTCGAAGAGGACCGGACCGAGGCTGGTGGCATGTGGTCCCTGCGACAGGAGATAGTGCTTGACCGTCGCGGGTGTGTCGTGTCCCGCGGCAAAGGCCTGATTCAGCAGCTCGAGCGCCCGCCGTGTGTTGATCGTCATGTCGTGTGGCTGATAACCGAAGCGGGCGGACAGCCGTTGGAAGTAGGCGTCGAGCAGCGGATCATCCTTCCGCGAGGGATGCTGACTCGGCAGGATGAGACGTGTGATGGCCGGCCCCGCGGTATCGAGAATCGCCGGCGAACGCGCCCACGGCGTCAAAAGAATGGGCGCCTCGGGATGATTGACATAGAAGAGTTGAGCGATGTTGCCAATGGCGGGCAGGTAGCTGCCCGCGAGGATATAGAGTGCGTCGAAGGGCTCGGCCATCAGCGGCCGATCCTCATCGGGCCTGAAGTCAGACACTTGCAACGGTCGATGGACGATGTCCCAGTCGCTCAATGCGGTCAACTCGGAGACGAAGGTCGCGAAGGCGGGATCGGTGTAGGCCCGGTTGCCCGTGTCCTGGAAGACCAGCAGGCGCCGGCCTGGCCATCGCGCGACCTCGCGCGCGATGGCGCGCTGCTCGTGATGGGCATCGGGCGTGAGGCGCAGAAAAAAATCATCGCGGCCGCTGAGCAGCGGGCTGGTCGAGGCGGCATTGAGCATCAGTGCACGACCGTCGGCGAACAGATGCAGACTCGCCTCCGCGCAGTTGGACGGATGCGTGGCGATAAAATAATGCATCCCTTCGGCCATGGCCTCTTCGATCGCCTGGGTGGTGCGCTCGGGCATCCATTGATCATCCACCGGGATGACTCGGATCGGGCCATCGGGATGGTCATCCATGAACAGCTCCGCCGCATGGATCTCGCTGGAGCCCACGATGGCCGCGGACGTCACCCAGGTGACCAACCCAACGTCGACCGAGTTTGGTCTGGATGAGGCCCACCAGCTCCACCAGACCAGCGACAGGAGCAGCACGAGCCCGAGCGACGCCACCCATAACCCCTGTTGTGTGCCAGCGACCCCTTGCGACATGTAAACCTCTGTTGCGCCTTGCACGATGCTTTGATCATAGCGCAAGACTCAGAGGACACGCGCACGCGGGCACGATACGCTTCACTCAGTTTCCGGACGCCGACAGCCGACTATTCAGCCAGGCCAAAAGCGACTGCTGACGCGCCGCCGGCAATCGCTCGATACGTGCCCTGATCTCATCCATGCACATCTGATCGAAGTGCGCCGCGAGGGCGTCGACGAGCGGGGCGAGGGCCGCGCGTTCGTCCGACGAGAGCGCGTCGGGCGGATTCCGCAGGCTCCGCAGCACGGTCTCGGTGCGATGCTGATCAAGCGCGGGAATGGCATCCAGATCAGGAAATCCCAGCCGCCAGGTCGCGATCCGTGCGTTACGGGCCTGCTGATCGAGCAAGGCGATCCGTTCGCGCAGTAACGACTGCAACCGCGCGACCGCCGCGCGGTCCTCCGCCGCGAGATAGCCAGGCGCCGCCTCCAATTCCTGGTGCCGGCACCAGCACTCATCGCGCTCCAGACTCGGGATCGTCTCCGCCAGCGTCATGCGGGCGCTGAGCCAGTCGGTTGAACGGCGGCGTGCCACCGCGATGCGTTCCGCCGCCAGCGCCTGATAGATCTCCATCAGCTCCCAAGCCGGTTCGATCTCCTGCTCGCTCAGCTCCGCCATCAGGGTCCGACACTGCTCCGCGGCTTGATGATCCAGGATCTCAGCCACCCGCTCGGGCGGCAGGGCGTCACTCTCCCAGGCCGCCACATCATCAGCGAGACGTCGCAGTTGCAGTCCCAATTCACTGACCTCGGCGGCATCGCGGGTGCCGACGAAGATGTCACGCAAACGGTTCACCGCAACCAGCATCTCACGCAACGCATCGATCGTACGTGGGGCCTGCTCGAACAGCGCTCCGAGTCCCGCGCGCTGACGCTCGAGCATCTCTCGCAGCCGCTGTTGACGGGTCTGAATCGCCTTCACCCGAGCCTGGACCTCGTCCTCCCGCAAGACCGAGCGCGCCACCTTCAGCGCCTCGATCAGGGCATCCGCCCGGGCGATCTCGTCATGCAGCTCCCGCACCGGCGTCGAATCCGTCGGGTCCGGCTGACGCGGATAGTCGTCGCTCTCATCGAGCGTCAACTTGAAGTTCTGGCGCTTCTCAACCTGCAGGATCGAACGCTGCGCCTGCTCATGCAGGACCCGTGATTCAGTCTCGAAACCAAGCCGCCTGAGCGTCCCGACCGCCTTGTCGATCCGCTGACGGAACGCCGCGACATCCGCCGGACTCTGACAGCCCTGGCGTGGAATCCAATCGGCAATCCGCGCACCGACCATCTCGCGCACGATCACAAGCGGCTTCTCACAGTCCTCCAGACAGGAGCTGGGCCACAGGAGTGCATCCTCGACCTCTTCGCGCCGCCGCAGCAAGTGTTTCGCATTGCGCAACAACTCGCCGACATTGTTCTGCCGTTCCGCCTTCTCGATGGCCTCCTCGTACTCCTTGAGATCCATGCGGAAGCGGTGCAACACCTCCGCCGCCTTGCTCGATTTGTCGCTCAGATAGCGATAGGTCCCATCCAATGACTCTGGCATCGGGTCGACCCGCTGCATCTGTTCGGCCTCCTGCGCCAGCAGGATCAACTTCTGATACTGTTGCTCGGCATCCCAGCGGCTGATCAGCTCGCGCCAGCGCCCCTCACTGTCGGCCGAGAGAAAGCGCACGGTCGTGCCCTTGAGCACGCTGGTCTCGAACTGATGTTTGCCGCGCTGCCCCGGAAAGGCGAGCCCGATCCAATCGGCCGCGGCCATCATGGTCCCGTGATGCTGCAGGCGCCGGGGCGGATGCTCCCCCGCGATCAACAAGGCCAACAGCAAACCCGCCGAGGCGGTATTCAGACCATAGGGCGGCGCCATCAAGGCCTCATAGGACGCCAGCAGGGTGCGCTGCGGATCCTCCTCATGCGCCCGTTGCACTGCCTCGAAGATCGCCTTCACGGCTGGGTTCAGCGGTTCGGTCAGCTTCCCATTGGGCGCGAGTGCGCGCCAACTCCTGGCCAAGACCTCGCTGACACGGTTCTGCATCCGCTTCGGCTGTGCCTGAACCCAGGCGCCATCGACCTGGCGGGCGATCAGACTGCGGGTGAGCTGCGCGGCATCCGCTGGACCGCCGCCCGCGGTGGTCGCAAAGCCATCGAACGGAAACGGGATCGCCTGCGGATAGACCTGCTCCAGAATCGCCTCACCGACCGTCTTTAGACGTCCCTCGGGAACCGACTCCATGCCCGCGACCCAGTAGTCACGGACCTTGATCGCCTCCTGCACGGCGGTCTTCAATGCGGCACCCGCGCGGGCGCGCTCCTCGGACACGAATCGCCTGAAGCGGTCCGCTTCCTCCGCGGTCATGCGCTCATCGAACAGATTGAGACGCTTCAAGGCATCGGCGATGACCTGTTTGGGATCGGCGATGGTGACAACCCAAATCGGGGCCACACGCACACCACAGCGCTTCAGCTCGGTTTGAAAGAGTTCGCTCAGGGTCTCGCCGAGGGCCGCTGCCTCGTCCTCGGCATGCCGATAGAGATAGATCACCTGACCGCGCGCATCACGCGGCGAGCTCGCCTGCCGCCAATCCTGAAAGGCGGTTTTGACCACATTTCCCAGGGTCTTGAGGTTCGCAAGCTGGGCGGCGAAGAACCATTCCGCCGTCGCAATCCCCCGTCGCTGGGCAAAATCGGTCGCGATGTCCCCGAGTTCGGCATCCTTTGCCGCACGCCCGATAAAGAGTTCGCGCACCGCATCCTCGGTGATCCCCTGCGTCCGTTGCCGCAGCCATTGCTGGAATTGACCCCGAGTAGAGGCGTCCGCGATGAGCTCGTATTGGCCGAGATCCGCGTTCCACTCCAAGGCCCCGAGTTCATCCTCGAGCCGCCGGATGCCTTGATGCAGACGCTCCCCATCCAGCGCCGTCGCCTCCCCGAGCAAGGCATTGGCGTCCTCGCGCGTCTGCTTACCAACCCGCACCTTCTCCAGGATCGCCACCCCGGCCAGGACCAATGACTCATCCGGAGCGAGATGCGTCGCGAACTTCTCGAGCAGCGCCTGCAAGGTCTCCGCCACGGTGGCGCCCTTCTCGCGCTCCGCCGCGATCACCTCCGAGAGCATGTTGCCCATGACCAATTCAGCGGCGCTCACCTGCCGCAGACGGGTCCCGACCTGAGCCTCCTCATCGGCGATCCGCTCGAGCACGTCCTTAATCACGGTCAGCGCCGAACGGGACTGCACCACATCACGCTGACGGGTCAGGAACCAGGTCGCCAGCGGGTGCAGTGGCCAGCATCCCTTCGCGATCACCTGCTCGAAGCGAGTCGGATCGTTCCAGACCGGCAGCGAGCCGAAGCCCGGGAGAGTGCGCGACATGCGCAGCCAGGTCGTGTGTTGCGCCGTCGCGGCCGCGCCCTGCTCCCAGACCTGCGCCAGCATGGCCTCGTCCTTGCCGATCATGTGCGCGAAGATGGTCTCGAGATTGGTCGAGAGATAGAGTTTCTCAGCGGTGTCGAAGCGGGTGATGTAGCGCTGCAGTTGGCGTAGATCCGCGCTGCCGAAGCGTTTCAAATAGGCCTTCAACTCATATTGAATCAGCCCGATGAAGCGCACCCGACCGGCATTGTCCTGCACACCTTGGAAGATCTGCTGCAAGGCGGCGTCGCCGGCGAGCTGAGGCTTCTCCGCCGCATACTCCAGATAGCGACCGAATTCATCGAACAAGATCAAGAGGCTCGCAAAGGGCCCGGCGGGGCCACAGTAGACCTCGCAGAGGGTGTTGATCAGCTCTTGCGCCGACTCCTGTCCCACCACCGGGATGGCTGCCCCATTGGCATCCAGATAGAGCGCGTCGACCTGCTCGTAGATCGCCTCGTCGTTCTGACGCAGGCGCGCGATGATCTCCTCGCCGCTCAGCCCGGGACAGTGGCGCGCGAAGGACTCGGCACGGATGTCAAAATTCCGCGCCACGAACTGCTCGGCGGTTTGGAAGCGTGGCGAGAGTTCACGGATCGCCGTGGCATCGACCCCATAGCGCTCCAATTGCGCAAACACCGCCTGGACCAGCGCGTTGCCAAGATGAAAACCCGCCATCCCATCGAGACAGAGCACCAGCACCGGCTTGTGCAGTTGCGCCATCGCCGTGGCGAGGCGGGCACCGATCTCGGCATCCGCCTGGATGAGGTTCGCGAGGATCTGGGCCGCGGTCGGCCCTCGGGGATCGCCCAGCAAACAGGCGATGGCGGTCGCCAGATGGGATTTGCCTGTCCCGTATCCAGCCACCGCCAGACCGTAGGGATTGTGCTCCTCGCCGTTCAGGCCACCGAGGATCGAATCCACTAGATCCGCGACCACGCTCGCGGTGTCCTTCAGCCGATAGCCCCGTCCGACCCCATCCTGCTCGGCATCGGCGGCGCCGTGATAGCGTGGACCGTGGAAGACGAAGGCCCCCGCCGCCTGTTGGGCCCGCGGCCAGCGCTCCTGCACCCAGCGCAACTGCACCGCACCCTCGAAGAATCGTTCTTCGTTGAACCTGACCAGGCTTCCGATCTTCAACCTTATCCTCCGGATTTCCCTGATAGCACACCATCACTCGAGATCGCTCGGGCGCGAGCGGCTCCGCCCAGACCGGGATCTCAGTGTGGATGGGACTAGATCAGTTCATGATAGAGCCGCCCGACGATCACCTCGGTCGAGACCAAGCGCAACACCATCACACTGCCGGTGTAGCGATCGAGTTGCGCCAACCGCTCGTCGGAGAGCCAATCGAGCCATGCCGCCGCGCGCGCCCCGTCCCAGCCCAAGAGTGTCAAAAACCGGGTCTCATGAACCATCTCATCAAAACTGAGCTGCGCGACATCCGGGTAGGATTCATCCCACAGCAACCACAAGAACACCGCGTAAGCGGGGAAGAATGGGACCTCGAAGGGCGCCGGTTCGCGCACGAATCGCTCCGCACCGTCCGCCCCCGTACGGCTCAAGATCCCCGCATCACCAAAGGCCGCGCGCTCGCGATACATGCGCAACACCAGCGCGGCCAGCCCCTTCAAATAGCCTTTCGCCCCATGGCGCTCGACCAACAAACGCGTGTAGGCCTCCTGATCCACCTGCTCGCCCAGGCGCAGACGCCCTTCGGCGAACAACTGGAACCAGGGATCGGCGAGACCGACGGCCGGCACCGCGCGACCGAGCCGGCGCGACAAGAGCAAATGCAGTAACCACAGGGTCAGGGGCTCGGCGAGAAAGGCATCTTCTTGCAAGACCATGCGTCCGAGCAACGACGCTTGGAGTTGCCAGACGCCATTCGCCTTCCAGGCCTGGACCAGCCCCATGCCCCGCGCGTAATGGATCATCGGCTCGACCTTCCCGGTCGACTGCCCGGTGGGGATGCCCGTTGCGTCTCCGATCGTCTCGATCGTCCCTGTGCCACCGCGCTCGGCGAACTCCAGCAACTGCCCAAGCAGGCGACGATCGGCGAGAAAGGTCTGTGGAAAATTCAGCGGCAGTGGGGATGGGAGTGACGTTGGCGTCATGCGAACCGCTCCATGGAGACGATCAGGTCAGACCGCGAGCGCGGCTGCGCACGCGAACCCGCGTCGGCGCACTCATCCGTGACCCAAGACCAGGGTTGAAGGCAGGTCGCGATCACCATCATGCTGGAATCATGCATGGCGTCCGAGCCGAGGACAAGCAGGGTCATCCACGGATTGCTGGGCATTGCCGGTGCCACGCCACCGGGCGCGAAACCCGGCTCCGTGTGGCCTGAATCCGTGTGGACTGAATAGGCGTTACCCGTCATGGCAGATCCCTCCCGTGGTCAGTGACACAGTCGCCGCGTGCGCAGCCATTGAATGAATGCATCGACCCCGAAGAGGTCCATGACCACCTCACGTTGGACCTGATCCGGTAACAAGGCATGCCAAGGTCCAGGTGCCATGACGGAACTGAGCGCACTCGTCATCTTTGCGATGACCCCGCGAATGAAGGCCTCGTCTTGCGCGAGACGCGCGAGTTGATCCGGCTCGGGCGGCTCGGTGAGCGCGAGGCCTTCCAACCCCTTGACCGCCCCCTGATCCGGCAACAATTGCAATAAGACCCGTTCATAGGCGCTGCCGCCACAGTGCCACCAGAGTGATCGCCCGCCACCCTTGATTACGGGCGCATCCTCGGGCGCATAACCAAGTCCGGCCAGGACATGGCACGCAAAGGCATGGCGTGTCGGCGCACGCCGCGAGCCATACCGCATGGTCTCGGCGGGACCACCGCCTTGGGTCGACTTGAGCAGGATTTCGCCCGACTCACTCACCACGGACCAGCGTTGTCCGCCAAGCTGGATCGTCCCAGAGGTACTCTCCGCGCCCTGGACATAGGCGAGTACCTCACCGGTCGAGACATCCACGACCGGACGCCCAACCCGATCCGCATCCAGGTTGCCATGAAAATCACCACCGCCCTCCCCCAATCGATCGCTCCAGTCCTCGCCAAGACTCAGATGATTGCCGGTAGCGACCAGATGATCCTCACGGCAGAGATGATCGAGAATGCGTTCGGCCGTGTCCCGATCCGGCCAGACCGCCTGCGCCAACGCCAGCAGGGACTTACGGCCGCGGCGTTTCCTCGGGGTCTGCGCGATATAGCTGGCGCTTTGCTGCACGAAGACCGACCAGCGGCGGGCATCGCGGGCCTCATCCAATCGGCCATCGCGCGCCTTCGCCAAAAGGCTCCCGAAGGCCGCGCGCTCGATGTGATCCCGCGCGATCGGCAGGATGCGGGTGATGCCGCTGCACCGGCCCGCACGCCCAACCCGTTGCAGCAGCGAGCTCGTATCCGGTGGTGGTCCAACCAGCACAACGGCATCGACGTCGCCGATGTCAACGCCCACCTCAAGGGTCGTCGTCGCGACCAGCACCGCGTCGCGTGCCGCGGCAAAACCGGCCTCGGCCTGCTCGCGCGCACTCCGTTCCAAACTTCCGTGGTGGCCGAAGACGCGCATCGCACGGCGCCGTGTCAGCACCTCGCGCAGCACCACGGACAATTGATCGCACAGCCGGCGGGTGGGTACGAACACGAGCAGCTTCCGGCAGATCCCCTGCTCCTCGGGGGAGGCGCGCAAGATCTGCCAGATGCGCTCAGCCATCGCGCTGGCATCCGTCCCGGCACCGATCACGGTGATCAGGTCGCGGATGTTGGTGGCGCTGAAACCCGGTTCGATCGCGAGCCACTGCTCCTGCTCCAGACAAAACATCTCCAACGGCCGAAACCCCGCCACGCATAGGGTCCGCGCCGTGGCCCCAAGGAGGCGTTGCGCGACCCGCTCGGGCGCGGCGACCGTCGCGCTGCCACCGCAGAGCTGGAGATCCGCGGTGGGGGTGAGTCCATTCTCATGGGCGAAACTTCGCAACAGCCGCAGCCGCTGCAGCAGCCACATGAGCTGATCGCCTCGTGATGATCCCGCAAAAAGGTGGACTTCATCGATGAAGACCGCCTCGACCCCAGCCAGCAAGTGATCCACCGTCCGCGCCTCTCGCACCACGCCATCGCGGACCAACATCGAATCTAGTGATTCTGGGGTTGTGACCAAGACCTCGGGGTGGCGCTTTTTGTCGCGATGATCACTCGTCTGCCGTCCGCAGGCCCAGCCGAGATCGGCGAGCGGTCCACTCAGACGTGCCGCGAGATCATTGACCAGCGCCCGGGTCGGCGCGATGACCAGCATCCGAATCCTTGGGGTCCGCGGGGCTGGCGACTGGCGCAGCCGCGCGATCAGCGGGGCACAGATCGCCTCGGTCTTCCCCGCTGCTGTCGCGGCCGTCACCAAAAGGCTGTGGCCCGCCAGGATGGGTTCGATCGCCTGACGCTGGATCTCGGTCAGCGCCTGGAACCGCTGTCCGAAAAAGACCCGGCCAACCGGCCCCAGTCGTTCGAGCAAGGCCCGATTGGAGGGCGTTCGCGAGGGGTCGTTCACGGGCGTCTCGGAAGTGCTGCTCCCGCATGGCTCAGACATCAGCCCTGCCTCAATCCGCGTGCGTCGTGAGCAGATCCAGCGACTCAAGCGTGCTGCGCACGAAATAGCGCGGCACGGGATTGCCCTGGCGTTGATACTGTGTGAGCAACCGATCCGTCAGTCCAGCCATCGCCTGTTGGCGAGTCCCCGCTACCGCCTCTGGATAGGCGATGCGGTAGAGCGCCAGGATCTTCTTCACGAGTTCCTGCAGATCGGCCTCACTCGGGACCGGGGCTACGACCGAGTCGTCCACCCCCCCGATGACGTCATGCAGGTTCCGCGAGGCATCATGTTCCGGATCGATCCCCGGCGCGGCAGGAGCGGAGGCGAATGCCAAGACTAAGGGAATACGTTGCGCACGCAAGCACCCAAGCTGCTCCAAGAGATCCTGACGGCGCTCACGAAGTCGCTGCGCCTGTGCCCCGCGTCGTGCCGTGCTCGCATAATCGACGTCCAACTCATCCAGGATGACGACCAGACCACGGGCACCCGCGACCGCGCACAGCCAGGTCCAGTTCGACAAGAGATCGCAGAACCGCCTGGCATACTCGGCAACAGCCCGCGCCCGCAGGGGTGGGAGATGGAGGTTTCTGAAGCCAAGCCCGGCAAGCCGATTCTTGGCGGCGCTCGGGGCCAGGAACAGACCCAGATAATCCTCGATGATCTGGAGCGCGTCGTACTCCTCGAACGCCGAGCGTGGAATCTGCTCGAACACCTCAGCGAGCATCGTGGCCCCCAGGTGGCCCAGTCGTTCCAGGTGACCTGAGCGCCGCGCGCGGGTCAGATTGACCGATAGCCCGCCCGGGAGCGCATCACCGGGAAAGCGGATCCCATTGGTGATCGCCTCGAACAGCTTCATCGGATCCGAGAGGGTGGTCGCGACCCCATCGAGAACCACGCTGGACACCGCGAACTCGTGTCGCACCGCCGCGGCCGTCAGCACCGTCAGCAGATGCGTCTTCCCCTGCCCCCAGGCGCCCTCGATCAACAGGGTCTGGGGTTGATGCTTGCCCGCCTGCCGCAGGGTCGCATCGAAGCGCTCCAGGATGCCGTTCAGACCCACGCTCAAATCATCAACATGCGACTCCAACACCTGCCCCAAACGCAGCGCGATGACCGCACGCCGGGCCTCGACGGTCTGCGCTGATAGGCTCGACCGGTCTGCCATTCTACCCATCGCCACCGCATCAGGGGGCGGATGCGCGATCCGTCCTGATCCCGGTTCCGCCACCGCGTCGCGCGATACCGCGCTTGGATGAGCGGCTGCCCGTCGCGACGTCCCGTTCACCCCGTAGCCCGGTGGACGCCGCGTCGCGGATGCCGCCGCGCCTGGGGAGGATGGGTTAACCGCGGCCGGCTCCTGCTCGACGTCAGCGCCCGGCAGCGAGGCATCATCCAATGCCGCGAGCAGCACGAGATCGGTCATGTAACCGAAATCCACCATCGCGGTCGGCCCCTCCGGATAGAGGTTCAGAATCCTGCCGCGCCCAAAGTCACGATGAAACACCTCATCGCCGATCTTCATGGCTCGTCATCCTCCTCCGCATCCGAGGACTTCACCGCATCGAAGAAGCCCTGATACCGCTGGGCGAGTTCCGCTTCGCCAAACGCCCGCTCGCCTTCATTCCGTTGCAGGTTCAGGAGATTGACCCAGGTCTTCACGAACAGCCGTCGCGCATCGACCTCCAGGTTCCGTTCCGCGGCCACATCGGCGAGTCGCAGCGCATTCGCCTGCTGCAGCTCCTGATCGAAGCGGATACCCAGCGCCTGCTCCCCCACTTCGATCAAGCGGATGCCGATCGCACCGAGCAGATGATCCTGGCGATCGAGCCGTTCGAGCAGCAACTGGGCCGCGAAATCATTGCCCTCGTCAAACGAGGCCCCCACCACCGCGAGCCGCTGCTGCAAGGCCGGGTACCGACTGAGCTCGTTGAGGACATCCGGCACCGCCGAGAAGACCCCGAACAGCGGCACGCCGCCTGGCACGCCGGTGGGCAGGTCGACGAGCACGCGCATGGCGGACAACACCCGCAGCAACGATTTACCGCGCGCCGTGAACAGGGTCTCCACCTCATCGAAGAGCAGCACGACCCCATGCACACCCGCCTCCCGCGTGAAGCGAACCAGCGACAGCAGGAGATTGCGACCGAAGTCCGCCCGGGCATTCGCCGCGATCTGTCCCAAACGCAAGATCTGACGCTCGTCTCGCGTCAGCGTCTCCAGGTCGCCTTGCAACCAGCGGATGGCCGCGTCACCCACCACATCGAGCTCTGGATTCCAGGCCGCCTTCAGCGCCTCGACCATCACGCGCCCAAACGCATTGTCCGGATGTGGTTCATCGCGCACGTGCCGCAGCCACTGATCGAATGCGGCCTCCTGATTGGGAACCTGATGCTCCTGCATCTGCTGGCGCTTGAAGCGCACGACCTCGCGGATCAGGGAGCGGATCCCGGGTGCGGTCTCCTCGCCCGGTAACCGCAGTTGCCGGACGAATTGGCGATAGAGATCGAGCGGCTGATCCAGACTGGCGCCCGGACCACAGGCGATGTAGGCCGCCGCGAAGCCCTCATCGAGCGCGCGAGTCCCGAGCGACATCAGAAAGTGCGTCTTGCCGCCGCCATAGGGCGCGATCACGACCTTGAAATGGGCATTCTTACGGCAGAGTTGGCGCAGATAGGTCTGAGCCAGCCGATCCAACCACGCCTCGACGCCCACCGAATAGGCGGGAATCGAGGAACGTGCGATCCCCAGATCGGTGGTGGCCTTTCCTTCGGATCCCAGCACCGCCCAGAGTTGCAGTGCATCCACTTGTGAGAGGGAGGATTCAGACATGGTGTTTCACCTGCTGGGCCACCGCCGTCGCGGCGAATTTCACGAATTCACGCACCACACCATCGAAGATCGACTCGGCAGAAGAGCGCGCCTCCTGCACGAATTGCGCCTCCAGGTGCGGGACGAGCGCTTCCGCCAAACCCGCTTGCCGCCCGATCTCGATGATCCCTGCCCCGAGTTGCACGAAGAATGTCGGGTCCTGTGGTGAGGGTTGTGTCAATTCGTCGAGACTGACCCACACCGCCCGCGGATTTCCGCGCCGAGCCGCGCTCGGCTCATCGAGCTCCACGCGGACCCGCTCGATCCGCTGACTCAGTGCCTCCAAACGTTCGCGGGCCAGTTCGATGAAATCCTCGACAACGGCATAATGAATCGAGACCCCGCGAAAGGCCCCCAGGGCCATGTGATCAACAAAATTGCGCAGATTCGCAAGATGCTGTTGTTGGGCGATCGAATAGCCGGTTCCGAATGAATGCCCGCGCTCGGTCTCATCGAACAACAGAACCAATCCGGGGTAGCCGAGCAACCGCGGGAGCGCCAGCAACGAGCGCAACCAGACGGCGGCATTGCGACGCCCCAGCTTGCCGATTGGGCGTGGCAAGCTGGGATGAGTGTGATAGAGCGAGCTCAGGGTCAAGCGATAGCTCGGATCCGCGTGCAAGAGTGCGATCAGTTCCTCCTCTGGGGAGGAGGACGTCTGCCCAGACCAACAGGTGGTGGCATAGGCCGACACCAGATTGCGGAACTCCGGGGAGAGCACCGCGCCATCACGAATCACCTGCAGTTGCGCGTTGATATCCCGCCCGGATGCCTGGAGGCTGTTTGCGATCACACTGGCCGCGCCCTGTCGCGGCGTTGGATCCTCGTCGCACCGCATCGCCTGCATCGCCCTGGCGATCATCTGGTAGGTCTCTTGCAACGACTTGAAAGGCGAATGGCCCATGCGGCAATCCACATAAGCCGTCACGAAACCTTGCCGTCGCGCCAATTCGGCAACAGTTTGCAGAAAATGCGTCTTGCCGCGTCCATATTGGCCGTAGACGAATTGCAGCACGCACCCACCGCCGGTCAGAAACGGCAGGGTTTCCCGTTCGAGATGGGCACGGTAATGATCCAGCCCGACCGCGAGATCGAAGGCCGTCGGGGCATCCGGTGGCGTGCCGAAACACGCCAGATGCGCCAGGATTTCGAGGGGTTCGGTCATCCTTCGCGCTTCTCGATCCAGAGCATGGCAATGCGATGGTTGCTGCCGTCCTGAGCCGCGAGCGCGGGCAACATCAGGGTCTTGCCCTGACTGATGGTCGCCATGTTCGGGGTTTGGGTACGCAGCAATTCCTCACCACAACGCCAGCCATCACGGCCGAACCGAGCCAGGTCATAGAGAAACTGGGGCAGCGGATAATCATCGAAGGACCGCTGCTCCGGCTTCTTCAAAAACGACTCGGAGCGGCTGTGACGGGCCAACACCACCAAGGGATAGAGGGTGCGGATGGGCACCTGACCGTTTTGATCTTGCCCCGTGCTCTTGGCGAAGCGAATGGCATCCTTGAGCGTTTGGAAAAACACCTCGCGCACGAAGGGGGCGTCATCCAGATCCTTGGCACGTTGGCGAATGAGTTTGAAGAGTGACGCGCCATCGGCCTCATCGATTCGATCGAAGCGCTCGCTGCCAACCTCGAGCAGCACCATGCGTCCCTTATAGGAGACCTTGAAGGGTCCGAGATAATCGTAATCCGTGAAGCGTTTGTGCGGAAACGACTGCTCTCGCGCGGCCTTCAACAGGGTTTCGCGACGCGATGACAACGCCTGCTCGAGTTCTTGAGCAACCCGCTCCTGCTCGTCATCCAGGACCTGGATCAAGGCCGCGAGATCGATGTTCGCGCACGCCTGACGGGCCTCCTTGAGTGCGTCGTCACGTTCGCCGAGCGTTAGGGATTGCTCCTGCCCAAAGGATTTCAGCGCCCGCGACAGGGCGTCGACCGACTTCTTGAAAGACGCGAGATTGCTCAATCGATGCCTCCTGGAGCAGGGTGACTGGGTTCTTGATGTGTCATGATTCGTCAGGACTCGGGTTCAGTCGCCGCGGCCGAAACCTCGGTCCTCCAATGCGGTGACCTGGACTCGGATTGCCTTGGTCTGCAGACCGCCGCTGGAGGTTGGAACAGCACCGAGTGACCAGCATTGTCCTTTGGAGAGCTTGGCGAGACGCTGGCTCCATTCCGCCTTGCTGTCGCCCGTGGATTGGCTCAAGAGGGTGGCGAAGCGGTCGATCTCGGTCTCGGCGGGTTTGAAGAAGAGCTTATGAGCGGCCATGAAGAGCCGGTCGCGTTGCTCTTGGTTGAATTGGCTGGTGGTCTGGGTCGCGAGGATCATCGAGAGGCCGAATTTCCGTCCCTCGCGCAGCATCTTGTCGATGGGTGAGTCGCTACGGTGATCGAGATTCTGGATCTCGTCGAGTACGACCGGGATTGGGCGACGTCGATTCCCAGTGGTCGTCGCATAGTCATACAGATCCCACAGCACGAACTCGGTGACAAGACGCTGGATCTCCTTACTCAATCCTTTGAGCTGGAGGATCTGAACGCGTGCATCAGGATCTGAAAGCATCTCTTCCCAAGCCGATTCGGACCCCTCGCGGAAGGGTTCGGATTTGCTGAAGGGTTCGATTTTATTCGCGAGTTGATCGCCATATTGACTATCTTCCCGCAGCGCCGCCAGGACTTTCTGGATGGTCAAGTCGTGATGAAAGCCAAGTTGACTCTCGATGACACGAATCAATGCCGAGAGCTGCTGATCGCCCATGGTTTCATAGACCGACTTGAAGATGCTCGCGATGCGTGTGGCAACGTCATAAGGGCTCTCCCGATACGGCGGAAGATCCGGGTCGATCTCCTGCTGCTGCCTTCGAAATGGATTCAGAGGGAGCTTGTCATGCACAACATAATGGCTTTTCGGCTTAGCGATCTCGGTAAAGCGCGTCTCAACCTGTTTTGGTAAAAACCCGTCCGTATAGTCGATGATGAGTGAATGCAGTCCCTGCACCGCCATTTCAGCGAGCAGGCACTGGATCCCATAAGTCTTACCCGACCCTGGCGAGCCAAACGCGAGCAGATGGCGGTTGAGCAGATCGGGATGACCATAATGCCAATAGACTGGCTCTCCATTGCTACGCGTCCCGATCAAGATGCGTTCGGGAACCGGTCGGGGCGTGATGATGGTCTCGGCCACAAGACGTTCCGGCTCCAGTCCCGTGTCACGCTCGTGACTGTGCTCATAAGCAGACCCTGCACCCGACGCGGCCCCAGACTCAGGATCAAGACGTGACTCGCGTTGGGAGTCACCCGGCGGGGACGACACCCGCTGCCCAGACCTGATGCTCACGACCTCGGCAGTCACCAGCTTGTCATGGCGAACCTCCGGCGCGACGTTATCATCGGCCTGGCTCGATTCGACCTGGCTTGAATCAGGACCGGTTTCAGGCTCAGGCACGATCTCGGTCTCGGTCTCGGTCTGGGTTACGCCCGGATCAGTGGGCCGCAGACGGATCTGCGTCTCGCCCAGGGCCACCCGGTCTGCTGGCTCCGTCTCGCCGAACAGCTTGGCGAGTCCCTCGTAGCCCAAGGCGATGTGCCAGACCACGAAGTCATCCGGCGCGACGAATGGCGGCTCCACGACTCCGAACGGCAACTTCATCCGGTTCAGTACCGGCTCAGCGCCCGGCTCGTTGGTCCAGAAGGTGAAAATGGCGCCCTGCCAGGCGATCTCGTAATACCCCTCCGAGAGCTTCTCCAAGGCAAGATCGAGTTTTCGCCACTCCACCTCGCTGAGATCGACGACCGCGCGCGACGTCACGGTGCGCTGCAGCTGCGCCCACCAGTAGCGCCGGTCGAAGCTCACACGACGCAGATCATTTCGATTGGGTGCCAGCAGCGGCATTAGGTGCGCCAGTCCCTCCTGAACCTGACCGCTCGCCTTCTCCAGATGCGTTGCGTTGTACTGTGCAAACTTGCACTCGATCACCACCGCCTGCACCAACGGCACATCCTGCTCACGCAGGATCAGCGACAACTGCAGCAGATCCGGCCGCTGCGAAACCTCGCTCCCGGCGAACCAATGCAAGAGCGAATCGACCGGCAGCAGTTGCGACATCGCCGCCGCAGGCACCGCCAGGGCACGACGAATCGCCGCAAAGCCCACCACCTCGCGGACCCGCTCACCATCGCCCACCACCGCCCGCAGTGCCGAGAGCCCGATCACCTCCTCGGCCTCACTCACCACCTGCGCCCCCATGACATCAAGCGCCTGGTCTTCCTGATACGGCATCAGCCCGCTCAATTGGCCGCGCACCAGCCGGGCGAGCTGCGCGAGGGTATCCTGCTCGGTGGAGATGGATAGATTCAGCTCGCCGTAGTCACCCAGCCCCGAGGTAAAGCCGACGATCTTGCGTCGATTGTGCGCGCCCTCGCCGGTGCGCAGCAGATGCTTATCGACGAAGGGATCGATGCAGGCCACCCATTGCGCCTTCGTATGCAGCGCCTCGACCACCGGTTGCCAGGGCTCATAATCGATGCGACCAAAAATCAGATGATCCTGATGCGTGGTCTGCGGATGGCAGAGCCGCGCCGTTAGATCAGCATGGCGCGTCTGCACCCCCAGGCGCCGATTGCTCAACAGACTCTGTCGCCGCCAGGGATCCCCACGCCGAATCGGACGGGGAAACTCGCAGATCGGAAATTGCCCGATGTTGCTGCCATTGAAATCGAACTCAAAAGGCTTGGCCGGCTCGGCCTCACCGGCCAGGTCACCGGCGAGAAAATGGAACAGGAAGGCGATGTCGTACAGCCGGCGCTCCTGTTTGAGCAGTTCGACCATACGCTCGCGATCAGGCGCGAACCGATGACCGACCGCCAGCACCAGCGGCCGTCCGCTCTCCCGGTTTGCCTCGGCGAGCCGATGGCGCCAGGCCGCCAGCCGACTTTCCATTGCCATGGGCGAGGCCGAGGTGGAATAGACCATCACCTCGCAATGAAACGCCGGCCAGTCCCGCGCGCTTCGCTTCAAATAGGCACGTAAAAAGCGATCGACCCCCGAGAGGATGGTGCCCAGTTCCTCGACATGCAGCGCCAAGATGCGCATCCCATCCTCGGCGAAGGGATAGAGCTGGAGATAATCCTCCAACACCCGCAGCACCACCTCGCTCTCCTCGGTCGGGCGCACCAAGTCGGCGACCTCATCATCGTCGTCGCTCTCCTCCTCGCGCAGCAGCGTCTGCACCGCCAGGCTCTTTTCCCCGTCGCGCTCGAGCCCGAGATGATGCAGCAACCCGAACGACTTAATCTCGGCACAGAGACGATGATTGGCATCCACCACCAGCCCGGCGAGCGGCCGATGGATCTCGGCCAGCTTCAGCAATTGCTCGAATGCGGACTGGCCATCGCGCCCGAACGCAAGTTCCGCGACCACCTCAGGGAAACCGTCGCAGAGAAATCGTTGGCGTGCCAGGGTCAGTTCCAGCACCGGTGGACTGATCGCCCAGACGATCGCCGAGCGCAGAAAGTCGTCATTCGGGACCATCGCCTCGTCGACCACCAGAAAGGCCTTATAGAGGCGGCGCAGCAACTCATGACTGCCACGTAAGTGGGGGTTGAGCACATCCTGGGCGAGCTGCCGATAGGCCCCGAGCAGCGGCAGCAGATCCTGCGCGTTGGCGGCATAATTGCCCTGCGCATCGGCGCGGCTCAGCCAGGCGCGATAGGCCGCCGCGAGGGCAATCACCCCATCCCAAAGTTGCCGATCGAAGAGGTCCGGCGTCAGCCCCGCTAGGAGATCCACCACCTCCAATTCGTTCAATGCCAGGCTGACCAGCCGGTTGGCCTCGTCCGTGTCAGCGGCGTAATAGAGCGCCGTCATCACCACCGCGGGGATCTGAAAGGCCGGCAAGACCCGTTCGGGATTGGGCAGCGCATTCCAGCGTTCGAGCACCGTGCGCGCGCATTGACGCCGCACCCGCTCCGGCTGGGTGGGGCCGAGTGACCAGTGATACGGACGAGTGAGCGCGACCCCGCCCTCCTCGTCGATCAAGACGACCTTAAAATGCAGATGTGGACGTCCGCGATTGGTGCCGTAGCTCAAGGCCTCGAGATCGAGATCCAAAGTCACCGGAATGGACTGCTCCCAGTCATCACGTGGATGCGCCATCTGGTCCGCATCGATCGGCAGGCGCCAATCGATCTGTTCGAGCACCTCCGGGAGTCCACCGAGACAGCCGTGGAGTAATTCCCGCGCCTGCGTGTCCCGGCCGAGTCCGGCCTCCTCGTCCGCCTGCAGATCGTGTTTGAAGTCGACCAGTTCGATGTGGACTTCGCGCAAGGACTCCATCAGCGCCCTGTTGCCATCGCGTTTGCGATAGGCCAGGAGCGTGAGCCAAATCGCCCGAAGTACGGACTCCAGACTCAGGCCCTGGAGACGAACCGGGGTCCGGGACACGCCCTTTTCCGTGTCCTTGGTTTTCAACTTCAGCAGACGCAACACCGGCGCGAGGTCGGTCTGTAAAAGTCGTGCCCGGGCCTGACTGTCGGCCTCCTGGATGAAGGCCCGCAAGGTCTCGGCATAGGCCTTGGGACTGTCGTAGAGGGGAAGGTCATCGAGCGTGTTGGGTAGGTCGAGTTGGTCCTGCTCGAGCGCCTGTTCGATCTTCTCCCACGCCTTCTTCTGCTCGCCTTTGGTCTTGAAGCGTTGGTGCGAGATGAAGGTCGCTGCTTCCTTGAGAAGACCTGCATTCTTGCGGTCTGGCCGAAGGCCGAAGAAGGGCGGGATCTCCCAAAACGACAGCTTGGCATAGAAGAGTTCGATCACATCGGAGAAGGCATCGATGCCATCCCCATCACCGAGCACCTGATGCTGCAGAAACCCGGACAGGCGTTCGAGCTGGAGGGGTCGGGTCTGAAAGAGGTCCTGCAAGATGGCGTCGAAGCGTTCTTTCTCCGTCGTGCTGGCCGAGAGCCCGTAGTGCTGATCGATGCGCTCGATCCAGCTTGCGAACCCCCGCTCCATGCGCTGCCACAAGCGCGACTCGTCCAGGATGTGAAAGTTGGCCAGCCCGCCCTGATCCGAGGCGTGATTGAGACCGAGCAGCACGATCACCAAGCCGTCGGCCTGGGGTGTGCGTGTGCGATTGCGGTACCAGGTGAGTTGATCCCCAAGGTCGATCCAGCCCTGCGGTTCGTCTAGTCGTGGGGCGCCGCGTGCGTTCATCTCGGCGAGCAGTTCGGCTTGGCTATGACCGCGGCGCCAGTCCTCCCAAAGATTGGTCGCGACCTTGAAATGACTTTCGATCCGCGCGCGAGCGCTCCAGGTCCCGCGATGGTTCTCGAGCGCCGCGAACAGGTCGAAGGCATTGAGGGGTGAGAGGCTTTGAATGATGAAGCGCGCTTCCTTTGGGCCATCCTGTTCGCCAAGCACCCGATCCCATTCGGTGACGAGATCATCCGCGAGACTCGCAACGAAGAGATTCATCAGCCACCTCCGCTATTGCCGTCGGGGTTGTGAACAATGGAGACCGCATCCGACAGTTCGATGAGGAAACCGCCTTGTTGGAGCGTTTCTTCGATCCAATCCGTACTGATATCCGCTGAATAATGTTTCTCATCACTCTGAGCACCATGCGCCGACCACTCACGAGCGATCACCATCGGTTCGCCACCAAGTGCTAACCCAAAATGTGAAAATGCACGTTGATAAAAATCAGATAATCGGACTCTTTCACCGGGTCGCAGGAGTGATGCGACCAATAACCGTACCAATTGTGCATTCAGTACAAAACGTTGCCCACGCCCATTTCGCGGGATGACCATTCCTATTTCCTTGCCAAATTTCCTAAACATTCGGAAGCAATTGTCATCACCATTCGATAAATCCCTTTCTTTCAGTGGCTTACCATTAACATAAAGTAGCGGAGAACGCAGTGCTCTAAACAGAATTGCCTCGATTTCGGAATAAGATTCTTCAGCTAATCGACGCCCAGGCTCACCGGGTGCCAACTCTGGGTCAGCCACAATCCAAGCATAATGACCAACAAAGCCAACCGTATTACTTGCAATCTTGTCAATTCGGCGAGCCTGAAAACAGAGACTCCGCATGACCTGAATTAGACAAAGCGTTCTGATCAAATCAAGCTTTTCGAGAGAGCTGAGCCGAGACTCACAGATGTTCAACATCTCCGAAGCAAACAAAAATGCTTCAGTTTCTGTTGCAACTGGAACCCATGCCAAATAAGATGGTTTTTTGATTTTATCTGTTTCGTAATGATCAAGTGTCGTTTCGATAAAGCTCGACAATTGATCTAACTGCGCAACAGCGTCCTCCAGAATAAATTTCAAAGCTGACTCTAATCGCTTACGCCGATCCTGCAACGTTATTTCCGCAAGGTGTTCATATTCATCACGCTCGAGTACTCTGCCTAGACTTGGACTGATCGGTCTTGAAAAAAGGCTTGCGAGCTGCAGATACAATAGCTCACCACCACGTCCTAGAAAATTTCTCGTATTGCTATCAAAATATTTTGATGCTGTATCCCAGTCCGTAATCGGCCCATGCTTTTCCTTGATCGCATAGGGATGCTGCCAGGTCACCTCTCGTGATAATAGTCCGGCTGCAGCAGGCAGAAATGTGCAGGTAACCCAAGTTCTATCTTTGGCAACACCGACAAAACCAGAAAAAAGACTCTGAATCAAGCGGACAGCTTCATCTTTTTGCTCTTGACTACCAATAATCTTGGACTTGAGTATATCAATTGCGTTCAGATACTCACTTCGGTGTATCTGGTGGCGCGTTTCCAGCTTAGACGTAGGAAAAAATGTAAAGAGCTTGAGTGCAATGCGATTTTCGGGCCAATAGCAAGGCTCTGAAACTTGGTCTAAATAAAGATTAAACTGGAATACGCCTTCACCATCTTCTGTTTTCGGTGACGCAAAGACCATCAGAAATTCAGATAAATACTCAACTGGCGTTTGGTCCTTGTAAAATCGCCGCCCGTACAAACGAATCGCAGGATTCTTGAGATCAGCTTTCTTTCCTGGATCTTGGGAAGAAGTGACTTCGGCTTCTTTTGGGTAGCGTTTGAATACTAAACGATCTTCGATCGTATCCATTTCAGATCCTGGCATTAATCTAACTCCAATGTCTGATGATGAGAGTCTAGATGGTATCTCCGCAGATAAACTTCGCCAGTGATGTTAGCCTTCAGCAGAGTGATCTCTGCCATACTCATATGGCCTTTATTCATTCGCAATAATTCTGCCCGGAACCACTCTAATTGAGCCAAATGAATTTCAGAGAGTTCAGAGCCAAGGTCACCAGAGTTACGCCGCTCGATAAAATCCAAGAGGGGTAACGTGAGGTTAAGAGCTATAGTTGAGTCACGATAGCGAAGAAGCGGCAATCGCTTTGATGCATCGTACTCTAAGTGGAAATCGTCAAAAGGCAGGTTAGCCATAACGAGTTGCGTTGGTTGTACAACTGCTCGATCAGGTCTCCTAAGCGTTAGGAATAGGCGATCATGATCCGCTTGAAACTGACCTGAGCTAAAACCGGAAAATACCTCGAGCAGCACTCGCAAACATGACTTGACCAATCGCCTCTGCTCGATTGGACTCAGTGACATAGAGCCCTGTATACTCCAGCTATCAAAATCCTGTAGTCTCGGTGACTGCAGAAACGCATCACAAAAAACTGATGCCGATGTGGTACCGGACACTGATGGCTTGCCAAATAGATAGAGCATCCGACGTTGGGCAAACCTCCATCGGGTTCCAGCCGCTTCGCTCGCTCGTTCAGCCCATCTTTGCGCGATGTGCTTCAAGGCTTCAGGCAAGACCATCCAGCAACTGCCTTCATTATTTGCAAGTTGACGCTCGAAATCGACACTGACAGGAGAACCAAATACCTGCCGCCGAACCAACTCTACAGCCCTGAGGTTTCCACCTATACTGCTGGGCACACCTGCTTGATAACCAAAAAATGCCTCACTAAAAATGATCCGCTCTAGTCCATCGGTTCCTCGATCGACGCCTTCTAAGGCAGAATCAGTAACTAGTTGTTTTGCCTCGGAACAGCTCATACCACCTGTAAGTGAATACGCCAGATGTGCGATCATTTGCCGCAAAGTCAGGCGCTGCTCATAGGCATTGAGAAGTTGATAGACCCAACGGACTCGCACTATCCCAATACTTCCTGACTCAGATAGCGCAAGTCGATTGAGTGCGATTGGACAGGCTGAAATGACTGGGCATCCGGCACATTGAGCCCAGCCACTATGATTGACCATTCGAGAGAAGACGCGCGCACCCAAGGCAACGTTATCGAGCCTTGTCATATTCAGGATCAATAGATTTTTCTCGAATAAATCCAGAGTGTGCGGCTTGAGATCACCTTCTGAATAGCTCAGATTGAGAAGTTCTAAAATCTTGCTGGAAATATTTCCTGGAACATGACGGTTCTTTGCATATTTCGAAAGACTGTTAAGAAGTGGACCTGTGTTACTGACGATGAGCCAAGAGCCGGTTCCAGAAAAGCTCTCTTCCAGCCATTGAAGGCGAAGATCCGCGTTCAGCTCACTCATGTCTTTGACAATCGAAATCGATCGCAAAGGGTCATGTGGGTGCGTGACTGACTCACGTTCATTCAGAGCCGTTTTCAAGATATCATTATTGGGAATTTGCTTGAGTCGTTTCAACAAATCCAAAGCGACTGTTGATTTCCCATCTCCCGCATGACCTGTCAGTATGACAATTTGATCTTTGTCGCCGATTAAGAAATCGTAGATCTGATCAACGATCGGGAATGGCTCGTAGAGTTCCCCAAAATAGCTGTTAAGCGCTTGACTCTCCGCCAAAGCATTCGCGCCTGAAGCACCCACATTGTGAAGAGAATTCAGATATGCGATGAACGAGTTCTGCTTTTCATGATCCATGTGACTTAACACTCGCGTTTTCGCTGATGGAGAGTTCTGACTTACGATGGCCTGTTTCCGAAAAAATTGAGTTTTTTGTTGCTCTTTGACTGACAGTTCGAAATCAAAGCCAAGGCTGTCAAAAATACCAGCTTGATATTGAATTGGCACGTAACGGATCGCGATATCTTTCGCCAACTCAGATAACAGATGTTTATCGATACGAAGCGTGTAGTCAATTTCTTTGATAAGACCGGCGCGAACAGCACGACCGTAAACTTCTTTCTTAGATAATTCACCGGAAGCGTTTTTCGTCAAAACATCTTCCTGCTCAAGCTCCCAGATCTCATCTTTCACGAGCCGGCCAAATGGATAAATTAAATTGATTCTTGGCGGCAACCCCTCAATCGTTTTTAGCATTTCCTCATATTCGCGCAAAAGCGCTAATCGTGGTTTATTATCCCGACAGCGAGCCAGCGCCATAAGCAACAAAATTGGCTTGTTGAGAGCCGTCGCATTGATAGAGCGACCTAGGCGTACCCGATTGAAGGCAGATCGAATCTCTGATCTATTCATTTTACTTAAAGCAAACTAGACAACCTTCGTCTAAATCATCATCTGATCCAAATTGATCCAATAGTTTCTTTTTCGGCCTAGCGGCCTCTTTCTCTTGCTGTAATGCCGCCTTAGCACGGATATCATCAGCCCGCGCGACCAGCTCCTCAAGATCTTCTCCAGGTGACCAAGTATGATCGCGACCAGCTTCGCGGTGAAACTGTTCGTAGGCTTTGGCTTTTTCAAATAATTCAGGGTGTTTTTCCGATAATCCCACCCATTCGTCTTTACGCTGAAAGAAGCAGAAATAGCACCCTGACCGACTTCTCCATTCGTAATATTTCGGAACACCCAAACCGGACGATTTTAGTATCTCAAATACATCCTCTTTCTTGATTCCATCCTCGATGAAAGGATAGCGAGCAGAGATATTCGGTTTTGTGGACAAATAACCTTTGCGGTGAGGTTCATCAGCACGGATTCCGACATAGGTGATCGCCTGATCGTCACCAACATACTGCTCAAATGGTCGGATCTTCAGCTCAGGTGTACACCAACGAGTGCGAGCTGTTGGAAGAAAATTGCCATTCAGCTTCAGGTAATACTCAAAACTTTTCGCCGCATTCAACCGCGCAATCGGCTTCCCCAGATAATCCTCCAGCAGATCGATATATTCGAGCGTCTCGGGCAACTCAGCGCCGGTATCGGCGAAGAAGTACTCCATCTCTGGAATCTTGTCGCGCAGATAGATGGCGAGTGCGGAGCTGTCCTTGCCACCGGACAGACCAAGCAGATGGCGCACGGGTTTGGGGGCGTGTTGATCAGTCAAGGTTGGATTCTCCTGTTGCGTCCGTCTGGGCGAAGCGCTCCCACAAGAGCGCGAGGACGGCAAGCCGGTCGACCTCGGGGACCTCGGTGAGGGTCGCGGCGATGCGCTCAGCGCGTTCATTGGCCGCGGCGCGTTGCGCCGTCGAGAGATGGATCACACGACTGATCTCGCCCCGCTGGCCATCCACCGTCTTCATCAGCACGGGCTCGCCATCGCGGGACGGCAGCGCGCCGTCTCCCTGCTCGACCGCCCCAAGACGCAATCGTTCGAGATCACGCATTTGTTCGGCGAGATCGCGCAGCCGCAGTTCAGCGAGTCGGCGGGTCTCCTCGCGCCACTTCGCTGGCGGCATCTTGCCCAGCAGGGTCGCGACCGATTCAAGCCAGGCCTCATCGCTGGCGTGGGCGGTGTCGCAGAGTCGCCGGATCAAAGCACCGAGCCCCATGCGGTCGGGAGTGAGACGATCGAGTCCCCGATAGCGCTCGCGCACGGCGAGACGTAGCGCGGCGAGATCGGCCAGCGGGGCGCCGAGCAGGGTGCGGGCGAGTTCGCCCTGCCAGTGGATGAGCAGGTTCGGGTAGGCGCTCTTCAACTCCTGCAGAGCGGTCCGCAGGCGTTGGACGAAGGTCTCGACCTGCGCCTCGTCGGCCGCCGTGAAGTCGTCGATCGGGGTCGAGCAGGCACGCGGCAGGGCATCGAAAAGTAAGGTGCCGGGGCTGCGCGCGCTGTGGAAGGCATCGCGCACCGCGCATGCCGGCGCGCTCAGTGCCTTGGTCTGCTGGGCGTACTCGGGCAATCCGGAGATGAAGCGCACCAACGGGCGGACCACGTCGAGCAAGGTGGCCTGGGCGCCGATCCGCCCGACGATGTCGGTGATGTAGCGTTCGAAGAGTGCCCCGCGCACCCCGCCGAGATCGAACCGCTCGAGGGCGAAGAGTTCCGGGCGACGGCACAGCAGTTCGGCCTGCTCGACGGTGAGCGCTTCGCAGAAGGCGCCTTCCTGATAGAGCGCCACCTCGCGGCGATGCGCTTGCAGATAGGCGACGATCAGCACCGGCAAGGGTCCGAGCTTGGCGCCGAAGGGCGGGCGCCGCAGCCGGGCGTAGAGTTCGGGCAGCGTGACCTGGCGATCGCCGGCCCCGCCGAGTGACTCAGTGATCGCGTCCCACAGGGGGCGCAGGCGGCAGGGGTCCGCGGCAGGCGGCGGCTGGATGGCGTAGAGCGCGGTGCCCTCGCGCGGCCGGTGCAGTCCGCTTTGTTGGAGCAGTGAGAGATAGAGGCTTTTCTCGGCTGGGGTCTTGTTGATCCCGAGTCCAGGCTGCGTGGGCGCCTCGAGCATGGCCACGAGCAGACGTTTGCGCCCGAGATTGGCACTGGGCGAGGGTTGGTCGCGGTTGATCAGTTCGTTGCGCAGGTGCGGCGCGTTCGGATAGCCAATGTGTTCGACCCAGGCCGAGAGTTTTTCTTGCAGGTCGCGACGATCGCGCACGGGGCGCTCCCGGGGCGATCGTTCCAGACTGGTCCAGTACCAGCGCAGCGCTTGGGGTTCTTCGAGCAGACCGCGAATGAGCGCGGTGGTCTCGAGTTCGGCGTTGGTGAGCCAGGCGCGATGCTCGCGTTGCGCGACCGGGTCGTGATGCAGCGCGGCGTGTCGATGGGGCAGCTCTTGCAGGGCCATCCATTCGGCGACGGCCTCGCGCAGACGTTCAGTGAAGTGACAAACCGCGATCACACTGCGCGGCGGCGCGCCCTCGAGGGTGGGCTGTTCCTCGGCCTCGGCGAGATAGATCCAGAGCTGCAGCGGTTGCGGCTCCTGCAGCGCCACCCCGGCACTGGTCAGGGTCGCGCCGGCAGCTTTGGGTGGCCAGCGCACGGCCGCGGTGAAGCGTGGATGGAAGGCGCGCAGGGTGCCGCTCTCGATGGTGACCCGTCGCGCGACCAGGGGTTTGAGCGGGGCGAGGGTTTCGAGGATCTCGACCAGGGCCCGTTGGGCCTGTTCGGCGGTGGCCTCGCGCAAGGCCGCGCTCAGATCGAAGTCGCTCCCCTGCCAGACACGCAGCTCTTTGCTGTAGCTGCGGAAATGAATGGTCGAGACGGCTTCGAGACGGGCGCGCAGGGCGTCGAGCTGATCGCCGAACAGCAGGCTCAGCAGCGGCTCGCTGGCCTTGAGTCCGCGCTGGGCACCGATCAGGTTGAGCAGACCAATGGTCTTGAGCAGATCGACCGCTGGGTCATCGGGCGCGCTGTCGAAGCGCTCGAGCGCGGTGATGACCTCGAACCAGCGATGATAGGTTAGGGGGTCGGAGACGCTGCCGGATTGGTTGAGGATGAAATAATCGTAAAGCTCCCAGGGACCGATCCACTCGCCCATGCGCAGCCGTGCCAGACGCTCGTGTAGCCCGAAGGGCTCGGCGCTGCCGAGATAGGAGAAGAGCGTGCGCTCATTCTGGGCGACCTTCTGGCAGAGGGTTGGAAGGATCAGCAGGGTGATGGGGTGGAGCGGATAGCAACGTTCGAAGAGCGCCCGTGCGGGTGCCTCCTCAAGCCCAACCGGCAATGCGCCGGCCGCCGCGAGCGCGGCGGTGAGCTGATCGAGTTGTGTCATGAGGCTGGCCGGCAAGGGGCCATCCCGCTCGAAGGCGGCCGCGACGACCCGCAAGGACTGCTCGGCGGGTTCGAGGAAGGCAAGCGACTCGAAGCGTCCCTGCACCTTGTGCCATTCGTCGCGTAACTGTTTGCCGAGCCGTTGGCTGTAATGCTCGAAGGCTTGGTGCAGCAAGACCAGCAGATGCACCGGGACGAGTCCGCGTTCGGTCTCGGCCTGTTGCGCATGTTCGGCGATCAGTTGCAGCAGGTGCAGCTCGCGGTGCTGGAGATGGTAGGACTCGTACTCGAGGAACTGGCCCAGTTCATCGATCTCGATCAACACCCCGGTCCCACCGGCATGCTTCCAGGCGCGTTGAGCCCGCTGCACCAGACAGAGCACCTGATCCATCGGCGTTCCGGGTTGCGCGGCGGCAAGGATCTCATCGACGAGCCCAGCGGGAAGCTCGGCCTGCTCGACGGCGATCGCCAGGGCGAGCATGAACTGACGGACGAGCGAGTCCGGGACCCCGTTCAGGGCGACGCGCAGGACCCCACGACCACTGCGCACGTTCTGGCGAAACCGTTCGGCCAGCGCCGGCGTGCTCGGTTTGAGCACCTCGAGCGCGGCCTGGTGCCGTGGGTCATCGGCGGCGCATAAGAGGGCCGCGGCAAAGAGCGCGAAGGTGGACTTGCCGGTGCCGTAGGGGCCGATGATCGCAAAGGCCCGCTGCTGAGAGCCGTCACCAAGGCCATCGGCAAGGCGTTCCAAGGCTTCCAGGGCGCGGGAGGTGGGGACGTAGGAGCGGATGAGGTCGGCCGCGTCGGCATCGCGGGTGAGGTTGATCGAGCGCGTGTAAACGGCGCGAATGCGAATGTCACGTTCGAGTGTACTCACGCGGCCGTCCGGCGATTCGCGAGCGTCGTGGAGGCAGTCCGCCCCCGATAGTGTGCGGCGAGGATGTCCACGGGATCAGGCGGCCCACCACGCAGATAGAGTTGATGCAGCCCGGCGGTGTCGCGCAGGACGTAGCGTTGGGGATCCTGTTCGATGAGACGCGCGAGGCCATGCATCAAGCCATCCTCGGTGAGACGGAATACGGCACCGGGCGCGGCCCAGCCGGCATCGCTGTAGAGGAGAACACGCACCGGCAGCGCGGTCGCTTGACCGGATTCGGCGTTCAGACGTTGAGCAATGGCAAACTGAAGCGCCACTGGTGGCAGGGTCGCGCGCGGGGTGCGCAGGCTGCGAAAACCGGCGCCTGGATCAGGCTCGATCAGCCCGAACTGCGCGAAGGGTGAGTCAAGATGCTCGTCGCCGCGGCCCGGTTCGGCGGCGTACATGCGCAGCAGCGTCGAGACGTCGGATTTCAACGTGCTCAGCGACCGGTTCGCCTTCAGCTCTTGCGCCGAAAATTCCTCCAGCGCGTGCAGCACCTCGGCATCGCGAAAGCGTGGCATGGCGAAGCGGTTGAAGAACCAGAAAAAGCCGGTCGCGGCTTCGGCATTGGAGGCGATCAGCCAATGCAGAATCCAGAGCGTGGCGTCGTCTTCGAGATAGGGGTCGGCCTGCGCGCCGAGAAGCGCGGTTCCGAGTGCGGTGGGTTGAGCTTGGCCAGCGTCGAAGGTGACCAGCCCGGTGACCTGCAGCCAATATTGAATCGCGTTGACCATGTTGCGACCAACGCCGAGGGTGATCATCGCCTCTTCCGGCTTGGTGAAGATCTCGGGGTCCTGCCCGATCGCCTCGAACCCCTTCGGCAGCCAGCCGTAGCGCAGAGGAAAAGTCTCATGGCGCCCGAAGGTCGCGCGCGCGCGATTGATCCTCATCTGTCGACACCCCCTCCGACGTCACCGCCCCACTCCACTCAATCCAGGTCAACCGGTCTGCCCATGTCAACAGGCTGGACCCGTGGGACTTGTCCAAAACGGCCGATGGTATACGAAGCGTCTGTCTTGACCAAGCATGCCGACTGAGGCGGATCAATGAAACGTGCAAGCATCGACGAAAAGCGACACCACCTCCGAGGCACGCAGCCCTGCGCCATAGGCCGCTAGTCCGCCGCCTTTTTGCTCCAAGATCCGATCCCCGCGCCCCTCCCGCGCGAGCGGTTTAGTCCTTCGGCTGCTTGCGAACATCGATCGCGGAAACAAGCCGAGGGCGTGCCGCCTTCCAACCGCTTGGAACAGCTTCGCGGCGATCGTGATGGTCAGTGGAGCCTTCGCATCAACAACCAATGGCGCATCTGTTTTCGATGGGAGGAGCACGACGCCTATGACGTCGAGGTGACCGACTCCCACTGAAGCCGGCTTATTTTCCAACATCGAGCGCACCCAAAGACCCGTGACGATCAAAAGAGAGCACTTGGACGAAATCGACTTCTCCGACGTGGCCGACGGCGCGGATTTGATGCGCCGGTTACCCCCGGCGAGATCCTGCGTGGAGACTTCATGGAGCTTGCGTATCCGAGAGATTTCCAGCGTATCCGCCCCAATGATTTGAGTGTCCGCTTTTTGTCCCAGCGACCTTCTGATTCTCACCGATACTTCTGTCCTATCCGACTTCATCGCGGTGGGACGGGTCGGTTTGCTCTCACAGTTGTTTCCCGACGGGATCTGGGTCGACGGGAACGTCATCAAGGCCAATCGTGTGAGGAGTCAATGCCGGAATCGACCCGCCACTCTGGATCAGGATCGCGATTGCAGGCGTCGGCCGCCTGCTCAACCATGAGGAACAAAGCATGAAACGCTGGCGCAATCGCTCTTGGCTGGCCCTGTGTTGCGCGCTCGGGCTGGTCTGTGCTAGCCCCGCCAGTGCCGGTCGAATTCTGGTGCTGGTGCATGGATATCTCGGAGATGCTGCATCCTGGCAGCACAGCGGGGTGTTGCCGGTGCTGGAGCAGGCCGGCTGGCGCTTCGCCGGCGACTGGCAGTCCACGCCTTCTGGTGTGCGGCTGGAGCCGGCAGGTCGTCCTGCCGGGGAATTTGCGATTTACCGGGTCAACCTGCCCTCCACCGCCCCGCTGATGGTGCAGTCGAGCTATCTCGGCGGGATGCTGAACGCCATCGCGCAACAGCATCCGAGCGATACGATTGACCTCATCGGACATTCGGCCGGAGGGGTCGTGGCCCGCCTCGCGCTGATCAACTACGGTGCGGGAACGGTCACCCGGCTGATCACGATCGCCGCCCCAAATCTGGGCACCGACCGCGCCGCGCAGGCGCTCGATGCCACCAACGACGGCGGGCTATTCGGCGGGATCAAACGCTGGGTCGTGAAACGCCAGGTGGGAGAGGACGTCTATCGGACCGTACAGTTATCGCGTGGCGTCCTCATGGACCTCTCGCCACCCGTGCCTGGCAATCTGCTGTACTGGCTGAACGGCAGCCAGCACCCAGAGATCGCTTACGTCGCCGTGGTGCGTGGAGCCGCGTTCGGGATGCCGGGAGACCAGGTCGTGCCAGCCCCCAGCCAGGACCTTCGCCTAGTACCCGCGCTGCGGGGTCGCGCCAGCGCCCAGGTGGTCCCAGGCGAGCACCAGCTCACTCAGCAGGACGGGCTGCTGTTGGCGCAACTCGTCTCCAAACCCGCCCAGACCGCTTCGACATCCGCGCAGTGATGGGTGATGGAGTCGTTTCTTGTCCTGATGAGAGCGCATCTTCCGCCAGGCTGGCGAACAACAAGAATTTTTGTGCATGCTCGCCGATTCGATGACAGGGTCTATGAGCGAAGCCGGGTGCGGTCTCTGATTCGCCAACGAGGAGCAGGCGCGGCTGAAACGGGGTGTTCCGATGGTGCGAATCGGCTCGCGCCCGGCGCGGATCAGGTGTTTGATTCCAACGCGCTGAGCGCCAGGATACGCGCCGCGGCGTCCATCAAGCGATCGGCGGCATGATCGATCTCCGCGTCGCGGTGGTCCCGGTCGAAGCTGATGCGCACCGCGCCATAGAGTCGATCGTCCTCGCCCCCCATGGCCCGCAGCACATGCGAGGGCTCGATGGTGCCGGAGGTGCAGGCTGAGCCAGAGCCGATGGCGAGATGATCGGACACTTGGTTGATCAGTGCGTCGCTCGCGACGCCATCGAAAGCCAGATTGAGGATATAGGGCGAGGTCCGGGCCGGATCGCCATTGATCTGATAGGACGGGCCGCGGCTCAAACGCGCGATGAAGCGTGCCTTGAGCGCGGACACCCGGGCGAGATCGGCATCACGCTGGGCGGCGCTCTTGGTCAGCGCGGTGCTCAGGCCGAGGATCTGATGGGTCGCTAGGGTGCCGGGGCGCAATCCGAACTCTTGGCTGCCACCGGACAGGATGGGGCGCAGTCGCAACCGTTTGCGGTCACGGACCAGGAGACAGCCGACGCCCTTGGGACCATGAAATTTGTGGGCCGACACCGAGAGGAGATCAATCGGGAGTGCGGCGAGATCGATCTTGAATTTACCGGCGCTCTGGGCCGCATCGACATGGAAGAGCACGCCCTGCTCGGCGAGCGCGGCGGCCACCTCGGCAATCGGCTGGATCACGCCGGTCTCATTGTTCACATGGATGAGGGAGACCAGCAGAGTGTC
This sequence comes from Thiocapsa imhoffii, assembly GCF_016583985.1. Lineage (GTDB taxonomy): Bacteria > Pseudomonadota > Gammaproteobacteria > Chromatiales > Chromatiaceae > Thiocapsa > Thiocapsa imhoffii. Next base: position 99,261 of record NZ_NRSD01000007.1, on the reverse strand, counting down.
TGGGCGCAGGGCCGCGAGGATCGATTCGGGGGTCACCCAGCCCGCGCGCTGGGGGGCAACCAGGCTGATGTCGATGCCATCGCATTCGAGGTCATGGCAACAGGCGAGGACCGCCTTGTGTTCGATCGCGGAGGTCACCAGATGCCGGCCCTGATCAGGGTAGGCCCCAACGATGCCGCGCAAGGCGAGGTTATTCGACTCGGTCGCGCCCGCAGTGAAGATCACTTCGTCGGGCTCGCAGCCGAATTCCGTGGCGATGGCCGCACGTGCCTGCGCAACCCGCCGTGCGGCATCCTGCCCGAAAGCATGCGTCGTCGACGAGGCATTGCCAGGACACTCACGCAGCGCCTCGATCATGACCTCAATGACATCAGGATCAACGGACGTACTGGCAGCGGTGTCAAGATAGATGGGGGGCATCTCTGTTCGCTCGTTCGCGCGCGTCACCGCGGCAGGGTGAAGATCGCCGGGTTCCGGGGGCCCGCTCGCAGCGATCTCACGTCTGGAATCCATGCGGTTCGCCGGCGTTGCACACCTAGATCGGTGACGCATCGTGATAAAACAACCATCCCCGCGCGGGCGACCTGACGCTCACGGAGTGCGCGGGCGCGAACGCGCCCACGCCCCTTTCAGGTGGTGCGCCCGGTCTTGCAGCGCACCGGTCTCCTCACTCAGTGCGCAACCGCACCTTCGGCACCAATGCCCGTTTCGCAACGCACGCGCTGTGCGAAGTAGGCGGCGCGCTCCAGCTTCGCCCGCTCGGACTGATCCAGTACCGAGAACAGCCAGATGCAGAAGAAGGCGAAGGGGATGGAGATGATCGCCGGATTGTCGAGCGGGATGAGTCCAACCGGCACCACTTGGCCCTCGGCGTTGACCCCGGTGAAGCCCAGGACGTCACCCCAAACGGCCTTCGAGAGGATGGTCAGGACCACCGCGCTGATGAGTCCCGCGAAGCCGCCATAGAAGGCACCACGCGTGGTCATCTTCCCCCAGAAAATCGAAGCGGCCAGCACGGGGAAGTTCGCGCTCGCGGCAATCGCGAAGGCGAGACCGACCATGAAGGCGACGTTCTGACTCTCAAAGGCGATCCCGAGCGCGATCGCCACCATGCCTAGGACGAAGGTCGCGATGCGCGAGACCTTGATCTCGGTCGCCTCGTTGCTGCGTCCCTTGGCGATGACACTGGCATAAAGGTCATGCGAGATCGCCGAGGCGCCCGCCAGGGTGAGACCCGCGACGACAGCGAGGATGGTCGCGAAGGCGACGGCCGAGATGAAGCCAAGGAAGAGGTTTCCGCCCACCGCCTCGGCCAGATTGATGGCCACCATGTTGGTACCGCCCGCCAAACCAGAGACCAGTTGATCAAGCATCACCTTCCCGTCGGCATTGAGCGCCTCGGGCTTGTAGAACTGGGGATTCTGCGCAAGCAACACGATGGCCGAGAAGCCAATGATGAAGGTCAAAATGTAGAAATAACCGATGAATCCGGTGGCGTAGAAGACCGATTTACGCGCCTCCTTGGCATTCGGCACGGTAAAGAAGCGCATCAGGATATGCGGCAGACCGGCGGTGCCAAACATCAAGGCCAGACCCAGGGAGATGGCATTGATCGGGTCTTTCACCAGGGACCCCGGCTCCATGATGGCCGCGCCTCCGGGATGAATCTCGACCGCCTGTTGGAACATCTGTTCGGGCGAGAAATTAAAGTAGGAGAGCGCCGCGACGGCCATGAAGGTGGCGCCGGAGAGCAGGAGCACGGCCTTGATGATCTGCACCCAGGTCGTCGCGGTCATCCCACCGAAGATGACATAGGTCATCATCAAGAGCCCGACGGCAACCACGGCAAGCCAGTATTCGAGGCCGAACAGGAGCTGGATCAGCTTACCGGCACCCACCATCTGGGCAATCAAATAGAAGGCCACCACCACCAGGGAGGAAATGGCCGCGACGGTGCGGATCTGGGTTTGTCCGAAGCGATAGGAGGTGACATCGGCGAAGGTGAATTTCCCGAGGTTCCGAATCTGCTCGGCGATCAAGAACATGATGATCGGCCATCCGACCAGGAAGCCGATCGAGTAGATGAGCCCGTCATAACCCGAGGCGAAAACGAGACCGGAAATCCCGAGGAAGGAAGCGGCTGACATGAAGTCGCCCGCGATCGCAAGGCCATTCTGCATGCCGGTAATGCCACCGCCCGCGGTGTAGAAATCCTTGGTGGTACGGGTGCGTTTCGAGGCCCAGTAGGTGATGCCGAGGGTGGCGACCACGAAGACCAGGAACATGATGATGGCCGTCATATTGACGCTGCGCTGTTCGACCGCGCCGGTTAAGGCGGGGGCGGCCGCCAATCCGAACGGGACCAGGAGGGCGGCGAGAATGCCCCAACTCGACAAACGGTTCATTCGAATTCCTCCTGGATCTCTTTGGTCAGGCGGTCGAATTGACCGTTCGCCCGCGCCACGTAGATCCCCGTCAGGATGAAGGCGCTAAGGATGACGAGGATGCCGATCGGGATCCCAACCGTCATGGTCATGCCGGGCGCGACGGGTACGCCCAACCAGTCGGGGGCAAAGGCGATGACCAAGATCAGCCCGTAGTAAATCAACATCATGATGGCGGTCAGGAGCAGGGCGAAACGCTTGCGGGCGCGGATCAACTCCTGATAACGCGGATGTGCCGTGATGGCGTCGACCGAATCTTGGCGCATGAGGACTCTTTCTCGGTGGTGGTGGTGTGAATCGTTGGCTGTCGGACCGCGGTCGGTCAGGAGCCCCCGCCACTCGGAACGGACTCGAGCGCGCATGACGCCTCGGAGACGCCCGAAGGGCGCGCGATTGTGGGAACGCGACCTGCGGGACGTCAACGACAGCGCGGACTTATTTATCTATCAAAAGCATTAGGAAACGCCACGCCGCCCCAGCAGCGCGCCGGTCGGATCGGCGTTGGTGGGATTGCTGGGGAGTTTGACTGGCGCGATTCGGTGGCCGGGAATCGCTGAGGGTTGATGGCCAACCACCCAGCGATTCCCTGGTCTTTCACCCGACGACGCGGGCGGTGCGGCGAGGATTAGAGACCCGGATAGTCCGCGATCCCGGGATTGCCGGCGACGTTCTTCAGGATGGGGGTGTTGATCTTCTCGAGCTTGACCGTCTTCGCATCACGCAGATAAGTCGCGACGGTCTCCCAGATCGGCTCGCCGGGCGATTGGCTCCCAACCGTGGCCCAACCCGCGACCACATAGCTCTTGTCGGGTTCGATCTTGGTGCCGTCATCGAGCGCCATGTCGAGGATGCGATTGCCGATGGTGGCCGTCGGGTCACAAACATAGTCGAGGCCGCCGACCCGCACCATGTCTCCGCCCTGCTGGACATAGGGATCCGGGTTGAAAAGGTTGTCGCAGACGTCCTCGAGGATGAGCTTGAGTTCGGCACCGGTCATCTCGCGCCGGTAGGTTTCCGGGTAGGTGATGCAGGTCTGATCCATGACGTGGTCCATGGTGATCGCCTGCCCCGGCAGGACCGTGGTCCCCCACCGGAACCCCGGCGAGAGACTAATCTGGGCATCGTTCACCTTGCGCAGGGCGTCACAGATGACCTGGTCGAAGGTGCCGTTGAAGTTGCCGCGCCGAAAGAGGGTTTCCTCGGCGACCGCGAGTTCTTCCTCGAGTTGAGCCTGGTAGGGCGCGCGCACGCCATTGATGTAATCGACCATGGCCGGATCGGGTTCGATCAGGTTCGAGAAGACCGGCAACAAGCGGTAGCGGAAGTCCTGCAGCTTGCCGTCCTTCACCTCCATGTCCATGACGCCGAGGAATTTCCCATTGGATCCGGCATTGGTCACCAGGGTCTTGCCCGCGGCGTTCTCCACCACGCTCGGTTCGGGCACGCCGTCGTGCGTGTGGCCGCCGAAGATCACGTCGATGCCGGTGACGCGCGAGGCCATCTTCAAATCGACGTCCATGCCATTGTGCGAGATCACGACCACCAGATCGGGCTTTTCGTTCTCGCGGACCTCATCGACGATCTCCTGCATCCGCGCATCCTGGATGCCGAAGGTCCAGTCGGGGATGAAGCGCTGGGGGTTGGCGATTGGGGTGTAGGGGAAGGCTTGCCCAATCACCGCCACCTTCACACCGCCGAGTTCCTTGATCACATAGGGATCAAAGGCGAGACCCGTGTCCTCGTTGAAACCGGAGAAATCCTCAAAGCGGTAATCGAAGAGGGCCTCTTCGCGGACCCGGACATTCTGCGCGACGAAGTCGCCGTTGAACTCGCCGATGTTCTTGATGACCTCCTCGTCGAGATAGGTGAACTCCCAGTGACCGGTCATGACGTCGACGCCGAGTAGGTTCGAGGCGCCGACCATGTCCTGTCCGCGCGTCCAATAGGCCGTGCCCGAGCCTTGCCAGGTGTCACCGCCGTCGAGCAACAGGCTGTTGCCGTCACCGCGCTCGGCGCGGATACGATCGACCAGGGTCTTCAGATGGGCGTACCCGCCGACCGCTCCGTACTGGCGCGCGCCCTCATCGAAGTCGAGGAAGGTGAAGGCGTGTGCCTCGATGCCACCAGGTTCGATCCCGAAGTGTTTCAGCAGCGCCTCGCCGACGAGATGAGGCGCCTTGCCGAACATGGGCCCGATGCCGAGGTTGACGTTCGGTTCGCGGAAATAAATGGGGTTGAGCTGGGCGTGACTGTCGGTGATGTGCAACAGGGTCACGTTGCCGAATTTCGGCACCTCATAGAGATCGGCGGGCATCCGCTTCGCGGCGAAGATCGAGGCGGGGAACATCCCGGCGGCCCCAGCAATTCCCATGAGTCGCATGAACTCGCGTCTTGACAGAGACATTGGCGTCATCATCCTCCAGCTGTGTGGTCGAGAAAGCGCCGGCATCGAGGCCGACGTCATGGTGAAACCCGGCGGCGATCATCGTCTGACCCGTGTGAAGCCCTTCTTACGATTGCGGCACTCCGGCGATCAACGCAGGCGGGGCGCCCGCTCTTCCTGGCGGAGCGGACGACGATCAGGGCCAGAATCCCGATTAGTATGCCCGGATAAGCGGTCCGAATTCCAACAGGCGCGCTCCGCGGGATCGCATCAGGCGCGCCATGCGGCATCGGCCCCCTCCGCACCTGTTGCGGGTCGTGATCGGCGTGGCAATCCCTGCACGCTGCGCACGCGCGCGTGGCGGCGGATGAGGCGCCTCACGGGGCGACTTCACTGCTTGTACCGACACATTGATGATGCTACCGTTCCTGCTGATCCCGACCTAAAGAGTCGGGACTAGGGTCACTAGAACCAAATCACTCCAAAGGGGAAGACACTGATGCTGCGAACGCTTTTCGCCGCCATCCCGCTTGCCGCGGTCATGGCCAGCCCTGCTGTTTCCGGACCCTCCGGGGATCCCGCCGAGGTCCTCGAAGAGCTCATTGGGTCGACGAGTTCGTACTACCTCACGCAGAGTGAGCAGAACCTGATGATGATGCCGGATAACCCGGCACTCTGGACGATCGAAGAGGGCGAAGAACTCTTCAGAACACCACGCGGCCCGAACAATGTCTCGCTCGAGGAGTGCGACTTCGGCAAGGGGCCCGGCGTGGTGGAGGGGGTCTTTGTCGAACTGCCTCGCTACTTCGAGGACACGGGCGAGGTGATGGACCTCGGTAACCGTATAATCTACTGCATGACGACCCTGCAGGGCTTCACCGCCGATGATCCTGAGATCAAGGACATCCACGGTTCCAATACCGACCATATGAAGCTGCAGACCTTTATCGCTTCGCAATCCAACGGCATGCCCTGGAACAACCCACTCGATCACCCGCTGGAGATCGCGATGCGCGATGCGGGTGAGGCGGTCTTCTACCGTCGTGCCGGCCCCTTCGACTTCAACTGCGCCGCGTGCCACGGCGAAGCCGGCAAGCGCATTCGTGCCTCGGTTCTGCCCCATTCGAGCAACCCCAAGGAGTGGACCAAGGCCATTTCTTGGCCGGCCTTCCGCGTCGGACAGGACAATGCACGAAGCAGCCAGCACCGTGTGCGTGAGTGCATCTGGCAGATGCGTTATCCCCCGATCGTCGCCGGCTCTGACCTCTCGATCGCTCTCCTCTCGTACTGGACGGATCTGGCCCGTGGCCAGCCAGCCATCATCCCAGATATGAAGCGCTAAGCCAGTACGCGAATTAGGAGATTGTGAACCATGTTCGAGAATAAGTTCCGTGTTGCCGCCGCCGTTGCGGCCCTGACGCTCGCCGGTACCTACGCCATCGCAGCCGATGTCGACTACACCGCGATGACTCCGCAAGAACTCGCCGAGTATCTGATCTTCGAGGCGAATGGCTTCAAGCTCGATGCCCAGGTACAGGAAGAGAGCTCGGCTCGGGATCGGCTGGTGCAGGACGAACTGCAGATGGTCTGTACGGAAACGCGCAACAATCCCTCCACCGAGCAAGCCGAAGCAATCCGCCAAGCGGCGCGGGACACGATCGTCTACCCAGAGGGTGATATCGTGCTGGGAGACTGGGAGAAAGGGCGTGACCTCGCCTGGTCCGGCTTCGGTTACCGGCTCGAGCCTAACTTCGACAATCATGAGCGGTCCGGCCCGGGAGCGAACTGCTACAACTGTCACGAGTTCGCCGGTGACCGGCAGGGTGGGACCATCGGCCCGAGCCTGAGAAACTATGGCAAGCTGCGCGCATCCGAAGAGGAGGAGGTCTCACAGGCCATTTACCGGCTTGCCTACGGGATCATCTATAACGCGCACTCCATGTTCCCCTGCACGCGCATGCCCCGTCAGGGCGCCAAGGGGTTGCTGACTCAAGAGCAGATCCTGGACATCATGGCCTACCTCTTCGACCCTGAGTCGCCCGTCAACAACGAATAGGCGTTCGTGCCAGTCAGTCCCGCACCAGCGGGACTGACAGATCCAGTCTCGGGCCGAAGGGGCTTTTGCAACGCCTCTTCGGTTTTTTTTCCGGCGGAATTCACTGCGATCCTCACCCATTTTGGGTCAGGCATGAGAGCGCATAATGCCGCATGTCGGGACACACCTTGCCTATCAGGACCGTTCGCGGCTGCGATCCGGGCATCCGCGCCGTCCCTCTGAGGCGGATCGAGCGTTGCGTGAGAGCGTTCTCATTTTCGCGCTTTTTTCGCTCGCGGGCCTCTGGAGTCACGTGCAGCGATGCCAATTCGCTGTAGAATGAACGTACTCGCGCGGGTGGCGGAACTGGTAGACGCGCTGGATTTAGGTTCCAGTGGAGTAATCCGTGGGGGTTCGAGTCCCCCCTCGCGCACCACTCACGGTCGCTGCCATGACAGGTCGACGCCAGATCATCACAGGCTTTTCGCTTGTACAGCTGCTTCTCATCGGCTTCGTCGTGGTCACGCTACCGCTCGGTATGGCGCTCGCCACCGCCTGGGTCGCAGTCAACCACCTTTCGTCGAAAGGTCAAGAAGCCGCTCTCAATGCCGTTTACGCGACTCAGGCAAGCCGCAATCTCATCACTGAGATCATCGATGTCGAGCGCCACGCGCGTCAGTATCAGATCCTGTCAGACCCGATCATCTTCGAGTCCTATGAAAGCCAGCGTGAGCGATTCCTCGGCACGCTCGCGGCCATGGAGCGCTTGAGTCGTGATTCAACGGTGCTCGATCAACTGGACCAACTCGCGGTTGGGGCGCTAGAAAAATTTGAGACCCTCGAGCACGACCCCGAGGACAGCGACGCCATCCAGGAGGCGTTGGATGGCTTCCCGGAACTCGAAGCGATCGCGCGCGCGATCTTCCGAGAAACGGTGCGGGTCGTCGCAGAAGAGGTCGAGGCGATGCAAGAGGACGTGGCGCAGATCCGACAACAGCTCCTCTGGCAAGCGTCTGCGAGTATCCCCGCCGCCTTGGTCCTGACGTCGATCTTCACCCTCTTGATCGCTCGCCCGATGAGGCAACTCGATCAGGCAATCCGCGCACTCGGTGCCGGTCAATTCGACCGCCCGATCCAAGTCACGGGAATGCACGACCTCACGGATCTCGGTCGGCGACTGAATTGGCTGCGCGTCCGTTTGGTCGAACTCGAAGAACAGAAGACCTTCTTCCTACACCATATTTCACACGAACTTAAGACCCCCTTGAGCAACATCGTTGAAGGCGCCGAATTGCTCTCTCAGGAGATTGTCGGTCCGACCACGCCGGAACAACGTGAGATCCTCGACATCGTGCAGGGGAACAGTTTGCAGTTACAGGGGCTGATCGAAAATCTTCTGAAAGTCAGTGGCGGGATCGATGCGGATACCGAGATCGCGCGCAGGCGGGTCATGTTGGATCGCTTGATTGAGCGCATCGTCGAGCGTCACAAGCTGCCCGCGCGGGCCAAGGAGTTGTCCATCGAACTCGACCTCCAGGGTGAAACCTTGTGGTCAGATGAAGACAGGCTCGGTACCATTATTGACAACCTACTCTCGAATGCCATCAAGTTCAGCCCGGCATCCGGCACGGTTCGCATCAGCACTCAGCGGCACCGATCCGACCTCATTATCGAAGTCAGTGACATGGGGCCAGGCATCCGTTCCGAAGACCGCGAGCGGGTCTTCGAACGATTCTTCCAGGGCGCGACGCGGCGGCGGGGACGCGTGCGTGGGAGCGGGCTTGGACTCTTCATCGCGCGCGAATATGCCCGTGCTCTCGGGGGGCATCTGAAGGTGATCGAGTCCACACACGGGGCCTGCCTGCAATTGCGCTTGACCAGGCAACCCACGCCCTTCGATGCTCACAACCAGAGCTCCACCAAGCGCCTAAGCCGGGCCACATCATGAACCGCCCGACACGCCATCAGCGCGCTGCGCACGACGCGAAACATCTCATGGCGGTCGTGAGTCTGTTGCTTGCGCTGTCCGGGTGCGCCTCAACATCCTTCTGGTTTTCGGAGCGGTTGCAGCGGGACTGGGGTAGGCTGGAGACAGCCGATCTGAATCAGCTCTTCGCTTCGCTCGGAGCCCTGCGCGATGCGGATCAGCAGACCCTGCGCGAACGCGCCGCGAACCTCGAGGCCCATGATCCGTCAGAGCTATTGGGCTGGGGGCTCGTGATGGCTGATCTCGGTAGACCATCCGATCAGATTCGGGCGAAGACCCTGTTTCAAGAGTATCTCGACCAGCCGGACCAGACTCCGGGCGGAACAGCGCTCGCTTCCCTGATGACGAAACGCTTACAGAGTGAAGTGGGCCTGCGACAGAGATTGAGCCTGACCATCCGGCAGCGCGACGACCTTGAAACACGCTTGCGCGCCATCCAAAAGGATCAACGCGGTGACTCGAATCTCGCGCGACTCGACGCCATTGAACAGGAGCGTAACGAACTCCTAGCCGAACTCGAACGGATCCGGGCCCATCAAGGACAAGCTCGTGACCGCACCCTACGCGCGACCATTCGCGAGCGCGACGAACTCAATGCACAGCTTGAGGAACTCAAGGCCATCGAACTCGAGATCCGTGAGCGTAAACGTCAATCCGAACTCGAACTCCCATACGACAACAGCAAGTGACTCAAACCCTCAAAATTCTCCTTGTCGACGATGACGCCGATCTCCTAAAGCTGCTCTCGATTCGCCTCAGAGCGGCCCGTCATCAGGTGAAGACCGCAACCTGTGGTGAAGAGGCGCTCGCCCTCTTGCCGCATTTCCAGCCCAGTCTCGTGATCAGTGATCTGCGAATGGATGGCATGGATGGGCTCGCCCTCTTCGACTCCATCCGGCGTGACTATCCGGGTCTACCGGTCATCATCCTAACCGCCCACGGCAGTATTCCCGAGGCGGTCGACGCGACCCAGCGTGGCGTCTTCGGCTATCTGACCAAACCGTTCGATGGCTCGCAACTCTTGTCCTTGGTCGAGAAGGCCGGACGACTGGGCGCCACCACCAGCCAGGATAGTGCGTCACCCAGCGAGGAGTGGCGCAGCGAGTTGATCACCCGTAGCGCGGTTATGGAAGAGGCCCTGCGCCAAGCCTATCTGGCCGCCGAGACGGAAACCAACATCCTCATTCAAAGCGAGAGTGGAACCGGGAAGGAACTCCTCGCCCGCGCCATCCATCGCGCAAGCCCCCGCGCAGGTGGCCCCTTTGTGGCCGTCAACTGCAGTGCCATTCCAGAGACACTGCTGGAATCGGAACTCTTTGGCCACAGCAAGGGCTCGTTCACGGGTGCGACCCAGAATCGCAAGGGTCTCTTCGAGGAGGCGGACGGCGGAACCCTGTTTCTCGACGAGGTCGGCGACATGCCCCTGACCTTTCAAGCCAAGCTCTTGCGGGCCTTGCAGGAAGGCGAAGTGCGACCGGTGGGCGCGAATCGGTCTGTGAGCGTCGATGTTCGCGTCATTTCCGCGACACATCGTGATCTCGAACAAGCGATGGCAGAGGAGCAGTTCAGGGCCGACCTCTTCTATCGCCTCAACGTCGTGCGCATTGATCTCCCACCTTTACGTGACCGTCGCGAGGATATCCCGTTGCTGGCGAATCGGTTCCTGACCCAGGCCAACGCTCGCAATAAGCGACAGATCGAGGGGTTCGCCCCGGATGCAATCGAGTTCATGATGACCGCGCCCTGGCCCGGCAATGTTCGACAACTCCAGAATCTCGTCGAGCATGCCACCGCCATCTGCACCACCGCCATCGTTCCAGTCAGCTTGGTCCAGCGCGCCTTGCGTCATGATCTCACGATCATTCCGTCACTCGCCGATGTCCGCGAACGCCAGGATCGTGAGTACCTCGAGAATCTATTGCGCGTGACCGAAGGCAAGGTCAGTGCCGCGGCACGCCTGGCAGGACGTAATCGCACCGAGTTCTACAAACTCCTGCGCCGTCATCATCTCGACCCAATCTGGTTTCGTCCTTCCGCGCCCGATACCGACGACCGAGGGGCTGGAGCCTGAGCCGATCGGGGGGCAGCAGCCAACCGCGATGTCCTCGCTTGTGCATCAGCGAGGATGATGCAGGCGCGCGGCATCACGTCAGCCACTCTGCCTCACCTCCCGCCAGGCCGGATGGCGTTCAATGAGCGCGAGCGCCCGGATCAGGAGCGTCCGTCCTGGCTCCATCTTGAACCAGGTCGAGGCACCCGAGGGATGGGGCAGCGGAATGAGATCAGCGCTCAGCCCGGATGGGGATTGGTAGTCCCACTGGGTGCCGACGACATCATTCAAGCGGTTCAGCGACATGAATTGCGCGATCGCCAATTTCCCGACCGGGATGATAAGTCGCGGCCGCGACAACTCGAGTTCACCACGCCACCATCCCTCGCAGCGCTGCACCTCCAGGGCGTCCGGCACCCGATCGCCGCCTTTCGGGTTCTTGCCGGGGAAACAGCGGCACACCGCACTCATGAGAACCCGTTGCCGAAAAGTGGCCTCATCAATGCCGATCGACTCGAACCAGCGGAAGAGTGTCTTGCCCGCGGTCCAGCAAAAAGGCAGGCCACGTTCGATCTCGCGGGTGCCGGGCGCTTGTCCGACCATCATGACGGGTGAGAGCACGGGTTCGCCATGCACGGGGGGACCCTGCATCCCCTCACAGCGCCGACAGTCTTTGAGCTCCCGGAATAACCGCGTTAGGGCCTCGAGGTCCTGGGTTCGCGCTGTCATCTCCTCGCCTCTTCGTCCTGACCGGCAAGCCGGTTCGCGCATGGCTGCGCGCGCTGCTGTTCAGAGTCGCCGGATGATCTGTTCGATCTGTGCACGGTGTGTCCGGTTGTGGATGGCGGCTAGGGCATGCCACTGACGTGCGCTCAAGTCGCCAAACCAGGGATGGGGATGTCGTTCACGCGAGCGCAAGGTCCCGAGCCGTTCGACGAGATCGGAGTAGCGATCGACCGCGATCTCGAGTGCACGAATCCGATCCGGTCCGGCCTCGATATGGGGCACCACATCCTCGATACCGATCTCGGCGCCATGGTTATGGTCGGAACAGATCGCATGGATGAGCGCCATGATCGCGGTATTGACCATCACCAAATGGTCGATCGTCATATAGACCGACCAGTGTCGGCTCGAGGGTTCGATCCCCGGTAAGCGCGGGATCTGGATCTGACGCCGCCCCTGCTCCTCGGATAACCCGTGGGCAAGCGTCCGTGCCTGCAACGCATCGCGACGGAAGTCGCGCAGAATCGCCGCTGGGGAGGCGAACGAGGCGTAGAGCCGCAATCCGAGATCCGCTGCACGCCGCTCATACCATGGGATGGCACTGCCCTTGGCAAGGAGCTGATCGCCCGGCTCACGCCTCATGAGCGCCCCTTGCCCCAGGTGTCCCTGAGCCCAACGGTGAGGTTGAAAACAGGCCGTTCGGCGCTCGTGTCCGGGTCGACCACGAAGTAACCCTCCCGCTCGAACTGAAAGCGCTCACCCGGGAGCGCGTCGGCTAGGGCCGGTTCGACGAGTGCTTCGTTCAGAACGCGCAGCGAATCGGGATTGATGTCCGCGCGGAAATCTGCGTTGCCTGCGCCCGGCACCGGGGTTCTGAACAGACGATCGTAGAGCCGCACCTCGGCGCGGCGCGCATGGTCGGCCGAGACCCAGTGGATGACGCCCTTGACCTTGCGTCCCTGTGGATCGCGCCCAAGGGTGTCGTGATCGACCCAGGCATGCAGCGCGACGATGCGACCTTGCCCATCCTTGATGACTTCCTCGCAACGGATCACATAGGCGTTGCGCAATCGCACCTCGCCGCCCGGGACGAGACGTTTGAAGCCTTTCGGTGGGTTCTCCGCAAAATCCGTCTGGTCGATATAGAGTTCGCGCGAGAAGGGAATGCTGCGCACGCCAAGCCCGTCGTCCTTGGGATGATTGCGCGCCTCGATGGAGTCGACGAGCGACTCCGGATCATTGATTAGCACCACCTTCAGTGGCCGCAGCACGGCCATGCGACGCGGTGCGTGGGCGTCGAGATCGTCACGGATTGCGCTCTCGAGTAAGGCCATCTCAACGAGATTATCGGACTTGGTGATGCCGACCCGTTCACAGAAGTCGCGGATCGCAGCCGGGGTGTAGCCACGCCGACGCAGCCCCGCGAGGGTTGGCATCCGCGGATCTCCCCAGCCATCGACGTGTCCCTCAGCGACGAGTTCGGTGAGACGGCGCTTGCTCATGACCGTGTATTCGAGATTCAGCCGGCTGAATTCGATCTGTCGAGGTTGACAGGGGACCGAGACATGCTCGAGGCACCAATCGTAGAGCGGGCGATGATCCTCGAACTCGAGGGTGCAGAGCGAATGGGTGACACCTTCGAGCGCATCCGAGATTGGGTGCGTGTAATCGTAGGTGGGATAGAGACACCAGGCGGAACCGGTCTGGTGATGGACCACACCATGCTTGATCCGATAGAGCACCGGATCACGCAGGTTGATGTTTGGCGAGGCCATGTCAATACGCGCGCGCAAGGTCCGGGCGCCGTCCGGGAATTCCCCGGCCCGCATGCGCGTGAACAGATCGCGATTCTCCGCGATCGAGCGGTTGCGATAGGGACTGTCGCGCCCCGGCTCGGTCAAGGTGCCACGATGAAGGCGCGTCTCCTCGGCGGTCAAGTCACAGACATAGGCATGGCCCTGCTCGATCAACTCGATCGCAAAGGCATAGAGTTGCTCGAAATAGTCGGAGGCGAAATAGACGCGCTCGCCCCAGTCGAATCCGAGCCAGCGCACGTCCTGCTTGATCGCCTCGACAAACTCAAGGTTCTCCTTGTGCGGGTTGGTGTCATCGAAGCGAAGGTGGCATTCCCCCGTGAAGGCTTGCGCCAGACCGAAGTTCAACACGATCGACTTGGCGTGGCCGATGTGGAGGTAACCGTTCGGCTCGGGTGGGAAGCGCGTCACCAGACGCGCGTGCTTGCCTGACGCCAGATCGGATTCGATGATCTGTCGAATGAAATGGGTCCGCGGCGTCTCTTGGGTTTCGCTCATGGTACTCTGGGACGATTGAAGACAGGGAATGAACGCTCACGGCACCGGATGACCCTCACCCGCGAGGCCGCGCCCGTGACGTGACGGGGCCGACATCACAGCAGGCGAGGCACGGTCTGGCGGCAGCCGGCATCATCTTCGCGACCCGAACGGGCTTGCGCGCCCGCTCAGCGTTGTCATTCTATCGCCTGCCACGGCGATTGAAAGGGGTGGCGGACATCTCACCCCAAGCGCGTCTGAACGCGGGTTGGGATGTGAAGGAGAGCCGAGCCGGGTCGTGGTTTACCTGATCATGCGGCCCGTCCATCGTGTCTTCGAGACTGAACCGACATCTGAACTTGGGGTGCGACCTGCGTCTCCGGTTCGCCAAGCCCCAGAATCCATGCCCAATCCCCAGCCAGTGAGGTTGCTATGTTGGTGACATTTCGAACCCCAGCCTACGCGAGCATCACCATGTTCGGCGATGTCGCCGTGACGCTCCTGAAGTTGATGGGCCATAGCGGAACGGTCCCCGGGGCCATCATGGCGGCGGATATTCCGGCGGCGCTACAGCGCCTGAGGAAAGCGGTGGAGGCCCACGCGGAGGAACCACTCGGCCCCGTCTCCGAAACGCAAGCAACGCCAGCGCGCGCGACCGAGGAAGGTCAATATGTCAGCCTCGCGAACCGCGCCCTGCCACTGATCGAGTTACTGAACGCCGCGGCCGCGGACCAAGAAAACGTCCTCTGGGATTAGCGCGCGCCATGCGGTCTCGGCTGCGCCTGGAGCGCGGTTTCGAGCACCTGGATCGCACTTGAAGTACCAGCGATCGAAGCAGCCATTGGCTGCATCGATCGATCGATGCCCCCCACTCCGGCGAGATGGGGGGTATTTAGGCCATGCGTCCTGATTCTATTCTCTTAGAACCGCCTGCAGTTCCAACCCCAGCGCCTGGAGCTGCAATCCATCGACATCAGCAATCCTTTTGCGAGCCATGTCCAGCCTGAGCTTATTCATGAAGGCATTGACCAAGACGTTTGCTGGCATCATCCGGTTCCTGGCAATCAATGCGGGGGTTGGTTTGAGGATCGACACATAGATGATTTCCAACGGTCTAGGCAAGGACAGCGCGTAGATTCTGTCTATGAGTTCCACAGCAAGCTCTAACGGCGAATCGACGTAAGAGGAGATTACCTGCGCCCCCAATTCCTTGAATCGCAGGTTCTTGTTGAGCTTGACTTCGTTGCTGATCAAACGGATCGAGTCATGGTCCAGACTGACGAGATGCTGACTGGGACCGGTTAAATCCAGCAACGTCGGCACTGTCCCCTTGCCGTCTTCCTTATGCTTGATCTCCAGGAGGAGATCGCCGCGAACTGACGGCTCTATGTTGTCAAGCGCGCCGTGCAGTTGGGCCTTTTGATCCACTGTCACAGCCTCGAACTTCAACTCATATCGCGCAAACCGCGCGGGAACCGCATAGGCGTCCTGAACCGCGCTCAGTACCCGAATGGCTTCATCATGAAGCGCCATGTCGAGGTTCTTGAACTCGATCTTGGTTTCGTTGTCCTTAAAATCAGCCTTGATCTCTCCCTTGGGACTGCCAGGAATCTCCCACTCAACCTTTCTAGCCTCTTCCTTTTTCAGCACAGCCTCGGGCAAGAGTGCCCAAACCTCGTTCTGCAGCAGGCTCAGCGCTTCGAGAGGCAGCACCTCGGGGGCGGCATATCTTAATTCGAGCTTGGTGTCCTTAAGAAGCCTATCGACTTTCTCGAACTTGGGTTTGATCTCGCGTTTTGAAGGCGTCCGATCAAATTGATCCGCAATGGTGTTCAAGACTCCCATGGCGGTCGCTTCGTCTTGGGGCGAAAGTTTCTTAAACTCGATCTTGGTCTTATCGTTTTCCTTCCACTCGAAGTTGATCTCCGTCCTTCCGTCGCGCCATTCGAACTTTCGCTCCTTGGACTTCGTCTCGTCCTTGTGCACCGTTGCATTTGGAAATTCGGACTGGATCAAATTTTGCAACACACCGAGTGACCCATCCCGATCGAGTGGCGGTTTGGTGTATTCATCCTTGATGTCGAGCTCTACCATTTCGGGCGCCGAATCGTCGCCCAGAATGTCGGCCAGCGCGACTTGGAGTTGGAGATGCTCGGAAAGGTGACGAGCGTACCTTGTCCGGGCCTCTAGCTTTGCCTCAAGCTTTGTTTTTTCGGTCACTGGACCTGGAAAGTCGAAAACGCGATCCGCCAGCGCGGCCACGGCATGTCCTGGCAGCAGATCCGCTGGACGGGCATGCGAAAACCTCCCAGCCTCACCTAGGGTGTTCTGTTGGCCTCTTCCGGAAAGCGCTGCACTGACCTTCACATCACCGAGCTCCGGCAACCCGGCGAGGATCTGATCGAGATTCCCCAAGAGGGCCGGTGCGGTATCAATCATCTGTTCTGCCTTCGACAGCGCATTCCAACGTGCTAGAGAGACATACCCTTTTGCATAGAAGGGCATTTTTCCGGCCTTCTCCAGACTGTGGCAGCCCGAGCCAGCACAGCTCAGCGAGGGTGCAGCCTCATTGATCGACATCCCGTGACCAGCAAGCTTACCGGTCGTGTGACAGGTGTTGCAGGCAACTGCTGCTCGGGGATGCTGGCGGACCGTGTCGGCCCCGGAGTCTAGAAGGAAGGAGCGGATCCCCCTCATCGTCTCAATCACGGAATTGAAATCGTCATTCGATTTGGTTTTCGGTTCCTTGATCTCGAAGGTCAGCACCGCCAGGCTATCGTTCTGAACGATATCATGTGCCTTCGCAGCCCCCGTCCATGCCAAGATCGCGAGGATCGCGAGGATCTGGATGAGGAGCACATCCTTCAGTAGGCGATGCTGATGGGACGCATGAGCCGCACGGGCCCGCTCCCAAGGTGGATTCAGAACGCCCCTTTCGAGCGGGACATGCGGGGGGTGGCGCATCGAAGTGCGACCTACACGGGTCGCAGAAGACGCATAGGGTCTCGGTGAGGGTCGGATCACGGCACAGTCTCCAAGCGGGCTGGGGTCAATAGACTGGCTTGCTGGGGATCCGAGCGGATTCCACATGCTGGCTCGAAGGCCGACGCGCACTGCACACCGGCTGATCCGAACGCGGCATCGCCCCGGTCAGGGTGTCATCGCTGCGCTTGATCGATGCGAACGATATCCAATCGTATTTAGGAGCGCAACCTGTTTGAGGTCATGAAACCGCAGTCAGCCGCTCAGCCACCACATCAGTATCGTGGTCTGGCTGGCACCGGAATACTCCGATGATGCGCCGCTGAAGATCCGCGGCGAGATGGGCCTGGTGGTCTGGGCCGTGGTCGCCCATGCGGTGCATGCGTTTTGGCCGCGGACCCGCTTGGTCCGCTGTGATGCGTGCCGAGGGAAGCAAGGCGTTTCGGAGGCCCGGACCCTGCGGTTTGAATCAGATACCCGTTCCGACAGGGTGCAGAGGTCTCTGAGCCCTGATGGCCCTAAGCGTCTGGCCACCCACGGCCATACCCAACGTCCGGCCGACCATCGGCTCACCATCGACGGGCGGGAGCCGCACCGGCATCCGCTCATGCAGTGGATGGATTATGGCGCTGGCGGATGACCGGCCACCACTGCAGTGGCGCGGCGTGGTAGCGCGGATGGTGCTCGCTGATCTCAACGGTGGCCGCAAAGACCTACGACAGGACCTCGGGCGCGGTGAACTGGGCATAACGACCGCACACGAGACGACTTCGGGCCAGGTCTCAGGTCCGCACCATCTTCAGGGGCGCGGCTGGCTCCTCCGCACCCACAGGGGCCGGGACAGCATCCAACTCCACCGTCTTGCCCTTGAGGATCAGCTCCACCGTGCGGGCATGGCGTGCCAGATGCAGTGTCAGCTCCTCCAATTGCGTCTCGGGCAGGTCCGGCAGCACCGCCTCCGTGCGCAGCCATGCGGCCAAGTGCTCGGCGTTTTCCAGAATCCGGTCATAGGCATCGGCGGCCTTCTTATCAGCAGTGCGCAAGCGTTCGACTCCCCGGCGGTCTTTGACGATGTATTCGATCTCGATCATGGTCGGGTCCAGTGGCGGGATTCGGGATGAGTATAACCCTGTCGATTAGGGCAGTTGAATTGAGGAGCCGTTATGGACCTCGTGGGCACTGGCGCTTGAACCTGACAAGCCCCGTCGGGTTCGAAGAAGCAAGAGCAACCACGCGCTCTTCCTGGTTTTCGTCTCTTGAGACCATCCGGGGTTGGATCGATGTAGGTCTGGTTACCAGACCACCAAACGGAGCAAGCGATGGATTATTCAACCTTCAAGGCCCTGCAGATCCTACTCTTCTTCGGGAGCGCCATGGCCTTCTGCCTGTGGCAACTCGCGGTCATTCGACGCATGCGCCAGGAGGACGCTGAGAAGGCGAAAGCTGTGAAGTCCCAAGCGATTGACTCCACGCAGACCACATCCTCGGTCTAGTTCACGGTTGGGGGCAGCAAGGCCCGCTTCGCCTGCCACCCGGACCATGCGCCTGGGTCTCGGTCCGCCGCAGCAGTGGATTCAATCGAGGGCGTCACGGTCGATCAATTCGGGTGGATGCAACGCCAGGGCACGTCGGATCAAATCGACGTCGTCAACAGGGATGCTGAATTGAAATCGCCCCCCGGGACCCACGCGATAGGCTTGCCCAAACAGGTCGATCTTCATCCCGGGCGGCGCACATCCGTTGACGCGCAGCTCAGCCTCGATCAGCACCCGGTCGGTGCGCGGCACTGCTTGTCCATAGACCAGCGGCGCCGTGGGCGAGGCCACCGTTGCCCATACACGTTCATCCTGAGTAGACGGGGGTTGAAGGGAAGAGATCTGATCAGATCGAGCCGCTAACCACGCCTCGCCCTGCTCGTCTAGTTCGCCTAGTTCGTCTTGGAGAATGGATCCGAGGTCTTGATCTGATCCATCGAGGGATGATTTGACCCAACTCGTCCGAGTTTCCGCACTCTCGTCACCCTGCAGGGAACTTGCACAAGGCATTCCCGCCCGCTCTCGGTCGTGGTCGGCAAGCGGCGCGTCGGTCTGGATGGCCGTTGCGGATCCCAGCGGCTGACCAGATCTTGGTTCGAGGACGGTCTCGCGTGCGGAGCGCAGCGCAGCTGCCTGACCGCCACCTGCTTCTGTCGCGTGGACGGTTGACCTAGGCAAAGGCGACCCGTGCGCGGACACGGATGCCCTCACCGATCGCAACGCCAATCGCTCCAGGTCCACTTCGAGACGCGCGCCATATTCGAGCAGGTTCGAGCGCACCAGCATCAACCAGCCACCGGCGTGATCACTCAGACCGAGCTCCGCTCGGTAGCGCCCGGTGCACCCACCGATCTCGAATCGCTGTTCGCCCGCTCCGCTTGGACCGCTCAGCGACAGCGAAGCGGTTTCGATCAACTTCTCGCTGCTGGCCTCGCGCAGGCGGTAAACACGCAGCACTGGATTCGCTCGCAGACCGTCACGCAAGAAGGCCGCGGATGCCGGCATCCAGTCGTCGCTCGCGAGCGACCAGAATGCCATCAGCGCGCCGTTCGCGGCCTCGGCGATGACCACTCGGGTGCCCTGATCCAAGCACGGGAACTGTGGAAAGAGGCCGTGGTTCATCCGGTCATGCTCCGCACCCGAACGGTGCTGCAATGACAGTCAGCCGCGGCTTCGCTCATGCGACTGGGCCGCCCGTGCCCTGGTCACGAGACGCGGGGGCGTTCGCGAGCAGCGACTCGCTCGCGTCCAACGCGGCCGTGGCCTGCTGGGTTCGCGCGGACAAATGGGGGATCCAGGAATCGCCCCAAAACAGGAAACAACTGGTTTCGGCTTCGAGGATGAGACGTCGGGCCTGCCGCATCGACTCTGGTGTCTGAGCACCCGTCTGTTCGAACCGTTGGTGGAGATCCCAGAAGCGCGCGCTCAGTTGCTCAAGTTCCTGAACGGCGCCCCGTTGGCGAGGGCTGCCAGCCCACTGCGAGAGATCCTGGCCGGACGTGGCCCCGACATTCCAGGCACCGGTTTGGACCCGCGCACGTGCCGTCGGGAGGCGAGCGGCGAGTGCATCCGCAAGCTTCACGGGGAAGATCTCAGAGGTTCCGGCCCGCACCTGCTCCATATAGGGCACGAAGAAATGACCGAAGAAGCCTGATGGTTCATGGGTCTGGCGAAACCAACCACCGTTCTCGCCATCCGACCAGGTGGTCACCAGCCGAGGCTCATCGTGGCGTGGGGATGTGCTCACGCGCTCCATGACCTCATGGTGGAACCACTGGGGGTTTAGCCCGCTTTCCTGAGCATTGGACACGACCCGATCACGTGGAACCACGTTGATGCAGACCCCCTCCTCGCAGGCGACATAGGGGCGAAAGAGATCACTGATGCCATCCTCTGGCCGCACATGAACTCCATCAACCACCACATAATCGTAACCGGCCCGCACTAATGACGGGATCATCGCCATGGTGAAGGCCATCTCGGGTGGCCAGAACCCCCGTGGCGCACGTCCGAAGACCTCCTGCATGAGTGCCCGCCCGGCGTGCAACTGCTCGGCCCAGTCAGCGCGCGGGATCAAGGGGAAGATCGGATGGTAATAGCCCATGCCGATCAGCTCGATATTCTCGGCTTCCCGATAGCGGTCGAGCATGGCGGGAATATCCAGAATGTGGCGGTAGCGATCGATGATCACCGGGTCGCGCAACTGCTCCAAGAGCACGCCGGAGAACCCGACATGCAGACGGGCGACATCCTGATAGGCCAGGGCGTAACGGGGCACCCGGTCGTAGCAGCGCATGATCTCTTCCGCCTCCCAGGGAGCCGATTCGATCAAGAGTCGCAGATTGCCGGGCGGCTGATGCATGTGCAAGCCCAGTGCGTGATGGATGTCGGTGCGCATCATGAATCACCACGGTTCGGTCAAAGCCTGGATGAGTCTGCAATCAGGGTTCACAAGGCGACCGCCTGCCCCGCAACCGATCAGTCCATTGGCCCGGGGCTCGGTTCACCATCGTTGCGCCCGGGTTCTGGGTCAACGCCCTTCGAGCACCTGGATGCTCCGTGCCCGCACTAGCACCATGCCGCCTTGGATCGGGAGCTGGGCTTCCGGCCACACCAGATCGGTTGGACTCGCTCTCCCGGTGTCGAGCGCCGTGTGCCAGGCTTGCCCCTGCATGAGTGGGATCTCGAACCGATGTGCCTCGCTGTCCATGTTTACGAGCACATGCAGCATGTCCTCGTCCTGGCGCGCCGGCGCCAGTGTGAAAGCCAGCACCCGGGCTTCGGGGTCGTCCCAGGGCGGTTGATCTAAGCGAGTTCCATGCCAGACCACGTCAGGCCGGTTCGCCGTGCCGCGTGGCTGGCCGCTGAGGAAGTGGCGCCGGCGTAGACTGGCATGACGTTTCCGCAAGGCGATCAGACCACGCACGAACCGGAACATCTCGCGATTGCGCTCGACCAACCTCCAATCGAACCACCCCAAATCATTGTCCTGGCACCAGACATTGTTGTTTCCTTGCTGGGTCCGCAGCACCTCATCGCCCGCCGAGAGCATCGGGACGCCTTGACTCAGAAAGGTCAGTGTCAGGAGATTTTTGGCTTGACGACGACGCAGCAGGAGGATTTCGGGATCATCCGCCTCACCCTCGATGCCACAGTTCCAGCTCAGATTGTCATTGGTTCCGTCGCGGTTGTCCTCATGATTCGCCAGATTGTCCTTGCGCTCATAGGAGACCAGATCCCACAGGGTGAAGCCATCGTGACAGGTCACGAAGTTCACACTGTTAATCGGCTGGCGCAGATTGGCCTGGTAGAGGTCGCTGCTGCCCGACAGCCGGGTGGCGATCTCGGGCACCAGGCCGGAATCACCTCGCACGAAACGGCGCACGCTGTCGCGAAAACAGCCGTTCCATTCCATCCAACGATAACCCGGGAAGCTCCCGACCTGATAGAGTCCAGCGGCATCCCAGGCCTCGGCGATGATCTTCGAGGCGTTGAGCGTATCGGACAGCTCGATGCCCCAGAGCACGGGCGGATTCGCCATGGGTCGTCCATCGCCATCGCGCGCCATGGCGCTAGCGAGGTCGAACCGGAACCCATCGACGTGCATCTCGCGCACCCAGTACTCGAGCGCATCCAGGATGAACCGCGAGACCACCGGATGGTTGGCATTCACGGTATTGCCACAGCCCGAGAAATCCAGATAGAGACTGTGATCGAGGTGGTCGAGACAATAGAAGGTCTCATTACCCAGACCCTTGAAACTCATCGTCGGTCCGCCCGCCCCGCCCTCGCTGGTGTGGTTGAACACCACGTCGAGGATAACGCCGATACCCGCCTTGTGCAGGGCCTTGACCATGTCGCGGAACTCACGACGATGTGTCCCCTGCTGCGGGGTGACACAGTATCCGGGGTGCGGAGAGAAGAAACCGAAGGTGCTATAGCCCCAGAAATTGCGCAGTCCCGCATCCCAGACATTCGGTGGGACGTCCTGTTCGTCGAAGGCCATCACCGGCATCAACTCGATATGGGTGATACCGAGCTCGGTTAGATAGGGAATCTTCTCGATCAGCCCGAGAAAGGTCCCAGGATGCGCGACACCGGAGCTCTGGTGACGCGTGAAGCCGCCCACGTGCAACTCATAGATGATGGTCTGTTCGGTGGGCAGTCGAATGGGGGTATCCCCTTCCCAGTCATAATCCTCGGCCAACACCATGGCGCGGGGCGAATCGTGCGGTTGCACCCCGACGCGTAACCGTCGCCAGCGGTCCCAATCGCAGATGTTCACCGCCCGCGCCCAGGGATCGACGAGCTCGACCGCCGAGTTGAACCGCCAACCGTGACCGCGCGGATCGAAGGGACCGTCCATCCGCCAGGTGTAGTGTGTCCCGGGCGGGAGGTCGACGACCAGGACATGCCACGAAAAGAAGGTGTGGTTGACTTCGGGATCGAGCCGGATGATCTGAAAAGGTTCCGCGCTCGCCGCGTCTTCGTAGAGCAGCAGCTCGGCACCGCACGCATGACGGCTGAACACGGAGAAATTGACCCCGTCGTCTTCGACCGTTGCCCCATTGGGATAACGGCGACCGGGACGGAGCTGATAGGGACCTTGATCTGCTGGCATGGAGATGGGGTAAGACACAATCTGACACGAGGCCGCGCCATGGGAGTGGCATCCTGGATGCCACGCGAATGGGATTAGGATAACACGCGAGGCCGTGGCTCGGCGGTTGAGCGAATGCCCTTTCGATCGGATCACCCTGGCACAGTGGCGCGGGTGATCGGGGGCACTCAGTGGTCCGGGTCGGCGCTCTCGATGCGCTCAGCGGGCTCCACAACCCACCAATAGGCCGCGATCAGACCCAGCAGCGCGGCGGCCGCGGCGGTTGCGAAG
Source organism: Thiocapsa imhoffii (assembly GCF_016583985.1). Lineage (GTDB taxonomy): Bacteria > Pseudomonadota > Gammaproteobacteria > Chromatiales > Chromatiaceae > Thiocapsa > Thiocapsa imhoffii. The sequence goes on along the minus strand of NZ_NRSD01000007.1, from coordinate 75,937 downwards.
GTGACCGCCGCACCCTGTGTCACCCACAGCAGTCCCCCGATCAGGCTGCCAGCGGCACCGCCCGCGCCGAAACTGAGGCTATTGTAGAGGGCCTGACCACGCCCCTGGGTGCGCCCGGTGAAATAGAGATGAACCAGATAGATCGCCCCGGCATGAAAGGTCCCGAACGTCGCCGCGTGCAGGAGTTGCGCCAATAGGGCCACGGCGAGAATCTCGACGAAGGCACCGATGAGTAACCAACGCACGACCGCTAGGCCCAGACTCCAGAGTAAAACGCGTCGTGCCCCGAACCGTTCCAGCAATCGGCGCATCACCAGGAAAATTAGGACCTCGGCAATCACGCCCAGCGCCCAGAGCCCCCCGATCGCCGCGCTCGTATAGCCCACCTCGCCGAGCCGGATGGAATAGAAGGCGTAATAGACCCCGTGGCTCAACTGCATCAGGAAGCAGGCGAGCAAAAAGGCCAAGACCTCGGGTCGTCTCAAGATCCCCCGCAGCCCGAGCTCGGCATGCGTCACGCGGACCGGCGCGCTGTCCGGCACCACCAGGGTGGCCAACCAGATCCCACCGAAGAGCACCAACACCCACAGGGGCACCACCGACAGCGCGGCGACTTCCAGTTGCAGTCCGAGGATCGCGACCACCAGAATGAATCCGACCGAGCCCCACACGCGCACCAGGGCATAACTGGCGGGGCGTTCACCCAAGTGATTGAAGGTGACCGCCTCCATCTGGGGCAAAGAGGCGTTCCAGAAAAAACTGAACAGGACCATGACCGCGGCGATGGCCCAAAAACCGTCGGCGAAAAAGATGCCAAGGAACGTCAGGGCCGCGGCGAGCGCGCTGAGCCGCACGATCGGCATGCGCTGTCCGGTCACATCGACGATCTGCCCCCACAGCATGGGGGCGACGATCTTGGTACCGACCAAGATCGCCATGAGCTGGCCGATGGCGAGGGCATCGAACCCCCGCGACTGGAGATAGGGCCCCCAGAAGGGCACCATCGCGCCCAGTGCCGCGAAATAGAAAAAGTAATAACCGGAGAGTTGCCAGTACGGCATGGCGGTGGATCCCCGGGCGGAGCGACGCTCCACGCCGCGGTTGTCGCCCTAGATCAACGCGCGGCGGCGGGGATGGGCATGACCGGCGGGGTGATGCCCGCGTTTTGGGCACGCTGGCGGAGGAAGTGATCCATCACGACCAAGGCCAGCATGGCCTCGGCGATGGGCGTCGCCCGGATGCCCACGCAGGGATCATGACGCCCCTTGGTGACGACCTCGGTCGCCTGTCCGTGCGTGTCGATGGTGCGACCGGCCAGCCGGATACTCGAAGTGGGCTTGAGGGCGATCCGGACACACAGATCCTGGCCCGAGGAGATCCCCCCGAGGATCCCGCCCGCGTTGTTCGAGAGGAAGCCCGCGGGCGTCATCTCATCACGGTGTTCGGTGCCTTTTTGTTCGATGCTGGCGAATCCCGCGCCGATCTCGACCCCCTTGACGGCATTGATGCTCATCATGGCATGGGCAATGTCGGCATCGAGCCGATCGAAGATGGGTTCGCCGAGCCCGGTGGGCATGCCACTGGCGGTCACCGTCACCGCCGCGCCGATCGAGTCACCCTCTTTGCGCAGCGCATCCATGTAGGCTTCCAGCCGGGGCACCGTCTCGGCACAGGGACAGAAGAAGGGGTTGCGCTCGACCTCGTCCCAATCGAATCCCACGGGGCGGATGGGGCCGAGTTGCGAGAGATAGCCCCGAATCAGGATCCCTGCATGGAGACGCAGATACTTCTTCGCGATCGCGCCCGCGGCAACCCGCACCGCGGTTTCGCGTGCCGAGGAGCGACCGCCGCCCCGGTAGTCGCGACGACCGTACTTCTGATCGTAGGTGTAATCGGCATGGCCGGGGCGATAGCGCGCGGCGATCTCCGAGTAGTCCTTGGAACGCTGATCCTCATTGCGAATCATGAGCGCGATGGGCGCTCCCGTGGTGTACCCCTCGAACACGCCCGAGAGGATCTCCACCTGGTCCGATTCGCGGCGCTGGGTGGTATGACGCGACTGACCCGGCTTGCGGCGGTCGAGGTCGCCTTGGAGATCGGCGGCGCTCAGGGCGAGTCCGGGTGGACAACCATCGACGATCCCGCCGATGGCCGGCCCGTGGCTCTCGCCAAAGCCCGTCAGGACGAAGAGGCGCCCGAAGCTATTGCCAGACATGGTTCAGTTCGCGGGCGGCGCGATGGTGTCGGAGGGATCGAGCCAGGCGTTCCCACGCGCGAGAATGTCGCGGTTGAGGGTGCTGGTCGCCTGGTGGAGCAGAATGCCGTTGATGATGTACTGATAGCGCGAGCTCAGATACTCGAACTCGGCCTGGAACAGTTGCCGTTGCGCGTTCAGGACATCGACCTGGGTCCGCGTTCCGACTTCCTGACCGGCCTCGGTCGATTCCAGCGAGGAGCGGGCCGAAACCACCGCTGCTTGGCGTGCCTTCACATCGGCGATGCTCGAGGTGATGCCGCGAAAGGCGTCCTTCACCTGTTGGTCGACCTGACGCCGCACGGCGTCGAGATTATCCTGACTCGCGCGGAAGTTATAGCCTGCCTGACGGGTCCGCGAGGTCACCGCGCCGCCTTGGTAGATGGGCACATTGACCTGCAATCCGATGAAACCCAGGTCGGCGTCGTTGCGTGAATCCGTCCCCGAACGCGCCATGTCATAGCCGGCTTGCAGATTCACCGAGGGATAGAAGCCCGAGCGCTCGATCTCGATCCCTTTTTTGGCGGCCCCGACTGCCTCGCTCGCGGCGATGATGCCGAAGTTTCCCCGCATCGCGCTCTCCGCCCAGACATTGATGTCGTTCGGTTCCGGCGGGGTCAACGGCAATGCATCCCCGAGGCGGGCGATCGGGGTCTGAATCGGTCCCACGATCCGCCGCAAGGCCTCCCAGGCATTGTCGAGCTGATTTTCAGCCGTGATGAGATCAGCGCGCGATTGGTCGAAGGCCGCCAGGTTGTCGTTGACATCGGTGATGGCGACCAGGCCAACCTCGAAGCGTTGTCGGGATTGCTCGAGTTGGCGTTCATTCGCCCGCACCAGCGAGGCCTGCACCGTGACCAGGTCGGCAGCGCGCAGCACGCCGAAGTAAGCCTCGGTGGTCGCTGCCATCAAGGCGATTTGTTGGTCGCGATATTGGGCTTCGGCTTGCGCCAGGATGTTGTCGGTCTGGCTGAGCGTCATCCAACTCGCTCGGTTATACACCGTCTGGCTGACAACGGCCTGGAGGCCTTGACTATCGAATGATTCGGAGCGACTGAAGCGACTCCCGTCGGGCGCAACCCCTCTGACATCGAGGCTTTGATAATCAACGGTCCCCTGGACCGCGAGATTCGGCAGCAAGAGTGCCCGCGCCTGCGGTTGCACCTCGCGGGTGGCAAAAAGCACTTGCTCCGCCTCCCGGATGCGTGGATCGTTCTGCACGGCCAGGTCATAGATCTCAAGTAGGTCAGCGGCCTGGGTCGTTGACGCCAATCCGCAGATCAACGCCACGGCCAGTGACAAAACGCGTCTTCGCATGGTGGGTTCCCTTCGGAGGTCGAGCAGGTGCGTTCGGTGGTACGCTGGTGCTCGGAGTATAGGGGACAACTGGGTCGGCTCTCAATCCACGCCGCCCCCTCACGGCGTCATCCGGGCGTTGCTCGCACGGGGGGTTGGCGCCCACTGTGACGCCAGCACCCACCCTATCGGGACGCGCGTGGGGCGCGCCGCGCGCAGGTCGATATCGGAATCATGAGCTGGGACTTCAACGATGGGTTCGATCACACCGAGCGGCTTCAAACCAGCCTGGTGGCTACCCGGCGGACACCTCCAGACCATCTGGCCGGCACTCTCACGACGCGCCCCGCCACGCAACCTCTACCGGCGCCGGATCGAGCTGGCGGATGGTGATTTCATCGATCTCGCCTGCGCGTCCAGCGTCGGTCCACGGGTGTTGGTGATCCACGGACTGGAAGGCGGTTTGGATTCGCACTATGCCGGCACCTTGGTCGAGCGGCTGATGCGCGAAGGCTTCCAACCACTCTTTCTTCATCTGCGTGGCTGCTCCGACGAACCCAACCGGCTCGACCGCGCCTATCATTCCGGGGCGAGCGACGACCTCGCGGAGGTGCTCGCGGTGCTTGCGGGTGACCCGCAAGGCCCGCCGCGGGCGGCTATCGGATTCTCCCTCGGCGGCAACCTGCTGCTGAAATATCTTGGGGAGACACAGGCGTCACCACTTGGCTTCGCCATTGCCGTTTCGGTCCCGTTCGTGCTGCGCGATGCCATGCTGCGGCTCAATCTCGGATTCTCGCGGATCTATCGGCGCCATCTGATCAGCAAGCTCAAGGAGAGCCTGCGCCGCAAGTTCCGCACCCGCCCCTTCCCGCTCGCGGTCGATCTCGATGAGATCTTCGATTTCAATGACTTCGATGATCGCATCACCGCGCCGCTGAACGGCTTCGCCGGCGTCTTCGACTATTACAGTCGGGCCAGTTGTCGGGGGTTCTTGCCGCGCATCCAGACACCAACCCTCATCATCCATGCCCGCGATGACCCCTTCCTCTATCCGACCACTATTCCCTACGCGCACGAACTCGGCCCCGGTGTGACCCTGGAGCTAGCCGATCATGGCGGACACGTCGGCTTCATTGCCGGTCGCTGGCCGGGCCGACCGCATTACTGGCTCGAGGATCGCATCATCGCGGCGCTGCGAGCCACACCTGTTCCGCTGACGTGATGGCGTTGGCCCGCACGTCGACCGCGGGACACCGAGCGGCTCATACGGTATGCCCCGCAAGCTCATGCAAGACCGCCAGACCAACCGCCTTGTCGGTGCAGCGCAGAACGGCCGCACGACCCGAGGTGAAGGGGTCGAGTTCCACGCGCACGCCACGGGCCGCCGCACGCACGCACTGCTCCGAGCTGATTGCGGCCTCACCGAAGACAGACAGCACATAGCCACCTGGAATCGGTGGGGGGGGTGCGCCCTGATCACCGTCGACGAGGGCCACCCACGCGGGAATGAAGCCGGGACCGTAAAAATCGAAGAAGCCATTGGAGCCGCGCAGATGGCCCTCGATCGGCTTCCCGCCGATCATCTCCAGATTGCACAGCCCGGTGTAGCCCGCCAGATGGCGACGCACCCAGTCGGTGATCGCGGGCTCGAGCGCGGTGAGATCCGCGCCGACCTCCCAATAGAGAGGACGCTCCTGATCCTTCTCATCCGCCCCACGGGTGTGGGCGAACCAGATGGGTTCGCCGTCGCGGACCAGACAGTCGCTGCTGGTATGGGGGCCGGTGAGGTGCTCACACCAGAAGCAACCCGGCTCGGACGGGACGGCATCGGCGGGGACAGCACGCGCATTGAGCGCCATGCCGGCCAGATTGACGATGGGTTTCACGAAGACGGATGCCCCCGGATCGATCCCCAGATCACGGGGATCGACTCCGCAGGGGGCCGCGCGCAATCCGGCACTCAAGGCCAGGGCGAGCTTGTCGTAGACGTTTCGGTGACGCGGATTGAGACGCCAGGCGGCGGCGTCGTTGACCGCTACCGCTGTCCGTGGCTGCGGCTGAAAGAGCGCCTCACGTCCGGGTCTTACACCAATGAAGGGCATGCGCGGTCTCCTCTGGAGTGCGGATTGAGGGTGCGCGCGCGAGTCGGCGCGCGAGTCGTGGCAATCCGGTCCGTTTTAGGCCGCGACACGCGAGCGCGCGCGCGTCTGACCCAGAACCTGCGTGCGATCATCCTCGTCCAGACGCTCGACCTGACATAACAGGGATTTGAAGGGCGGAAAACCGCTGATCGGGTCGAGATGACGATCATCGGTGAGTTCGTTCACGTTCGCGTCGTTGCGACCGTGCGTGCAATGAACCACGCCCGGTTTGATCCGATCCGTCACCTTCGCGACGAACCGCACGGCACCGCGCGGAGAGCGCACCATGACGGGGTCGCCGTCAGCGATCGCGCGCGGTGCGGCGTCCTCGGGATGGATCTCGACGAGCGGATTGGGGATGGCGCGGCGCATCCGCTCGATATAGTTGTGCTGCGAGTGCGTATCGAACTTGGTGCGAGCGCCGCTGGTGAGCACCAGCGGGAAGTCGCGGGCCAACTCGGGTGTCGAGACGGGGCTCTCTGGTGGCTCGCGATAGATGGGCAGCCCGTCGTGTCCCGCCTCGCGCAGTTCCACCGAGTCGAATTCGACCTTCCCGGTGCGGGTACGGAATCCGCGCAGACGGTAAAGACGGTCGGCGTCCAGATAGCCGTGTTCGACGAGGTCCTCGATCGCCTCGGCGTAGACGACCACGCCGTCCGGATTATCGTAGACCTCTTGGCGAATCTCCTCCGGGATGCCCTCCGCCGCCTCGGCCCAGGAGGCCTCTAAATCGCCATTCCAGAATTGCTCGCCCATCCCGAGCCGGACCCCAAGTTCCAGGAAGATCGCCCCGTCGGGACGGGCCTCGCCCTTCGGCGCGACGACGGGGCGGCGATAACGCAACTCCCCTTGATAGGCGCAGCCGGGATAGGCGATCAGTGCCGGGCGCTCCAGGCTGGTTGCCGCTGGCAGCACGAAATCGGCCATGCGGGTGGCCGGGTTATGGAAGAAGTCGGTGGCCACGAAGAAGTCGAGCGCGCCAAGCGCCTGTTCCATGCGCTTGGAATTCGGCCACATGGCGGTGTTGATCCCCATCGCCAGCAGGGCGCGGATGCGTTGCGGTTTGCCCTCGAGGATGCAATCAGGCATCAGCATGCTCTGCGCGGCGGGCCAATAGCGCGTCCAAATGGGGTAGACCTCGTCGCCGATGCGCGGGGGCAGATGATTGCGACAGTGATCGAAGAGTTCGATCGGCTTCGGGGTCACCTTGTCGTTGAAGAAGCGATTGCCACCCTCGCGATCGAGATTACCGGTGACGGCGGAGAGCAGGATCACCGCGCGATGGTTCTGGAACCCATTGGTGTGCTGGACCGTCGCGGTCGGCGAGAGCGTGATCTGCGCGGGTGGGGTGGTCGCGAATAACTCCGCGGCGCGGCGAAGATCCGCCTCGGGCACGCCGCAGATTGCCGCGACCCGCGCCGGCGTAAACGCGGCGACATAGTCTCGAAACGCCGCCACCCCGTTGCCCCACTCATCGAGAAAGGCTTGGTCCTGCCAACCATTGGCGAAGATCAAATGATGGAATCCGAGGGCCAATGCGCCATCGGTGCCGGGGCGGATCGCCAGATGCACATCGGCCTCCTCGGCCAATGGGGTGCGGCGAGGATCGACCACAATCAGGGTTCGACCAGGACGGCGTGTCACCAGGAGGTGGGTATCGAAGGGTGGGATGGACCCGCGTGGATTGGTCGACCAGATCAGATGGCAGCGCGTCTTCGGCGACACCACCGTGGAGGTCGTCTTGATCTTGTAGCCGAAGGTGACCTTTTCGGCAACCATGGTGGCGGAGAAGCAGCAACCGCTCTCGGTGAGATAGTTTGGTGAGCCGAAGGCATGGGCGAGTCGTTGCAGCTGCGGGCGCGCCTCTTTGGTGTAGCCGGCAAAGAAGGCCACGGCCGGTGCGCCATGTTCGGCCTTCACGGCGTTGAGACGCGTCGCGATGCTGTCGAGGGCCTCGTCCCAGCTCACGGGTTCGAACTGGCCACTGCCGCGTGCGCCGACCCGCTTGAGCGGGTGGAGAATGCGATCGGGATGGTTGCGCCGATCCAATTGCGCATAACAACGTGGGCAGTCCGGACCGGTCACCCGGACCGGCTCGCCGGTTGTGTCGAGCTCGACCTGAATGGCGCAATTTGCATCACATTCGTAACAGGTACTGGTTTTCCAAGTCATGCCTTGATCCCGTTCGTGGTCATCCGCTGCGATGGTGTCTCAATGCGCTTTCAGCGCGGTGAATTCAAGCCAACTCTGTCACGCGCAGGCTCGCCTCCATGGTATCAACCTCCAAGTCCATTCCTCTGGTCTCCACATCAAGGACCGCCGTCACATGTTGAACCGACCTTCCCTCGTCGTCTTCGCCTGGATCCTGACAAGCACGGCCCTATTGGGTTGTGGCCCGGTCTACCGGACCCAATACAGTTACCAGCCACCGACCGATGCAAACGGTCGACAGTGCATCACCCAATGCGCGGCGATCCGCGAGTTGTGCCGCGCCACGATGGAGAATCGCGCGGCGCAGGAGCGCGCCGTCTGCCAACAGACCGCGACCCTGCGCTATGCCACCTGCTTAGCCACGGCCAAGAGCGACGCGGAACGCAATGCCTGCACCAACCGCGACGCCTGCCGTGTCAGCGCGAATACGGATCGCTGCGATTCCGACTACAACCAGTGTTATCAGAACTGCGGCGGTCTCGTCGAGTCCACCCAGGTTTGTGTCTCCGGCTGCTGAAGGGCGCGTGATCCCAGGCCAGGACCTCGATCATTCGCCAAGGCACCCGGTCACCCCGCGTGGGCGCCGCGCGCATCGCAGGCACCCACGCGCTCGATCTGATTCCATCAAGCCGCTGCGGGAGGAGAAGTTCGTGCTGAGATTCGAGGGCGTCCACAAGACCTATGCCGAGGCGGTGGCCCTAGCGGGCGTCGATCTTGAGGTTGCGGAGGCGGAGACGACGGTGTTGATCGGCCCGAGCGGCTGTGGCAAGTCCACCTTACTGCGGCTGGCCGCGGGTTTGATCCAGCCCGAGCGGGGCGCGGTCCGGTTCGAGGGTGCCACCCTGGATCATCACCACCTGCGCGCGGCCCGCTTGCGTATGGGCTATATGATCCAGGACGGTGGCCTCTTTCCGCATCTGAGCGTGCGCGACAATGTGACCCTGATGGCGCGCGAACTGCATTGGCCAACGGCACGGCGTAAGCAACGTCTGGCCGAACTCGCCGAACTCGTGCATCTCCCCGAGCGGATGCTGGACCGCTACCCGATTGAACTCTCCGGTGGCCAACGCCAACGGGTCGCCCTGATGCGCGCACTCATGTTGGATCCAGATTTATTGTTGCTCGACGAACCGCTCGGGGCCCTCGATCCTATGATCCGCTTCGAACTGCAACGCGAACTCAAGGCAATCTTCGCCCGCCTGGGACAAACGGTGCTGTTGGTGACGCATGATCTCGCCGAGGCGGTCTTCTTTGGTCACCGACTGGTGCTGCTACGCGCGGGGCAAATCGTGCAACAGGGTCCGCCCCGCACGCTGCTCGATGCCCCCGCCGAGGACTTTGTCGCGCAGTTCGTCGCCGCGCAACGGGAGCCACAACGCCTGCTCCTGGGGCTGCCCGCATGAGCCCCGATACCAGGACACTGACCTCATCGCGCGCAACCGCGCGGCGTCGCCTGCCGTCGCGCCTACTCCCATTCCATCTGGGACTCCTCTGCTGCGTCCTGACCCTGCTCGGGTGCGTGAGCGCGGTGCTCGCCGAGGAGTCCGGCGCGCGACCCATCACCATCGGCTCGAAAAAATTCACCGAATCCGTGATCCTCGGTGAAACCCTCCGGTTGCTCGCGCTCGACGCGGGCCACCCAGCGCGTCATCGCGCCGAACTCGGAGGCACCCGGATTCTCTGGGGGGCGCTCCTGAGCGGTGAGATTGATGTCTATCCTGAGTACAGCGGAACCCTGATCCGCGAGATCCTCGCAACCACCAGGATCGAGTCACCAGCGGATCTGGAGGCGGCACTGGCTGCCCATGGGGTGCGCGCGACCGACTCGCTCGGATTCCAGAACACCTACGCCATCGCCGTGCCGGCGGCCTTGGCCGAGCGGCTCGAGCTGAGACGGATCTCCGATCTGCGCGCGCATCCGGACCTGCGACTGGGCTTCAGTAGCGAATTTCTCGATCGAGCCGACGGCTGGCCCGGGTTGCGACGCAGCTATGGCCTGCCGCACACCCGGGTACAGGGTCTCGATCATGACCTGGTATATCGCGGCATCGGCGCCGGGCATCTCGATGTCACCGTGGTCTACACCACGGACGCCGAGATCGCCCAATACGATCTGCGGATGCTCGAGGACGACTTGGGTTACTTCGAGGACTACCAGGCCATGCTCCTCTATCGGGAGGAATTGGACACCCTGGCCCCGGCGGTCATCGCCGCTTTTCGTGGCCTTGAAGGGACAATCGACGAAGCGACGATGGCGCGGATGAACGGCGCCGTGAAGCTCGCGGGCGCCTCCGAGCAGGCGGTCGCCGCGACCTTCCTGGACGATCGCTTGGGGGTTTCGGTCGCGATCAGCCACAGTGGCTTCTGGCACCGCTTGTGGCAACGCACGCTCGAGCACCTCGGGATGGTCAGCGTCTCGCTGATCGCCGCGATCCTCGTCGCCGTCCCACTGGGCGTGGCGGCCGCCAGCCATCCCAAGCTCGGCCATCTGGTGTTGGGGATCACGGGCATGATCCAGACCATTCCATCCCTCGCCTTGTTCGTGTTCCTGATCCCGTGGCTTGGGATCGGCTGGTGGCCAACGGTGGTGGCCCTCTTTCTCTACAGCCTGCTGCCGATCGTCCGCAACACCCATGCTGGTTTAATGGATATCCCGACACCGATGCGGGAGTCAGCGGACGTGCTTGGGCTCACTCGGGGTGCACGACTGCGGCTGGTGGAACTGCCACTCGCCGCCAACACCATCCTCGCCGGCATCAAGACCTCGGCGGTCCTCAATGTCGGCACGGCGACGGTGGCCGCACTCATCGGCGCGGGCGGCTATGGTCAACCGATCCTAACCGGAATCCGCCTCGACGATACCGGACTCATCATGCAAGGCGCGATCCCCGCCGCGCTCCTAGCGCTCGGCCTCCAGTGGTTTTTCGAGCTCGCCGAACGCTGGGTGGTACCACGTGGCCTGCGCTTGCGACCGCGCGGAGGAACGGAAGGCACGTGAGAGCGTGCGCGGTGCGGTACGGTGCGCGTCAGCAGAAGCCAAGCCTGGCTACCACGGCCGCATCCGGACTGCTGTCGCGGACCTCCGAGCCAACCCAGGTCCGCCCCGCCGCGCAGCGGTCCAGCAGAGGCATCGAACCCAGGCAGGACCGCATCGGGGCGCAGCGATAAGGCTCGCTTGCCCGGACGTGTTTCGTTAGAATCCGCTGATATTCCCGTTAAGCGTTCCGATTGAGGTCGCGCGCATGGATGACACCCTTCAACGACTGCTCGAAGCCGAGATGCGGGCTGAGACCATCGCTCAGCAAGCAGAGGCGGAGCAGGAGCGGATCATTCAGAAGGCGATGGCCGATGCCAAGGCTGAAAACGAACGTTTCACCGCCCGCATCCCGGATCTGCACCGTGCCTTCATCGCGAAGGCCCAGGAGCGGGCCGAGCAGAATGTCGCCGAATTACGACGGCGTTATGACGAACGGCACGTGCAATTACGCGATCAAGCGGAACGCCGCGAGGGTGAGGCACTCGATGCCGCCTTCAATGTGCTGATCGACCCTGAACTCTGAATCCCGACGCGCGCGTGAACCAATACGAGCCCGCCGCTGCCAACCCGCTCCCGGTGCCAGCGATCCCTTCATGCCCCTGATAGCCGACCACGCCTACCTGAACACGCGTGTCTCCGTCATGGCGACTCGCCTGTTCCGATCATCCGAGATCGCCACCCTCATGCGTTTGCCCTTGCCGGCCTTGGCCGAACGCTTTGGCCTGAACGCGATCCTGGATGAGCAACTGCCCATTCGCGTGCGCAGCCGTGCCGTCGAGCAAAGCCTGATTCAGGTCCTCCTGGCCGAACTCCTGATCCTGGTTCGGCCCATGAGCCCCGCCGAGCGCACGCTGGTGCTCGACTGGGGCAGCAAATATGCACTCTTCAACCTTAAGACCCTGATTCGCGGCAAACTCTACGCGCTCGACCAACAAGAGATCCTCGACAATCTCTATGAACTGCCCGAACAGATGCGGTTGTCGGATGAAACCAAGGCGGGTTTGTTTCGCGCCGAGAATGTGCTCGAACTGCTGCGTCAACTCGAGAGCGGATCACACCGCGCCCTCGCACGACAAGCGCGCGAGATCTATGAGAAGCAGCGGGAGCCCTTCGCCCTCGAGGCGGCCATCGATCAGCGCTACTATGCGGGTCTCCTGCGCCAGGTCATGGCCTTCAAGGATCATCATCTCGACCCCTTAAAACGCCTGATCGGCGCGGAACTCGATCGCATCAATCTGATGTGGTTGCTGCGATTTCGCTTCTCCTACCTCCTCTCGGCATCCGAGACCTTCTATCACCTGGTCCCCTCAAGGCGCCTGCTGACCCGCGAACGGCTGTTCCATCTGGTCAATCTGGAGACCTTTGCGGGGGTGCTCGCGGCCCTGCCCAGACCACTGGACCGGCTCATGTCCGAGAGCCCGAACCTGGTCGAGGTCCAGCGGCGAATCGGCAGTTACGCCGCCCAAGAAGCGCTCTGGGTGCTGAACCGGACCGACTCGGCGGTGGCGCGGGCACTGGCCTATCTGATGCTCCGTGAGCGCGACCTCCTGTTGCTGTTTGCCTTGGTTCAAGGCCAACTCCTTGCCCTCCCAGAGGCCGCGATCGAGATCGCGGTCGAACTGGCCGAGCCGAGTTGCCTCTGGTCCGGTTCACGAGCCGCTTGACGGGATCCCATGCTGCCTGATCCGCACCACCGAGGCTGAAAGATGTTGCGCTCGACACCGATGAAACATGTTCGTCTCCTGGTGCTGACCGAGGATCTTCCGCAGGCCTCGCTTGCCCTCGCGGACCTGGAGAGCTTCCACCCGGACCCGCGCCCGCCGCAGGAATCCCGACTCGTCGACGCGCCCGGGCAGGCCTATCGCGAGGCCTACACCCAGGCCCATACCCGGCTCGAGAAGATCCGCAAGCTGATCCCCATCACCCCGCGACGAGGCACCGAGCAGGTGCGGGTGGTCGAACTCCCAGAACTCGAGGCATTGAATGCCTGGCTCGGTGTCATCTGGAACGAGGCGTCGGAGTTCGAGGAGGAACTGCACCGACTTGACGAACAAGAGCGTCTGGTCCGGGAACAACAGGCGGCGCTGGCCAATTTCGCCCACCTGAATATCGACCTCGGCCTCTTGCGCAACAAGACGCGTTTTCTGAATTTCTATGTCGGTCTGGTGCCGCGTGAAAATCTGCGTCAATTGGAGGGCGCCGTCAGCCTTGCGGATCACATCCTGCATGTTTACATGCAAGAGGGCGAGCAGGCCCACGTTGTCATTGTGGGACCGACCGAGACCAAACAGGGCGAACTGTCCGCCGTGCTCGAGGCCGCGGGCTTTCAGAATCTGCCGATCCCGCGCGAACTCGACCGCGCTCCGGCCGACCTCCAACACGACCTCGCGGTGCAGCGCCAAGAGATCGAGCGCGCCCGCGCCGAACTCCAGAAACGGATCGCGCAATGGGGGACACCGCTCCTTGCACGCTTGCGCGATGCGCGCCAGACCCTGATCCTCACCGAACCGCTGGTCACACTTGATCCGTCCATCCGCAGCGCTGGGCACCTCGCGCATCTGGCCGGCTGGGTGCCGGCACGTTCGGTGATCCGACTGCGGGTCCGTCTGGAGAAAGCCCTGCGGCATCCGTTCGAGATGCGGGTCCGCCGGCCAAGTGCGGCGGAGCGACCGCTGGTCCCCACGGTCCCGGAAAAACATTGGCTCCTCGCGCCCTTTGCGTTGCTGGTGAAACAGTATGGCGTCCCCGAGTACGGAGAGGTGGATCCAACCCCACTGTTCGCCGTCACCTTCGTCCTGATGTTCGGTAGCATGTTTGGCGACTTCGGCCAAGGAGCGGTGATCGTCTTTGCCGCCTGGCAGTGGCGTCATAAGCTGGGCCGCTTCTGGCCCTTCGGACTCTTAGCCGGCTTCTCCTCGATGTTCTTCGGGATCCTCTATGGAAGCTTCTTTGGCGAGGAACACTTGATCCCGGCCTTATGGATGAATCCGCTCAGCGACCCACTGCTGATGTTGCGACTGGCGTTCGGCTGGGGCGTGCTCTTCCTGAGCCTCGCTTGCCTCTTGGCGATCTACAATCGCATGGCCATCGGCAACTGGTCCGGAGCCATCTTCGGTCATCATGGTGTCCTGAATTTGGTGTTCTACCTGGCACTGATCACCGGGGGCCTCAATGTCGTACAAGCCGATGGTGCCAGCGGGGACGCCACGGGGATGGCGGCCTTTGGCACCATGCCGTTGTACTTGCTCAGCGGCTCGCTTGCCGGTTTGGCCTGGGCGAGTTGGCGCAAGCAACAGGCTCCAGTTGGTGAAAAGATCCTGGTGGTCTTCATCGAGACCCTGGAAACCCTCATCGGCTATGTCTCCAACACCCTCTCCTTTCTGCGTGTCGCCGCCTTCAGTCTCAACCACGTCGCACTCTCGATCGCGATCTTTACGCTCGCGGGCATGATGGGCACCTTCGGGCATATCCTGACGATCATCCTGGGCAATTTGTTTGTCATCGTACTTGAGGGTGGCATCGTCGCGATCCAGGTGATGCGACTGCAGTACTACGAGGGCTTCTCACGCTATTTCTCGGGGAACGGTCATGAGTTCGCACCATTGCGCCTGCGCCGCGACCCCAAATGAGCGGTCTCGATGCTCATCTGAGCAGTGGCATCGGAGCGCTCGCACGTCAGCCCATCCCGAACACGATCACACACACCTAAACTTGGAGTTCCATCATGTATTGGCTCGCCGCCCTCATGTGTTTCGCCGTTCTCGGCTTGATCATCGCCGGTTTCGCACTTGAATTCCGTCCGCACCTCGTTACCCGTGCGCGGACCTGGTTTCGCCCCGTGATGGGCACACAGTTGATCCTCTTTTTTGGCGCTCAACTCGGCCTGCTCCTCGTTGGGCTCAACAGCGCCTTTGCCGACGTGACGCCGGACAGCATGGCGGCTGTCAATGAGGTCTCTCTCGGAATGGGACTCGCCATCATCGGCGCCGGGCTGCCGACCGCGCTCGCCTCGATCGGCGCAGCCATCGCGGTCGGACCGATCGGTGCCGCCTCGCTCGCGGCCATCACCGAGAAACCGGAGAATCTTGGTCGCACCCTTATCTATCTCGGTCTTGCCGAGGGGATCGCAATCTACGGGCTCGTGATTTCCATTCTGCTGATCAACAAGATCTGATCGCCGCCACGGTGGCGCTCGGCGAGCCTTCAGGAGCCTAGCGGTGGAGCCCGAACAAGACTACGCACGACCGACTCGCATGCTCTTCCTCGGTGAGGATCGGCTCGCCGATGGGTTTCGGCTGATCGGCTTCGAGACCTACCCAAATCCTGACCTAGAACAGGTCGATCGCTGTATCCGTGAGCTGATCCGCCTGCGTGAGAAGGCCTTCATCGTCGTTGATGATGACCTGATGAAACAGGACATCCCAAGCCTAAAGCGGGTCCGCCGTGAGGGTGGACGCATCGTCGTGATCGCCGTGCCACCGCTCGGCGAAGGCCCGACGCTGGGCGGGGATGTGGCCCGACGGCTCGCCGCGCTCTTTGGTCAGACCGTGCTCGACGAGCAAACACGCAGATGACGGGATGGCGGCCAGACCACGAGCCTGCAGCACAATCGCGCACCGAGCGGCCTGCCGGATCGGGCGGCCTCATCCTGCCGCGATCAGGGGCGCTTCGGCTCGAACCAAGACCAAACGCCGCGTGCTACGACTCGGCGCGCTTTACCGGGGATCGACCGTGAATCAAGTACAAGAGCTCGAACAGGCCATCCTGGCCCGTGCTGAACGGCTGGCCGGAGAGTATCGCGAGCGCGCGAACCGCAGTCGCGACAGTATCCTGCGCGAAGCGGCCGAACGGCTGAGACTGCGCGAAAACCGCGAGGAGGCCATCGCCAAGTCGCTAGGCGATCGCACCTTTCGTCAGCACGTGCAGGCTAACGAACTGAAGATGCAGACGCACCTCGACCAGATGCGCTGGAATCTGGTGCAGGATGTCGAGCGCGCGCTCGCGGGGCGGATGAAGGCATTCAGTGAAACGCTCAACACCTATGATCCCTGGCTGGATCAGCTCATCGTGCGCGCGGCACACCTGATCGAGCGCGATGCACTGATTGTCTCGGTCAATGCGCGGGACCACAAGCGACTCGCGGCGCGCTGGGAAACGATCCTCGACAGCCTCCCCGCACCGAAAACGGCGCGCCTTGCCGATGAGCCCATCGAGACCATCGCGGGCATCCTCGTCACCGATGCAGACCAGCGGATTCGGATCGACAACACCTATGAAGGACGGCTCGAGCGCCTGCGCCCGACCGTGCAACAGGTCATCCTCGAACGACTGCTGCCGAGCGGGTTCGACACCGCCAACCTCTTTAGCGGATGAGAGCATGAGCGAAGCAAAACGAATCGGTGTCATTCGCGACATCAATGGCCCCATCGTGACCGTCGAGTTACCGGGCGTGCGCAGTGGGGAGCAGGTGAAAATCGGTGAGTTGGGACTGTTCGGGGAGGTGATCTCGCTGCGCGGCCGTGAGGCCGTGGTCCAGACCTACGAATCAACCGAGGGCGTGCGACCGGGTGAACCGGCTGTCGGTCTCGGCTGGCCGCTCTCGGTCGAGTTGGGTCCCGGACTGATGGGGGGGATCTTCGACGGCGTGCAACGTCCATTGGAGAAAATTGCGCTTCAGTCGGGTGACTATATCCGGCGTGGGATTGCCGTGCCGGCGCTGGAGCGCGCACGCGAATGGGAGTTCGAGCCGAACCGCGAACTCACCCCCGGCAATCGGATCGGACCCGGAACCGTGTTGGGGACGGTTCAGGAGACCCCAACCGTCCTGCATCGGATCATGGTGCCGCCCGGGGTCGAAGGGGATCTGCTCGAGGTCGCGCCGGCGGGTGCCTATGACATCGAATCGACCATCGCGCGAGTGCGTGACCCACGCGGGCTGAGTCACCGCCTGAGCATGTATCAGCGTTGGCCGGTACGCAAACCGCGTCCCTACCTGCGCCGCGACGATGGGATCTCGCCGCTGATCACGGGGCAGCGTGTGATCGACACCTTCTTCCCGCAATTGAAGGGGGGCAAGGGGGCGGTGCCGGGACCGTTCGGCGCCGGGAAGACGGTGGTGCAGCAACAGATTGCGCGCTGGTCGAACGCCGACATCGTCATCTATGTCGGCTGCGGCGAACGCGGCAACGAACTGGTGGATGTGCTCGAGAGCTTCCCGGAACTCGACGACCCCTACAGCGGGCGCAAGCTCATGGAGCGGACCCTGTTGGTTGCGAACACCTCGAACATGCCGGTCGTCGCGCGCGAGGCCTCCGTCTATGTTGGCATCACCATGGCCGAGTATTACCGTGACATGGGGTACGACGTCGTGATGCTCGCCGACTCCACGAGCCGCTGGGCCGAGGCGCTGCGGGAGGTGTCGGGACGCTTGGGGCAGATGCCCGTCGAGGAGGGCTATCCGGCCTACCTCGCATCACGGCTCGCCGCCGTCTACGAACGCGCCGGGCGGGTCGAGACCTATGGGGCCGGGTCGGGTTCGGTCACCCTGATCGGCGCCGTCTCACCACCGGGTGGCGACTTCTCCGAACCCGTCACCAGCCATACGAAGGACATCATCGAGACCTTTTGGGCGCTGTCCAAGGAGCTCGCCGATGCGCGCCACTATCCCTCGATCGACTGGGTCACCAGCTTCTCGAAGCATGTCCACACCGCCGCGCAGTGGTGGCACCAGGAGATCGACCCGGACTGGGAGAAACGCCGCACCGCCGCGCTGGCCCTCCTGGCACGGGATGCCGAACTCTCGCGGATCGTCAATCTGGTCGGCCCCGAGGCACTCTCCGACGCGCAGCGCTGGGAACTCGAGGGGGCGTCGCTGGTGAAGGAGGGGGTGCTCCAACAGAGCGCTCTCGATGAGATCGACACCTTCTGCTCTCCGCACAAGCAATTCGCCCTGCTCGATCTCGCCATCACCATCTACAAGCGCGGCGCGGCCTTGATCAAGCTCGGTGTTCCCGTCTCCGAGCTGCAACATCTCCCGCTCATGGCGAAGATGCGACGGCTGAAGTCACTCTATGCCAGCGACCAGCTCGATCAGATCGTCGCCTTCCACGGCGAGGTCGAGCAGACCATGGAGTCCGTGCGACTCGAATACGCCAAACACGGCGAGGCGGTGTGATGCAGACCACCACCGCATCAGGACAGCAGACTCGTCGGCCGCGGCGGCGCGCCGGCATGGCAAGGGTACAGATTAGACGAGACGCGCTGCAATGAGCATCAAAGACTATCGCACGGCGATCGAGGCCCGGGGCGGCCTGCTGATCGTGAAGGATACCGCCAGTGTGGCGTTCGGCGACCGGGTTCACATCAGGGATCACGCGGGCCACAGCCGCAATGGCCAGGTCATTCGCAGTGCCGATAACGAGGTGTTGATCTTGGTGTTCGAGGGCACCGACGATCTGGATCTCGAAAACACCTGGGTCCGCTTTCTCGATGAACCCGTCGAGATCGCACTCTCGCCCGAGATTCTCGGCCGTGAGTTTAATGGTCTTGGCGAGCCACGCGACGGTCGTCCCCCGGTTCTCTCGAGTATCCGTCGACCGGTCGGTGGTTCCGCCATCAATCCCGCGGCACGCACTTATCCGCGCGAGTTCATTCAGACCGGCATCTCAACCATCGATGGCCTCAATAGCCTGGTGCGTGGTCAGAAGCTGCCGATTTTTTCCGGTTCCGGCCTCCCCCACAATCGCCTGGCCGCGCAGATCGGGCGTCAGGCCAAACTCGTCGACGAGGACACGAGCTTCTCGGTGGTCTTCGCGGCCATGGGCGTCTCCTATGCCGATGCCAAGTTCTTTCGCGACGAGTTCGCGACCTCTGGCGTCCTGCGCAACGTGGTGATGTTCATCAACCTCGCCGACGACCCACCCGTCGAACGTCTCACGCTGCCACGCACCGCGCTGACCGCCGCCGAGTACCTCGCCTACGATCTCGATCGCCATGTGTTGGTGATCCTCACCGACATGACCAACTACGCCGAGGCGCTGCGTGAGGTCGCGACCGCCAAGGGCGATGTGCCGGCCCGCAAAGGCTATCCTGGCTATCTCTATTCAGACCTCGCCGAGATCTACGAGCGCTGCGGACGCATCCATGAGCGGCATGGCTCCATCACCATGATGCCGGTGGTCTCCATGCCATCCGACGACATCACGCATCCCATCCCAGACCTCACCGGCTATATCACCGAGGGGCAGATCGTGCTGTCGCGCGAACTGCATAATCAGGGGATCTATCCGCCCGTACACATCTCACCGAGTCTGTCGCGTTTGATGAAGGACGGCATCGGCAAGGACGATACCCGCGAGGACCATCCGCGCGTCGCGGCCCAGATCTATGCCCTCTACGCCCGCGCACAGGAGACACGCAACCTCGCCTCCATCATCGGGGCGGACGAACTCTCCGAGCGTGATCGTCGCTATCTCAGCTTCGCCGACGCCTTCGACGAACGCTTCGTCGGTCAGGGCGAGGCCGAGGATCGTTCGATCGAGGCGACGCTCAATCTCGCGTGGGAACTCATCAGCATGTTCCCGCGCGACATGCTCACGCGCGTCAAGGAAACCGATCTTGCGAAGTTCTACCAGGGAAGCGATTAGCGGCCGACCGACGCCGAGCAGGGGAACGCGGCGAGTCGCCCTGTCGGGACCGAGGCTCCGAGCTCTGTCGTTCACAGGCCCAACGACGGTTGCATGGCCGGTCGCGCACGCCCTCATGGACGACAGCGCGCCGCGTGGATCACAGAGGGACAAGGGGGTGATGGGAGGAGACTCGCGGACCTAGATCGAATAACAGCCTGGCCTAGCGGGAAGAGGTTCGGGTGGATGATGCCCGGGACCTCGCCCGCCGCATCCAGCGATCGTGCTCGGGACTTTAGGTGTCGAGATCCAACAAGGGTCGAATGATCTGTGGTTCGACGAGTGCTTTGATCTTCGAGCGCGCGGTATCACCGATATCGGTGAATTCGATGCCGAGGACCCATTGTCCTTCCTTCTCGCCGGGCGCGCTCCAAACCACCGTGCCAATCGCCTGAAGCCCTACCGGGGCATCCGGGGTATCCATCTCCACCAGCAACCGCGCACGGATGACGAAGAGATGTTCGGCCCAGACCTGTAGCCCCCCTTCGCTGATGTCACAGCAGGCTGCTCGGGACATGCCCACGGGCGATGCCGTGCCCTCCCCCGATACCCTAACCGGTCCCGATGGGTCCGCGGGTATCGCGCTGAGTGGAAGCAGGCGCGCCTCATGATGCCAGGGCTTGCGCTCGAATCGACGTCGTTCATGCTCCGCGTCACTGGTTTCCATTGTTTTCCCTCATGACCGCAGCCGCACCCACGAGCGTCCGATACGCCCGGGTCGTTTCGGTCGGCTGTTAAAGTCCACTAGAGAGAATAGCCCGTCAGCGGGGAGGCTGTCGATCGAATCTGTGCGAAGGGCGAGAGAAGCGAGATCAGACGGAACATCAGGCAGGATCACCCGGAACGTCCGATCATCCGGGAAACTCTAGGGGGGCGGGGAACACCAAGCCACGTCAGCAAAGAGCGCAGCCCAATGCGAGCAGAGCATCAAGACCACTGCTCGCACTGGGCTGCGAAAAGACGGACGTCGTTCGCGTTCTGAACTGCTGTCGAACAGCTTCAGAGCACCGTCGGCGTCGCGGCTTTTAATACACGCCGATCAGGCCCAACCGAAGCCCATCTCGAACACGACAGCGTGCAGCACCAGGGCAATGATCAACACGGCGAACAGGATCGGCATCAGCCACTTGGCAGGATTGAGAACCAGCCAGACCTTCCAATCGTCTTCCGGGTTCTTCGGCTTGGTGATGTTCACGTCACTCATGAGTTTGATCTCGTATTGTCGTTAGAACCAGGGATTGGCGGCGAGCACAAACAGATGCACTAAGGCAGCGATCCCAACAAATGCGGTGTAGGTGATCTTGAACTGCTCGTGGAACTCTTTCGCTTGTTGTTCGGTGAGGCCGGATAGGGACTGTGACATCAGGGGTTCTCCTGTGGTGGATCCCGTGGGTCGCCGAACTGCCGGGTGGCGAGCGAGATCCGGATGTGAATCACTCGATTCAGGCCGCTTCAGGAGCGACGATGACTTCAACCGGGATCGGCTCTTCGACGGTCTCGGCGGCTGGCTCGGCATCAGCCGGGACGACCTCTTCGGCGGCCTCGGCCTCAACGGGCGCGGCCTCTTCGGACGCAGCCTCTTCGGCGACCGGAGCGGCTTCCTCGGCGACCGGAGCAGCCTCTTCAACCGGCGCAACTTCTTCGATCACGATGACTTCTTCAACCACGACGACTTCTTCGACGGGCACGACCTTGCCTGAATCCCAAGCCTTGCCAGGCAGCGAGAACGCATAGAGATGCACCGCGAGGGCAATGACGAGGACGGCGAACAAAATGGGGATCAGCCAGACAGCTGGATTGAGAACCAGCCAGATCCGATAGTCCTGCTCACTCGGCTTATAGTTGAGAACGTTCCGAAATGCGTCTTGTAACACGTTGATGCGCTCCTAGATTAGAACCAGGGGTTGCTCGCAATAACGAACAAATGAACCAGCGCCGCGATCCCCACGAACGCCGTGTAGGTCACCTTAAACTGCTCGTGAAACTCTTTTGCCTGCTCAGGCGTGAGTCCTGACAAGCTCTTGGGTGGCTCGACGACAGGTTTCACCTGTGAGCGGGCTTTGGTGCCGGTGGGTTGTGCGGCGGGAGATTGCTGCCCAGCCATTTGAGTTGGCCTCCATACGGGTTTTGCAGGAGTCGCCGCCCGGGATGCGTGCGACAGAGGAACATTTGGCAGATGGCCGACACAGCGCCTGCCCGTCGGTCCGCTGCAACCAAATACCACGGGATCACCATGTGATCCTGAGTGTCATATTAGCTTGACGTTCACTAATGTCAACAAAATTTGACACATCTTTGATTGGGGGACGATCGAGGCAGGCAGGCTGTGAACCACAGCGCCAGGCAAGGCGCACGACACGCGAGTTGGGACAGGCCGCCCGCGGCACGCTTGCAGCCACAAGCGCACCCGCCCCCAGGACGGGGATGGGGAGCGAACGGGACAGGGATGGTTTGCACGGCATGTGCGAGGGGGTTGAATCAGGTTCCAGCGCACATCCCCAGCGTTCGGAGTGCATCCAAACGCGCGTGGCCGTCAGGAGTGAATCCTAAGCAGTAGGGTGTGCGTCGACCTGCCGTTGAGCGATCTGACGGATGCGTTCGAGCAGCGACAACAGACCGTTACGGCGGGTCATGCTCAGATGCGCGTCGAGCCCGAGACTGGAAAAAAAGGTCTGGGCATCGAAGGCGAGGATGTCCTGGGCGGACTGACCCGAATAGAGCTGCTGGAGCAGCGCGATGAGACCCCGGACGATGCCCGCATCGCTATCGGCTAGGAACTCGATCACGGAATCGGTTCCTGGACGCACGCGCGCCGCGAGATGGACGCGGCTTTGGCAACCGGGAACGAAATGCGCCTCTGTCTTCAGTGCCGCCGGCATTGGCGGCAGACGTTCGCCGAAATCCATGATCTGCTGATGGCGCATCGGCCAATCTGGCAAGATGGCGAAAACCTCGGCGATCGTTTCAGCCGCCGCGGCCGGGCTCTCCGCAACCGCCGCGGGAAACTGGGGAAACTCCTCGCTCGGGGCCGCCATGCCGCCGTGATCAGCGGCTCGGTTCGGCGCGGTGGGCACAACGCGAGCCCGCACGGCAGTGATGATCTCTTCGAGCGCATCCGCCAGTCGCTCGACCTCGGCGAGTTGATTGTAGAGGGCAAAGGAGGCGCGCGCCGTCGAGGAAACCCCGAGGCGATCCATCAGCGGCTGACAGCAATGATGGCCGGTGCGAATGCAGATCGACCGCAGGTCCAGTTGCATCCCGATATCCAGCGTGCCCAGCGGTGGATCACTGATCACCCAAGAGATCACGCCAGCCTTGTTGCGGGCGGTCCCCTTGATGTCCAGGCCGCGAATGTTGCCCAGCCGCTCGGTGGCCCGTTTCAGCAGACCCTGCTCATGTTCAGCCACCCGTTCGAAACCGATTGCTTCGAGCCAATCGATCGCCGCCGCGAGCCCCACGGCCCCGGCGATGTGTGGGGTCCCCGCCTCAAACCGATTGGGGATCTGTGCGTAGCTGGTCTGCGCGAACGTGACCCGTTCGATCATGTCCCCGCCCCCTTGATAGGGCGGCATCGCCTCGAGCAGGGACCGCTTACCGTACAAGACGCCGATTCCAGTGGGGCCATAGAGTTTATGGCCAGAGAAGGCATAGAAATCCGCATCGAGCGCCTGGACGTCGGTCGGTCCGTGGGCCACCCATTGCGCGCCATCGATCAGCGCGAGCGCGCCCACGGCATGCGCATCCACGATCATCTCGCGAACCGGATTGACCGTGCCGAGCGCGTTGGAGACGTGATTGACCGCGACCAGCCTGGTGCGCGAGCAGAGTAGACGATGATAGGCGGCCAGATCGAGTTCGCCGTCATCGTTGATTGGGATCACCCGAATGCAGGCACCCGTTTCCGCGCAGACCATCTGCCAGGGAACGATGTTGGAGTGATGTTCGAGTTCGGTCAGGATGATCTCGTCGCCCGGACGCAGGTTCGCCCGCCCCCAGGTCGCCGCGACGAGGTTGATCGACTCGGTTGTCCCACGGGTAAAGAGACATTCGGCGGGCTCGGCGGCATGGAGGAAATGGGCGACCACCTCGCGGGCATAGTCATGCATGCGCGTGGCATTGCGCGAGAGTTCGTAGACACCACGATGGATGTTGGCATGGTACTGCTGATGATAGGCGCTGACCGCCTGGATCACCTCGCGGGGTTGCTGAGTGCTTGCCGCATTGTCCAAGTACGCCAAGGGCCGGCCGTGGAGCTGGGTTGCGAGGATCGGAAATTGATCGCGCAGTGCGCCATGGTCCAGAGGGACGGATAAGGCCGGAGTCGGTGAAAGTCGCGGAGTCATGGTCGTCGCTTGCGCCTCTGCCATCGCTGATGGAGCGACCCAGGGGTGGGTACCGGGTCAGTACGGACTGCTGTGCGAACAGATCCGATAGATGTCGAGATAACGCTGAGCGGGACGGTGCCAGGATCGTTCCTGACGCATGCCATTGCGCTGCAACTGGCGAAAGTAGTCCGGATGACGGGACCACAAGGCGAAGGCACGATCCAAGGCCGTGGCAACGGCATCCTCGGTCGGGTCATCGAACAGGTAACCGTTGCGCTCAGTGAAGGGTTGATCGGAAAAATTCGCATCATGAATGGTGTCGGCAAGCCCTCCAACCCGTCGTGCGATCGGTACCGTGCCATATTGCATCGCGATCATCTGCGTCAAGCCACAGGGCTCGTAGAGACTCGGAATCAAGATCATGTCCGCGCCACCATAGATGAGATGGGACAACTCCTCGTCATAGGCAAGCACCAGCCGACAATCCGCGCTACCCGCGCTCGCCGCTTGCACCCGTTCGAAGCGGGCCGCGATCCGCGGATCGAGCGCCGCGCCCAACAGCGCCACTTGAGCGCCCCGCCGCGGAGCGTAGCGAATTGCGAATTCCAGAAGATGGACGCCTTTCTGCTCGTCGAGCCGACTGACGATCGCCAAAATCGGTTTTGCCCCCGACCCCAGTCCAAGTCGCGCCCGCAAGGCATCCCGTGCCTGCGCCTTCCCCGCCAGGTGTTCTGGATCAAACGACGCCGGCAGATGAGGATCAGAGAGCGGGTTCCACACCCGCTCGTCGAGACCATTCAGGAGTCCACCGAACTTATCCTCGTGGATCCGCAGCAGATCCTGCAACCCCATACCCTGCGGGGTATTCTGAATCTCCCAGGCATAGCGTGGCGAAACCGTGGTGACGACATCGGCATAGACGATGCCGCCTTTCAGGAGATTCGCCGCATCCGCGTGCGTTGGATCACGCAGACGCTCGGCGGTCATGAGTGAGGCGGGGGCCAGACCGACTTGCGAGAGCAGACGCGGATCGACGACCCCCTGATAGCCTACATTGTGCAGACTGTAGCAAACCGGTGTGTGGCACAGCGCAGGCGCCACGTCGCTCTCGGCCAAGAGCACCGGCAGCAGGCCAGTGTGCCAGTCGTGGCAGTGGATGAGATCAGGTCGCCGATCCGATGCCTGCATGAGCGTCAGGACGGCGCGACAAAAGAAGGCGAAGCGCGTCGCATCGTCGGGTTCGCCATAGATCCGCCCACGCGCGAAGAAGCGGCGCGGCGCGGCGGCATCGATCAGGACACACGGAATCCCGTCGACCTCACTGCGATCGACGTGACAGTTGATCCACTCCTGTCCGAACAGCACGCGCAGATCCCGACACACCACGTGGCGCTCGCCCATGAGGTCCCGACGCAGCACGTCATGGTCGGGCATGAAGACTTCGACCTGCTGGCCGAGTGCGATGAGGGCGCGCGCGAGTCCATGCACGACATCACCGAGCCCGCCCGCCTTCGCGATGGGAGCACATTCCGCGCTGACCATGGCGATGTTCATCGCGCAGGGATCCCGATGCCGTCGCGCCTTGCCTGAGGTTGAGCCGAGCGCTCTGGGGTCATGCACCTTGGTCAGACCCAACCAGTCCGCGCGCCCTTCAGTCCCGCTCCGCGCGCGCCGCGATGAAAGCCAGCGCCCGATCGATGCGGCGCAGCGTTGCCTCCTTGCCGACCAACAAGAGCGTTTCGTCGATCCCCGGCGATGCCGCCCGGCCAACGATCGCGACCCGCAGCGGCTGCGCCACCTTCCCCAGGGCACAACCCAACTCCTCGGCGACCCCCTCGACCACATGCTTCAGGCCCGCGAGCGTCCAGTCCTCATAGGCCATGAGTTCAAAGGCCGCCCGTAAACGCTCGAGCCCGTCACGCGCCACTGGGCGCAAATGCTTCTTCGCCGCGGCCTCGTCGAAGGTCTCGAAGTCACGATAGAAAAAGGCGCTGATCTCGGCCAACTCGGTGAGGGTCTTGGCGCGCGCGGCCTGCGCCTGCACCACCGAGCTCAGATCTGGACCCGCGGCCGGATCGATCCCGAGACGGCCCATATGCGGGCTGAGGAGTCGAGCGATCCGCGCTGGATCGGCGTGTTGCAGATAATGCTGATTGAGCCAGTCCAGCTTGTCGGTGTTGAAGGAGGATGCCGCCCGGTTGACATCGCTGATCTCGAACGCCGCGATCATGTCCTCGAGCGAAAAGATCTCCTGGTCGCCATGCGACCATCCCAGACGCACCAGATAGTTCAGGAGCGCCTCGGGCAGATACCCCTGATCCCGATAGGCAATCACGCTCACCGCGCCATGACGTTTCGACATCCGCGCGCCATCGTCGCCAAGAATCATGGGGACATGGGCATAGCGGGGGGGCTCGTATCCAAGCGCGCGGAGGATGTTGATCTGACGCGGGGTATTGTTGATGTGATCATCCCCGCGAATGACGTGGGTGATGCCCATGTCGGCATCGTCGACGACCACGCTCAGGTTATAGGTCGGTGCCCCATCACTGCGCCGGATCACGAGGTCGTCCAGTTCGGCGTTGGCGAACACGATGCGCCCGCGAATCAGGTCATCCACCACCACGACCCCATCGACCGGATTCTTGAAGCGGATGACGTGGGGACGGTCAGGATCGATCGCTTGACCGCGACAATGGCCGTCGTAACGTGGCTTCAGCCGTTGCGCCATCTGCTGCTCGCGCAGCGTTTCCAAACGCTCTTTCGAACAGTCGCAGCGGTAGGCCAGACCCTTCTCCAACAGGGTCTCGATGATGGCGTTGTAACGCTCGAAACGGTGAGTCTGAAAGAAGGGCCCTTCGTCGTATTCGAGGCCCAGCCAGGTCATGGCCTCAAGGATGGCATTCACCGACTCCGCGGTGGAACGCTCCAAGTCGGTATCCTCGATCCGCAGCACGAACTGGCCACCATGCTTGCGCGCGAAGAGATAACTGAACAGCGCGGTGCGGGCGCCGCCGACATGCAGGTAACCGGTTGGTGACGGCGCGAATCGTGTGCGAACGGTCATGGTTTAGCGAATCCATCATGGCAATGATTGGATAATTCTAACAGAGCGCTCGCGCAGCGGTGATGCGATCCGGAAGAGCGGAATCCCGAGGGTTGTTTCTG
Source organism: Thiocapsa imhoffii (assembly GCF_016583985.1). Taxonomy (GTDB): domain Bacteria; phylum Pseudomonadota; class Gammaproteobacteria; order Chromatiales; family Chromatiaceae; genus Thiocapsa; species Thiocapsa imhoffii. Next base: position 48,821 of record NZ_NRSD01000007.1, on the reverse strand, counting down.
GCTCAGCCTGTCGGTTATGGTTCGGACATGAAATTCTCCGAAATCCATGACAGCGCGGGCTATCTGGTCGAGTCCTACGGACCGGATGGGATTTGCATCGCGGGACGTTGGATCACCAGTGGGATGATGCTCGCGCCTGGGCGCGTGCAAGCCGATTGGGGGCCCATGGTGCCGGGCGACCTGCGCGTCGAGCACCTGGAGGAACTCCTCGCCTTTGATGGTCCCGCGCCACCTCAGGTCCTGGTGATCGGAACCGGAGCCACCCAGACGTTTCCCGCCCCCGAATTGTCCATGGTTGTCCTGTCCCGGGGCATCGGTTTGGAGGTGATGAGTACAGGCGCGGCCTGCCGCACCTACAACATCCTCGTCGGCGAGGGACGGCGGGTGGTCGCTGGGCTGATGCCCTGGGGAGCATGAGCCGACGCTGAACACCTGCGAGCCACCTACGAGCCACCGTCCACGCGTCTCGCGCGCTTGCCGCGCGGGGGGATGCGACGTAGGATCGAGCAGCCGTCGCCGGTCCGCGAGCGCCGGCTCATTTTCTGAATCACTCGGTGAGCACCCGCTAGGGGAGACCAGGCCGCCCATGGACCGACAAATCGTCCTCTCCATCCTCGCCGTGGCGGTGCTTGCCTTCCTGGGTGTCCTGCTCCTGATGCCTCCGATGATCGAGGATGAGACACCGCGTCTGCCCTGGCTCATCACCCTGGACGAGGCCGGTCGCACGCAGGTCTTCGGTTTTACGATCGGCGAATCAACGCTCGCCGAGGTCCGCGCCCTATTTGGTGAGGAGGGGAAGATCAACCTCTTCCAGGATCCCACGCGGGACGAACCCTATGTCGTCGAGAGCTACTTCGATCAAATCCACCTTCAGCGGCTGCGCGCCGATTTCGTCGTCACACTCGATGTCGACCAGGCTGAACTGGACGGCATGTACGAGCGGGGACTGCGCATCAGCCAAGTCGGGAGCGGGAGCCGCAAGGTCCGACTCGATCAGGACGATATCGACGCCCTCGCATCGCGTCCGATTCGCTCCATTAGCTACCTGCCCAAGGCACGCCTCGACGAGGAACTGATCGAGCAGCGCTTCGGTGTGCCGGCCTTGCTCTTGACTGAACCAACGACAGGCATCATCCATTGGCTATACCCGGAGCGCGGCCTGGACATCGGTCGCGATCCTAATGGTAACGTCATCATTCAATACGTGAACCCTGACGATTTCAACCGTCTCCTCGCACCGCTCCAGGACGCCCTCCCGACCGAGCCTCATCCCGCTGACCTTGAGTAGACTGCTGGCGAGCGGTGGAGGCGGCAGCGGAGCGCGTGCGTGAACGGTTGCCGAGCATTCTGACACAGGTCCTGGAGGTCACCATGTCGAACCGCATCGCTCTCCTGGCCTCGGCGCTGGCACTGAGTGCCCTGCTCCCCTGGATCCCTGCAATTGCTCAAGATCCCGCCGCCGCAAGCACCTCGGGTGCCCCGGCCGCCGCGGATCAGCCGTTGACCCGGGTGCGATTCGTCACGGACTGGAAGGCACAAGCCCCCCTCGGCGGCTTCTACCAAGCCATGGCGCGCGGATTCTACGCGGACGCCGGACTCGCTGTCGACCTCATCCAAGGCGGCCCCTCGGTCAATGTCCCGATCCTCCTCGGCGCCCATGAGGTGGACTTCGGGGTCGCCTCCAACAGCTTCATTCCATTGAACATGGTCCAGGCTGGGATCCAGGCGACGGCGGTTGCCGCGATCTTTCAGAAGGATCCCCAGGTGCTCATCACGCATCCGCGCGAGGATGTCCGCTCGATCGCCGACATGCGCGGTCTGCCGATCATGATCTCGGACGCGGGCGTTGCCAGTCACTGGGTCTGGCTGAAGGCGAAATTTGGCTTCTCCGATCGTCAAATCCGCAAATACACATTCAATCTTGCCCCCTTTCTGGCCGACCCACGCGCCATTCAACAGGGTTATGTCACGAGCGAACCCTATGAGATCGAACAAGCGAGCGGCGTGGCACCACAGGTGTTCCTGCTCGCCGATGACGATTACCCGTCCTATGGAACCCTCATCATGGCGACGGATCGTCTGATCCAAACGCGCCCCGAGGTCGTACAGGCCTTCGTCACCGCATCCATCGCGGGTTGGCACGACTATCTCAACGGCGATCCGGCACCCGGCAATGCCCTCATCCAGGCCGCGAATCCCGAGATGACCGATGCAGTGCTGGACGGCGCGATCGCCGCGATCAACCGCTACGAACTCGTGCACAGCGGTGATGCCCAAAGCGGCGGCATCGGCACCATGACCGATGTGCGTTGGCAGGCGTTCTTCACGACCATGGCTGGGTATGGCGTCTATCGCCCGGACTTGGATTGGCAACGTGCCTATCGACTGGACTTCATCCCGAGCGCACCGTGAGCACGGCACTGGAACTCGAGCGCCTGGCCAAGACCTTCCCCAACGGAACGGTGGCACTGGCGGAACTGAGCGCGGAAATCGAGGCCGGTGACTTCGTCTCGCTGCTCGGCCCATCGGGCTGCGGCAAGAGCACGGTGCTGCGCCTCATTGCCGGGCTCGAGCGACCGACCCAGGGTCAGGTGCGCTGGCCCGGGCCAGTTAAGTTGGGGTTCGTGTTTCAGGAACCGACCCTCATGGCCTGGGCCACCGCCACCGAGAATGTGGCGCTACCGCTCGAATTGGCTGGTGTCGCGAGGAACGAGGCGGGCGATCGAGCCAGACGGGCCCTCGAGCCCATGGGCCTGGCGAATTTTGCGAACGCCCTACCTCGTGAACTGTCCGGTGGCATGCGGATGCGCGTCTCGATCGCCCGTGCGCTGGTCGCCGAACCTGCTGTGCTGTTGATGGACGAGCCCTTCGCAGCGCTCGATGAATTCACTCGCAGTCAGCTCAACGACGATCTCCTGCGACTCTGGGGCGAACGGCGTTTCACCACGCTCTTCGTCACCCACTCGGTGTTCGAGGCCGTCTATCTGTCGCGACGGATTCTCATCCTCGGCGCACGGCCCGCGCGGTTGGTCGCCGACATCACGAACCCGACGCCCTATCCCCGCGATTCACTCTATCGGACCTCAACCGAGTTCAATGCCCTCGTGCGTCGGATCCTCGCCATCCTGCAGGATGTCATGACATGATTCGCAACGCCCTGAATCTCATACTTCCGCTTGCCCTCTTTGCGGGGCTGATCTGGTTCTGGGAGTGGTCCGTCGTCCACTGGGAGGTGCCCGCGTTCATCCTCCCACCCCCCTCGGCGATCCTGGCCGTCTTTCAGAGCGATGGGGCCTCCTTGTATGGATCGGCGGCAACCACCCTCGCGACCACGCTCGCCGCCTTTGCGCTGGCCGTGATCTCCGGGACCGCACTAGCGACCCTGTTTGCCGCCAGCCGTCTCGCCGAGGCCATGCTCTCCCCCTACGCGGTCATTCTTCAGGTCACCCCGGTGATCGCGATCGCCCCGCTGATCATGGTGTGGGTTGGGCTCGACAACGCCTGGCTCGCGGTCCTCATTCTGGCCTGGATCGTCGCCTTCTTCCCGGTATTGGCGAGCGCGACCGCTGGGCTGAAGGCGGTCGATCCCAACCTGCGCGATCTCTTTCGGCTCTATGACGCCACCTTCTGGGAGACCTTTCGGCGGCTGCTGGTGCCCTCCGCCCTGCCCTATCTCCTAGCCGGCATCAAGACCGCGGGCGGTCTAGCGCTCGCGGGTGCCGTCATCGCCGAATTTGCCGCGGCCTCGGGCAACACCAACGGACTCGCCTGGCGCATCCTCGAGGCCGGCAACCGTCTCCAAATCGCCAAGATGTTCGCCGCACTCGTGCTGCTCGCCCTCATCGGCGTCATTCTCTACGCGATCTTGAGCGTCATCGAATGGCTGCTGCTACATCGTTGGCATGGCACACAGCGCCCATGAGACACCCGCCGCGACAGCAGTCGGCTTGATTCAGCTCGGCCATGTCAGAGATCGCGCAACATGGCATGGGCCATGCGAAGATCATCCTCGACGCGGCGGATCGTGCCGAGGACGTCCGCGGTGTGCTCGATCATTCGTAGCCGATTCCCTCTCTCGCGAGTCGCTCGCACAGGGCCTGATAGGCCACGGACAGACCACCACGCCCCCGAAAGCCGAGGCGAATGTGCGCATCCGCTCCTAGGTGAGGCAAGCTGAAGAGATTCAAGTCAGGAAATTCTCGCCCAAGATCATGCATCAGCGGGATGAGACGGCTTTCCGGAACCGCGAGGACCCGCACGGCGATCTCCTGAATCTGCTCCGCCGTCCCGTAATGCTGATCCAACACCCACTCGGCCATCGGCCATGCCATCTCGGGAAATCCGGGGAGGAACCAATGCGCCTTCAGGGAGAAACCCGGGATCCGATTGATTGGATTCGGAATCAGCGTCGAGCCCGCGGGCAGATCCGCCATGAGGATGCGGTTTGGATACGCCGCTTGCCCAAACAGGTCTTCAAGCAGGGCTTGTGCCTCGGGATGGCGCGCTAGTGGCACACCAGCGGCCTGCGCGGCACACTGCCGGGTGTGATCATCGGGCGTGGCCCCAATGCCGCCGCATACGAAGACCGGCTCGTTGCGACTCATCGAAAAGCGCAGGTGTGCCGCCAACGTCAGTGGCTCGTCGGGCAAGAGATAATGCCAAGCCAGTTCATGCCCGCGCGTGCCCACCAGTTGCTTGAAGGCGGCAAAATGGGCGTCACTGCGCGTCCCCTTGAGAATTTCATCGCCGATCACGATCAGGCCGAATGAACGAGGCGCCCCGCTCGCGTCAGACATCTTCCAAACCCTCCCGATCGAATGCCGCACCCGGCGATCAATCCGAATGCGCGGCAGTGGAACCTAAACACGAAAAAGGGGGCGTCCGCCCCCTTCCTTCACCGTGGTCAATTCCGAGCGATCACTCGCCCGGGGCAACCGCCTTCATACTGAGCCGGATGCGGCCCTGCTTGTCCACCTCGAGGACTTTCACGCGAACTTGATCGCCCTCGGAGAGCTTGTCACTCACACTCTGGACGCGTTCCTCGCAAATCTGGGAGATATGGACCAAGCCGTCACGACCGGGGAGGATCGTCACGAAGGCGCCAAAATCCATCAGCCGCGCAACCCGCCCCTCGTAGACCTTACCCACCTCGACATCGGCGGTGATCAAGCGAATCCGGCGCTTGGCCTCCTCGCCGGCAGCCTTCTCGACCGAGAAGATCTTGACCACACCATCATCGTTGATATCGATCGTGGCTCCCGTCTCCTCCGTGATCGCACGGATGACCGAACCACCCTTCCCGATCACGTCGCGAATCTTCTCGGGGTGGATCTTCAACTCGATGATCCGCGGGGCATGTTCCGACATCTCCGCGCGGTGGGCGTCGATCACCTTGTTCATCTCGCCGAGGATATGCAAGCGCCCTGACTTCGCCTGTTCCAGGGCGGTGCGCATGATCTCGGCCGTGATGCCCTCGATCTTGATATCCATCTGCAGCGCATTGATACCCTCCGACGTACCAGCGACCTTGAAGTCCATGTCGCCCAGATGATCCTCGTCGCCCATGATGTCGGTCAAAACGGCAAAGGCATCGCCTTCCTTGATCAGACCCATGGCGACGCCGGCGACCGGACTCTTCACCGGCACGCCGGCATCCATCAACGACAAGCTGGTGCCACAGACGCTCGCCATCGAACTCGATCCGTTCGACTCGGTGATTTCGGAGACCACCCGCACCGAGTAGGGAAACTCCTCGATACTCGGCATGACTGCGAGCACGCCGCGCTTGGCCAACCGCCCGTGGCCCACCTCGCGCCGCTTCGGAGTCCCGACCCGCCCGGTCTCGCCGACACAGAAGGGGGGGAAGTTGTAATGCAGCATGAAGTGCTCACGACGCTCACCTTCCAAAGCGTCGATGATCTGCGAGTCGCGCTCGGTCCCCAGCGTCGTGATGACCAGTGCTTGCGTCTCACCACGGGTGAAGAGCGCCGAACCATGGGTGCGTGGCAAGACTCCGGTGCGGATGGTGATGGGTCGCACCGTGGTCTGATCACGGCCGTCGATCCGGGGTTGACCCGCGAGGATCGAGGCTCGCACCGTGGTCTTTTCGAGTGTCTCGATCGCTCCCACCACCTGGGGTTCGGTCCAGGTCGAGTCTTCGCCCGCGCAGAGCGCGGATACCACGGCGGTGCGCACCGCGTCGAGCGCGGCGTAGCGATCCTGCTTCTCCTTGATGCGATAGGCACTGGCGATCGGTTCCGCGCCAGCCTCGGCGACCGCCCGTGCGAGCGCCTCATCGGTCTCGGCGGGGGTCCAGGCGAAAGGTGGTTTGCCCGCTTCCGCTGCCAGCTCTCGAATCGCTTGAATCGCCGGCTGCATCTGCTCGTGGCCAAACAGGACCGCGCCGAGCATCACCTCTTCGCTCAGACCACGGGCCTCGGACTCGACCATCAAGACCGCCTTCTCGGTCCCTGCAACGATGAGATCGAGATCGGAGTCCGGTCCGAGCCCAACCACAGCGGGATTGAGCAGATACTCACCATTCTTGTAGCCGACCCGCGCGGCACCGATCGGGCCATTGAAGGGTGCGCCCGAGAGAGCGAGTGCCGCGGAGACGCCGAGCATCGCCGGAACCTCGGGATTGACCGCCGGATTCAGCGACTTCACCGTCGCGATGACCTGCACCTCCTGGCGGAATCCCTTCGCGAACAGGGGACGAATCGGACGATCGATCAGCCGCGAGGTCAGGACCTCGGACTCGCTCGGCCGGCCCTCGCGGCGGAAGAAGCCACCGGGGATCCGGCCCGCGGCATAGGTTTTTTCTTGATAGTCGACGGTCAGGGGTAAGAAGTCGCGCACCGCGCCGGGGCGCTTGTCGACGACCACTGTCACCAGGACGACCGTATCCTCGACATTGACCAACACCGCGCCGTCGGCTTGGCGCGCGATCTCGCCGGTTTCGATGGTGACCGTCTGGTCACCGAGTTTGAACTGCTTAACGATAGCTTTGGGAATCACGAGTAGATCCTCGCAGGATGTGGTCCGTCATGGTGTCGGGCCATGAGCCCCGGCAAGCGCCATGGTGATAGGGCCGTGTGCCGATACCCTCGGCAGATCCCGGAACGCGGCGCTCGGTGACCGTCAGGCCCCACGCGATGTTCGCCGCGCCCAGGAGAGAGTCGGTCAGCGCCGCAGGCCGAGCCGTGAGATCAGCTCGCGGTAGCGATCGAGATCCTTGCGTTTGAGGTAGTCGAGCAGCTTGCGTCGCGAATTGACCATGCGCACCAACCCGCGTCGTGAGTGGTGGTCGTGCTTGTGCGCCTTGAAGTGCTCCGTCAACTGCAGGATGCGCGCGGTGAGGAGCGCGACCTGGACCTCGGGAGATCCGGTATCAGACTCACTGCGACGATAGTCCTCGACGATTTGTTTTTTCTCAACGGCGGTCATTGTCATTGGGGATCTCCTGATACGGTGAGGGAGAAAGACGGCCGTTCACCAGCGCATCGAGAGGCGCTGGCGTGATCACCCCGACAATGACATCAGGGGATCCGACCATGGATGTATCGGTTCTAAATCAGTCGTTTCGGTTGGACCCGTCCATCCTCGAGGATGCAACCGACGCCAACGAAGTCATCCGATGGACCATAGAGGCGAACCAGCCCCTCGGTCGGCGCCTGGGGCACCAAGACGGCCTGACCCTGCTTCAGGTAAAAAGCGGCATCGGCGGACAGGCGCACGCGAGGACAATGCCCCAGCGCGCTATCGAGCGGTAACAAGAGAGCATCGAGGCCCGCCTGATCACCATCGCGGGCCAAGTTCTCGAGGGTCTCGAGCGCCACGAAGGAGGTCAGGGTCTCGTTGTAGGGACCGACCGCGCTGCGGCGCAGACCACTCACATGCGCACCGCAACCGATGGCCGCGCCGATCTCCTCGGCCAGGGTCCGCACGTAAGTCCCTTTCGAGCAGTGTACGTCGAGTTCAATCTCGGGCAACATCATCGCGAGCAAGTCGAGCGCAAAGATCTGGATTTCGCGCGGGGTCCGTTCAACCTCGACGCCTTTTCGGGCGAGTTCATAGAGTCGTTGCCCCTGATGCTTAACCGCTGAATGCATCGGTGGGCATTGCATGATGGTGCCGAGAAAACCGGCGAGTGCTTGGCGGACCCGAGCCTCATCGACTCCCTCCACGGGTTGCTGGGTCAGGATCTCGCCTTCGGCATCCGCCGTGGTCGTGGTGATCCCCAGGCGCACGCGGACACGATAGCGTTTGTCCGCATCGAGCAGGTAGGCCGAAAATTTCGTCGCATCGCCGAAACAACAGGGCAACAACCCCGTGGCCAGGGGATCGAGACTACCGGTATGGCCCGCTTTCGCCGCGCCAAAGAGCCGCTTGACACGTTGCAACGCATCGTTCGACGTCAAGCCCAGTGGTTTGTCCAGGAGCAGGATACCCGTGACGGCCCTGCCCGTGTTACGTCGGCGTCCCATCGACCTGCAGCTCCCAATCGTTCCGCTGTTGGTTGGACTCGTCATCCTGTTTTACGGCCGCTTCGATCAAGGCGGCGAGACGCTCGCCGTGGCCAATCGATTCGTCGAAGACGAAATGCAACTGGGGAATCGTGCGCAGCCTCACCCGCTGGGCAAGTGCGTGGCGCAGGAACCCAGCCAGCCGTCCGTTGAGGAGGCGCGCTTGCAGGGCGGGATCCTCATCGACAGGAAAGCAAGTAAAAAAGACCTTGGCATGCGCCAGATCCCGCGTCACCCGGATCTCATGAACCGTGATGTTGGCCAATCGCGGATCCTTGACCTCGTCACGAACCAGGGTCGCGAGGACGCGTTTGAGTTCCGCGCCAATGCGCTCGGTACGATCGAAGTCCTTCATCGCATCACAACTCGCGGGCGCGCTCGGTCCGCTCGAAGACCTCGATCTGATCGCCTGGCTGGACATCGTTGTAGTTCTTCACACCAACCCCGCACTCGACCCCGGCCTTCACCTCGCTCACGTCGTCCTTGAAGCGACGCAGTGATTCAAGTGCCCCCTCGTAGATGACCACATTGTTGCGCAGCACCCGGATTGGATTGTTGCGCTTGATCACCCCTTCGGTGACCATGCAGCCGGCAACCGCGCCGAACTTCGAGGAGCGGAACACGTCGCGCACCTGCGCTAGGCCCACGATCTCTTCCGTTACCAGCGGGCTGAGCAGACCGGATAGGGCCTTCTTCACGTCATCGATCAGTTCATAGATGATGCTGTAATAGCGCAGGTCGAGCCCTTTCTCCTCGATCACCCGACGGGCGGCGGCATCGGCGCGCACGTTGAACCCGAGCAGGATGGCATTGGAGGTCACGGCGAGATTGGCGTCGGATTCCGTGATGCCGCCCACGCCAGCCGCCACCAGAGCGACCTTCACCTCGTCGTTGCCGAGCTTCAGCAGACTGTCCTTGAGTGCCTCGAGGCTACCCTGGACATCGGCCTTGATGATGAGGTTGACGCTTTTCTGCTCACCCTCCTTCAATTGTGAGAAGAGCTGATCGAGACTCACGCCACGCTGTTCGTCAAAGCGATTCTGCCGGGTCCGGGCTGAGCGCAGATCGGCGACCTCTCGTGCACGACGCTCATCCGCGACCGTCATGACGTCATCGCCCGCGAACGGTGTCCCGGAGAGCCCCAAGACCTGGACGGGAATGGAGGGACCGGCCGCATCGACCTGAGTGCCCGATTCATCGAACATCGCCCTGACCCGACCGTATTCACCGCCACTGACGATGATGTCGCCACGCCGCAGGGTCCCGGACTGCACCAAGACAGTCGCGACCGGACCCCGGCCTTTGTCGAGGCTCGACTCCACGATCGTCCCGCGGGCCGGACCTTCAACGGCGGCCTTCAGCTCCAGCACTTCGGACTGCAGCAGGATGCCTTCGAGCAGCTCGTCGATCCCGTCACCGCTCTTGGCCGACACCTTCACCATCATGGTGTCGCCGCCCCACTCCTCCGCCACCACCTGATGCTGGGTCAATTCCTGCATCACCTTGTCCGGGTTGGCCTCGGGCTTATCGATCTTGTTGATCGCGACGATGAGGGGAACTCCGGACGCCCGTGCATGCTGGATCGCCTCGACGGTCTGTGGCATGACGCCATCATCGGCGGCCACAACCAGGATCACGATATCGGTGACCCGCGCTCCACGTGCCCGCATTGCCGAGAATGCGGCATGTCCGGGCGTATCCAGGAACGAGACGGTGCCTCTCGGGGTTTCGACATGGTATGCACCGATGTGCTGCGTGATCCCGCCCGCCTCTCCCGAGGCCACCCGAGTGCGCCGAATGTAATCGAGCAAGGAGGTCTTACCATGATCGACGTGACCCATGATCGTCACGACGGGCGGACGCGACACGAGATCCGCCAGCTCAACCTGCTCTTGCATCTCCTCGAGCAATACGCCTTCGGCGTCGCGTTCGTCGGCGATGATCGCCTTGTGCCCGAGCTCCTCGACGACGATCGTGGCCGTATCCCGATCGAGCGTCTGATTAATGGTCACCATCATGCCCTGTTTGAAGAGCTCGCGGATGACTTCCGAAGCCTTCACCGACATCCGACTCGCGAGTTCTCCCACCGAGATGACCTCTGGGATCTCGACTTCACGCACCATCGGCGCCGTGGGTTTTTGAAAGGCGTGCTTGTCTTGGAGCTGCGGCTTTGGCGATTTCTTCTTCTTCCGCAAGCCGCGACCGGCCGCGCCCGGCGCCGAATCGAGTTCTTCATAATCGGCACTTGGCGACACCGCGGCTTCACGACTGCGCACCCCGTCCTTCGTTCTGCTTGCCTTCTTGGCGGAGCGCTCCTTCTCAGGCGGCTCGGGCGAGCGCTTCACCGCCTTTTTCGGCTTGCTCGCCTCGCCCCGACGGGGCGTACTGACGGCAGCATCGGCCTCGTCGGCAACCACGTCCGACGGTGTGGCACTCGCTGGCTCCTGATCCACCGCCGGCTCGCTCGTTGCCATGCGCTCGCGCTCGACGGCACCGGCGGCTTCCGCAGCCAAGCGCTGGACCTCAGCCTCCTCGGCGAGACGCTTGGCCTCCGCCTCGGCAGCGCGTCGCGCCTGTTCCTCGAGCCGACGCTTCTCCTCCAGCTCGCGAGCATGACGCTCCTGTTCCTCTTGCTCGGCGAGGCGCCGCGCCTCCTGCTCGGCTCGCATCGCCTCAAGCTCAATCCGGCGCCGGCCGCCATCGTGCGGAATCGCGGAGAAGCCGGATCGATCACGGGCCGGGCGCGAACGCTCCGAGGATGGCCTCGACGCCGCGGCGGGCTTGCGTCCCACCGGTGGTGGTGGTGGTGGCGATGGGCGAGGTGTGGGTGTCGGCGTGGGCGTGGGCGTGGGCGTCGGTGTCGGTTGCGGAGCCGCCTCCGCGGGAGCCGCGGACGCCTCTTCGGGACGCTTGACGTAGGTGCGCTTGCGTCGAACCTCGACGCTCACGGTCTTGGAGCGACTCGCGGCCGTGGGGCGCGATGCCCCGGCGCCACGCGGCGTGGCCGCGGGCTGCCGAAGCTCACTGACTGATTTGCGTTTCAGGGTCACCTGGCCCGGTGCCGCACCGGCATCGGCGTCGGCCTTACCGTGGCTGCGCCGCAGATAACCGAGCAGCTGAACCTTCTCCTGCTCCGTCAAGGTGGTTTCAGCGTTCTCGGCGCTGATCCCCGCCTCGTGCAGCTGTGTCAGGAGACGCTCGACCGGAATCCCGACCGTGGAAGCGAGTTGCTTGACCGTGACTTCACTCATGAACTGACCTTTATTCTCTAACCCTTCGGGGCATCATCGAACCAAGGCTCGCGTGCCTTCATGATCAATCGGGCAGCCCGCTCACGATCCATCCCGTCGATACCAAGCAGGTCATCGACCGACTGCTCGGCGAGATCCTCGACCGTGGCCACACCGCGTTCTGCCAGCGCGTACGCGAGTGGCTCGTCAACCCCCTCCATCTCCAGGAGGTCGGTGGCGGGATCGGGTGTGCGATCCTCCTCGGACGCAATCTCACGCGTCAGAAGCACATCCTTGGCGCGCTCTCGCAATAACTCGATGGTGTCATCATCGAGATCATCGATCGCTTGCATCTCCACGAGCGGGACGTAAGCGACTTCGTCGACCGTGCTAAACCCTTCTTCCACCAGGACGGTCGCGAGACCCTCGTCGACTCCCAACTGGTCCATGAAGACCCGCACCGAACGCAACGCCTCCTGCTCGCCCTTGGCGGCCGCGGCCTCCTCGTTCATCACATTCAGCTCCCAGCCCGTGAGCTGGCTGGCCAGTCGCACATTTTGGCCATTGCGACCGATCGCTTGAGCGAGGTTTTCCTCCTTGACCGCCACGTCCATGCTACGCGCCTCTTCATCGATCACGATGGAGACCACATCGGCCGGCGACATGGCGTTGATGACGTACTGAGCCGGGTTCTCGTCCCAGAGGATGATGTCGACGCGCTCACCATTGAGCTCATTGGAGACGGCCTGTACCCGCGAGCCGCGCATCCCTACACAGGCGCCAACCGGGTCGATCCGAGTGTCCGCCGTGCGCACCGCGATTTTGGCGCGCGATCCCGGATCACGTGCCGCCCCGAGGATTTGGATGAGTCCCTCGCCGACCTCGGGCACCTCCAGTTTGAACAACTCGATCAGCAGCTCCGGCGCAGTCCGGCTGACGAAGAGCTGAGGCCCCTTCAACTCCGAGCGGACCTCGAACAGATACCCGCGCAACCGGTCACCGGGACGCACGGACTCGCGGGGAATCACATGATCGCGCGGCACAAGGGCCTCGGCATTGCTTCCGAGGTCAATCATAATGGTCCCGCGGTCGGCCTTCTTCACGATCCCGGTGACCAACTGCCCCTTCCGATCGGTGAAGGCCTCGACGATCTTCGCCCGCTCGGCCTCGCGGACCTTCTGCACGATGACTTGTTTCGCGGTCTGGGCCGCGATTCGTCCGAACAGGACGGATTCGATCTCCTCCTCGACGAAGTCTCCGAGCGAGAGCTCGGGTTCGAGCACTTGCGCGGCGGAACAGGTGATCTGGCGCCAGGGTGCATCGAGTGCGCCATGCTCTGGATCAGGCATGATTTCCCAGCGACGGAACGTCCGATAGTCACCCGTCTTGCGGTCGATTGCGACCCGCACGTCGATCTCGCCGCCATGTTTTTTGCGGGTTGCTGACGCCAGGGCGGCCTCGATCGCTTCGAAAATGACGTCCTCCGAGACGTCCTTCTCGTTCGAGACGGCCTCGACGACCATTAAGATCTCTTTGCTCATTCAACCTCATCCGACTCAAAAGACCCGACTTCCGTTGGCACTGCCGCGAGGATCGCCGACCTCGGTGCCGCAACCAGCACGCTCAATAAACCGGGACGAGTCGGGCGTTCTCGATTCGATCCAGGGGGATCGCCCAAGGGTGCCCATCGACCTCCAGGTTGACGACAGTGCCGTCACACCCGATCAAAACGCCCTCCAGCGTTCGTCGCCCAGCGATCTTCTCTGACAATCGCACCTTCGCACGCGACCCGGCAAAGCGCTCGAAGTGGGCCGGGAACACCAGGGGGCGGTCCAATCCCGGTGAGGAGATTTCCAAGTCGTACTGGCCCTGCAGCGGATCCTCGACATCGAGGACCGCACTGAGTTGCTCACTCACGGCGGCACAGTCATCCAAACCGATCCCGCGCTCGTGATCGATGTAGACGCGCAAGGTCACCTGACCTCCCCCTCGCTGTAGGTGTTCAACCCCGACGAGTTCGTAGCCAAGCGACGCCACGACGCCATGCGCGATGCGATTCAGACGACTTTCCGCTGGCTCCATCTCTCGTCCTCAGAAACAAAAATTGGGCCATCGGCCCAACGACTCACGACGATTGGTCGAGTTCGACCTTCGGTTGCCGATCGTAATGGCAACATTGATCTGCTCGGTTCTCGACGCCCACGGGGCGATCGAAGTCACGCGATCCGAACCATCTGCCCCTGCTCCTCTTGAGCCACACTGAGGCGTCACCCGCAGACGAACACGACTAGGTTAGGCAACACCACCCGGGGATGGCAGAGCAGTCGTGGCGCGAAGGATAAAAAAACCCCGTTGAAGGGGTTTGCATAAACAGGCCAACCTTCACGGCGCCTGTCGACTCATCACATCCGCCAAGCCTCTGGAGTGTATCTGCTTGACTGCACATTCGCAATAGAACCGCCTGACCCGATTGCGCCGAATGCGACACCGGCTTTCGCTCATTGCACGGATTGGCGAGCAGGCATCCTGATCTTGTGATGAGATACCGCGCCGCTCGACCGCACGACCCCGGTCACCTCATCCGAACCTCGGCATCAGAGCCTAAGATGGACGACACCACCACGACAGCCGCGCAACCGTCACTCAACGACCCTCTAGAAAGCGCCGCCGCACGCACCCGGCGACTCCTCTCGGTCGCCGAGGCCTGGCTTGCGCGGACCATGCCCGCAACCGAGGTCCGCTTCGATCTGCGCGGCACGGCAGCCGGGCAAGCCCGGGTGAGCGCGGATGGTCCGGCGGTGATCCGCTACAACCGCGAACTCCTGCTCCGCCACACCGAGCGTTTCATGCACGAGACCGTACCCCATGAGGTCGCCCATGTGGCCGCCTTCCACTGTCATGGTTTCGGCATCCGCCCCCACGGCGCGGAATGGCGCCATATCATGCGCCATTTCGGCGTCGAACCTGCACGCTGCCACAATTTCGATGTGTCCTGTTTGCGAACGCGCGTGGTGGCGCGCTTTCGATATCGCTGCGCCTGCACGACGCATGAACTCAGCAGCATTCGTCATCAGCGGATCAGGCGCCACGGCATCCGTTACCTCTGTCGCCGCTGCCGCCAGCCCTTGATTCCGATCTGAACGTGCTTCCAGCCTGAACGGCGCGCCCTGAGTCACGCATAAGATCCTGATCCCAAGGATCGGATCATTGCTGAGCTGAAAAGATCCGGGGGCGTGCAGAAAGCCAGGCGAGGGATGGGAGAGGGATGGGCTGCGTGCCGGGTCATTCGACCCTGGCCGCCGCGACGCATCACACCGCGAAGAGCCGAGCACATCGGCCCGGCTCTCGATTTCGCACATCGTCCAACAGGCCGCTCAAGTGATGACGACTCGAGCGGCAGGTGCGACGACTCAGCGCGGATAGGCTGGCGCCCCGTACATGGGTCCATAACCAGGTGCCCCATACAGGGGACCATAACCCGGCGGAATCATGGGTGCGGGCATGCCAACCGGGGCCGATTGCTGCATCCGCGCCCAATAATCGCGTGCCTGCTGCTCGGCGAAACGCCGTCTGTTCTCGTACTCGGCGCGCATGCGTGCGTGATATTGCGCGACCGCCTCGCGCTGACGTTCGACCCCACTCACGTCGTAGGCTGGCGGAGCCACGGGCGGCATAGGCTGGACGCCAGCAGGGGCCATCGGCCCTGGATCAGCCGGTGTCGCGGGTGCGGCTGCCGGAGCGGCCATCGTGGGCGCGGGCATCACACTCTCTGCCGGAACCTCGCCCTGCGCGTCGCCTGCAGCCGGAGCAACCGTCGCAGGCGCCTGCTCACGCATCAGTGACTCAGCGAAGACCGCCGCTTCGGCATCCACCGAAGACTCGGCAGCTGCTGAACCTGCGGCATCCGCGGCCTGAACCGGATCGCTAGAGGCCGGACTGGGACTGGGCTGGCTCGTCGATCGCACTGGTGGCGCGGGCAGCGGCGCAAAGTGGCGCTCGAATCCGGATGCTAGGGGACGATCAGCGCTCGGCGCCGGCGGGCTGACGGGCGCAACCTCGGCGACGACCTCGGCGGTCTCCTCCACCACCTCGGCGACCGGCATGGCGGGCACGGGCGCGGCCGCCGATGCAGTGACCGGATCAACGCCAGATTCCACGGTCTCCAGGTCGAGCGCGACCGCCTCGGGAGCCGGGCTCGCGACGGTCGGGTCATCGCCGATACCGGTCATGGATTTCACCTTATCAACCGTGTCATGGAAGAAGTCGACACTGGCACTTGTCGCATCCGAGAGCAGAACGCCGGCTGACGCGCTCAATTCCGACAGCTTCTCGACGACTTGCTGCGGGACGATGCCCGTCGTGGCCTCAGTGCCGCTGAGACTGGTGTCAGGTGACGACATCTCGGCCGTCGTGGAATCGGTCTTGCTCGTATCGTAGTAGAGGTAGCCGAATGCGACCACCACGGCGAGGATCGAGAGCTTTGGGACCCAGCCTAGGCCCTGGCGTTTCGGCTGATCGGCACCACTGCCGCTTGCTTGATCGTCGTCTTTGGTATCGTCTTTGGCCATGTCGAGAACTCCTGGTTTCAGAGTGGGTTGGGATGTCTCTCCCATTATATCAGGATTTTCTGATGGACTCAGCAGGATTGATCAAACGCAATCGGCGGCGCTGGCGACATGGGTGAGCACCTTCTGGACCCGCGCCACACAAGTCGCCAGATTCGCATTGATCTCATCCATGGTGATGACGCCCTCTCCGGTCCCCGCCGCGCGGTTCACCACGAACGCCAGGCTCGCGTAACAGAGGCCGAGTTCTCGCGCCAAACCGGCCTCTGGCATCCCCGTCATCCCGACGAGATCGCAGCCATCGCGTCGGAGACGCGCAATCTCGGCGGCCGTCTCCAGCCGGGGACCTTGGGTCGCACCGTAGACCGCCGTCGCTTGCGCGGGGCAATCGACCGCGGCACAGGCCGCGAGGAGAGCCTGACGCAGTTCCTCGCAATAGGGGGCGGTCATGTCGACATGGTCGACGCCACTGCGCTCACCATCGTAGAGGCTGTGCTCGCGCCCGTGGGTGTAATCGATGAGGTCATGCGGCACGGCCAGCGTCAGCGGCCCAAAACGCTCGCCGATCCCACCCACGGCGGCCAGACCGATGACCCGTTCGGCGCCGGCCGCGCGCAATGCCCAGAGATTGGCGCGGTAGTTAATCCGATGTGGCGGGAGGCGATGACCGGCGCCATGGCGCGGCAGGAATAAGACGGCTGCATCCGCAAGACGACCCTGGACCACGGGTGCGGACGTTTCCCCGAACGGGGTCTCGATCCGCGCCTCGGACACGACCGTCAAGGCCGGAAAATCCGAAAAACCAGAGCCACCGATAATTGCAAGTGAAGTCATGTAGATTCCGCGATCCGTCGAGTCGATGCCGCAGTCTAGCGGAGGAACCTAGCCATGCCAAAAAAAGGCGCCTCGCGGCGCCGCCTCGGATCCGAACGCGGCGGGCTCCGCCGACGCCGGGTTCATCAATGGTGCAGTGACCGCGCCCCTCGGGGCCGCGCAGGATCTTGAAAAAGGCCGATCTCGATCAATTTCGGGAACAGCACTTGCTCCTCGCGCTCGATGCGCTTATCGACCATTTCGAGGATCTCGTGCGTCTCGGCCAGGAAGTCCTCGGTGAAATTGAAATCGCAATTTTTTAGCCAGTGTTTGTGGTAATCATCGAAGGTCTTGCGCAATGGGCGCTCACCGCTGATGAACCCCCAGGCGATCGATTTGACCTTCGGGTCTTCGTGGATCAGGAGACTCGGATAGAGGCTGCGATCCTCCTCGGCGAGATGGTTGCGCACCGTGACGCCGAGATCGCACAGCAGTTCGTAGGCCGTTTTGGCATTGGGACGGATCTGTAACTGCTCCGGTTTAAGGAGGAGCCTAAGATCCTCGATCATCTGGCGCAGGGCGGTGTGTGTTTGACGATATTGCTCAAGGGTCGACATGGTGCATCCTCCTGATCATGGTGTTGGTCGCGTGCCGGGCGGCAGACCCGAGCTTGGCGTAGGGTCGGGCGGGACGACTCCACGCGAATCGCGACAGGCGCGCGTCTCCGGGATGGCGACACGGCGCTGATCAGGGTGTATAACAAAGCGGAAAGCGTGTCAAAAAGCCTTTACTTATATTGCCTTATCAGCAATTACCTATCAACGGGCAGGAATCTAGACATCATCATCGGCGACCGCGTAGATCCCGTCGGCGTTGCGAAAATACCCCTTGTAGTCGAGACCATAACCGTAGATGTATCGATCCTCGACCTCCAGGCCCACGACATCGGCCTCGCAGGCATGCGGACGTGTTTTGGCGACCAAAACGGCGCTCTGCACCACGCGCGCGCCGTCCGCGTGACAGGCCTCGACGATGTGCTTGAGCGTGAGGCCTTCGTCAAGGACGTCGTCGAGGATCAGGACATGCTGATCGCGGATCCGTTCGGAGGGGCGGTAGCGCCACTCGAGTTCACCGCCACGTGTCTGCCCTTGATAGCGGGTGACGTGGATGTAATCGACCCGCAACTGAAAATGCAGCCGCGGCAGCAGCAACCCTGCGACACAAACTGCCCCGGTCATGACGCAGAGCACCAGTGGATCCGTCCCGGCCAAACGGTGGGTGATCTCCTGCGCCATGCGATCGAGCGCCGTATCGACCTCTGCGGGTGTTACGAGCTGCTGCGCGCGAGCGGCAACGGCATCGTAACGCTGAGCTTCGAGCTTCATCCTAGTGCCTCCGGGTCGGTTGGATCGAGTAGATCAAGATCAAGGGTCTCGAGCCCTTCGAGCATGGCCACGTACTCAATCCCCCGCTGCCATGCAGGATCTTCGTGTAATCGCTCACGCGCCGTGCCACCGCGCCCATGCATCCGCAGCAATCGCAGTTCGACCGCCGGATCCTGATGATCGACGAAGGCGTCAAGGACTTCGATGGCCGATGCCCGATCATTGCAGACCAGGAGCATATCGCAGCCGGCCCGCACCGCGGCCTCGGCACGCTCGACGGGCGCGCCACTCGACGCCGCGGCGCCCATGCTGAGATCATCGCTGAAAATCACGCCCTGGAAACCCAAGCGGCCGCGCAGGATGTCACGCAGCCAGACCGGCGAGAATCCTGCCGGTCGCCCATCAACGCGGGGGTAGCAGACGTGCGCGGGCATGATGGCCTCCAGCGCATGCGCGATGAGACGCTCGAAGGGAATCAGGTCCTCGCTCAGGAGTTCGTGATCGGCACGCGGGTCGACGGGCAATGCCTGGTGCGAATCGACGGCGACGCCGCCGTGTCCCGGGAAGTGTTTGCCGACCGCGGCCATCCCGGCGCGGCGCACGCCGTCGAGCCAGGCGAGACCGAGTTCGGCGACGACACGCGGGCGTGATCCGAAGGCTCGATCACCGACCACCGCGTTCAGCCCTCGATCGAGATCGAGTACCGGCGCAAAGCTGAAGTCGATGCCGACCGCCCGCAACTCGGATGCCATGAGCCAAGCGACCGCCTCGCAGGCGGCACGCGCCTCCCGGGGGCGCGCGGCATGCAGGAGCGCGAACCGGCCGGCCGGCGGCAAACGCGTGAAGCCGTCGCGAAAGCGCTGCACTCGCCCACCTTCCTGATCGACACCGATCAGCAGACGCGGCTCACGCAGCGCGTGAATCTCAGCCGTGAGTCGCGCCAACTGAGCGGGCGACGCGTAATTACGCGCAAAGAGGATGACACCACCCACAGCCGGATGGCGCAGCACGTCGCGATCCTCGGCCGTGAGCACGGTCCCTGCGAGATCCAGCATCACCGAGCCAAGCGCCATCGGTCAACCTCGTGAAACCGGCCACGCCAGCGGGGGCCTAGGTAGGGACGTTGCGGTGGGTCTCGAGCGCTTTGGCGCCATCCCGCCGCCCGCAACCGCTTCGTTGGGTTTATACCACAGCGATCGCGTTGGCGTCATACTCCACCGCCACTTCGTCTGCGCCGGCTCGCTCGTTATGATCAAGCGTCGTCTCGCCCCTGGAGGAACTCATGCCCCGCTCTTTGCGCCATCTCATCCATCTGGTGATCGCCTTGGTGATCCTCGGCGCGATCACAAGCTGCGGAACGCGGTCTGGACGCTCGGAGTTTCGCGGCAGCATCGCCGAAAATGAACGCTATGATGGCCCGGTTGCGTTGGCGATCGCGCCGGTCGTCGACGGACGAGGCGCGGGTGAATCAGAGATATCACTCTGGTGGATCCAGCGGGTCATGTCACAAGAACTCGACCGCATGCCACTTTATGCGGTCGTGATCCCTCTGGAAACCCGCACGGAGGCCCATGAGGGCGAGTTGCTGATGCAGCCGGCCTTGACGAGCCTGAAATGGACTCAGCCCCCGGGGCCGGGCAGCGAGATCAGCATGCGCATTCGCGTCACCCATCCGGGGACAGGGCAGGTTCGTCTCGACCGTGTCTATCGCGGTGACTGTCGTCATTGCCGGTTTGAATCCGGCCAACCACCAATCGCCGGGCCATTAACGGCGCTGATGGCGGATCTCAACAAAGACCTCCAGCGCGACGCCGCCCGGTAACGTAGCCGGGCCGCCTTGCGCCCCCCCTTAGATCCCCACCCGGGCGCGTCCGCGAGCGGCACGCTCAGGGTCGCGGCAGGAAGCGCGCTGAGTCGAGGGTCACGCCCAGTGGCCCACGGGGAATCCAGGTGTCGATCACGGCACCATCGCGGCGTAGCCGCACGGCAACAAGTTCTCCTGCCTCGCCTTCGGTGGTCTTGCGGCGCAACTCGGAGAAATCGAACAAACGCTCATCGGCATAGGCCTCGATCAGATCGCCCGGTTGCAAGCCGGCAAACTCCGCGGCCGACCCGGGGATCACGGAATCCACGGCCACCCGATTATCCGCTCCGGTCGTGAAGAGATAGAGATCATAGGTGTCATCGCCGATCTCCTCGCGCAACGGGCGGGCATCCGCATTCAAGCGGGTCAATTGCTCGCGATACTCTTCCGTTCCAAACCAGCCCTCGCGAGTCGCTTGATCACGCAGGGCCAGTTGATCGAGCGAGCGCTGTGCATCGCGCAGTACGATCCGCTCCGCGACGGCGTGCTCGACCCCCGCGGCCACCAGCGCGGCCCGCCGTGCGCTGGTCGTGCGGGGCGGATCTGGTCGACGCGCCTCCGCGGAATGCGTCTGGCGCGCCGTGGTCGCGATCATCTGTGCCATGGATTGCTCGAGCGAGACCAAGCGAATCCGCAGATCCTGAACCTGTCGCTCCAGTTGGCGCATGCTGGTCTCACTGGTCTCAGCGCGCGCGCTCGGCGGGGGGGCCCCGACCGATAGGGGATCCGGGGGGGGCGAGATCACGGCCAGGGCCGCGTTCGCGATCGGTTCGGCTGCGTCCGGCGCAGCGGGTGGTCCCGACTCCGGCGGCGTGAGATCGGAGTCAGTCATCGCTTGAAAGCCAGCCATCGACGCGGCCCCGATCAGGACCCCGCCAATGAACCCCGCCAAGGACAAGGATTGTGTTGAGCGCATGGAAAAACCTGACTGGTTCGAAGCTGCTAGTGGAATGATACGGCGTTTGGAGCGTCAGAAGGCTCTGGGCGGACGCCATCCTAACCCTGTCAGGGACCACGACAGGACCGGTGGTGTTCCCGCTTCGCACTGCGGCATCAGCGCACACCAGCACGGCCCTCTGCGCGAGGGCCAAAGCTGATAAGCTGTCGTGACTTGGAATGGGCGATGTGGATTTGCAGAAGCGATTCTGTTGGTTTTCCGACCCCTGACCCGATGTTCCCAGCATGTCTCCATCGCCCGGAGCGATTGGGCTCCACCCCAGCGATGGTCAACGAGGACGTTCCACGATGAATGCAAAGAATCTTAACCTGCTGCTCTGGATCGCTGTCACCATTTGGCTGGTGATGCTGTTCAATAGCATGACCAATACCGACCCGATCGAGTCACGTCATCTGAGCTACAGCCAATTCCTGCAAGAACTCGACGATGGCTCCATCCGCGAGGTGACCATCCGTGACCAGCAGATCAAGGGCGTACGCACTGACGGATCCCGCTTCGAGACCTTTGACCCTGGTGACCCCGCCTTGGTCGGCGATCTCCTGAGAAACGCGGTCTCCATCCGTGCCGAGCCACCGGAACGCCCGAGCGTCTTATCCCAGATCCTGATCGCCTGGCTCCCCTTCATTTTGCTCATCGGGGTCTGGTTCTGGTTCATGCGCCGGAATATGGGCGGATCCGGGGGCGGCGGCATCTTCAACTTTGGCAAGAGCCGCGCTCGCCAACACGCCGAGGGCGAGGTGAAGGTCACCCTGCGCGATGTCGCGGGGGTCGAGGAGGCGAAGGAAGAGGTGGCCGAACTCGTTGACTTCTTGCGGAATCCCCAGAAGTTTTCGAACCTCGGTGGCCGCATCCCCCGCGGCGTCCTGATGGTTGGACCGCCCGGGACCGGTAAGACCTTGCTCGCGCGCGCCATTGCGGGTGAGGCCAAGGTGCCCTTCTATAGTATCTCGGGCTCTGACTTCGTTGAGATGTTCGTCGGCGTGGGTGCCTCCCGCGTGCGCGATCTGTTCGAGCAGGCGAAGAAGGCCGCGCCTTGCATTATCTTCATCGATGAGATCGACGCCGTCGGGCGCAAGCGCGGTGCGGGCCTCGGTGGCGGTCACGACGAGCGCGAGCAGACGCTGAATCAGTTGTTGGTCGAGATGGATGGATTCGCCGGTAATGAAGGCATCATCGTGATCGCCGCGACCAACCGCGCCGATGTGCTCGATCCGGCGCTCTTGCGCCCAGGGCGCTTTGATCGCCAAGTCGTCGTCGGTTTGCCCGATCTCGCCGGTCGGGCGGCGATCCTCGAGGTCCATATGCGTAAGGTGCCGATCGCTGATGATGTCGATGCGCGAACCATCGCGCGCGGCACGCCCGGCTTCTCCGGCGCCGATCTCGCCAACCTGGTGAATGAGGCGGCGCTGTTCGCGGCCCGCGCCGGGCATGTCGAGGTCAACATGCAGATGTTCGAGCGGGCCAAGGACAAGATCATGATGGGGGCGGAACGGCGCAGCATCGTGATGTCCGAGTCCGAACGCAAACTCACGGCCTTCCATGAGGCGGGGCACGCCATTGTTGGTCGCCTGGTTCCGGAACATGATCCGGTCCATAAGGTGAGCATCATTCCGCGTGGGCGGGCACTCGGCGTCACCCTCTTCCTGCCCGAACGGGACCGCTACAGCATGAGCAAGCGCCAACTCGAGAGCCAACTCTCGACCCTGTTCGGTGGACGTCTCGCTGAGGAGATGATCTTCGGACCGGAGCAGGTCACGACCGGGGCATCGAACGATATCGAGCGCGCGACCGATATCGCCCGCAACATGGTGACCCGCTTCGGGCTGTCCGACAATTTAGGTCCGCTCGCCTATGCCGAGGACGAGGGCGAGGTCTTCCTCGGCCGTTCGGTGACACAGCAACGGCAAGTCTCGCCCGAGACGGCCCAGGCGATCGACAAGGAAGTTCGTCACATCATCGACCGTAACTACCGCCGGGCGAAACAGATCCTGGAGGATAATCTCGGCAAACTGCATACGATGGCGGAGGCCTTGCTGAAATACGAAACCATCAGTAAGGAGCAGATCGACGACATCATGGAGGGGCGCCCAGTCCGTGAACCCGACGACGATGCCGGCAGTGACGCCAAGCCCAGTGCTGGGGGTGGTGGTGATGTCCCCGCGAGCCGGGGCGGCTCTTCCCACGGTGAGGACCCGCCCGTTGTCGGAGGCGCCGTCGGCGGCGTCTAGGCGACACGGAGCGCCGCCATCACGGCGCTCCGTCATGCGATCATGAAGATGAGCCTTCGCAACCTGTTGCGAAGGCTTTTTTGTTTTATACTTGAGTGAAATTGGTCCGAGGTTGGGTGGCAACCTGGCAGTTCGCCAGGCCCTGGCCTGATGGTGACCTGAGTCTTTTGGCCTCATCACAGGTGCCGCGCCGCGTGCTTGTCCTCGCGTCCACATCGCCGTATCGCCGTGCCCTGTTGGAGCGTTTGGGCATTCCGTTCCATACGGCTGCTCCTGCCGTTGACGAAGGGGCGCGTCCCGGGGAACCACCACAAGTCCTGGTGCTGCGCCTCGCCGAAGCCAAGGCGCGGGCTGTCGCGGGGCAGTATCCCGATGCCTTAATCATCGGATCCGATCAAGTCGCCTGTCTCGATGGAGAGATCCTTGGGAAACCGGGCACGCGCGCGCGTGCGATCGCGCAATTGGAGCGCGCATCCGGGCGGACACTCCTCTTTCAAACCGGGCTGTGTCTCTTGAACACCAAGACGGATGTGGCACAAACCCTTGTCGAACCGGTCGGTGTCCACATGCGCCGGCTCACGCGAGCGCAGATCGACGGCTATCTCGATCGCGAGCAACCCTTCGACTGTGCCGGAAGCTTCAAGTCGGAGAGCCTCGGGATCGCGCTCTTCGAGCGCATCGAATGCGATGATCCAAACGCCCTGATTGGCTTGCCTCTGATCCGCTTAACGCGCTTGCTCGAGGCCGCTGGGATCACTCCGCTCGGGGCGTGAGCAGCACCGAGGGGCTCGTCCAGGCCACGCTCGGGATCATCGCGCACTGGCCGCCGTCTCGGTTCGCCGGTCTCGATCACGGCGCACGCGTGTGTCGCGCGGATCCAAGCCGCGACGCCCCCGTTGCGACACACACTCAACACAATGATTGACCCTGATGCCTCACGAGGACCCGCGGACCATGCGAAACCACTGCCACCCATCACTGCTGCTGCCTGTCATTCTGCTCCTGATCACCCTCATTGGACTCGCCGGATGCAGCAGTCAGGGCGACTCGCGCGACGGTACGAGCCACTCGTCCACTCGCCTGGGGAGCTATCAGATCTCCAGTTCGGAGTTTTTCCCGGTCCCAGCGGAAATCCAACCCAACGTCGACTTCTGGCGCCATGTCTATGGGATCTGGGGCCGGGGAGAGGTGGCAATCCACGACAATGAACACATGGGCGTGGTCTATGAGGTCGTGAAACTCCCGGATCCGATTCTGGAGGGCTACACGGATTCACAGCGGCAGTTGATTCGGTCGCGGACCAGTGCTTACAAGGACCAGCTGAGTGCCGTCGAAGCACGTGTACGGGCCGGCCAGACCTTGACGAGCACGGATCGGGCCCTACTCGAGAAGCTCGAGCGCGCGGGCGGTAGTGGTGCGATTTATGGTGCCTCCGATCGTGTTCGGAGCCAGCGGGGGCTGCGCGAACGCTTCCGTCGTGGCGTGGAGATCAGCGGGCGCTATGACCCCCATTTTCGGGAGATCATGCGCCAACACGGTGTTCCTGAAGACCTCGCCTACCTTCCCCATGTGGAGTCTTCCTTCCAGACCAACGCCCGTTCGAGTGTCGGCGCCGCTGGGGTCTGGCAGTTCATGCCCGCGACCGGGCGCATGTTCATGAGCGTCAACGACACCATCGACGAACGGTTCGATCCCATCATCGCCGCCGATGCCGCCGCCCGTTATCTTGCGCAGGCGCACCGACGGCTCGGCAGCTGGCCGCTTGCCATCACCTCCTACAATCACGGACAAGGAGGGATGGCCAACGCCAAGGCCCAATTCGGCGACGACATCGGACGCATCGTGCAACAGTACAAAGGGCCCTATTTCGGCTTCGCGTCCCGTAACTTCTATGCCGAATTCATCGCCGCGCGCGAGGTCACACGCAATGCAAAGCGCTACTTTCCTGAAGGAATCAGTCCGGAGCAACCCTGGGCACATGACCGCTTGGTCCTGCAACACGGCATGCCAGTGACCCACCTCGCCAGCCACTACGGAGTCTCCTCGCGGCAACTCGCCGAGTTGAACCTACATTGGCGCGATCGTGTCCGCGAGGGACGTGCCAACTTGCCATCCGGAACGACGATCTGGCTGCCCGCGGGCACCAAGCAACGCGTTGCCAGCCATCCCCCACCCGTCTCGCATAGCATGATCGCGCGGGCCACGCCGCAAGCGGCACCGGCTCCCGCCCGCCCTGCGGTTACACAGGCGAAGCAGTCGACGGTGAAGGCGACCACCACAACCAAGACCACGTCCAATGTGGCGCGTGCAACGACGGCATCAACGGCCAAGCCAGCAGCGTCCAAGCCGCGCTATCACGTTGTGAAACCACAGGAAACCCTGTATCGCGTTGCCGTCGAAAACGGTCTCACGGTCGATGAATTGCGTCGTTTGAACAAGATCAGCCCAACCGATAACAACATCCGGCCGGGCCAAAAGCTCAAGGTGAGCAGTTAGTACCGCAGTGGCGTCAAGGAACCGCGACGCCAGTGTCGCGGTTCCCCCAGTCGTGCGAGGATCATTGCCGCCCCAGGCACCGAACCCGCACCGGCTCGCGCCACCGGCCCCTCGGGCATCGATCTAGAGCACCTTCGTCACCCATTTGATCGCCATGTCGTGGGGATCACTCTCGATGCGAAAGCCGAGTGATTTCACTAAAGCCAGCATCCGGTTGTTCGCGGTCAAGACCTCTCCGTCCATCACGCGAAATCCACGTGAACGGGCGTTTTGCATCAACGAGCGCATGAGACGTGCCCCGATTCCGAGATTACGCCAGGTATCGGAGACGACGATGGCGAACTCACAGGCCTCGCCGCCGGGGCGGGCCATATAGCGGGCAACCCCAACTTCGATCTCGCGGCCCTCGAGTTCGACCACGCCGATCAACGCCATTTCACGGTCATAGTCGATCTGCGTGAACCGCACCAGCATCTCGGGGGTTAACTCCTTGATGGCCTGCATGAAGCGAAAATATTTCGTCTGTTCGGAGAGACCGCGCACAAAATTCTGCTCCATCTCCGCATCCTCGGGGCGGATCGGCCGGATCACCAAATCCTTGCCATCGGGTAATTGCACGCGCTCGATCAGGTGGCTGGGATAGGGGTGGATGGCCATGTGTCCATAGGTGGTCTGCTGGGGTGGACGGTAATCAACCATGATGCGGGCGTCGACGGCCGTGACGTCCCGATCGGTCCCGATCAAGGGATTGATGTCCATCGAGATGATCTCAGGCAACTCGCACACCATCTCCGAGACGCGCTGGAGAATCCGTGCCAAGGCAGCGCGATTCATGGGCGGCATGTGTTGAAAGGCACCCATCAGGCGCACCACCCGCGTATGGTCGATCATGGTGCGGATGATGAACGCATTGAGGGGCGGCAGCCCCAGCGCGCGATCCTCCAGCATTTCGACCTTGGTGCCACCAGCACCGAAGCTGATCACGGGGCCGAAAATCGGATCGCGCGAGACACTGATCATGAGTTCGCGCGCCGCGCGCATTGAGGCCATGTGCTCGACGGTGATGCCTTCCAGGCGCGCCTCGGGACGCAAGCGAGCCGCCCGCTCGATGATCTCGGTGTAGGTGCGCCGCACCGATTGGGCATCGTTGATGTTCAACCGCACGCCATCGACATCCGACTTGTGCTGGAGGTCGGGTGAGTTGATCTTCATCACCACCGGAAAGCCGAGCGCTTGCGCGGCCATCAATGCCTCATTAGGCGTGCGCGTTAGCACCGCTTGCGTGGTCGGAATGCGAAAGGCCGAGAGGATGGCCTTCGCCTCAATCGTGCCGAGGACCTTGCGACCTTCCCCCATCACGCCTTCGATGATGAGCCGCGCGCCCTCGATGTCGGGAGCGTCCTCGTGCGACAAAGGGCCGGGCGACTGCATCAGAAGTTTCTGATTTCGCTGATAGTTAGCGAGATAGGAGAAGGCATCGACCGCCACCTCCGGACTGTCGAAATGGGGAACGTCGAACGCAGCCAACAGTTCCTGCGCCTCGGCAACCCGTTTCCCCCCCATCCAACAGGCCAGCACCGGCTTGCGACTCTCCTTGGCGGCGGCCACGACCTGTTCAGCGGTCGCGACCGGATCACCGAAGACCAAGGGCGCCAGGACACAGAGCACGCCGTCGACCTGCGGATCGGCGAGACAGGCATCGAGTACGGCCCGATAGCGCTCGGGCGGGGCATCACCGATGATGTCGATCGGATTGCCGTGTGACCAATAATCAGGCAGTGCCTGCTCCAGGGTCTTGCGGGTGCTGTCGCTGATCTCCGCTAATTGCAACCCGAGCGCAAGCGCGCGATCGGCCGCGAGCACACCGGGGCCGCCGCCGTTGGTGATAATGGCGATGCGATCACCGGCCAAGCGCCGCTCGGTTCCGAACACCTGCGCGGCCGCGAACAACTGATCCAACTGACCGACCTGCACGACTCCGGCACGCTCGGTGACGGCACGAAAGACATCAGCCGACCCGACATAGGCACCGGTGTGTGACTTCAGACTGCGCGAGCGGGCGGCATAGCGGCCCGCCTTCACCACGACTACGGGCTTCAAGCGTGCCGCCGCTCGCAAGCCGCTCATGAAATGGCGCGCATTGCGGATCCCCTCGACGTAGAGGAGGATGCATTTGGTCTGCGGATCCAAGGCCAAATAATCGAGCACATCGCCGAAATCGACATCCGCCGCGGCCCCGAGCGACACCACGGCCGAGAACCCGATCCCGCGGCGCTCGGACCAATCGATCATTGCCGTGCAAATCGCGCCGGATTGGGAGACCAAGGCAATGTTGCCTGGACGTGGCAGGTCCTGACCCACGCTCGCGTTCAGACGGTGTTGAGGACGCATGGCGCCGATGCAGTTGGGACCCAGCACCCGGATGCGATTGGTGCGCGCGGCCTCGACCATCCGTTCCTGCAGCGTGAATCCACGTTCGCCGTATTCACCGAATCCAGCGGAGTGCACCACGGCGACCTTTACCCCATAACCTCCACATTGCTCAAGAATTCCCGCAACGCGATCCGCCGGGGTCGCGATCAAGGCCAGGTCGACGTGCTTATCCAGATGTGAGAGGTCGCGATAGCAGGGTTGGCCGGCAACCTCGTCGTATTTCGGATTGATGGGATAGGCATTGCCCTGAAACTGCCCTTCGAGCAGATTGCGAAACACCATGCCGCCGATGGAGCCCTGGCTGTCGCTGGCACCAAAGACGGCGACGGTGCTGGGGGTGAAGAGCTGTTCGATATCGGATACACGCATCGGATGATGCCCTCCCGGGCGGCAAATGGGATTAAGCTAAGCGCGGACCGCTCGCCTTCGTCGAGCCAGCACCATGCGGTGAACGCGCATGCTTGTGATGGCCACCTGCATCGCGACGGTCGGGTGGATCAGGATTGGATTCGCAAACCATCTGATCGCGCCCCAACTGGCGCATATCGACAACAAGAATCGCCCGGGATGACCTGACGGCGCCTGTGTGTGATCGAGACTCGAGGACTCTCTCATGAACCTTGCGTTCATTTCTCACCCGATCTGCCAACAACATCGGATGGGGGCACACCACCCCGAGTGCCCGGAACGGCTCTTCGCGATCCAGGACCGGTTGATTGCCTCGGGGATGGAGATGCTGGTGACCCACTACGACGCCCCGGAGGCCAGCCTCGAGCAGTTACTGCGGGTCCATGATGCGGATTATGTTCGAGACATCATGGCGGCCGCGCCGGAGGTCGACGATGTCATGGTGTGGATCGACGGAGACACCGCCATGAACAACCACACCCTGCCTGCCGCCCTGCGCGCTGCGGGGGCCGCGATCCTGGGCGTCGACCTGGTGATGAGCGAAAAACACCACGCCGCCTTCTCCAGTGTACGCCCACCCGGGCACCACGCGGGTCGACGCACCCCCGGTGGCTTTTGTCTCTTCAACAATGTTGCGATCGGCGCCACGCATGCCATGGAGCACCATGGCCTCAAGCGCATCCTGATCGTCGATTTCGATGTCCACCATGGTAACGGCACCGAGGAGATCTTCATCGGTGACGAGCGCGTCCTCTTCTGCTCGAGTTTTCAACACCCCTTCTACCCTGGCAGCGGGGCCGACACCAAGGCGGCGAATATCCTCAACCTGCCGCTGCCAAAACTGACCGACGGCGCAGCTTACAGGGCCGCGGTCGAGTCGGCCTGGTTACCGAGGATCGATGCCTTCGCGCCGCAACTGATCATGATCTCGGCCGGATTCGACGGCCATGCCGAGGATGACATGGCGCATTTCAACTTGCGCGAACCCGATTACGCCTGGATCACGCGAGAACTCCACCTGATCGCCCGGCGTCATGCCGAAGAGCGCATCGTCTCGTGTCTTGAGGGGGGCTATAGCCTCTCGGCGCTCGGACGATCCGTCAGCGTCCATATCGACGAACTGATCGGTCACGCCTGATCCGAGAGACCCGGACCGCCGGCCGCCCTGCTGCATCGCAGCATCAGGATAGGAGAGTCCGCCACCAGCCGCAAGGCGTAATCCGGCCTTAGCCTCGCTCGCGCGCGTCTCTTTCACCACCTGCTCCAACACGGCCAACCGACGACGGAAGGATGTGACATGCCGAACACCGCAATCCTGTGGTTCAGACGCGACCTGCGACTCGATGACAATCCAGCCCTGCATGGCTGTCTGAGCGATTGCGATCACTTACTTCCTCTCTACATCCATGAACCGGAGGAAGAAGCGCCGTGGGTGCCCGGGGCCGCCAGCCGCTGGTGGCTCCACGGCAGTCTCGCACAACTCGCCCACGACCTGCGGTCACGCGGCAGCCAGCTCTTGGTCACGCGCGGCGACAGCCTCGACACGCTGACACGGATTGCTTCCGCCACGGGAGCCCGAACCCTGCACTGGAATCGGCTGTATGATCCAGCCACACGCGAGCGTGACACCCGGGTGAAGCAGGCCCTGCGTGCCGCCGGGATCAAGGTGGTGAGCCACCCGGGATCGGTCCTCTTCGAGCCCTGGGAGATCGCGAGTGGAAGCGGAGAACCCTATCGGGTCTTCAGCGCCTTTTGGCGTCGCTGCGGCACACGCCTAGGCGAGTGCACAACACTCGACGCGCCCGTGTCGCTGCCCCCGGCTCCGCCTTTGGTGAGCG
Organism: Thiocapsa imhoffii; assembly: GCF_016583985.1. Taxonomy (GTDB): domain Bacteria; phylum Pseudomonadota; class Gammaproteobacteria; order Chromatiales; family Chromatiaceae; genus Thiocapsa; species Thiocapsa imhoffii. The sequence goes on along the minus strand of NZ_NRSD01000007.1, from coordinate 18,078 downwards.
GACTGGCGCTTGATGAGCTGATGCTGAGGCCACGCATCCCGTGGGACAGCGGTCTACAGGCCACCTGGACGCCTGGCGAAGCCGCGGCACACGCACGCGCACGAACCTTTCTCCACACCCATGCCGCGGACTACCGGCAGCAACGTGATCGCCCCGATCGCACGGGCACCTCCGCGCTCTCGCCGGCGCTGCATTTTGGCGAACTGAGCCCGCGGCGCCTGTTGCGGATGGTCACGGAGATCTGGGAGGACCCCAGCGCGGAGCCGATCGAGCCGTTTGTCCGTGAACTCGGCTGGCGCGAGTTCGCCCATCACCTCCTCTATCATTATCCTCATACCACTGACGCGCCGCTGGACCCGCGTTTCGCCGCGCTACCCTGGCGTGAAACCGATGCCGAGCGCCTGCTCGAAGCCTGGCAGCGCGGTGCGACCGGCATCCCCTTGGTTGATGCTGGCATGCGTGAACTCTGGGAGCTTGGCTGGATGCACAATCGCACGCGCATGGTCGTCGCCTCCTTTCTGACCAAGAACCTGCGCTTGCCTTGGCAACTGGGTGCTCGCTGGTTTTGGGACACACTGGTGGACGCCGACCTCGCCGCCAACACCCTCGGCTGGCAATGGAGTGCCGGATGCGGCGCGGACGCCGCGCCCTATTTTCGGATTTTCAACCCAGTCCTGCAGGGCGAGCGGTTCGACCCGCGGGGAGACTATGTGCGACGCTGGTGTCCAGAACTCGGCCGCCTCCCCGTCAAGTTCATTCACCGTCCCTGGATGGCGCCCCCCGCGGTTCTGGATCATGCCGGACTGCGCCTTGGACGCGAGTACCCCGCGCCCATCGTTGATTTGCAAGACTCGCGCGCGGCGGCACTCGCCGCGTATGAGACGATCAAAGGGCGCGCGCGCTGAACGCAGCCGCTATCGGGCGCTGAGTGGATTGCGCAGTGGGCAGGTCTCGCGGTCATAGCCTTCGCCAAGCCGATCCCATGCGAAATCCAGCGCATAGGTGACGCGCGAGAAGAAATGATCGTCACCAATGACGCGAATCAGACCGGTGCGCCGAATGGTGTCCATGAATTGCTTCTTCATGCGCGCGACCAGGATCTCGATGCCCTGATCACGTAACCGTTCGGCCAGGTGATGCAGGACTTCCTCCCCGGTCGCATCGATCTGATTGATGCCCTCTCCATCGATGATGATGAATTCGAGTTCCGGGTTGTCCGCGACGACCTCCAGCACCTTGGTCTCGAAGTACCCGGCATTGGCGAAGTAGAGTGAGCCATCGAAGCGCACGATTGAGATCTTCGGACTCGTTGGCAACTGATGCACCGCGATGTCGCGCATGGTGCCATCCTCAAAGCGCGACAGCACCGCGAAACGCGGACGCATGGTCCGGAACAGATAGAGGATCAGCGCAAGCCCGACGCCGGCCAGGATGCCCTTGTCGAGATGCGGAGCCCACAACAGGGTCAAGACGAAGGTCACCACGGCGACCACGCCATCGGAGCGTTCCGCTTTCCAGGCGTGAATGACCGGCTCGATTTTGATCAGATTGGTCACGGCCATGATGATGACCGCGGCGAGTGTCGCCTGTGGGAGATGATAGAGGAGCGGCGTCAACCACAGCAGGGTCACCGCGACCACCAAACCCGTGATCACGGAAGCAAATCCCGTGATGCCGCCGGAGTTGATGTTGAGCGCGGAACGGGAGAAGGATCCTGACACCGGATAGCCCGAAAAGGCCCCCGAGACCAAATTGGACAGGCCCTGTCCGACCAATTCCTGATTCGCGTCGAGCCGTTGGCGGGTCCGGGCGGCCATCGCCTTGGCGATCGACATCGCCTCCATGAAGCCGATCAGCGAAATGGTCACGGCGGCCGTGATCAGATTGACCATGATGGTCCAATCAAACACCGGGATCGAGAAGCTGGGCAGACCCACGGGAATAGCGCCCACAACCTGGCCGCCATTCGCTTGGAATCCGGTCGTATAGGATGCCAGGGTGGTCAGCACGACAGCGATCAGGATCGCGGGCAGACGCGGCACCGCCGCGCGAACCCCAAACATGATGGCGAAGGCCATCACCGCCATCGCGACGGTCGGCAGATGCACCGACGTGACGACGGCCTGGAGGGTGTACCACACCGTCTCGTAATGATGCTCGAATCCCGACACGCTGACGCCAAAGAGCTTGCCGATCTGCGAGGTCGCGATAATCAAGGCGCCCGCGTTCGTAAAGCCGACCACGACCGGGTGCGACAGAAAATCCATGAGCACGCCGAGCCGCAAGACCCCCAGCATCAGTTGGAAGAGCCCCACCATCAGGGCCAGGAGGACCGCATAGACCGCGAAGCCCTCCGGGTTGGTCGCCACCAATGGGCCGATCGCCGCCGCGGTCAATAGGGACACGACCGCGACCGGACCGGTCGCCAATTGCCGCGAAGAGCCAAACAAGGCCCCAACCATCGGCGGGAGGAAGGACGCATAGAGCCCATATTGGACCGGTAGTCCGGCCAACTGCGCATAGGCCATGGATTGGGGAACGAGGATCAAGGCCACCGTCACGCCAGCGAGGAGATCCGCCCGCAGAACGCGTGGATGCCTCAACTCACCGATCCAGGCGAGGAAGGGGAAGAGCCTATTCAACGGATTCTGTTTTCGCGACAATGTCCGAGGCACGGCGATGACTCCTCAATGACGATGATCCGAGAACAGGCGACCGGATCGGTCGCGCTCACTCCCAGGACCCGATGGGCAAGATCCGAGCGGCGTGCGCGGGCTGACCGTGTGGCGGAGGATCATGGGCCGCGCACGGACTCGAGTCGAGTGCGGCATGATGACGATTCACACGGACGCCGTCCATCCGCTCACCTAGGCAGGACAAGCGGCATGGAGACCTGAACGGACCGCAAGCCGACAGACCGGGCACGCCCAGCTGGTTGGTCGCGGCAGCGGATGCAGGCTACAATTCCGCAGCGCGGCGGGGACGCTTGAGGTGGCGCTGCGGTTGCGATCGCCATTTCCGAGAAACCGGTGAGGCCATCGGCAGCGTCACCGACGACCTCACCCAAGGGGGGCGCGCACGAGCAGGCCTCACCTTGGGTCACCTCGTGGTCGCGCCCTGAAGGACACGACATGGGACCCGCGATGCTCGTGGACGCGCAAGGCCCAAGCGCCTGTCTGTTCTCCACGGCGGGGGGCCATCAGGCATGCCTACCAGAGCACACCGCCCTGTCGATCCGTGTTGCGTCGATCCGCCGCTCCACGTCGACTAGGGCTCGGCTATCACGACCGAGTGGAATCGAACCAGATCGAGATGGAACGTCTACGCGCCTTTTTCCCATTCCTGCGTTGGTTCCCGATGTCGCGCGAGAGCCTGCGTGGGGATGCGCTCGCTGGGATCACGGTCGCACTCGTGCTGATCCCCCAGGGCATGGCCTATGCCCAACTCGCGGGACTGCCGGTGGTCTATGGCCTCTATGCCTCCTTCATCCCGGTCATCATCGCGTCGATGTGGGGCTCCTCGAGCCAGTTGCACACGGGACCAGTGGCGATGCTTTCGCTCATGTCAGCGGCGGCCGTCATCCCCTTCGCGAGTCCGGGAAGCACGACCTTCATCGAACTCTCCGTGATGCTGGCCATGATGGTTGGGGTGCTGCGCCTGGCGTTGGGGCTCTTCCGGCTGGGGGCCATCGTCAATCTGCTCTCGAGCCCGGTGGTGGTCGGTTTCACCAATGCCGCGGCGCTCATCATCGGCCTCTCGCAGCTCAGCAAGCTCATCGGGGTTCCCTTCCCACGCTCCGACTTCTATCTCGCCGACCTCTGGCGGGTCGTCTTGCAGATCGGCGAGACCCATTGGCCAACCCTCATCTTCGCGGTCGCGGCCTTTTTGATCATGGATGTCCTCAAGCGCTTCTACCCACGCTTGCCGGGCGTCCTGATCGCGGTCCTAGCCACGACCGTCTGCTCGGCGCTGATCGGATACGAGAACAAGACCACGGTCGGCATCGAACAGATCCAGGATGCCCGCACGGCCGAAACGATCGAGATCTTCACCCAGACCGAGATGCGGATTCGGGCGCTCACCGCGCTCATTTCCGAGCGCAATCGCGAGGCGGCGCGGCTCGAGCAAGTCGGCGGCATGGATGCAATCAAGCAGGCCGCGGAACTCTCCGCCTCGGCGCGTCTGTTCCAATACGAACTCGATCAATCGCGCTCGCAGAACAATGCGCGCCGGATTGATCTGCACGCGATTCGCTTGGAGGGCTCCCCCATCCCGGACGGCCCCATGCTCTTGTTCGCCAAGGGCTCGGTCCCGGAGGGGCTCGCACATGATGGCCGGGTCTGGCATTTCGTCGACGCCCGGGACGGCAAGGTCATGCTCTCATCCGGTGGCGCGGTCGTCGGCGACATTCCTCAGGGACTGCCACAATTCGCAGTCCCCGAAATCCATTGGAGCTTGCTGCTCGCCCTGCTCCCGGCGGCGATCGTGATGGCCTTGATCGGCTTCATGGAGGCCACCTCGATCTCCAAGGCCATCGCCACGACCACGGGCGAGCGCATCAACGCCGGGCGCGAACTCATCGGACAGGGGCTTGCCAATATTGCGGGGAGCTTCTTCAGCTCTTACACAGTGAGCGGATCCTTCTCGCGCTCCGCCGTGGCCGCCAAGACCGGTGCGCAAACCGGACTCTTCGCCGTTATCAGTGCCCTGGCAGTGATGCTCGTGCTCCTCTTCTTCACCTCTTATCTCTACAGCCTGCCGCAATCGGTGCTGGCCGTCATCGTGATGATGGCGGTCTTCGGATTGATCCGCATTCAACCTCTCGTGCACGCCTGGAAGGTCGATCGGGGCGGGGCCATCGTCGGGATCATCACCTTCCTGGCAACCCTCGCCATGGCCCCAGCGATCGCCAACGGCATCCTCCTCGGCATCGGACTGACGGTGGCGCTCTATCTGATCAAGAGTATGCGCCCACGCGCCGAGATCGTGGCACGCAAAACCGATGGAACCCTCGGCGGAATCACGGCGCATGGGCTCACCTCGATCAGCGATCGCGTCGTCCCAGTGCGTTTCGATGGATCACTGATCTTCGCCACCGTGGCCTATTTTGAGGATATCGTCCTCGAAGCCCTGGCGGACTTTCCGCAGGCCCAGGCCATCCTGATCATCGGCAGTGGCATCAATGAGATCGATGCCTCGGGCGAAGAGAAGGTCAACGAGGTGGCGAAGCAACTGCGCGCGGCGGGTGTGGAACTCTATTTCAGTGGACTCAAGCATCAGGTGAAGTCCGTTCTTGAGCGCACTGGGATCGTCGAGTCACTGGGACGGGATCACTTCTTCCCGCACAAGGAGAAGGCGTTGCAGGCGTTGCTTGAGCGCCATGACCCAGCTTACACCGCCGCCCAGGACGCCACTCGCTAACCGGTCGTTCCGGCCACGGCGTCGTGCCTCGGCTAGGCCCGCGCGACGCCCTCCTCGCGCGTCACCGCACGGGCTCAATCGGGCATCGCCGCGAGCCCGAGCACAGTGCGCGCATTGCGGCTGGTGATGGCCGCAAGTTGTTCAACAGACTCCTCACGCACCTCGGCCAGCGCCGCTAGGATCTGCGGAAGATACTCTGGACTGTTGCGCTCGCCCCGATGCGCCGCCACGGTCATGTCTGGCGCGTCGGTCTCGAGCACGATTGCCGTGCTCGGCAGTTGCGCGGCAAGCCGTCTTAGGCGCGTCGAGCGCGGAAACGTCAGCATGCCGCCAAAACCAAGCCGAAAACCCAGTTCCAGATAGCGTTGCGCCTGTTGCAGGCTGCCGTTGAAGGCATGCACGATGCCGCCCGGGACCCGGACCCGCTGCAGGATCTCCAACATCGCGTCATGGGCCTTGCGCACATGGAGCAGGACCGGCAGGTTCGCCTCACGCGCCACCGCCAGTTGTGCCCTGAGCAACGGGCGCTGCGCGGCCCGGTCGAGTCCGACCACCGCGTCGTCCAGGCCGATCTCACCCACCGCGAGCGGTCGATGCGCGGCAATGGCCCGCTCCAGGGCCGTGATGTCGGAGTCCTTGTGACGATTCAGAAAGACGGGGTGCAGACCCAGCGCCGGATAGAGATCATCCTCTCCTGCGCACAGTTCAAGTAAGCCTGGCCAACCCTCGGCATGAATGGCTGGAACCACGATCCCCAGTACCCCAAGTGCCCGCGCTCGGGCGATGACCGCGTGCCGATCCGGATCAAATGCGGCGACATCGAGGTGACAATGGGTGTCGATCAAGGTCATGCGATCATGGCACTCCAGCCGGGAGATCGAGGCGCTTCCAACAGGTTTTGAGGTGGTCGCAATCGCGTTGGCACTGGCGGCGGCACCCTCGACCCTCCCTCAAGAGGACGCCCGTTGATCCCGCACGAACAATCCCTTATGCGGTCCGCGACCGACCTGACGCTCCTCCATCTCGAACAACTGGATCGCCTTGAGCAAACCACTCAGCCTGGCATAGCCATAGTTGCGTGAATCGAACTCCGGGCTGCGCTTGGCAATCGCCGATCCCACGGCGCCGAGACCCGCCCAGCCCGTATCGTCCGCCGCGCCATCGACCGCGGCACGCAGCAACCCCACCAGCTTGGCGTCGCGCCGCAAATCCTTCCCACTCTGACGGGTGGTCGCGTCCTCATCAACCGACTCGCGCAGCACCTCGGTGTACACGAATTTGTCACAGGCCGCGACGAAGGGCTCCGGCGTTTTCTGTTCACCGAAGCCATAGACCGTCATGCCGGATTCACGCAGTCGCGAGGCCAGGCGGGTGAAATCGCTGTCACTGGAGACGATGCAGAAACCGTCAAAGTGACGTGAATAGAGCAGATCCATGGCGTCGATCATCATGGCGCCATCGGTTGCGTTTTTGCCCTTGGTGTAACGAAATTGTTGAATCGGCTGGATCGAATGACGCAACAGGGTCTCCTTCCAAGACCCGAGATTGGGCAGCGTCCAATCCCCGTAAATGCGTTTGACGTGGGCGGTTCCGTACTTTGCGATCTCCGCCAGCAGGCCATCGACGATGGCGGCCTGGGCATTGTCGGCATCAATGAGCACGGCGAGTTTCAGGTTGGAAATATCGGACATCCATGCGCTCCATCGGCATCATCACCGATCAGTCGAGGGGGGCTGCGTCGGGAGGACTCGGGCGCTCATCACCACATGAGATCATCCGGGACCTGGTACTCGGCATAGGGATCATCGGGATGCGTCTCGTCCGCCCCCTTGTTGTGGACCAGGATCAGACCAGGATCGCGCGCCAGGATGCGCTCGGCGATCGCCGCGGGAACCACCTCATAGAAGGTATCCTGCCGGACGATGGCGAGCCCGCCCGCCACCAGTTGGGCATGCTGCTCCTGATTGACATAGATGCGCTTCAAGGTTGTGCCGTCGGAGAAGTTGAAGGCGAGATCGCCGCGTTCGCGCACCACGCGATGCGCATGGATCAGTTGACGCACCTCGTTCTCGGCCGCGCGCAACGCGGCCTCCTCCTGGCGCTGACGGTTCAGCTCCCGATCGCGCTCCAGCTTTTCAAGACGCTGTCGTTCGGCTGCCTGCCGCGCCTCGTTCTCCAGCTTCGCGCGGCGTGCGCCACCATCCTGCTTGACCTGTTTGCGTTTCGAGGAACGCGACTGTTTGAGCTTGTGCTCATCGACCAAGCCGACTTTGAGCAGTTGCTCCTGCAACGAATTGCCCACGCTGTGCATCTCCGAAAAAGGTGTCTAGACTGTTGCTGGCGATGCTCGATCGCCAGCACCCGCTGGCATCAGCGGGGCGACGAACCGCGCAACACGGCCACGTTGCGACAGCATCCGACAGCGCCGCGCGCGACGCAAGGCCACGAGCGGATTCCCCCTGGACGCTGGTAGCGTTAGAATCGCCCGCGTCGCAGCATTGCGCAACCGGCCAACACGATCGCGCCGCACCGCGCCACAGTCATCACTGCCCAGCGCAGAGTCCCCATTCCGTCGCAGCCCCTCGGAGCTTGAGATCATGACCCGTTCGTCCCTTGCACTCGCCCTGCTCGTCTCGAGCATCCTGCCCCTTGAGGTCGTCGCCACCACCGTCGGCTACGTCGATATGCAACAGGTTCTCGAAGAGAGCAAGGTCGGCAAACGCGTTCAGGAACAGTTGCGCGCCGAATTCGAGCCACGCGGCCAGGCACTCGGTGAGGAGGAGCAGGCGATCCGACAGTTGCAGATGAATCTCGAACGCGACGGTCCCCTGATGAGCGCCGATCAAGTCAGCGCGCAGGAGGCCGAGATCCAGACGCGCATCGAGGCCTTCCAGGAACAGGCCAACGCCATCCAACTCGAAGTCGCCAAGGCGCAGCAGGAGAAAAGTCGCGAGATCATCATCCCCGCGCGCGATTCGATCAATGCCGTCGCGAAGAAGAAGAAGGTCGGCGTCGTCCTCGAACCCGGCATGTCCGGTCTGCTCTATGTCGACGAGGCACTCGACCTCACCGGGGACGTGATCAAAGACCTCGACGCGAAGACGCCATAGGTCGCGCGCCGGATCGTCGAGCCGCATGGAATCGCGGGCGGGACCGGCCGGCTTCCATCAAGGTGCCAACCACCGAAACCCATGCGGTCAGTCGGGCTACCTCAAGAGCTGTGCGGTGGAGTATCATTTTGACCGATCGGGCCGTCACGAGCGAGCTTCCATACGCCTCTCGCGACCCGCTCAAGACCGTTCCGAAACGGCACCATGACCCTCCGCGCGGCCCCGAGAGGTCGCCTCACACTGAAGGATACGAATCACCATGCTTGGCGAATCGCATGACCTCCTCCATGAGTTCCCAAACTTGCAGGAAAAGATCGCAAACCTGCGTGACCAGGACGCCGAATTCGCGCGTCTCATGGACGATTACGATGCCCTTGATGCGCGTGTTCGCGACCTCGAGGAGCTTGGCACGCCCGTTGCCGATGAAACGATCGAAGAACTCAAGAAAGAACGTCTTCATCTGAAAGACACCCTCTACGCCATCCTGCGGTCCTGACCGCTGAACCCGAGCGCCGTGAACTTCCGAATCATCCCTGTCACACCGTTTCAGCAGAACACGACGCTCCTCTGGTGCGAGCGGACCGCGGTCGCGGCCATCATCGACCCGGGAGGCGAAGCAGACCGCATCCTCGAACACGTCAGTGCCCTTGAACTGCAACCCCACTGCATCCTGCTGACGCACGGTCATCTCGATCATGTCGGAGCCAGCGTGGAGATCGCCGCGCGCTTGAGCATCCCCATTTGGGGACCGCATCAGGAGGACCGTTTCTGGCTCGAGGCCCTAGACGAGCAATGCACGATGTTTGGATTCCCCCCAATCGCGCCCTTCGAACCCGATCGATGGCTGCAAGCCGGCGAGCAGATTCCGCTTGGTGAGGCGAGCCTCGAGGTGCTCCACTGCCCCGGCCACACCCCGGGACACCTGGTGTTCTTCAGCGCCGCCGACCAGCTGGCTCAGGTCGGCGATGTCCTTTTCAAGGGCTCGATCGGGCGAACCGACTTTCCCCGCGGGAACCATGCGCAACTCTTGAACTCGATCCACGAACGGCTCTTCCCGCTTGGGGATGATGTCCGCTTCATTCCGGGGCACGGCCCCATGTCAACGCTTGGAGAGGAACGACGACACAACCCATTTGTGCGACCTTGATCCAAGTCTGTCGCCAGCAGGAGGAGCGCGGACATGCGAAAGACCGGCACCAGAATGCCCCCCATGCGGCGCGGGACCACGCTACAGCAACCCTATCTCGCGCACGACCCCGAGTCGCCGGCGGCTCCCCAAAAGGCCCTCAAGCGCAAGAAAGCCGGGCATTTTCTGTCCCCGTTTCGCCTCTCGGAGCAGACGCGAACACAACTTCTCGCAGAATTAGAGGCGCGCGCGATCGGCGATGTCGGGAGTCGCGATCTCTTCGCGGCCGCGCTCGAGTATGGTGTCGCGCGCTGCCGCTCCAGGACGCAACCGCCCGTGCCCCTCACCGGCGAACCCGCTGAGTCGGCCGACACCAGCGCACCGCCCCCGGCGTGCTGGGTTCCAACCGAGACGAGCAGTGTCCAGGGCCTCATCGAGCACGCCCAGGCGCTCGCCCAACGGCTGAGCGAACTCGATCCCGCGACCCGTGCGGCGCTGTGCGACTCACTCACGGCCTCCGACCCCTGCGGACGGACCCACGATCTCATCTTTCTCGACGCCCTCGCCGTTGAGGCCAAACGTCTTGCGCGTGCCGCCTCGTCACTACCCTGTCCGCCCGTGCAACAGCACGCCCTGACCTTGAGTGCGGCACCGGCGATCGCGTCGCGTTCGGCCCCGCCACAAACGGACCGCGGCAGGGGCCTCGATCCCGCTGGCCGCTGCCTGATCGATGAGGTTCGCGCTGCCTTCGAGGCCTGCTTCGACACGCGACTCGACGCCGCGCGGGCGGCCATCCTTCTGCCCCTGCTACGCCTGATTGGCGCTGACGCCGCCATCCGCTTCAAGGTGGACGACACATTCATCCTCGCTGCCTGCCAGGACGCGCCATCGCCGCCGCAACCGGATTGAAGCCTCGCGGCACGCGTGCCCGCGGCGCTTGGCGGCGCCGAGACCCAGGGCGCGGGTCTGAGCGCGTCCATCAAATCGCCCATCCGTCTTCAGGGCGGTGCAAGACGCTCACGCCACCGGAGCCGGCACCTGATCACGCCAGGCCAGGCGCGCGAGCCCATCCGGACCACACCGAGAGCTGGGTATACTATAGGGAGTCCGGGGAGCCATTTGTCTGGGTATCACATGTTATTCGAGCGCTTTCTCAAGAAAAAACGACCGCTTATCGTCGAGGTCGAGGATCAGCACGTCCTCGTCGACCGCGCATTGCACCACGATGACCCAGCCATGCGGCGCGAGGCGACCCGCCAGCTCCTGGGATTCGGGAGTCTCCGTGAAATCCTGACCACGGATCCGGATGTGGGTGTCCGGGAGGTTGCCACCGCGCGTTACCGCCATCTACTCTGTGCCGAGCCCAGCGCGGACCTCAGCGTGTCCGACCTCGTTGCCGAAGTGACGCAACTGCAAGACGCGCACATGATCGAGCAGATCTCGGTGCAAGCCGTCGCGCCCGAAGTCCGTCGAAGCGCGATTGAGCGGCTCGAGTCTCCCGAGGCGCTCGTCGTTTGCGCCGTCCAGGACCCACGCGCCGCCAATCGCAGCGCCGCCGTCGAGCGCCTCCACGGCAAAGCGGCCTTGGAGCAGGTCGTGCGTCAGATCGGCAAGCGCGATAAAAACGTCTACCGCGCCGCCCGTGAGCGACTCCGTCTGATCGCCGAGCAAGAAGAGCGTCCCCGACGCATCCAGGCCCTTTGCGAGGAACTCTGTCAGAAGGTCGAACGTCTTGGCCGACTGGAGCATTGGACGCAAGATCGCGCCTTGCTCGATCATCTCGACCGCCAATGGAGCGACATCAGCGCCGAGGCCGAACCGCACTGGCAGACCCGCTATACAGAGGCCCGCGATCGCTTCATGCAGGCCTATGGCGGACATACCCGTGAGACCGCTGCACGCATCGCCGCTGAGGAGGCACACGAATCGCTCCAGGCCGAACGGCTGCAATTGCTCGACCGCTTGGCGCAGGCCCCGGGCCATGACACGGACGAGGCCATCACGACGCTCTGCGAAGAGGTGAAACAGGCCTGGGATCGCCTCGAGGCCCTGCCGCCACACCGCCAACGACCACTGGATCAGCGCTATACACAATTGCTGGAGGCCGCGGAAGGCGCCCGGGACACCCTGATCGCCAAACGCAAACGGGTCGGCCAACTGCACAGGCTCTCGAACAAGCTCACAACGCTCTGCAACGAACCTCGGCCACTCGATCGCCGTGCCAGCACCAGCCTCATTGGGCAGTCCAGGACGCTCATTGAGGAGCTCGGTCACGTCGCCGAGACGGCAGCCTTCGCCAGCCTGTTGGAGCGGCTCGAATCCCGTTTGAAGACGCAGCACAAGCATGCCGAACAGCGCTTGAAGCAGTTGCCCGCTAAACTCGATGAGTTGGAGGAAGCCCTCTGCGCGGGTGAGTTACGCAAAGCGGATCCGCTGTTTCAGAGTGCGCGTGCCGGTCTCGAGTTGATCGAGCTGAGTGGTCTTCCCAAAGAGACCTATCAGGCGATCGCCACGCGCCTCCAGCACCTCGCGCCGCGCTTGCGCGAGCTACAGAACTGGCGACGCTGGGGGGCCGACCAGCACCGCGACGCACTGTGCGAGGACATGGAACAACTCGCGGCATCCGAGTTGTCGCCCGCGACCCGTTATGAACAACTGATCCGTCTGCGCTCGGACTGGAAGGAGCTCGACAAGACCGGCCCGCGCGCAAACCAGGCCGTCTGGGAGCGTTTTCAACAGGCCAGCAACCGGGTCCAGGACGACTGCCGTCCCTTTATCGAGGAACAAGCCGCGGCGCGCGAGTCCAACCGACTGGCACGCGAATCCGTCTGTGATCAGATCGAGGACTTCCTCGCCAAGATCGATTGGGAACGCGTTGACTGGAAGCGAGTCCTGCGTGCCGAGCGTGAAACGCGCCAGATCTGGGCCGCGATCGGCCCCGTCGAACCACGGCATGTCAAAGCACTCGAGGGGCGCTTTCGTCATGCCCTCAAGCAGCTCGACCGTCGCCTTGATGCCGAGCGCAAACGCAACCAGGCGATGAAGCAGGCGCTGGTCCAGCAGATCGAGGCCTTGCGCGAGGAGCCCGATCTGGACGCCGCCATCGAACGCACGAAGGTCCTGCAACGCCAATGGCAAACGACGGTCCCGGCTCGCCACAAAGAAGAGAATAAACTCTGGCAGAGCTTTCGTGCCGCTTGCGACAGCGTCTTCGAGCGACGAGCGGCGCTCAACCAGGCGCATGCCGATGAACTCAAGGCACATCTGGCGACGCGTGAGGCCATCTGTACCGACGCACTCGCGCAGGCGGAACAGCAGACCGATCCACGGCAGCTCGACGCAGCTCTCAAGGGACTCGAGCGACGTTGGGAAGAGGCCCAATCGTTGCCGATCCCACGCCAACACGCGGGAGCCCTCAACGAGCAGTGGCGCAATGCCCGCGCAACGCTCAAACAGCGGATCCAGGCCGGCGAGGAGCAGCAGCGTCGTGCTGCATTCGACCTGCTGGAGCGTCAGGCAACGATTTGCGAGCGTCTCGAACGCACCCTGCTCGATGAAACCTGCGCGGCCCCCATCAGCGCGGAGGAGGCCGAGCAGGCCTGGGCGCAACTGCCACGGCACCCTGAACCCGAGATTCAAGAGGCCATCTCAGCGCGCTTCACCACCGCCCTCACGGCGGCTCACGATCTCCAAGCGCGCCACACCCTGCACCAGCGCCAACTGGAAAATGCCGAGCGCCGCGGTCAGCTTTGTCTGCAATTGGAGATCCTTGCCGGTGTCGAGACACCTCGGGAACTTGCGCAACAACGAATGGAATTTCAGGTTGCACGCCTGACCGAGCGCATGGTCGACGGCGAGGACGACCCCTTGCAAGGCAGCGCTCGCTTATTGAGGGAGTGGTATCTCTGTGGGCCCGCGCCATTGAGCGATGGGATGGATGCCCGGTTCGCCCGGGTCCGCACGGCCCTCGCCGAGACCCCCTAGACAACCTCGAGCCTTGAGGCTCGCCGGCGGTCCGGGAGCCCATTTCGAGACCCGGAGCCGGCGGTGACGTGAAAGACGTCGAGACGTGCCGCGGCGTCACGATCACTTAGCGTCTCGCCCTTCGGATGCTAGATCTCGAGCAAACTGGCCATCGCTTGCTAGAAACCGTCCAGCCAAGGTTCGGGCGTGTCATACTGCCAAGACAGCGGCCGCGCACCATCGGTTTCGCGCGCGCTGACATACAGGAGACGCCCATCCCAAGTCTCCTGGACCTCAAAGACTCTCGTGCCCGCGGGGATCCGCAGCATCAGCCCGAAGGGCGCTTCATCCCCGCCAAGATAGGCGATCACCAGGCCATGCGCTCGATCAGGACGGCGGTCGTAATCCGTCGGCCAGATGCGCTTGAGGACATCGATCTTCACGAAATGATCTTGAATCTCGGCGAATGCCTGCAACAAGGGCCATGCCGCCTGATGGCGTCGGCGCACCGACGCCAGCGAGGCATCCTGTTCGAGCGCGACCGATGATTGCGTCCGCGACGCACGTTCCTTGATCTTGCGTAAGGTGTCATTCATGGGGTGAACCCATCGCGCGATTCAGCATCATCTTCCAGCAGATCCCGCAGGAGCCACGCGGGATCGATCACCACACTCGACCCATCGGGTGTCGGACACACCGCGACCAGCCGGCCATCCTTGCTCATGCCAGGCAGCCAACGCGAGATCAAGGCATCCAGACTCACCGATTCCGGTTGGCAGTCCGACCAATCACCGGTCGCCGAGGCCCGGGCCGTGGCCGCATCGGGCCAAAACGGGAAGCACACGTGGCCTTCATCATCCGAGAGGGAGATGAATCCTCCCCGCCCCCGCAAGGCCCACACACATCCCGTGCGCATCGCCCAGGACAAGAACTCCACATAACGTTCTTCGGCGGGCAGCTCGAGCAGTTCCAATCGATCGCCATCTGACGTTGAGTCAGTCATGTCCTTGATCAACCGAAATCTTGGTCAAGAATGGCATTCAGGCGACGACAGATCTCGCGCCCATAGTCGGTCCAGAGGCCCTGCCCCCAATACCGATAGCAGCTCGTCTGCGAGGCCATCAGATGGAAGAGTGCATTGCGGTAGGCCGGATCAGAGGAACTGATGCCGGGGGCCAGAACCTTCTGGTGGAACTTCACGCTGGCCTCCTCCATCGGCCCCAACACATCGTCATAGCCCTTCACCCATGAAAGATCGGAAGTCCAACTGCCACCCTCCATGTGAAATCGCCCATCTTCCTGCTTCAAGTCAGCAATCACCTGCTCCAACTTCTGCGGGCCGTCGCCGGGTTGCAACCGTGCCCAAATCCGGTCATGGAACAGCGGCTGGACCTCGGGGAGATCCGTTTCCTGGATCCCGAGCGCAAAGAGATGCTCCAGGTACTCACTCACATTCATCAAGGGCGTGTCCGAGTGGCTCGCCGCACCCACGACCTCCATGAACTTGCCGGGGAACTCGTTCATCATCACGCCGCCATTCTCGCCATCGGCGATCTGGGTGACCAAAGGCGGAATCGACTGCCCGGCCAGCGTGACACGCTGCAGGCCCTGAGCCTCGAACCAGGGCTGCATCTGAGCGACCAGCTTGGTGTCAGAGCCCTGGGTTTTGATGATGGCGATCAGACTCACCGTCTCACCGTGCGAGTTGGTGCACACCAGACGATGCGGGATGTGGGGGCGCTCGGGATGACGTCCGTTCTCCACCTGCTGCACCGTATGCTCCTGCACCAGAACCCATTGGAAGCCGCAGTCCACAAGGGTCTTCACGAACGCATAGGCGACGTCCGGATGGTTCGGTAAGGCCATTTCCGACGGCGAGAAGCCGCGCATCCGCTCCAGGGCCTCCCAGCCGAAGATGGCGGCGAAATGATGCTGAAACGCCTTCACGTGAAGCCGAAAATCCTGCGCGGGTGTCGAGGGTGCCACGGCATGACCCCAAGGCATTCCCAGCCATTCGATCGCGGATTGATACTCCGGGTTGCAGGTGATGCCCTTGAGTGCATCGATGACATGGTGCTCACCCATCTTGCGCAAGCCATGCAGCAGCGTCCCCGAGTACTCCAACATGCAGCGTGGTGCTTTGCCTTCGTTCATCAACTGTGGAATGAATTCGCCCATCCGCTTGTAACACCAAACGAAGGCCGGGGCATTGTAATTGTCACCAATATGCTGATTTTCCATCATATATTGGAGATTACTGATGAGTGCCGCGGTGCTCAGATCAGCCCCACCCGCGGGAATGAGAGGCTGATGCTGATGCAGGGCAATCGCACTCGCTGCACGGATGGAGCCGAAGTCGATCCCGCCGCGCTCGGCGAACAGCGGCTGCGTCCGCGCCTTGGCAACGACCGCCTCGACGTCGGCCTCCTGGCCGCAAATATTGGGAAGATCGTTCTCGTATTCAGGTAGCGCATTCACAGCACGTTCCTCGGGGTTGAGATGAGTGACTCCTCGGAGCGGGTCTCGCTACCGGGGATCTGCTGATTGATCGAGCGACCGAGACCCGCGACGAGCGGCCAGAATGACAACCCATCGGCTGCGTGTCGCAGCCGATGGGATTGGACGACGAGCCCCGTGTCGAACCCCTCGTGGTTGTCGCGAAAGATGCGCTACTCATGCTCGCTGCCAGCGGGCTTTGTGGCGTCGCCTGGGGGCGCATCCTCTGCTGGTCCCGCCCCCTCCTGGAGCATCGCGTCGTCATGCGGCAGTGCCTCCAATGGGGCTCGCTCGCCATGGTCCACCACCGGGGGGCTGGCGACTGGATCAGCGTCGCGGGTCACGTCATCCGCACTGGTGTCGGCAAGTCGGATCCCTCCCGCCGCCAGTGCCGCGCGGCTCGCCGCCAGATCAGCCTCGGCCCGCGGCACCCAGGCCTCGCCCCAGTAGAGGTTGCAACTCGTCTCGGCCCGCAGCAAGTGCCACATCGCCAGCGCGATCGCCTCGGCCTCGGGCCCTTCGCTCACGCCACGTTCCGCCGCGTACCAGCGTGCATCATGGACCTGCCGACTCTGCTGGACGAAGTCCGCGAGCGCTTGCCGCTGGCGTTCCGAACCGGTCCACTGAGTGAAATCCCGTCCATGATGCCACCCGGTATTCCAAGCCCCCGTGCGTACCCGCACCTCGCCGTGGGCACCGTGGGTGTCGAGGTAATGACTGATGAAGGTGGGCCGGATCGCCGCCTGGTCAGCCGCGATCCGTTCAAGCAGCGGCAGGTAGAAGGCGCTCCAGAAATTCGCGCCGTCCGTCACATTGCGAAACCAACCCCCGTTTTCACCGTCTGTGCAGGTCGTCACCAATGGAGGGAAATCACACCATTTCGTCCGCTCGGCAACCTCGGCGAGGAACCAGTCCAGATCCATGCCAGACTCCTGCGCGTCGGACAGGTCACGATCGCGGACGATCACCGTGATCGCCTCGCCACCGAAGCGTGCGATATGAGGTCGATAGCGCAGCTCTTGCCAGCTCATGTCAGAGACCGGCTCGACATGCTCGCTATCGACGAGCACGTAGCGGTAGCCAAAGGCCCGCAGCAAGGGGATCAGCTCCATCGAGAAGCCCATCTCGGGAGGCCAAAACCCTTGAAAGCGTGGACGCCACAGCAGGTGGTGCGCGATGCCAAGCCACCGCCGCAGATGTTCTTCGCGATCCGCCTCTGGGATCAGCGGCAGGACCGGGTGATAGTATCCCGATCCCAGCACCTCGAAGAGGCGCTCGTTCTGGAAGTGCCAGAGCAGTGAACCGCAGTCGACGGTCCCATAGACACGCTGTTGGAAGTCGGCATTCGAGAGCGTCTCAAGCAGGGTTCCCGACAGGGCAAGATGGACACGAGCGAGATCCTCATGCCCCCAGAGACTCCGAGGAATCCGGTCTAGCGCAAAGAGGATCTCTCTGGCCTCCCAGCTCCCCTGGTCAAGCAGTTCTTCGAGATTCCCAGCAGGCTGGTGGAGGTTCAAAACGAGGGCATGCTGAGCAATCACGGTCCGTCTCTCCGAGATGGCATGAACCTGTGGTGTCACGGACGATCGGCCCGGTCGCGCGGGGGGAGTGCAATCAGTGCTCTCACGCATGCCGCTCCGGCCGCGCCCGCGAGAGACCTCGCCGGCCCCATCACCGTCGCGATGAGCCGAGGCAGAGCAGACGCGCCCCGAGCGCAGGCCAACTGACAGTGGGTGTCGATCCAGGTTGAGAGGATAACAGCCAGACTGAGAGGATAACAGAAGGTGTGGCACAGCCCCAAAAGGCCCTTGCCGAGTTCGTCCATGCACCCCCGCGCCGGAGCAATCACGACGCGCACCTTGCTTCAGGATGCGGCATGCACCATATCCAAAAGCGTCTCACCGACGTGCCAGCCGCGGGAGCTGCGCGCCGGGCCCACTCCCCCCGGCCCCGCTCCGCCCC
>NZ_NRSD01000006.1:197500-219123 GCF_016583985.1 Thiocapsa imhoffii | reverse complement strand
GTTTTGGGGCGGGGTCGCCTGGGAGGCTGCCCCGTCATGTTGTCGTTCGCGGGCCATGCGCGCCGTGGGCGCATCCGGCGCGGGGATATGGCCGACGAGGGGACTGCGAACGCGTCAGAGGTTGCTATCGATGAAGGCTGTCAATTGCGACTTCGATACGGCGCCAACTTTCGTGGCCTCGACCTCGCCCTGCCGGAACAGCATCAGGGTCGGGATCCCACGGATCCCATAGCGTGGAGGCGTGCTGGGATTCTCATCGATGTTGAGCTTGGCCACCTTGATGCGTCCGGCATACTCCCCGGCGATCTCGTCGAGGACAGGTGCAATCATCTTGCACGGACCACACCAGTCGGCCCAGTAATCGACGAGCACCGGTTCAGGTGATTTCAGGACCTCGTCTTCGAATGAATCATCGGTCACATGGACGATGCGATCGCTCACTGATGTGTACTCCGAATTTGGGTGTTGGTGGTTCGGGTGGTCGTTTCGACACCACGTTCGATGGGATGACGGCGAAGCTCGATCGCGACTCGGCCGGTGGGGCGTGGCGTGACTGAGCCGAAGTGAGGGCGGGCGAATTGGCGTTGGTATGTGCCCTTGAGTAAGATGCTATTTGATCCAAAGCGAACAGAATTTGCAAGCCTTGCCCATCGCATGCGGGGCGCGTCGCACCAGGGACTTCTGACGTCATGACCGACACACACCTTACGCAGACACGCTTCGACAGCTTCGCGCTCGATCGACGCATCCTCGACGGACTCGACGCCGCGGGGTTCACCCGCTGCACGCCCATCCAAGCCCGGACGTTGCCGCTCGCGCTCGCGGGACGCGACATTGCGGGGCAGGCACAGACGGGAACGGGTAAAACGGCTGCATTTTTGATCGTGCTGATGCAGCGCTTGCTCACTCAGCCAGCCCCGGAAGCGGTGGGCATTGCCCGCCCGCGGGCACTGATTCTCGCGCCAACCCGTGAACTGGCCGTCCAGATCGAGCGCGATACCCAACTGCTCGCCCAGTTCACCGGGTTGCGGGTCGCCGTGGTGTACGGTGGCGCCGGCTACCAGGAGCAGCGCGATCAGGTCGGCGCGGGAATCGATATTCTCATCGGTACACCTGGGCGCTTAATCGACTATTTCAAGCAAAAGGTCTTCGACTTGACGGCGATCGAGGCGGTCGTGCTTGACGAGGCCGATCGCATGTTCGACCTGGGATTCATTAAGGACATCCGCTTCCTGTTACGCCGCATGCCACCCCCTCAAGAGCGCCAGGGGATGTTGTTTTCAGCAACCCTCTCCTATCGGGTGACGGAGCTCGCCTACGAGCACATGAACCATCCCGAGCCGGTCAAGATCGAGACCGACACCATCACGGCCGATCGTGTCCGGCAATGCTGCTATATGACGGCGAATGAAGACAAGATCCCCCTGCTCCTCGGTTTGGTGCGACGCTGGGAAGATGGGCGCATCATCGTTTTCGTGAACACCAAGCGCGAGGCCGATCGCGTCTGGGGCTATCTGCAAGGCAATGGGATCAATACCGCGGTTCTGTCCGGTGACGTGCCCCAGAAAAAGCGAATGAAGCTCTTGAAGGATTTCACCGAAGGACGGCTGCCCGTGCTGGTGGGGACCGATGTCGCGGCGCGCGGACTGCACATCCCCGATGTCACCCATGTTGTGAACTATGACTTACCAGAAGATCCGGAGGACTATGTGCACCGGATCGGGCGAACGGCGCGCGCGGGTGCCGCTGGTGATGCGATTGGGTTCGTCTGCGAGACTTACGCCTTTTGCCTGCCCGATATTGAGGCCTATATCGGCAGTAAGATCCCCGTGCAGCCGGTGGATCCGGCCTTGATGGCGGAGATCGATCCGCGGAGTCGAGTCCGCCCGGATCGCTCCGATCGATGCGAGCCACGTCCTGGGCGTACCACGCGCAAACCGCACCCGGAACGACGTGGGCGCGATCAAACCGAGCGGCGCGGCCGCGCCAAACCGAGCGTCAACGCGGCCCCTACGACCACTCCAGCCGACACCTGCGCAGCCGCGAATGGACCGAGAGCGGATGCGCCGGTGGCACGCGAGGTGGCGGCCTTGACCGCGCCCCTGGCACCTGCCGCGCCTCCGTCCAGCACCGATGAGAGCACCGCGGGCGCGCCGAGAAAGCGGCGTCGGCGCTCGCGGCGCGCAAAGCACGCTGGTGCCGGTCCTGATCCCTCGGTCCCCGCACCCTCTTCCGACCTGATCGAATGAATGCGCATTACGGCGCGATGGCGCGATGAGACAGACCGCGCCTGGTGCACGCCCCATCGACTGGCATGGGAGGGAGTGCCGATGACGTTGCCGCGGTTGCATGGTCTCTCAAGACCCGTCGGCCACCTGAGCTGACTGGATGGCGTCCTTGAGGAGTCCTGGGAGCAGTTCGCCGAAATCTCCAATGGTGCCGTAGTCCGTGAAGCTGTGCCGTGGCCCGCGGGAGTCGGGTTGCGCGACGGCAAGGAGCCAGCGGAAACCGAAGGCGCGAGCCGCGTTCAAAACATGCGGGTTGTCATCGATGAAGAGGGTGCGGGTGCGGTCGAAGGGTTCGATCGTTGCGACCTGTGACCAAAACCCCGGGGTTTCCTTGGCCAAACCAAGGTCGTGCGCGCAGATAATCTGCTCAAAGTGGCCGCCGAGACGTGTGCGATCGAGTTTCAGCGCCAAAGCCTTCTGGTGTGCGTTGGTGACGAGGACGCGTCGCTTGCCACGCTCCGCGAGCGCGTCGAGGAAGTCGATCACGCGCGGGTGGACCGCGATCAGGTGTTCGACTTCTTGTTTCAAGAGGGCGATGTCAAGACCCAACTCGCGGCTCCAGTGATCGATGCAGTACCAGTTCAAGGTGCCCTCGATGTCACGGTAACGTTTCCGAAGTTCGACCGTGGCCTCCGCGGGTGCCATGCCCCGTGCCTCGGCGTATCGCAAGGGCACGTGCTCGAGCCAGAAATGATTGTCGAAATGCAGGTCGAGGAGGGTGCCATCCAGATCCAGGAACACGCGATCGATCTGCGCCCAATCGATCCGCTCGACCTCATTGTCGAGACCGTCCGTCCCCGCTGCTGAGCGGATCGCGTTCAATCTTGGAGTGTTCATCATGTTACGCAAACCAAAGGTGTTGGCTCGCCGAGTCGTCGCTCAGAGCCGGTTGTTTCGGGTCGAAGAGGTCGAGCTCGAGTTCGCGAACGGAGCACGCCGGACCTTCGAGCGCGTCCCCGGCGGTGTGGATTCGGTCATGATCGTGCCACTGATCGACGCCGACACCGTGCTGTTGATCCGTGAATATGCCGCCGGCAGCCACCGCTATGAATTGGGGTTGCCCAAGGGCGTTGTCGAACCGGGCGAGGATCCGCTCGTTGCGGCCGACCGTGAGATCCAGGAAGAGATCGGCTATGGTTCGCGCGATCTGCGGATTCTCAAGCGTGTCTCACTGGTTCCGGGTTACATCGAGCATCATAGCCTGATCGTGCTCGCCCGCGATCTCTATCCTGAACGTCGGCTCGGTGACGAGCCCGAGCCGCTCGAGGTGGTGCCTTGGCGGCTCGCCGAGATCGATACCCTGCTGGAGCGCGACGATTTCGACGAGGCGCGCTCGGTCGCGGCCTTGTTCATCGCGCTGCGTGCACTCGGTCGCTCAGTGTGAGCCGCGCCGCGTGCGGGCCGCGGCCTCACCATCACCGGCTCCGAAGGTGGCGACGGTGATCGGCTGTGTTGGGCTTGCGACAGTCAGGTGATGGACAATCAATTCGTTCGTGCGAACAAAACAGAGCAGAGTCGCGCTTGACGTGACACCAGGATCATCCGTTTCCAACGGTTCCGCCCAGGACGGCAACACTGAATGACCACCAGTGACGGAGAGATGCATGCTTCTTTCAATCGCTCGCTCGCTGCCCCTCCTGTGCGGACTCTGGTGCGCCGCGGGAACAGTGCTCGCCGAAACCATGCCAAGTCTTGCTGACAGTGTCGAGGCGTTTGACGATTTTCCGCGCGCGGATGCGCTCGAGTACCCGGATTGGTTCAAGCTCGGATTCCTAGATCTGCCCGTCGATCTCGAGGAAGCGATCGCGCAAGGCAAGCAGGGTTTGATCGTCTATTTTGGGCAACAGAATTGTGCCTATTGCCACAAGCTCTTGGAGGAAAATTTCGTCCTCCCGGACATCCTGGAGTACACGCAACGCCATTTCGACCTGGTCCCGATCGATATCTGGGGTGCTGAGGAGGTGACGACGCTCGACGGCGAGGTGATGAGCGAGCGCGACTTCTCCCTGCGTGAGAACACCAACTTCACGCCATCGCTACTCTTCTATAATCGGGACGGGGAACTTGCGCTGAAGTTGCGCGGTTATTATCCGCCCTACCAGTTTCGTGCGGCGTTGGAATACGTGGCCGATGGCCATTACCAACGCGAGAGCTTCCGCGCCTATCTGGCCCGGGGCGAGGGCCGGATGGTGTTTGAGCCCGGGGATCTGAATGAACAGCCGTTCTTCACCCGGCCACCGTTCAACCTCGATCGGCGTTTCCCGAGCACGCGCCCATTGGCGGTCTTTTTCGAGCAGGGTGACTGCCATGCTTGTGACGTGCTGCATGGCTATGCCCTGAGTGAACCCGCGATCATCCGTTATTTCGCCGATTTCGATAGTGTCCAACTCGACATGTGGTCGGATGTCCCGGTCGTCACGCCGGCCGGGGAACGGACGACCGCGCGTGCTTGGGCCGCTCAGTTGGGTCTCTTCTACGCCCCTTCGATCCTGTTCTTCGATGAAGGTGGAACCGAATTGTTGCGCGTCGATTCTGTCGTGAGCTTTTACCGTTTGGATAACGTTTTGAACTATATCGCCACGAAGGCCTATCTCAACGAGAGTTTTGGAGCCTGGCGACTGTCGCAGCGACGCTGAGGGTCGCGCGTCGCGCGCACCGAGACCCGATGCGCGCCGCTCGGGTGAGAAGCGCGACAGGGGTGGTCACGCATCCGAGGTGGTCGGCGAGCGCTGGAATCTGTTATTTTTGCGCAGTGCAGCATTTTTTCGTGTCGATGTCATCGTTCGTGCAAACTCGCCGAACGTCTCGCGTTTTCCCAAAGGGGTCCTCATGCAAAGCGTCTACATTGCCGGTGCCGGTGCCGGCAGCGGCAAGTCGGTTGTCGTTCTTGGTTTCATGGAGATGCTCTACGCCGTGAATCGCAAGGTGGGCTTCTTCCGCCCCATTGTTTCCAAGAGCGTCGAGCACGATAACCTAACCATGCTCATCCGCAGTCGTTATGACCTCCCCTTTCCGTCGGAGATGCTCTACGGTTGCACTGCGGAAACGGCGAGTCGTCTCGTTGCGGCAGGTCGCTATGACGAACTGCTCAAAATGATCCTGAATAAGTTCAAAACGCTCGAAGAGCTATGCGATCTGGTCGTCTGTGCCGGCACGGATTTCGACGGGTTGGTGCCATCGCTCGAGTTCGACTTCAACGCCGACCTCGCCAACAACCTCGGCTGCAGTGTCGTGGTGGTTGTCAAAGGCTTCGGCCGCAGCCCGGAGGAGGCGCTTGAGGCGCTCTACATGGCGCACGAGTCGATGCGGTATCGCGGCGGGGATTTCCTCGCGAGCGTGATCAATGGGATTGACCCGGAGCATGTCGAAACGGTCAAGAATCGCGCACGCAAGCTCTTGCCTAAGCGTGAGAATGTCTATGTCCTCCCGCGCCAGTCGGCGCTCGGGATGCCAACGGTTGGGGAGATTCGCCAAGCACTCGGTTGCGAGTGTCTCTGCGGTGATGGCGATGCCATGAATCAAGTGGTGACCAACTACAAGATTGCGGCCATGGAGGTTCCGGATTTTCTCGGCTATGTCGAGGACGGCTGTCTCATCATCACCGCGGGCGATCGCTCTGACATCATCCTCGCAAGCCTCGCGGCCGATGTTTCCTCCTCCTTTCCCCGCGTGGCGGCCCTGCTGCTCACCGGTGGTCTCCAGCCCGCGGAGCCCGTCCAACGTCTGCTGGAGGGATTGCGTCGAACCAAGGTGTCCATCCTGCGGGTGCCGGACGATACCTTCACCACCGCGCTGAATGTCAATCGTATCGAAGCGACGATCCTGCCCGGCGACGAGCGCAAGATTGCCGCGGGTCTCGGACTCTTCGAGGGGCATGTGGAGATCGACGAGCTGCGCGACCGGATCTCGGTGCGGCGCTCGGACCGCGTCACGCCACTCATGTTCGAGTACGAGCTGATCCGCCGGGCGAAGGCGCAGCGTCAGCGCATCGTGCTGCCGGAGGGGAGTGACGAGCGGATCTTGCGGGCGGCTGAGATCCTGACCCTCCGGCAGGTGGCCGACTTGACCCTGCTCGGCGATCCCGACAAGATCCGGCGGAGGATCGGGGAGTTGGGTCTGAAGCTCGACGATATCGTCATCATCGATCCCCTCACCTCACCCAATCGCGAACGCTATGCGCAGTCCTACTACGAGCTGCGCAAACACAAGTGCATCTCCGAACAGATGGCGCGGGATGCACTCGAGGATGTGAGTTATTTCGGCACCATGATGGTGTACGAGGATGATGCCGATGGCATGGTCTCCGGTGCGGTTCACACCACGCAGCATACGATCCGCCCCGCCTTCGAGACCATCAAGACCAAACCAGACATCAAGCTGGTCTCCAGTGTCTTCTTCATGTGTCTGGCCGATCGCGTGCTGGTTTACGGCGATTGCGCGGTCAATCCCAATCCCACTTCCGAGGAACTGGCCGACATCGGGATCACCTCCGCGGCGACGGCTGCCGCATTCGGAATTGAACCAAGGGTCGCCATGTTGTCCTACTCGAGCGGTAGCTCGGGAAAAGGCGCTGATGTAGAGCGTGTGCGCGAGGCGGTGCGGATCGCTCGCGAGCGCCGTCCGGATCTCAAGCTTGAGGGGCCGATCCAGTACGACGCCGCGGTCGATATCGGGGTGGCTCGTTCGAAGATGCCCGATAGCGAAGTCGCGGGCCATGCCAACGTGTTCGTGTTTCCGGATCTCAACACCGGGAACAACACCTACAAAGCCGTTCAGCGCAGCGCCAACGCGGTCGCGATCGGTCCGGTCCTGCAGGGCTTGAACAAGCCGGTCAACGATCTCAGTCGTGGCTGTACCGTTACGGATATTGTCAACACGGTTGCCATCACAGCGATTCAAGCGCAAAACGACCGTGCGGCGTCTGCCGCGGCCGCGGCAAGTGCCTGAACGGGAGGCTGCTCCATGAAAGTCCTGGTCTTGAACTCCGGAAGTTCGTCGATCAAGTATCAACTGTTTGAAACACACGACTGGGCCGTGCGCGCGCATGGCGCGGTCGCGCGGATCGGCGAGGCGCTGAGCGAGTTCAAGGAGTCCTGGGTTGATGCCGATGGCACGCGGCAAACCCAGCATGTCGAACGGGCCATTCCCAGCCACCGGGCGGGGATCGATCACATCATCGCCTCCTTGCGCACGAATCGGGTGATCGGGGACATCTCGGAATTGGCCGCGATCGGTCATCGTGTCGTGCATGGCGGTGAACACTTCAAATCACCAACCATTGTCGATGAGGCGGTCGTCGCGGCAATTCGCGCGGTGACTCCACTCGCTCCGTTGCACAACCCGGCCAACCTCGAGGGCATCGAGGTGACGCGGCGGCTATTCCCGCAAGTCCCTTCGGTCGCTGTCTTCGATACCGCCTTCCATCAAACCATGCCACGCACGGCTTACCGCTATGCGTTGCCCGAGTGGCTCTATCTCGAGCATCGCATCAGGCGTTATGGCTTCCACGGCACCTCGCATCATTACGTCGCCAAACGTGCCGCCGCCATGCTGGGTAAACCGCTTGAGGACTGTCATCTCATCACCTTGCATCTCGGCAATGGAGCCAGTGCCACGGCCATTCGGGATGGCAACAGCGTCGATACCTCGATGGGTCTCACGCCTCTCGAAGGTCTCGTCATGGGGACGCGCAGTGGCGATCTGGACCCAGCCATCCTCTTTTACCTGGCCAAGAATCTGGGGTTGGAGATGACGGCGATCGAGGATCTGCTCAATCGTCAAAGTGGCCTGCTCGGCATCTGTGGGGTTAACGACATGCGCGAGATCGACCGCATGGCCGAGGATGGCGATGACCGTGCCGAGCTTGCGATTGGGATCACCGCCCATCGCATCAAAAAATACATCGGCGCTTACTACGCCGAACTCGGGCGCCTTGACGCCATCGTTTTTACGGGTGGGATCGGCGAGAATTCGATGGAGATTCGCTGCCGTGCTTGCGAGGGGCTGGAAACGCTCGGGATCAAGATCGACGACCGGAGTAATTTCTGTGGCGAGCATCGTGGAGAGCGCTGCATCAGCACTCCCGAGAGTCAGGTCAGGGTCCTGGTGATTCCGACGAATGAAGAGTTGGAGATCGCGCAGCAGGCGTTCGATGCGACGGTAGGGGTTGCACGTGCCACGCAATGACCGCGGCCTCGGTCATGTCCCAAGCCGGGTCGGGCGCCTGGGTGTTGTTCCCCCCTGTCAACGCGCGATGCTTTTCAGCATAATCTGACTCAAGGCCGCGGACCTGACCAACGCTGTTAGTGCGCTGCTGCGCGACCATCTGCCATCACTGGCCCCATCGCAAATTGGGCCTGAGGCGCACCTCACAGCTGGCCGTCACGGGTCCGCGGCGCCCGTGTCGCAGCGCTCCCCAAGGCGGCCACATGGTGCTGGCACGGATTGCCTCCGTGGGCGATCTGCCGTCTTCATGGCGCTCAAGGAGCCCCGACCCTGCGCTGACGTTCGTTGGGTTGGCTGCGGATGGCGGGTCGCAAATCATTGCAAGGCGTGCAACGCGCCGCTGGATCTCGGTATCCTGAATCGATCCGACCAGCTGGTTCCACGAGCGACTGGGGGTCGACATGATGGTGCGATGCCATGTCGCAGCAGGGCCAGATGTGATCGATGCTGAGCTGTTGCCGAGTACGATAACAATGACCGCCCTAGGAGATGACAATGACGAGTTCTAATGCCTCGATCGCGCGCCTCTTCGCTTGGCTCTGTCTGGCTGCGTTGATCGGCGTCTATCTACTCTATGATTGGTATTCGGGACATCTGAAGACTCAGATCGCAGACCTGGAGGCTGGGATTTCGCAGACCGCCTCCGGGCTCAAGGATCGTGAGGGCCTGATTGCGTCACTCCAACGCGACGTCGCCGATCTGAACGAACAGACCAATACGCTGGTCGCGCAACATGCGTCGGATCTGCAACAGCTCGAGGATACGCACACCCAAACGCGGCAGCAATTGCTCGATGAGCACGCCGCCGAGCGACAGGAACTCGAGGGACGTGTCGCGACAGCCGACCAGACAATCAGTGAGCTCGAGCAGGCGTTAGAGTCACTGCGCGAGAATGACGCCGAGGCGCTGGCTGCCGAACAGTCCAAGACCGAGGCCGCGCTTGACGAGCGTGATCGCAGCGTGGCCGCCTTCGAGGAACTGCAAGGCCAATATGATGCCGCCATTGCCAAGTCCGAGCAGCTTGAGGAGGATCTGATCAATCTGCGGCAGGTCATCGTGGACTCGACCCTCGAGCACCGCGAACAGATCGAAGCACTCGAACGCCACTTGAACGAACGGGTTCAGTTGGCCAAGGCGACGCCCAAGGATGATGACTTGATGCGGGCCGCGCAAGCTGCTGGATTGCTTCCGGAGGCGATGCACTGGGCCGAGAGTGTGACCGCACTGGCGGAACAACTGGCGGTGAGTCAGGCGCAGATCGAGTCCTTGCAAGGCGAAGCCGACGCCGCGCGCGCGCGGCACGACGCGCAGATTGCGTCGCTGCAAGATGATCTTGTGGAGGCACGCACGAGGCTGAGCGAGCAGCCGGAGGAGCCTCAGGTCACGGAGCAGATCACTGCCTTGCAAGCACGACTCGCCCAAGCCGATGCAGAACTTGTCCAGGCGCAGGCCGCGGCGGCGGCCGAACTCGACGCCGCCAAGACGTCCGCCGCCGAAGCCCTCGCGGCCGCCGAGGAACGCGTGGCGAGTCTGACCGAGGCGCTTGAGCAATCACCCACCGCGGAGCAGATCGCCACGTTGCAAGCGCGGCTCACGGCGGCTGAGACGCGCGCCGAGGATCTCGCCGAACAGCTTGCGGAAGCACCGGAGGCCGAACAGTTCGCGTCACTCCAAGAGCGTTTGACGGCGTCGGAGGCCGCCCTGGAGGATGCACGCGCGGACCTTGATCGCCGGGTCAAGGCAGAGGAGGCGGAGGTTGCGGAGCTGTCCGAGCAGCTCGCGGCCCTGATGACCGAACAGGAGCAGATCACCGGGGAGAAGGCGCGCTTGATCGCGGAGCACAAGGATGCGATCGCGCGCGCCAACAGCGCGTTGCAGGAGACGCAGGGCGAACTCGAGACGCTCCGTGAGGAACTTGAGCGGGCGCGGCGGGGCGCGGCGGATGCGGGATCCCAGGCACTCGAGGAGGCTCAGGCCATGGTCGCCGCGCTCGAAGCTCAGCTCGCGGAGGAGCGCGCCAAGTCGGAAGGACTGATGGCGGATCTGCGGCGTGAAGCCGAGCAGGCGGCCGGGTCCGTCCGCGCGCTCTATCAGCGCTTCGCCGAGTTGGGTGGAACGCACACCGAGCGCGGCATGCTGCTGAATCTCGCGGATACGGATTTGCGCTTCCAGACCTCGATGGCAATCCTTCCGGAAACCGACCTGCCAAGCTTGGACCGCATCGCCGAACTGCTCAACGATCATCCGCAATTGCAGGTGCGGATCGAAGGGTACACCGACATCACGGGTGACGAGCAGGCAAACTTGGCGCTCTCGCTGGCACGCGCGGAGGCGGTTCAGCAGGCGCTGATTGAGCGCGGTGTTGAGGCAACGCGACTGACCGCTGAGGGCAACGGACCGGCTCGACCCATTGCGGACAATGCAACCGCTGCCGGCCGCGCCCAGAATCGTCGGGTTGAGGTCTATGTGATCGAAGGCTGAGCCGAGCGAGCAATGACGGCCCCATCACCTGGTTGGAACCTGAACCTGTTGAGGAGGCCGTCATGAAGCGGCCGTGCACGGATCCAATCGATCCAGTGGTTGGGCCGTCCGGGGAGTGGTCCGGGCGTTTGCAACTGGACATCGGCGTCCGCGCGGGCCGCAGTCGGGTCATCAGGAAAGAACAGCGCGGCCCCCTGACCCTGCAGCGTGCCTTTCATCCCGAGGGCGCACCCTGTCATCTCTACCTCTTGCATCCACCCGGCGGGGTCGTAGGCGGCGATCGTCTCGAGATCGAGATCGGTGTCGCAACTGGGGCCCATGCGCTGATCACGGCGCCAGGTGCGACCAAGTTCTACCGCAGCGCCGGACCCGTGGCGCGACAACGGCTCGCCCTGCGGGTCGCCACGGGCGCCGTGTTGGAATGGCTTCCGCATGAGAACATTTTCTTTTCCGGGGCTGCCTGTGCACTCGACCTCGTGATTGATCTGGTTGGCGATGGTCGCTTTCTCGGCTGGGAGGTGCATTGCTTTGGTCGCCCGACCATCGCGGAGCGCTTCTTGGGGGGCCAGGTCGAGAGCGGATTGCGGGTTCAACGTGACGGTAAGCCCATCTTGGACGAGCGCTTGCGCGTCGCGGGTCTGGCTGCCCTGAATGGACCCGCCTTGCTGCGAGGCTTTCCGATTTGTGCCACCTTTATCCTAACGGGCGTCGACTCCAGCCAACTCGCGTTGGCGCGGCGCCGGCTCGATTCCTGCTCAGACTTTCCGGTCGCAGCGACCTTACTCGATGATCTCCTACTCATCCGAGCACTCGCGCACGAGGTCGAGCCCGTCACCCTGTTGTTTGGAGCGCTCTGGTCCGATCTGCGCCCGGCCGTGCTGGGCTTGGCAGCCTGTCCACCGCGGATTTGGGCAACCTAAGCGGGTGAACCGGTCATTGGATCGGTCTGGCGTCCCTTCGAGAGGGCTGTGACCGCTAAACCAGTCACGCCATCGGCGCACGAAGGGAGGGGTTTTGCCACGCCAGGGCTGGTTTGCCATAAGATGCATTCACGTTCGGTCGTCTCGATCGTGGTCAGAGGCAACCGGGCGGCGATCGATCGCGGCGAGGTTCATAGGTGTCACCGTATGATGGCGATCAAGCGACCCCGCACAGCGATCATGGTGGACTCAGCGCGCGTTGATCTTGGTGCTGTGGGCGGCGTCTTGACCACCCCGGGCCAAGGGGGGCACTGAGCGAGAGCGCCTTCGCGGTCTAGGCCATGGCCTTCGAAGGTACCGCTGGGTCCCGATTCCAAGCGCGACGATGAGGAGCCGATCATGGAGCTGAGTCCCCGAGAGAAGGACAAACTGCTGTTGTTCACTGCTGGTCTGGTTGCCGAGCGCCGCAAGGCGAGAGGTGTGCGGTTGAATTACCCGGAGGCGGTTGCCTTCATCAGTTGCGCGATCATGGAGGCGGCGCGCGATGGTCGAACGGTCGCTGAGTTGATGGACTATGGTCGCACCCTCTTGTCCCGCGAGGAGGTGATGGAGGGTATCGCCGAGATGATCGAAACGATCCAGGTGGAGGCGACCTTCCCGGATGGCACCAAACTGGTCACAGTCCATGATCCGATCGTTTGACGACACCGAAACCTGTTCGTGAAGACGTCTCGTGATCCGCGTTCGGGCAAGGCGTCAACCGGTGATGGCGGTCCTGCCCGGTCGCCCCAATCCAGTCAGGAGAAGGCCCATGATCCCAGGTGAACTCATCACGGTCCCCGGAGCGATCACGCTCAACCCCGACCGCCCCCGCCAAACCCTGCGGGTTGCCAACACCGGCGACCGCCCGATCCAGGTCGGATCGCATTACCATTTCTACGAGACGAACGCCGCTCTATCCTTTGACCGGATGCCGACCCGTGGCTGGCGGCTCGATATTCCTGCTGGTACGGCGGTGCGATTCGAGCCCGGTCAGACGCGGACCGTGACCCTCGTCCCGTATGGAGGGGACCGCATCGTGTTCGGATTCAATGGTCAGGTCATGGGCGCACTCGATGGAGATCAGCCATGAGTACGATCAGCAGAGCCGCCTATGCATCCATGTATGGTCCGACCGTTGGGGATCGTATTCGTCTTGGTGACACCGATCTTTTCATTCAGGTCGAGGCGGATCACACACATTATGGCGACGAGGTCAAGTTTGGTGGTGGAAAGGTCATTCGAGACGGCATGGGCCAGTGCCAGCGACAGGCCGATGAGGTGGCGGATCTGGTCATCACCAATGCGCTGATCCTTGATCATTGGGGAATCATCAAGGCTGATATTGGGATCAAACATGGCCGGATTGCCGGGATCGGCACGGCGGGGAATCCCGACACTCAAGAGGGGATCGACATCCTGATTGGGCCCGGTACCGAGGTGATCGCCGGCGAAGGACAGATCGTCACCGCGGGTGGCATCGACGCGCACATTCATTTCATCTGTCCGCAACAGATCGAAGAGGCGCTGATGTCGGGGGTCACCACCATGATCGGCGGTGGGACCGGTCCAGCAACGGGGACCAACGCGACCACCTGTACACCAGGTCCATGGAATATCCAGCGCATGCTGCAAGCGGCAGAGGACCTGCCAGTCAATCTGGGTTTCCTGGGCAAGGGCAACGGCAGTCTGCCGAATGCCTTGGAGGAACAGATTCGGGCCGGCGCGATGGGGTTCAAACTCCATGAAGACTGGGGCACGACCCCTGCATCCATCGACTGTTGTCTTGGCGTCGCCGAGAAGATGGATGTCCAAGTGGCCATCCACACCGACACCCTGAACGAGTCCGGTTTCGTCGAGGACACCATCGCGGCCTTCAAGGACCGTTGCATCCACACCTATCACACCGAAGGAGCAGGTGGCGGTCACGCGCCCGACATCATCAAGGCCGCCGGTCTACCGCATGTCTTGCCATCCTCCACGAACCCCACCCGCCCTTACACGATCAACACCGTCGACGAGCATCTCGACATGCTCATGGTCTGTCACCACCTCTCCCCCTCGATTCCAGAAGATGTCGCCTTCGCCGAGTCGCGAATTCGGCGCGAGACGATCGCGGCCGAGGATATCCTGCACGACCTCGGCGCCTTCTCGATGATCGCCTCGGACTCACAGGCGATGGGGCGGGTTGGAGAGGTCATCTGTCGGACCTGGCAAACGGCCCATAAGATGAAGATACAACGCGGCTCGCTGCAGGGCGATCCGCCCGAGCACGACAATGGTCGTGCCAAACGCTACATCGCGAAATACACCATCAATCCGGCGATCACACACGGGATCGCTCACGAAGTCGGATCGATCGAGGTCGGCAAGCTGGCGGATCTCGTGCTCTGGAAACCAGCCTTCTTCGGCGTGAAACCGAGCCTCATCGTCAAGGGAGGGCTCATCGTGGCCGCTGCGATGGGAGATCCGAATGCCTCCATCTACACACCGCAGCCGGTGCACTATCGGCTCATGTTCGGGGCTCATGGATCCGCCCTGCATGCGACCTGCATGACCTTCCTCTCGCAGTGGGCACATGAGGCCGGTGAGCCGCAACGGCTCGAGCTGAAACGGCGCATTGGGATCACCCGTGATAGCCGTCTCGTGCGCAAGGCACACATGATTCACAACGACTATCAACCGACCATCGAGGTCGATCCGCAGACCTATCAGGTGCGGGCGGACGGTCAGCTCCTGACCTGTGAGCCGGTCGACCGGGTCCCACTCGCCCAGCGCTATTTTCTGTTCTGACGAGCCGCTCTGGAACGAGGCCGTGCCCCAGTTGGCCCAGCCTCGCTCACTGGCGTGCGTGTCGATCAGAGGACCTGATCACCGCGTGGTTTGCTGGGCCGACCCGGGGCGTCGGGGCCACCGCGCTTGGACTTCGACTTCATCCCGATGCGTTCGAACGCCTGTGCTTGGGGCTCGGTCAACACGGCCTTGATTTGTGCCCGTGCGTCACCGCTTGTCATGTCAGACGGCCCATGCGCCTGCATGATGTCGCGAACCTGTTCGATTTGTGTCGGGCTGAGATCCAAACGCCGCGCGAGCTGACCAATCCGTCGCTCGAGGCGCGCGGCTTGCTGCTCGGCGATGAGGTCCTGTTGCGCGGGGGTGAGGACAGCATCGATCCGCGTGTGCATGGTCTCGCGCATGAGGGTTCGCTGTGTGGCTTGATCCTCAAGAATGGCGCGGATTTCATCCTGTTGTGCGCTGCTCAAATCCAGTTGTTCGCTCATGCGCGCGAGTCGCTGATCCACGTCCTGCGAGGGTCCCCAAGCCTTGCCGGGGCCGGCGAGAGCGAGCGGCGCGGCCAGCATGCCGGCGATCAAGAGCACGCTGGTCAGATTCTGTTTGTTGCTGTGTGTCGTCATCGTCGATCTCCTGTAGTCAGGTCGATGACCCGCATCAAGCGAGCCGTTTGGTGGGCGAGAGCGACTCAAAGGGTGTCGCGATCTCGACGAGACTCAGGATACGGAGAGGGTGTGCAGCAGCCGTGCAGATAATGTGCAGAAATCAAGGAAATGCAGGCAGGGGGCAGTGCATCATGATGGCTGATCCGGCTCCTCGTAGCGGTAGCCCACCCCGTAGACCGAATGGATCAACTCCGTGTTCGGGACCAGCTCCGCCAAGCGCCGCCGCAACTTCTTGACATGGCTGTCGATAGTCCGGTCGGAGACGATGCGATTGTCCGCATAAATCAGATTCATCAAGTGCTGACGCGAGAGGATGCGTCCCGCGGCCTGATGCAATGCGGTGAGCAGGGCAAACTCAACGGCGGTCAAGATAATGACCTGCTCCCCGCAGCACACCTGCAGACGATCCGCGGCAAGCTGAAGGAGTCCGGGAGCACGCACGAGATCCGGCGGCTGAGTCCGCCGCAGCACGGCCTTCACCCGTGCCACGAGTTCACGAGGACTGTAGGGTTTGCAAAGATAGTCGTCCGCACCGAGTTCCAGACCAAGCAGTCGATCGATCTCTTCAACCCGCGCCGTGGTCATCATGATGGGAACCGGGCTGCGCAAGCGGACCTCACGGCAGATGCTCAAACCATCCTGACCCGGTAACATGAGATCAAGCAGAATGAGATCAGGGTCGTTCTGGCGGATCCAGTCGACCGCGCCGGTTCCGGTCGCAAGGTGATGGAACTGGTAACCGGCCGCACGCAGATAGTCGCCCACCACCGCGGCCAAATGGTCTTCGTCCTCAATCATCAGGATCACTGGAGTTGGCATCTAAGCTCCTTGGTTGCCGATCCGGACAGTCAAAATGTGTGCGCTCGTGACCGACTGAGGTACCAGGATGGCGTGGCGATCACCACCCGGACGGCCGGGGGTAGGATGATCCGGACCACCATCGCCTTCGCTCCCGCTGGCCCCGTTCCTAGAATTTCGACCCGGCGTGGTGGTCGCTGCAAGGGTCGCCCGGTCCCTCACCGTTCTGCTTGAGAGCGAACGCCGCAGCGTCGTGGTGCTGATGTCGATCCCAGACAGCAAGGCCGACGGCCCCCATCGGTTTCCGGCTGACATTTCCATCATCGCAGTGACATACTCTGTTATATATCACGGAACCCGCCGGGTTTCGGATCATCCGAGGCCCGCTCCATGTCTGCGACCCGACGTGGGTGTTCGTTCAGTATCCTGCTCATCAAGCCATCGCATTATGACGACGATGGCTATGTGATCCAGTGGTGGCGCTCCTCGCTGCCCTCCAATAGCCTCGCGTCCGTCCATGCGATCGCGCTCGATTGCGCTGAGCGGCGGGTTCTCGGCGAAGACGTCGAAATTCGTGTCCAATCGATCGACGAGACCAATACCCGTGTCCGACCGACGCGTCTGCTGCGCGAGCTGCGGCGCGCGGGAGGGCAGGCACTGATCGGCCTGGTCGGTGTGCAGTCGAACCAGTATCCACGCGCACTCGACCTCGCCCGGGTCTTCCGCACGGCGGGGTTGCCGGTCGTGATCGGCGGCTTTCATGTCAGCGGCTGTCTCTCCATGCTCAAAACGCGCCCGCCTGAGCTGCAAGAAGCCCTTGATGCCGGGATTAGCCTCTTCGCCGGCGAGCTCGAGGGACGTCTCGATGCCCTGTTGCGCGATGCGCGGAACGGCCAGCTGCAGCCGATCTATAACCATCTCGCCGAGCTCCCCGACCTCGCCGGGACTCCTACGCCCTATCTGCCACCGGATCGGGTTGCGCGCACCATGGGCAAGCGCGCGAGCTTCGACGCCGGGCGCGGCTGCCCTTATCTTTGCAGCTTTTGCACCATCATCAATGTGCAAGGCCACACCTCGCGCCATCGCTCCGCCGACGATATCGAACGGCTGATCCGGGCCAATGCGGCGGATGGCACCAGTAATTTTTTTATCACCGACGATAATTTTGCTCGCAATCGCAACTGGGAGGCGATTTTCGACCGCATCATCGCGCTGCGCGAATCCGGTATGCAGATCCAGTTGGTGATCCAGGTCGATACCCAGTCCTATCGCATCCCGGGATTTATCGAGAAGGCAGGCCGTGCCGGGGTGACTCGCGCCTTCCTCGGTCTGGAGAACATCAACCCTGACGCGCTGAAGGCTGCCCGCAAGGGCCAGAACAAGATCACTGATTATCGCACCATGCTGCAGGCCTGGCACGGTGCGGGCGTCTTGACCTACGCCGGCTACATCCTGGGATTTCCCACGGATACGCCCGCGACCATTCGCCGGGATCTGGAGATCATCAAACGCGAGCTCCCAATCGACATCATGGAGTTCTTCATCCTGACCCCATTGCCGGGCTCACAGGATCATCAGCGCCTGGTCGAGGCCGGCGTTCCGCTCGACCCGGATATGAACAACTACGACACCCAGCATGTCACCATGGATCATCCACTGATGAGCCGCGCCGAATGGCAAGCCATCTATCGCGAGGCCTGGGACATCTATTACACGGATGCGCACGTGGCGACCGTCCTGCGACGGGCCCGCGCCTGGGGCTATGACCCCAAGGCGATGCTCGGTAAGCTTTACGCCTTCCATGCCCCCGTCGTTTATGAACGCATGCATCCGCTCGAGGGCGGTCTGATCCGGCGCAAGTCGCGGTGCGATCGTCGACCGGGCCGCCCACTCGAGCACCCGCTGTTCTTCTATCCCAAGCGCGTCTGGGAGTTCGTCCGCACCTATTCGGGGGCCTACGCCATGCATCGTCGATACCGACGCATCCTGGCCGAAGTGATGGCCGAACCCGACCCGCTGGCCTATCGGGATCTCGCAACGACACCGGTCACGCTAGGCGAGGAGATGACCCTCGAACTCTTCAACGTTACGGATGCGGCACAGGCCTTCATGCGGAAACGACTCGAGGCCACCCGTGTTCACTAAACAGCAGATAAGCTGATGGACCCTCTCGATCCCGCCCGGACCGCACATGGCTCACGAACGGGGCCACGTCGCTCTGACCAGCGGCGCGCAAGCTGCTGTCGTTCTGCGTGTGGTGTGAGATGCCGGCGTGCCCGAGAATGTGTCTTTGAATCCTAGCGGTTGGACTGCCAAGACACCTGTGATGTTGCATGTGCGCCGGCATTCAGTAGACTCCCAATTTTCATTCGATTCGGAGTCCATTGATGCCTGCTCAACTGCTCATCGACTTGAGGTCTAAGAGAGTCGCGACGTTGATGGCTATGCTGACCAGCGCCGCACTCGGTCTTTCACCCATGCAGGGGGTCGCGGCTGACCTGATCTGCCGAGGCAACATGCCCGCCGCGAACCTCAACTTCTCGACTCTTTTCACGCGCGGCGCGGGCTTCGTTGGTCCGGTCGAGTTTCGCCAGCACGAGACCGGCGCCTGGGTCGTCGAATCCTCGCCCTTGCAGTTCGATCGCACCAACGATCGAGGACAAGGTGTCTATCGCGCCCATGTCGGCGGCATGGCCGATGTCGTTCTGATCGACCTAGCCGAGACGCAACCGCATGTCGGGAGCGAGATCTCGGTTGGCTATGATGGCCGCTGGGGTCGTGGCGTCTGCGTAACACCCTAGAGATGGATGGATCTGCTGGTTTGGAGGCCTTCCGGCCATCGGCGAGGGTGTGGTGGTGTTTGGGTTGAGGGCGGGTGTGAGGGGGAGGTGGATTGGGTGGTGTTGCAACGAGAAACCCCCCGACACGGTGAGGTGTCGGGGGGTTTGGGGAGAGGACCTGGCGGTGACCTACGTTCGCATGGGGAGGCCCCACACTATCATCGGCGAGACACCGTTTCACGTCTGAGTTCGGGATGGGATCAGGTGGTTCCAGTGTTCTATGGCCGCCAGGGAAAGCGGTGGGGCGTGCTGGTAGCAGGCCCCGATGTGTGGTGAGATCGTGTGGTGCGTGTGCGAACCCAAGATGCTTGGGTGTTATATGGTCAAGCCACACGGTCAATTAGTACCGGTTAGCTTCACCCATTACTGAGCGTCCACATCCGGCCTATCAACGTCGTCGTCTTCAACGGACCTTCAGAGGCATCACGTGCCTAGGGAGACCTCATCTCGGGAGGGGCTTCCCGCTTAGATGCTTTCAGCGGTTATCCCGTCCGGATATAGCTACCCGGCAATGCCACTGGCGTGACAACCGGAACACCAGAGATCCGTCCACTCCGGTCCTCTCGTACTAGGAGCAGCTTCCCACAAGTCTCCAACGCCCACGGCAGATAGGGACCGAACTGTCTCACGACGTTCTAAACCCAGCTCGCGTACCACTTTAAATGGCGAACAGCCATACCCTTGGGACCGACTTCAGCCCCAGGATGTGATGAGCCGACATCGAGGTGCCAAACACCGCCGTCGATATGAACTCTTGGGCGGTATCAGCCTGTTATCCCCGGAGTACCTTTTATCCGTTGAGCGATGGCCCTTCCATACAGAACCACCGGATCACTAAGACCTACTTTCGTACCTGCTCGACTTGTCCGTCTCGCAGTCAAGCACCCTTATGCCTTTGCACGCAACGCGCGATTTCCGACCGCGCTGAGGGTACCTTCGTGCTCCTCCGTTACGCTTTGGGAGGAGACCGCCCCAGTCAAACTACCCACCATGCACTGTCCCTGATCCGGATCACGGACCGAGGTTAGAACGCCAAACAAACCAGGGTGGTATTTCAAGGTCGGCTCCACGGCAACTGGCGTCACCGCTTCACAGCCTCCCACCTATCCTACACAAGTCGGTTCAACGTCCAGTGCAAAGCTGTAGTAAAGGTTCACGGGGTCTTTCCGTCTAGCCGCGGGTACTCGGCATCTTAACCGAGAATTCAATTTCACTGAGTCTCTGGTGGAGACAGCGCCGCCATCGTTACGCCATTCGTGCAGGTCGGAACTTACCCGACAAGGAATTTCGCTACCTTAGGACCGTTATAGTTACGGCCGCCGTTTACCGGGGCTTCGATCAAGAGCTTCGCCGAAGCTAACCCCATCACTTAACCTTCCGGCACCGGGCAGGCGTCACACCCTATACGTCCGCTTACGCGTTAGCAGAGTGCTGTGTTTTTAATAAACAGTCGCAGCGGCCTGGTCACTGCAACCCCACTCAGCTCCATGGGCTAGCCACTTCACCTACCTGGGGCGCACCTTCTCCCGAAGTTACGGTGCTATTTTGCCTAGTTCCTTCACCAGAGTTCTCTCAAGCGCCTGAGGATTCTCACCCTGCCCACCTGTGTCGGTTTCGGGTACGGTCACCCCGAACCTGAAGCTTAGAGGCTTTTCTTGGAAGCATGGCATCAATCACTTCACCCCCGTAGGAGCTCGTCATCACGTCTCGACATTAAACCCCCGGATTTGCCTAAGGGCTCTGCCTACACGCTTAAACCGGACACCAACTGCCGGCTGACCTAGCCTTCTCCGTCCCCCCATCGCAGTTCGGCGTGGTGCAGGAATCTTAACCTGCTTCCCATCGACTACGCCTCGCGGCCTCGCCTTAGGAACCGACTCACCCTGCGCCGATGAACGTTGCGCAGGAAACCTTGGGCTTTCGGCGCGGGGGATTCTCACCCCCGTGATCGTTACTCATGTCAGCATTCGCACTTCCGATACCTCCAGCATGCTTGACAACACACCTTCAACGGCCTACGGAACGCTCCCCTACCATGCGAGTTGCCCCGCATCCGCAGCTTCGGTACATGGCTTAAGCCCCGTTACATCTTCCGCGCAGGCCGACTCGACCAGTGAGCTATTACGCTTTCTTTAAAGGATGGCTGCTTCTAAGCCAACCTCCTGGCTGTCTGGGCCTTCCCACATCGTTTCCCACTGAGCCATGATTTTGGGACCTTAGCTGGCGGTCTGGGTTGTTTCCCTCTCGACGACGGACGTTAGCACCCGCCGTCTGTCTCCCGTGGTCACACTTGCTAGTATTCGGA
This sequence comes from Thiocapsa imhoffii, assembly GCF_016583985.1. Taxonomy (GTDB): domain Bacteria; phylum Pseudomonadota; class Gammaproteobacteria; order Chromatiales; family Chromatiaceae; genus Thiocapsa; species Thiocapsa imhoffii. The sequence continues at coordinate 197,769 of NZ_NRSD01000006.1, read as the reverse complement.
GTTTGCATCGGTTTGGTAAGCCGGGATGGCCCCCTAGCCGAAACAGTGCTCTACCCCTAACAGTGACCCCACGAGGCGCTACCTAAATAGCTTTCGGGGAGAACCAGCTATCTCCGGGCTTGATTAGCCTTTCACTCCGACCCACAGCTCATCCGAATCTTTTTCAACAGATCCCGGTTCGGGCCTCCAGCGCGTGTTACCGCACCTTCACCCTGGCCATGGGTAGATCGCCCGGTTTCGGGTCTACTCCCAGCGACTGAACGCCCTAT
>NZ_NRSD01000006.1:0-192500 GCF_016583985.1 Thiocapsa imhoffii | reverse complement strand
GGAAAGAGATCTTGCTGGCGCATGGCCAACTGGAGCGCTTGCCCGGTTGCCACCTCTTCGCGCATTTTCAGTACCGCATTTTGATAGACGACATTCCCGGTGGCGCCCGAGACAGAGTCAAGCGCCTCGACCAGTGGCACGCCCGCGGCAAACATCGTCGAGAGGGTGCGCGCGAAGCGTGCCAGCGCCGCTTTGTTCAGGATCGGACCAATGATCGGGATCTTGAGTGCAGTACGATCAACCGCCTCGCGAAACGCTCGTGACCGCTTGAAGGTGTTGCTGATGACATAGCCGAGCGCTCCCGCTCCGAGCAGCAAGGCCCACCACCAGGTTTGCAATGCGTCAGATAATCCGATGACCAGCAGCGTGAAGGCGGGTAGGTCGGCGCCGAAGCTGGAAAACAGATCCTTGAATTGTGGAATGACGAAGATCAGCAACACCGCGCTGACGATGATGGCCACCGCGATCACGGAAATCGGATAAAAGAGTGCCTTCTTGATCTTTCCCTTGATCGATTCAGTTTTCTCTTTGTAGGTCGCGATCTTATCGAGCAACACATCCAAGACGCCCGCTTGCTCTCCTGCGGCGACCAGGTTGCACATCAAGTCGTCGAAGTAGAGCGGGTATTTGCCCATCGAGAGGGCCATGGCGGTACCGCTCTCGATGTCCTGCTTGATGGCGAGGATCATGTCCTGCATGGAAGGGTTTTCGTGACCGCGACCGACGATGTCAAATGCCTGTACCAACGGGACTCCCGCGGACATCATGGTCGCGAGCTGACGGCTGAAGATTGAGATATCGGCGGCGGTGATCTTGCGTTTGGTGCTGAAGAGTGGTTGCGGCTTCTTCTTGACCTTGGTGGGGTTGACCCCCTGTCGGCGCAGATCCGCGCGCACCATGGTCAGACTGGCCGCGCGTGTCTCCCCCGTCACCCGTGACCCCCGACGGTCGCGCCCCTCCCAACTGAACACATAGGCCTTCTCTGCCTTGGGTTTGGGTTTCGCTTTGAGTTTTCGGGCCGTCGCCATGGTTGTTGGCTTTACTCCTTGGTGACGCGGTTGAGCTCTTCAAGGCTCGTCACGCCCTGTTTGACCTTACGCAGGCCCGATTGCCTTAGATCAAAGACGCCTTCGCGGCTTGCCTGTGCGGAGAGTTTGTTGACGTCCCCACCCTCGAGGATGATCTGGCGGATGGACTCGGTGATTGGCATGACCTGGAAGACCCCAACCCGGCCACGATATCCCTTCGTACAGTGCTCACAGCCGACCGGGCGGTAGACCACGATGCCTTCCTCGATATCCTGGTCGGTAAAGCCCTCTTGGCGTAGGACCTCCCTGGGGAGATCTTCAGGGACCTTGCACCGTGCGCACAGACGTCGCGCGAGACGTTGCGCCATGATCAGGAGAACGGACGACGCCAGATTGAATGGGGCCACCCCCATATTCGCCAAACGGGTCAATGATTGTGGCGCGTCATTGGTGTGCAGCGTGGAAAGCACCAGATGCCCGGTTTGGGCTGCTTTCACCGCGATCTCGGCGGTCTCGAGGTCGCGGATCTCCCCGACCATGACGATGTCCGGATCCTGGCGTAGGAAGGCACGCAAGGCGGAGGCGAACGTGAGTCCGGTTTTCGGGTTCATGTTCACCTGATTGATGCCCGGCACCTGAATCTCGACCGGATCCTCAACCGTGGAGATATTGATCTCCGGTTTGTTCAGAAGGTTCAGCGCCGTGTAGAGGGAGACGGTTTTCCCAGATCCGGTTGGGCCAGTGACGAGCACCATGCCATAGGGTTTGTGGATCGCCGACAAGAAGGCCGTCCGTTGTTCCTCCTCGAAGCCGAGTGCCTCGATTCCAACCTGTGCCGAGGACGAGTCCAGAATCCGCAGGACCACTTTCTCGCCGTAGAGCGTTGGGAGGGTGTTGACGCGAAAATCGATGTCGCGCGTGCGGCTGACCTTGAGCTTGATCCGCCCATCTTGAGGCACGCGCCGCTCGGCGATATTCATCCGCGACATCACCTTCAAGCGTGAGACGAGACGGCCCGCGATATTGAGTGGTGGGCTGGCCACTTCGCTCAGGATGCCATCTTGACGAAAGCGGACGCGAAAGAATTTCTCGTAAGGCTCGAAGTGAATGTCTGATGCGCCGGCCGAGATAGCATCAACCAAGATCTTGTTCACATAGCGGACGATTGGGGCATCGTCGACGTTGACCTCGGCGTCATCGCGCAAATCCTCTGCGTCGGGAGTGATTTCGATCTTCTCCAGGTCCGCATCCATGAGCTCCGTCATGGTGGTGTCCTGGGCCTCGATGGCCGTCTCGATCGCAGAATTTAGCTTGTCCTCTTCGACGATGACTGGATCGGTCGCCAACCCCGTATTGAAGCGAATCTCCTCAAGTGCTTGATCGTTGGTCGGATCCGAGACGGCGATGAACAGTCGGTTGCCACGGCGATGGATCGGTAGCGCCCGATGCTTGCGCAGGAGGCGTTCATCCACCAGATTGACCGGTAGGTTCAACAGATCGATAGCGCGCAGGTCTAGGAGCGGGATGCCGAATTCACTGGAGGCGACAACCGCAATCCGGCGTGCATCCAGGATTTTCTGCTCCACCAGATAGGCGATCAGGGATTGGCGTCGTCGTGCCGCGTCGGCGGTCGCCGCGGTGGCCTCTTGCTCGCTGATCAACTGGTTCTGAACCAGTCGCAAGGCGAGGCCAGACAGGGTGCTGTGCGGTTTCGGTTCGCTCGCCATGCTCAGGCATCGACCGAGCGGTTAGCGGTTAACCGAGAATGCGAGTCTGACGTTGTTGGCAACGAGGCCATTATCTTTTTGTTCACTCTCGTTGAGATAGAATTCGAGGACAGTATCGCGGTTCATGAGCAGATCTTCCGTGACCTCATCCGCAAGTTCGTTCGTGTGACAAAAGACGCTGATATAGGGCGATTCGGGGTCGCGCGGATCGGTGATCCACAGCTTGGGGGAGAGGTGATCCATGATGCGAAGAAACCCGTAACCCTTGTCGGCGAACCATTTGGTACAGACCCCGCGCACACAGGAACCGGGCATCCCCCACTCATTGCGTGGCTCGTAGGAAATCGGCAGCAGATCCGGGATCAAGAATCCAGAGTAGAAAGCGTCGACCTGTTGCTGGAGTTGCCGAGAAACATTCTTGAACCCCATCAGCTCAACCCGACAACCGGTATTCTGGAGGGCCTCGACGACCTGTAAAAAATCACCGTCGCCCGTGACGAGTAGAACCTGGTCCAGTTTGTTCGCCTGCAACATGGCATCCACCGCCATATCCAGATCGGCGTTGGCCTTGGTTGTGACGGCACCGCTCTCGTCTGTGTAGCGACGCACAAGCTTCGTGGTGATCTTCCAGCCAAAATCGCGGACCATTTGCTGGTAGCTTTGCGCCTTCTTCCGGTATTCCGGGTCCTCGCGTGCCCGCTCCGAGTCGAATGCCATGTAGGTGTTCAGACGCTGCAGGATGCCGCCTTCGCGTGCCGCGAATCGCCGCAGGACGTCATACCGCATCTGGTAGCCACCGTTGTAGCGGACGTTTTCGGCATCGACAAAGACACCGACTCGTAAATGTGAACTCATATCGTGTGATTTGGATGCGGACGTTGCAGGCGGCGCGCGGTGCGCGGCGATGGTCTCCGTTGCTGGAGACACATCACCGCGCATCATGAGCTCAGCGATGGCAAAGCCGTTGGTTGAGGAGATCAGCGGTTCGCTCGACCCTCGATCAGTTCACTGACCACGGTGGGATCGGCGAGGGTGGAGGTGTCACCGAGTGAATCGATCTCGTTCGCAGCAATTTTGCGCAAAATCCGCCGCATGATTTTGCCCGAGCGCGTCTTGGGAAGGCTTGGCGCCCATTGAATGATGTCGACGATAGCGATTGGACCGATTTCACCGCGCACCATGGCCACCAGCTCTTTTTTCAGGTCATCGGTCGGTTCCACCCCGGCCATGGGCGTGACATAGGCGTAGATCCCTTGACCCTTGAGGTCGTGTGGGTAACCTACAACCGCTGCCTCGGCAACGTGCGGGTGCAAGACCAGGGCCGATTCGATCTCCGCCGTTCCGAGACGATGTCCGGACACGTTCAGGACGTCGTCGATTCGTCCCGTGATCCAGTAATAGCCGTCAGCATCGCGGCGCGCGCCATCCCCGGTGAAGTAATACCCGGGATATTGACGGAAATAGGTATCGATGAAGCGGCTGTGATCACCATAGACGGTCCGCATTTGTGCCGGCCACGGCTGGCTGATCACCAAGGCCCCTTCACCTGGACCTTCGATCAGGGTGCCCTCCGCCGGATCGAGCAGGGCGGGAACGACGCCGAAGAAGGGACGCGTGGCCGAGCCGGGTTTGAGCGCGGTGGCCCCGGGGAGCGGCGTGATCAGATGTCCGCCGGTTTCGGTTTGCCACCAGGTGTCGACGATCGGGCAACGCTCGTCACCGACGATCCGGTAGTACCACTCCCAAGCCTCGGGGTTGATCGGCTCACCGACCGAGCCGAGGATCCGCAACGACGTGCGGGAAGTCTTTTTCACGGGTTCCTCACCGGCGCGCATCAGGGAGCGGATCGCCGTCGGCGCGGTGTAGAAGATGTTGACCTGATGTTTGTCGATGACGTCCCAGAACCGCGACATGTCGGGATAGTTCGGAATGCCCTCGAACATGAGGGAGGTGGCGCCATTGGCAAGCGGACCATAGACGATGTAGGTATGGCCGGTGACCCAACCGACGTCGGCGGTGCACCAGTAGACCTCACCGTCCTGGTAATCGAAGGTGTATTTGTGCGTCATCGCCGCGAAGACGAGATAACCGCCGGTGGTGTGCAACACCCCCTTCGGTTTCCCGGTCGAACCCGAGGTGTAGAGGATAAAGAGCGGATCCTCGGCGTCCATTTCCTCCACTGGGCACTCGGCGGGCACGCTGGCGAGTGCCTCGTGGTACCAGATGTCCCGACCCTCGGTCCAATCGACCTTGCCGCCGGTGCGGCGCACCACGATCACCGTGTCGACGTTGGGGCATTCGGCCATCGCGGTATCGGCATTCTTCTTCAGGGGGATGTGGCGTCCGCCCCGCACGCTTTCGTCGGAGGTGATGACCAGACGACATTCTGAGTCGAGGACACGATCACGCAGAGAATCGGGCGAGAAGCCGCCGAAGACGATCGAGTGCGCGGCACCGATCCGCGTGCAGGCCAGCATCGCAACGGCAGCCTCGGGGATCATCGGCAGATAGATGCACACCCGATCGCCCTTACGCACACCACGCGACTTCAGGACATTAGCCAGTCGGCAGACTTCGGCATGGAGTTCGCGGTAAGTGAGCTTGCGGTCTTCCTCGGGATTGTCCGCCTCCCAGATGATCGCGACTTGATCGCCCCGCGTTTCGAGGTGACGGTCGAGACAGTTGTAGGACACATTGAGTTTGCCGCCCGCGAACCATTTGATGTGCAGATCGTCGGCCTGGTAACTGTAATCCATGACCTGGTCCCACTTCTTGGACCAGGTCAGGAAGGTCTCGGCCTGTTCGGCCCAAAACGTCTCGGGGTCATCCAGCGACTGTTGATACATCGCCGCGTAGCGCTCGGCATCGATATGGGCGTTGGCCGCGATGTCCGCGGGGACGGCATAGATTTTTTCTTCTGACATGATCTTCCTCTCTTTAGTGTAGTGAGACGATCCACGGTGCTGACCGCGACCGTCGTCGCAAATGCCGATCAGTCGTCGGGACGGGGAAACCTGACTCGCTCGGGATGAAGCCCAGGTCTTCGGTGCCCTCTCGAGGGTCCCCGACTCCTGCGATCAGGTGGCGATCGGAACCCTTCGGGGCGGGTCCCGGCGCGACCTGATATCCCGGTGGCTCGCACGCGGTTTCCAGACCAGAGCCAGTCCACAATAGTAAACGGTCCAATTGGACACAGCCAGTCGCTTTGCGGGTTTGCCTGGGTCTCAGCACAGGAAATCCCGCAAGGGCAGGCCTCGGCCCGAGTCACGATAGGCGGCCTGGGCGAGAAACAATTCAGCCGATGCGAGCGCATCGCTCAAGGCGTTATGCGCACCATAACGCGGCAGGTTGTAGCGGTCTCCGAGTGAGTGCAGGCGCAGATCGGAGGCCTTGAAGGCCGTCTGGCGTCGCTCGAAGGTGCGCAGCGCGAGAATTTGTGTATCGACCACCGGCATGAGGAGACCTCGCTTCCACAGTCGTTTGCAGGCGCGCGTCAGAAAACCACGCTCGATGCGTGCGTGATGGGCGATCATGACCTTGCCCGCGAGTGTGCCGAGTAATTCCTCGAGCACGTCCTGCAATTCTTCGCCACCGGCGGCCTCATCATCCGTGATCTGATGGATCACCGCGCTTGCTTCTGGAATCGAGCGATCGATCCTCACGACCCGGTGGCGCGCGCTCGACAGATCGATCTCACAGCCATGAACGCTGACGTAGCCTACGCTCAAGATGAGATCATGGGCGATGTCCAGACCCGTCGTCTCAAGATCGATGGCGAGATAGTCGACCTCGCGGTAGTCGGTCTTGGCCAGCGGAAACGGGTGATCGAGATAGGAGCGCAACGGTCCGGGAGGGGACCGGCGGAGTCGCCACCGGCGGCGCCAATCCAGCAGTCTACCCACACCCAACTCCTACGCGAACCGTCCGGATTGATAGCGCTGCCCCAATGACTCTTGCATGGTGTTGATCAATAAAAAGGCGTCTTTCAGGTGCCCCCGCTCCAACGGAGACAACTCGTTGGGAGAGACGAAGTTGTCCGCCTTTCTGCCATGACTCAATTGCTTGGCCTGATGACGCATCCGCAAGGTTCCGATGAACTCGATCGCATCGATCAAATTGGCCGAGCCGTCTTTGCTCAGGGCGCCGATCTCGGCCGCAGCCGCGAGTCGCTCGATGGTATTGGTCTCGGCGAGCCCCGCGGAGAGGGCGTGAATGCGTGCCAAATCGACAATCGGCACGATGCCCTTATGCTTGATATCGAAGGTGTGATCGTTCTCGCCCCCCTGGATCAGGACGATGTTACGGAAAAAGCCAAGTGGGGGACGATATTTGAGTGCATTCGCGACCATGTAGGCAACGAAGATCCGATTGGATTTCGAGCGCTCAATGATGCGTTCCTGCAGCTCGGAGAACAGTTGTTCGGGGTCATGGATCGCGCGTAAGTCGAAGAAGACATTCGCCAGCATCAAGGCCTTGGGTTCTGGCTTCAAGATCCAGTTGGCGAAGTACTTATTCCAAATGCGCAGGGGCTGGCGCCATTTCGGATTCGCCGCCATGACATCGCCCGGGCAGTACACGAAGCCGCAGGCGTCGAGTCCGTCGTTGACGATCTTCGCCAACGCGGCAAAATAGGCATCATCATCGGGTTTGGCATGGTCGGCGATCAGCAGCGCGTTGTCCTGATCGGAATGCGAGGACTGCTCGCGACGGGCTTGAGAGCCTCCCGCGAGCCAGGCGTAGGGCGCGGGAGGCGGGCCGAGATCGGCCTCGGCGAGATCGATGAGACGTCGCGTGATGGCGTCGGTCACGGCACTGATAGCCTGGCCCACATGATTCGCGGTCGCCCCGCTATTGATCAGATGGACCTGCAACTCGGGAATCTTCGCGCTGATTTGAATCAGTGTCTCGATCGAGGAGGCGCGGTGGATATCCCCGACCAAGTAAACCGCGTTGGCACTTTGGAAACGGGTTAGATCGGTCGTTGAGATCAGACCGACGACCCGCTCACCCTCGAGCACGGGCAGGTGATGGACATTCAGTCGCGTCATGGTGAGGAGCGCCTGAAACCCGAGGGTATCGACCTGCGCGGTCTGCAGTTGCTCGGTCATGATGTCGCGCACCGGACGATCGGTGGGAAGTCCGACGGCGACACAGCGGCTGCGCAGATCCCGATCCGTGATCATTCCCGCGAGGTGATCGCCCTCCATGATGAGCAGCGACGAGACCCGGTGCTCGGACATCCGTTGCGCCGCCTCGCGGATGCTCGTGTCGGGTCCTGCCACAATGGGGTCGCGTTTAAGCATGCTGCCCAGCTGCACGGTCATCAGGCCGCTGCCGGACGACGGGGAATCCACGATGATGTCGAGCGCCTTGCGCAACCGTTCCGAGATGGATTGCTCGAAGTGTTCGGCGAAGGCGGGATGCTCGGTGCGGAGCTGATCGAGTTCACCGCAGGGGAGGGCATAGACGAGCGTATCCTCGGAGGTATTGCCTTGAAAGTGCGTCCCTTCGGTGCGAGAGCGACAGGGCATGTCGCAAAGGTCGCCTTCGGCCAACTTGCCAACAAGCTCACCCTGACTGTTGCGCAGTTCGACTGCACCTCGTCTGAGGATGTAGACGCACGGCGGGTCGGCATCCTCGGGCGGGAAGGGGCTGCCACGACGGAAGTATCGCACCGTCAGGCGCCGGGGGATGCGCTCGAGGGTGTCTTTCGGCAATTGATCGAAGGGCGGGTGTTCGGCCAGAAAATCTTGGATCTCGATCAGTTCGATCTGCATCACCCATGCCTCGTTTGGTCTGATCTTTACGATTCCCGGCGCGACAGATAAAAAACCCCGCCGACGGCGGGGTCCTGTCTGACGTGCGACCCGTCAAGTCGCGGCGGTGCATGTCCCACACTCAGGCGGGTCCCCGGCCGGCGTTGACCATCACCGCCGACCAGGGAAAGCGACCTCCTAGTGACCCGTTGCGGCCCCAGAGCCACGTGGGATGCGCACATCCTCGACGAGGTGCTGGATGTGCTCGGGAGGCGGTGCCGCAAACTTGAACACCGCGATGGCAACGAGGAAGTTCACCCCAGCGCCGATCGCCCCGAAGGCCTCGGGTGTGATCCCGAAGAACCAGTTCGCGCCCATGCCCAGATCAGGGGCAAGGAAACTCGTCCCCTGGATGAACAGAATGCCCTTGTGTTGGAACACATACAGCAGGGTCACGACCAAACCCGCGATCATGCCCGCGACCGCCCCGGCCGAATTCATGCGCTTGGCGAAGATGCCCATCATCAGTGCGGGGAACAGCGATGATGCGGCAAGTCCGAAGGCAATCGCGACCGTCCCCGCGGCGAAGCCAGGTGGGTTGATTCCGAGATAACCCGCAAGGAGGATCGCCGCGATCATCGCGAGACGTCCGGCGAGGAGTTCTCGCTTCTCCGAGATGTGCGGCATGAAGACGCCCTTCAACAGGTCATGCGAGATTGCCGATGAGATGGCGAGGAGCAATCCCGCCGCGGTCGAGAGTGCCGCCGCGAGACCACCGGCGACCACGAGCGCGATCACCCAGTCTGGCAGACCAGCGATTTCGGGATTCGCTAAGACGATGATGTCGTTGTTGACGGTCACCATCTCGTTGCCCCTCCAACCCCATTCCTCGGCCTTCGCCGCGAATTCCGGGTTCTGGTCGTTGTAATACTGGATGCGGCCGTCGTCGTTTTTGTCTTCCCACTTGAGCAGGCCCGTGGCCTCCCAGCGTTTGAACCAATCCGGACGGTCGTCGTAGACCAGGTTCCCCTGCTCGCTGCCGATCGGGCCGATCTGGATGGTGTCGATCAGGTTCAGGCGCGCCATGGCACCGACGGCGGGTGCGGTCGTATAGAGGATGGCGATGAAGACCAGTGCCCAACCGGCTGAGAACCGTGCATCGCGCACCTTTGGCACCGTGAAGAAGCGAATGATGACGTGCGGCAGTCCCGCCGTCCCGATCATCAGGGAGAGGGTGTAGACGAACATATTGAGCGAGCTACCCATCACCTGCGTGGTGTATTCCTTGAAGCCGAGATCGGTCACCACCTGATCGAGCTTAGCGAGCAGCGTCATGCCGCTGGACACGCCATCGCGCATGTACTCACCCCCAAGCCCCAATTGTGGCAGCGGGTTACCGGTCAGATTCAGCGAGATGAAGATGGCGGGAATGGTATAGGCGAAGATCAAGACGACGTACTGGGCAATCTGGGTGTAGGTAATACCCTTCATTCCACCCATGATGGCATAGATCGCGACGATGCCCATGCCGGCCAAGATACCCATTTCGTAGGAAACGCCGAGGAAGCGGCCGAACGCAACCCCGATCCCTGTCATCTGACCGATGACGTAAGTCACCGAGGCGAGGATCAAGCAGACGACGGCCACGACCCGAGCGGTCTGCGAGTAGTAGCGATCGCCGATGAACTCAGGAACCGTGAACTTGCCAAACTTACGCAAGTAGGGAGCCAGCAACAGCGCCAGCAGCACATAGCCACCGGTCCAGCCCATCAGGAACACCGAGCCGCCATAACCATTAAAGGCGATCATGCCCGCCATCGATATGAAGGAGGCCGCTGACATCCAATCCGCGGCGGTCGCCATGCCGTTGGCAACTGGGTTGACACCGCCGCCGGCGACGTAGAAGTCGCTCGTACTCTTCGCGCGTGACCAGACGGCGATGCCGATATAGGTCGCGAAGGTCAGACCAACGATACTGTAGGTCCAGATCTCGAGTGCAGTCATGGTGTGGGGCTCCTCACTCCTCGCCGACGTCGAATTTGATATCGAGTTTGTTCATCGCCGCCGCGTAGATGAAGATCAGCGCGACGAAAACATAGATGGAACCTTGTTGGGCGAACCAAAAGCCGAGTGGATAACCCCCGAGGTGGAAGGCGTTCAGTGGCTCCACGAGTAGGATGCCGAAGCCGAATGAGACGACGAACCAGATGATCAATAGGACCATGAGGAGCAGCAGGTTCGCGCTCCAGTAGTCAGCGCGTTTTTCAGGTGTCATGGGTCGAGTCACTCCGTAGTTGTTGATTCGGATGGTTAGGTCGGGGTGACGGGGCGATGACGGAACACGAAACAGGGTTGGTTTCGTTGCCTAGCACTTCTGCCCCCTCGGTCGATCTCTCTAGTCGTTATAGACGAAGCTTTGGGAAAATCAGCCCGTCGCGCAACCCGAAACCCCATCACTCGTCGAGTTGCGTTGCTGGAAGCGTTCAGGGACGCCGCCGAGCGATGGTTACGATACTCCTCACGCCAGATGATGGCGAACCAGCGCAGGGCATTGTCTGGTTGGATGCGCCACGCTGTCAACGATCGCCGCCGCGCGGACAGCGCGAGCATCGCGTCGCTGACGCAATGCTCAGTATTGAGATATGGCAGGCTGGTTGTCCCGTCCAGGTGAATTCGAATCCCGGTTGCCAAGGCGCGCGTGGTTTCTTACCCTGCGCGATTCAGCGTGGGCTTGACCGAGATGAACCAAGAGGCTGCTTCGACGATGCACTATGTGAGCACGCGCGGGGGGATGGCGCCAATCGGCTTCGCCGAAGCGGTCCTGATGGGGCTCGCGACCGACGGGGGGCTGCTGGTTCCCGAGCGGATCCCGCGTGTTTCGACCGAGACCTTGCAACGGTGGTCCAGTCTGCGTTTTCAGGATCTCGCTTTCGAGCTGATGACGCTATTCGTCGACGGGGCCGTTCCGGCGCCCGATCTACGGGATCTCATCGAGCGCTCCTATGCCTCCTTCGCGCATCCCGAGGTCACCCCCGTCGTCGACGTCGCCGGGCTACGTATCCTCGAACTCTTCCACGGCCCCACCGCGGCCTTCAAGGACGTTGCCCTCCAGTTCCTCGGCAACCTCTTCGCCTACCTGCTCGAACGTGATGGCGGAACGCTCAACATCTGCGGCGCTACCTCGGGTGACACCGGCTCCGCCGCGATCTATGGTGTGCGTGGCAAGCCACGGATCAGCATCTTCATGTTGCATCCGAAGGGACGCGTCTCGCCGATCCAAGAGCGCCAGATGACGAGCGTCCTCGATGCCAATGTCCACAACATTGCCGTACGGGGGAGTTTCGATGACGCGCAACGGCTGGTGAAGGAGCTCTTTAACGACTTGCCCTTCAAATCCGAGTTCAGTCTCGGCGCCGTGAATTCCATCAACTGGGCACGGATCCTGGCCCAGATGGTCTATTACGTGTACGCGTGGGGCCAGGTCAGTGGCGGCGATCCGGAACACGGTGTCAGCTTCTCGGTTCCGACCGGTAACTTCGGGGATGTCTTCGCCGGTTATCTCGTCAAGCAGATGGGAGTGCCGATCAATCGGCTCATCATCGCGACGAATCGTAACGACATTCTGACGCGTTTTGTCAACACTGGAGTTTATGCGCTTGGGGAGGTGTACCAGACCCTCAGCCCGGCGATGGATATCCAGATCGCCTCGAACTTCGAGCGTTATCTCTATTTCCTGTTCGACGGCCAGCCGGAACGTGTTCGGGAGCGGCTCGATGCGCTGCGGCGCGAGCGTCGGTTAGAGGTCGATGCGTCCGACTTGGCGCGCGTCCGTCATGACTTCGACGCGGTGGCCGTCAGTGATCCAGAAACGCTCGCGCAGATTCGTCAGACCGAAGCGGTGAGTGGCTACATCCTCTGTCCTCATACGGCCGTAGGGGTCGCGGCAGGCGGGGCTCGGGAGGATGTGATCTGTCTCGCGACCGCGCATCCGGCCAAGTTCAACGCCGCGATTTGGCAGGCAATCGGCCGTGATGCACCCCTGCCACCCCCGCTGCAAGGGTTGATGGATCTGCCCACCCGATGTCTTGAACTCGAGGCGGATGCCGCGACGCTCAAGGCCCATATGCGGGACACCTTAGCCTCTGTTTGAACACCAGGGTGAATACCATGGATCCCAGTGCACGACCGAGTCCGCAAAGCGCACCACCACGCTACATTCGGATCATGGATACGACCCTCCGTGACGGCGAGCAGACTCAAGGGGTTTCCTTCTCGCCCGACGAGAAGGTGAATATCGCCAAGGTGCTCCTCGAACTGGTCCGGGTCGACCGCATCGAGGTGGCGTCGGCGCGTGTTTCACTCGGTGAGGCACGGGCGGTGTCCCGGATCGTCGACTGGGCCGAGGAGCGTGGTCTCGCGCCGCGCATCGAGGTGCTCGGATTCGTCGATGCGGGGCGCAGCGTCGACTGGATCCGCGATGCCGGCGGGCAGGTCATCAATCTGCTGGCCAAGGGGAGTGAGAAACACTGTCGCTGCCAGCTCGGCAAGAGCTTGGAGCAACATGCCGCGGATGTGCGCGAGACCATCTCCCATGCGCGATCACAAGGTCTCGCGGTCAATCTCTACCTCGAGGACTGGTCGAATGGCTATCGCGACAACCCCGGCTATGTCTTCGGTCTGTTGGAGCGATTGGACGGCATGGGCATCGGCCATTTCATGCTGCCCGACACGCTGGGAGTGATGACACCCGAACGGGTCTTCACCGCCTTCCGTGACATGCTCGAGCGTTTTCCAGGATTGAACTTCGATTTTCATCCGCACAATGACTATGGCCTCGCGACGGCCAATGTGCTCGCCGCCGCGCGTGCTGGAGCCGCTGCGGTGCACTGCACGGTCAATTGTCTCGGCGAGCGGGCCGGCAATGCCTCCCTGGCCGAGGTGGCGGTGAATCTCCGCGATCAGCTCGGCTACGAGATCGGGGTCGATGAGAGTCATCTCGCCCGCATCAGCGAACTGGTCGAGTCCTTTTCTGGCAAACGGATCGCCGACAATGCCCCCATCATCGGCGCCGATGTCTTCACACAGACCGCTGGCATCCATGCCGATGGTGATCGCAAGGGCAGTCTCTACCACACGCGTCTCTCACCCGAGCGGTTCGCGCGGCGTCGCAAGTACGCGCTGGGCAAGCTCGCCGGCAAGGCGTCATTGGCGAAGAATCTCGAACGCCTCGACATCACCCTCTCGGAGGAGAATCAGCTCAAGGTGCTCAAGCGCATTGTCGAGCTGGGGGACTCGAAGAAGTCCATTACGATCGAGGATCTGCCCTTCATCATTGCCGAAGTGCTCGAGAGCCAGGATTATCATCACGCCGAGTTGCTGGCCTGCTCGGTGTCCTCAAGCCTCGATCTCGAATCCACGGCCAGCATCAAAATGCGCATTGCCGATGAGCTGTACACCGCGGCCGGCAGCGGGAACGGTGGCTTCGATGCGTTCAATCAAGCCCTGGGAAAGGTGGTGCGGAAACGCGGGTTGACGTTACCGACCTTGGCCGACTACGAGATTCGCATTCCGAAAGGGGGCCGCACCGATGCCCTGACCGAATGCAGCATCACCTGGAATACGGATCGCGGCGAGCTGCGAACCCGTGGCGTCCACGCCAATCAGGTGTTCGCGGCGATCGGGGCAACGGTGCGCATGCTCAACATCATTCTGCATCAGACCCTTGAGGAACAGCGCGATCCTGAAGCGCGCTCCACCGCGGCCTGAGCTGAGCCGCCCTTGCATCCAACGGCCGCGCATGAGCTGACCGGGAGTCCTCGCACGTGAATCCAGAAAAGGTCGTCTTTGGTTTCTTCATCGTTCTGGCCTTGACCCTGAACTTCGGCTTTTTTATCGGCGAAATCGACAACCCGGACCACCATCACGTGTGGGAGCTGTTCGTGGTCATCATCGTCAACCTGGTGGCTACCGTGCTGAAGTTTGGCGATCGATCCCATATGGGCGCCTTGCTGCTGGCGACCAGTCTGGTGGCGATGATCCAGCTCTTTGCCGCCGGATTGATCTGGACGATTGCAGCCCACGCAACCGCAGCCGGCATGACCCCGGCGGTGATGGCGAGTATCGTGTCTCTCAGTGGTGGGGCGATGATCGCGAACGTGATCTCGGTGGTGCTGCTCGTGATCGAAACCTTCACCTTGCGCCGTTGAGATGCGCCGCGGGTGGGGTCTGATGAATCTGGCGCAGCACCGGTTCCGACCCGGCGCCGGGTCCCCTGGAGGTAAGCCGTGGCCCGGGTGAGATCGCGGGATCAGGAGGCCGCGCAGGCGAGCATGGGCAACATCGTCTACCTCATCATGCGCCGGATGCGGACCCCGTTGCTGGTGCTCATCAGCACCTACGCGGTGGCCATGGCCGGAATGGTGCTGATCCCAGCGCAAGATGCCGCGGGCCATCCGGTTCCCTACAATTTTTTCCATGCCTTCTACTTCGTCAGCTACATGTCGACCACCATCGGGTTCGGCGAGCTGCCTGAGAATTTCACCGACGCCCAACGGATCTGGGTGTCACTCATGATCTTCGCCTCGGTCGCGGTCTGGCTCTACGCGATCGGCACCCTGATTCGACTCCTACAGGATGTCTCTCTCCAGCGTGCCATCCGCGAGCGACGATTTCGGCGTCGTGTCAGACGGCTGCGCGACCCCTTCTATCTGGTCTGTGGTCACGGTCAGACCGGTGATGCCTTGGTCCGCACACTGACCGATCGGCACGAGCACGCCGTGGTCATCGACATCGACGAGGCGCGCATCAATCAGCTCAAGCTTGACGATCACCGCGAGTATGTTCCCGCGCTCTGCGCGGATGCCCGCCATCCGCGAGCACTTGAGGTCGCGGGTCTTCAGCATCCGCTCTGCAAGGGTGTCGTCGCCCTGACCAATGTCAATGAGTCCAACCTGAAAATTGCCATTGCAGCGAAGCTCATGCATCCAGACATCAGGGTGATCTGCCGCGCGGACTCCCACGATGTGGAGGCGAACATGGCCTCGTTCGGGACCGACCACATTTACGACCCCTTCGATACCTTCGCAATGGATCTGGCGATCGCGATCGAGGCCCCTTGCTTAGCCCTCTTGAGCAATTGGCTATCAGGGTTCGAGGGCGAGCCACTCGATGTGCCGATCTTTCCGCCGCGAGACGGTCGCTGGGTCCTCTGTGGTTATGGTCGCTTTGGCAAGGCGATCTATCGCCATCTCAACGAGCAGGGCCTTTCCTTGACCGTGATCGAGGCGCGACCGGATCGCACCGGGATGCCCAAGGATGGCGTCATCCATGGCCGCGGAACCGAGGCCGTGACCCTCGAACAAGCTGGGATTCATGAGGCTGTCGGTCTGGTCGCGGGTACCGACAACGACGCCGACAACCTCTCGATCATCATGACCGCGCTGGAGCTGAACCCGACGCTGTTCGTCGTGGCCCGACAGAACCACAAACACAATCAGATTCTCTTTGAACGTGTTGGTGCGCAGGTCGTGATGATCCCGAGCAGTATCATTGCTGATCGCATCCGCGTTCGTCTCGGCGTGCCGCTGCTCTCCGAATTCCTCACCCATGCCCGCTTCGAGGACGAGACCTGGGCCTGCGAACTGGTCAGTCGGATCGCGGGCTTGGTCGAGGAGCAGGTCCCTCACGTCTGGGAAATCCAGGTCGACGAGTACCACGCACCGGCACTCTATCGCGCGAGTCAAGAGGGTGTCGAGCTGACCATCGCGCACCTCATGAGCGATTCGCATGATCGCGACAGCGTGCTCCCGGCCATCGTTCTGATGCGCCGGCATGGTGAGACGCGTGAACTCCTGCCCGATGCCCAAGCCCGCTTGCGGATGGGGGATCATCTGCTCCTGTGCGGTGCTCTCGCCGTCCGGCATAGCATGGACTGGACACTCCAGGATCCGAACGTGCTCGACTATGTCTTGACGGGGAACACGCGTCCTGGTGGGTGGATCTGGAGATGGCTCGCGCAGCGCGGGCGGAGCGAGCCCAATCCCTGAGCCAACGGCCAGGTCGCGTGACGCCGCGGGATGCGCAAGCGCTCGGCGCGTCCGCAACCCGCGGCGGCAAGGGTCTGCATCCGTGCTCGAAGGGGTGAATCACTGCTGCTCGGGTGCCTGTGAGACTGTGATTGTTCGAGAACGGCCAAATATTCCATCATCAGAACATGAGATCGTCCAGGATCGGAACAAGCCTATTGCAGACCCTGGTGACCGCGACCCAGTTCAGGTCAGCGGCCACAGCATCCATAGCATCCACCACGACGCAGCGGATGACTGGATCAAAACGTGGATGGCCCTGGTCAGATGATGAGATCCTAGGATGGCCGCGCTTCCCGCTCAGGCAGCGCTGCCGTCATGGAGGTCACTCCCGCGTGGTTGCCGTCCTGCTCATCAGCGGTGCAGGATCCCTAGCGAAAACATCCCAAGCGAAGAGGAACAGCTCATGCCCCCGGTAATGACCCGACTCGATCAGGATCACGTCCGTCTGACGCGGCTGCTCGACTTATTCGAAAACCTCCTCGATCGCTTTCACGATGGCGATGAACCCGATTACGACCTGATGTGCGAGATGCTCGGATACATGGATGATTATTCCGACCAAGTCCATCACCCCACGGAGGATCTGATCTTTCAGCGGGTGCTCGAGAAGGGCACCGAACGGCGCGATGTCTTCGATGTGCTGATGCGTCAGCACCAAGTCATCCCGCAGTTGAGCAAGCGCTTTCAACAATCCCTCGACGGCATCCTGCGCGAGGAGGTGCTCCTGCGTGAGGAGGTTGAGGTCCAGGGGCGGGAACTGATCGCGACATTGCGCGGACATTTGCGTCTGGAAAACGAGGAGGCCTTTCCGGTCGCGCGCGCCGTGCTCGATGATGGTGACTGGGCTGCGCTCGAGGACGCAGCGCCGACGATGGACGACCCCTTGTTCAGCATTCCGGATCCGCAGCGATACCGGTCACTCTATGCACGACTCTTTGAACAATCACAAACCCCATGAAACGCCTTCGCCGAGCCGTGTCAGCCAGCGGCGCCCGCACGCTCGGTGCCGGTCAAGCCCCAATGCCCCAGCTGAGATGGAGTCATGACGTTCGTAAGTCACGCTGAGTTTCACCACGATGCCCCGGAACGTCTCGGGGTCCTGCTCGTTAATCTGGGGACCCCGGATGCGCCGACAGTGCCTGCCGTGCGTCGTTATCTCGCGGAGTTTCTCGCCGATCCGCGGGTCGTCGAGCTACCGCGCGCGCTGTGGCTGCCCATTTTGCATGGCGTTATTCTCAGGGTTCGTCCGGCTCGATCCGCCAAGGCCTATCAATCGGTTTGGGCCGAGGATGGATCGCCGCTCCTGACAATCGCACAACGCCAAGCGGCCGCGGTGCAGGAGCGATTCGACCAGCGCCTGCCGGGGGCCGTGAAGGTCGCCCTGGGCATGCGCTACGGTAATCCATCGATCCCCGCCGCACTCGCGCAGTTACGCCAAGCCAATGTGCGACGGCTCCTCGTCTTCCCGCTCTATCCGCAATACTCGGGCTCCACGACAGCCTCCGTCTTCGATGCGGTCACCCGCGAGCTGTCGCGTTGGCGCTGGTTGCCCGAGACGCGTTTCATCAACCAGTACCACGATCATCCAGGATACATCGCGGCCATCGTCGAGAGCATCCGCGCACACTGGTCCGTGCACGGTCAGCCCGAGCGGCTGCTGTTTTCGTTCCACGGGATTCCGAAAGATTATTTTGATCAGGGCGATCCCTACTATTGTCATTGTCAGAAGACGGCGCGCCTGATCACCGATCAACTGGCCCTGCCACCAGAGTCCTGGTCGGTGACCTTCCAGTCGCGAGTGGGGTTCAAGGAGTGGCTGCAGCCTTACACCGATGAGACCTTAAAGTCGTGGGGCGCTGCCGGGATTCGTTCGGTTCAGGTCCTGTCGCCCGGTTTCTCGGCTGATTGTCTGGAGACGATCGAGGAGATCGACGAGGAGAATCGCGGCTATTTCCTAGGTGCTGGAGGGGAACACTTCAGTTACATCCACTGCCTGAATGATGCGCCGAAGCATATCGACATGATGGTCGATCTGATCACGCGCCACGCCATGGGCTGGCCAGAGCTCGAGGGCTCGGTCCTCGATGAGACGGAGCGCCATGCTCGGCGTGAGCGCGCGCTTGCGTTGGGCGCGGTCGCTTGATGACGGATCGGTCATGGTCCGATCACCGCGACCGACCTGAACGGGAACAACCCTGACATTCGGAGGGATCATTCAATGGAGCATCGCTCCCTACCCACTGAAATCGCGCTGCATCAACAATCACGTGTCCTGGAGATCGCGTTTGACGATGGGGCGCGTTTTCGGCTCCCGTGTGAATATTTGCGGGTGTATTCGCCATCCGCCGAGGTGCGTGGACACTCACCCGACACCGCGAAACTGCAAGTGAAAAAAGAGGCCGTGAACATCACCGATTTGCAGCAGATTGGTCATTACGCGGTGAAAATCATCTTCGATGATGGCCATAAATCCGGGCTCTATGATTGGAATTATCTCTACAAACTCGGGCGTGCTTGGCAGCCACTGTGGTTTGATTATCTGCAAAAGATCAAGGATGTCGGGTATCAACGCAGCGCGCCGGACCCGTTCGAGACACTCGCTGCGCGGGGCGAACAGCCCGCGCAACTGCCGGGTGACGGCAGCACGGGTTCGGCTGTTCCCTCGACGAACCAGAATGCGGTGTCCGCGAGCACGGAGGGCGGCCAATGACCTATCGTCCAATTCTCGCTATCCTGGCCCTGAGTTGGATTCCTCTCGCACACTGCAGCCCGGTAGAGGGTCCAGTGGCGCCGACTGGCGATGTCCCGGAAGCCACGGGTTGGCGACTCGAGACGGTCACGGGCGGATTAGTACATCCCTGGGCGATCGCTTGGCTGCCAGACGGTTCCGCGCTGATCACGGAACGGCCCGGGCGCTTGCGCCTCCTTCGCGACGGCGTCCTGTTGCCCGAACCGGTGGCTGGCTTACCTCCGATCCTATCGCATGGTCAAGGCGGACTCATGGATGTCGTCCTGCATCCTGATTTCGCAGAGAATCAATGGGTCTACTTCACCTACGCCACGGGGACCGAGCAAGCGAACCGGACCGCACTCGCTCGCGGCCGATGGGTCGATGATCGCTTGCAGGATGTCGCCCTGCTCTTTGAAAACGCGGATGTCAAGCGCGGTGGGCAGCACTTCGGTTCACGCCTGCTGTGGTTACCGGATCAGAGCTTGTTGATGAGCATCGGTGATGGTGGAAACCCGCCGATCGACTTCGCGGGCGGTAATATTCGTGACCAAGCACAGCGGCTTGAGACGCATTTTGGCAAGGTCGTGCGACTCACGGAGGATGGGACCCCCTATCCCGATAACCCCTTCAGCGACCAGGCGGGCGCTCGGCCCGAGATCCATTCCTACGGGCACCGCAACATCCAGGGTCTCGCGCTTGATCCCGAGACCGGGCGCGTCTGGGCGAACGAGCATGGTTCCCGTGGGGGCGATGAGCTCAATCTGATCGAGGCGGGCGGGAACTACGGTTGGCCCGAGGTCACCTACAGCCTCGAGTACCGGGGACCACGGATCTCTGATGAGAGCACCCGCCCGGGCATGATCGATCCCGTCATCAATTGGACGCCGTCGAAGGCTCCGAGCGGACTGGCCTTCTATACCGGTGAGCGCTATCCGGATTGGCAGGGCGATCTCTTCAGCGGCGCGCTCGTGTTTGGTGAGGTCCGCCGCATCCAGCTCGATGGCGACAGGGTGGTCGGCGAGGAGAAGCTCACCATCGGCAACCGCGTGCGCGACGTGCGACAAGGACCGGATGGGTATCTCTATGTGTTGACCGACTCTGGTGACGGCTCACTCCTGCGCATCCTACCGGATTGATGGCGCCCGCCTGTGCCCGGCATCCAGATGGATCGGGTGGAGAACCGACGCACGCGCGAGGTCAGCCTGATGCCGCGCGCGGGGCCGAGGCCCCGACATTCGGTGTGACCCCATGGTTAGCGCGCCCCCGGATCCACGATACGGCGCGGATCCCCGGGGCGCGTGGATCCGCCCTCAGCCTCGCAAGCGTCTGGCAACCCGCAGCCGCAGGGCGTTGAGTCGAATGAAGCCGGTGGCGTCAGCCTGATCGTAGGCGCCTGCGTCCTCCTCGAAGGTGGCAATGGAGGCATCGAATAGGCTGTTGTGCTCAGACTTGCGTCCGACCACCATGACGTTGCCCTTATAGAGGCGCAGTCGCACGACCCCGTTGACCACCTCCTGAGTTGCATCGATTGCGGCTTGCAACATGGTTCGTTCGGGCGCGAACCAGTAGCCGTTGTAGACCAGGCTGGCATAGCGTGGCATCAGCTCGTCCTTCAGGTGCGCGGCCTCGCGGTCCAACGTTAGGGATTCCATGGCCCGATGCGCCTTCAAGAGGATGGTGCCACCCGGCGTTTCATAACAGCCGCGCGATTTCATTCCGACATAGCGATTCTCGACGATGTCGCTGCGTCCGATGCCGTTGGCTCCGCCGAGCCGGTTCAGTTCAGCAAGAACCGCGGCGGGCGTGAGACGCGTCCCATCGATGGCGACACAGTCACCCTGTTCAAACGTCAGCTCGATCAGGGTTGCCTGGTCGGGGGCATCCTCGGGCGCGACACTCCAACGCCACATCTCCTGACTGGGCTCGACCCAGGGGTCCTCCAGATCGTAACCCTCGTAGGAGATGTGAAGAAGATTGGCGTCCATCGAGTAGGGCGATTTCGTCCCATCGCGTTTCATCTCGACCGCAATCCCATGCTGGGCGGCATAGTCCATCAGTTTCTCGCGGGACAACAGATCCCACTCGCGCCAGGGCGCGATGATTTTGATGTCTGGATTGAGGGCATACGCGGTCAGTTCGAAGCGCACCTGATCGTTGCCCTTACCGGTTGCGCCGTGAGCGATCGCGTCGGCACCGGTCAGCGCCGCGATCTCGATCAAACGCTTGCCAATCAAGGGGCGGGCGATCGAGGTCCCGAGCAGGTACTCGCCCTCGTAGAGGGTGTTGGCGCGAAACATGGGAAAGACGAAGTCACGCACGAATTCCTCGCGCAGATCCTCGATGAAGATTTCCTTCACGCCCGCGGCTTGAGCCTTGGCGCGTGCCGGCTCCAATTCCTCGCCTTGGCCGATATCGGCGGTGAAGGTAACCACCTCACAACCATATTCTTCCTGTAGCCATTTGAGGATGACCGAGGTGTCGAGACCACCGGAATAGGCCAACACCACCTTGCTCACTGCGCCGTGCGCCATCGTCTTGCTCCGAATCGGGAAAATCGCGAGTATAGCCTGATGAGGGTGCGGAGATGAGGGGCTGTCTCGGTCGCGCCCCCGCATCCGCACTCATCCAACCAGACGTTGCCACCAGCGTCGTCGCTGTTGCGGTGGCGGTCGTGTGCTGGGCAGATCGACGGGGGCGATCAGGCTCATGATCCAACCGGGAAGGGGCGGCGAGGTGCTCGAACCGCAGGCGCCGCCGAGATGGTGCGGATCATAGATCTTCACAAAGCTTGGCACACTGAGATCATCGGCGTAGACAATGCCGCAATAGTCTTCCCGATGTTCGTGACGCAGCACGTGGGCAATTTCGGTGAGGAAGGTCAAGACTCCAGCCGCGTCGGTTGGCGCGGTTGGCGGGGGTTCGCCGACCGCATAGAGAAACCATCCGGCATCCGCGCGTTCGGCGAGGCGCGCCCAGAGTGCGTCGAATTGCGGCCAACGCAAGGTCGCCGTGAAGCTTCCACGAAAGGCTCGCAGGTAAGGATCTTCGCGTGTGTTTTGCTCAGTCATCTCGGGTTTGTCGCGGATCGATACGAGACACAAGGGGACCGGCCGCCACGCGTGCGCTGGGCTGGCCGGACTTAAATCGGCGCAGTCGCAGGCTGTTGGTCACGACGAACAGGCTTGAGATGCTCATGGCCCCGGCGGCAAGCATCGGGTTCAGCAACCAGCCTGTCACGGCGAACAAGACCCCGGCGGCGACTGGAATCAGGGCGATATTGTAGGCGTAAGCCCAGAAAAAGTTGACACGTATCGTGTGTAACGCGCGGCGTGCGAGGGCGATTGCGTCGGCGACCGCGGCAAGATCCTCCTGCATCAGGATCACGTCACCGGCCTCGACGGCGATGTCGGTGCCCGTGCCGATGGCGAGGCCAACATCCGCTCGCGCGAGTGCCGGTGCGTCGTTGATCCCGTCGCCGACGAACAGGACCCGCTGCCCCAGTGCTTGCACACGCTGCACCTCTTCAGCCTTCTCGGCGGGTCGCGCCTCGGCCAAGACCTGCTCGATCCCGACTGCGCGCGCAACCGTCTCCGCGGTTGCGCGTCCGTCTCCGGTCACCATTGCAACCGCAAGCCCAAGCCCTTGTAAGCGCTCGATCGCCGCGCGGCTGCCGGGTTTGAGCGGATCGGCAATCGAGAGCACGCCAATGAGTTGATCATCGGCGCTGACATAGATGGGTGACCGTCCAGCCTCGGCCAGCATCTGCTCGAATTCGCCAGCTGCTTGCAGGGGAACCGATCGCTGCATCATCCAGCGTTGGGTGCCGATCGCAATCCGCTGCGCGCCAACCTGGCCCTGGATGCCGCTACCGGGAACGGCCTCGACCTGCGTGGCCTCGCCCCAGGTCAGACCGCGCTTCCTCGCCTCCTCAAGCAGCGCGGTCGCGATCGGGTGCTCGCTATGACGCTCCACGGCAGCCGCCAGCGCGAGGACCTCATCGGGGGAGCGCCCGTAGGCCCTGAGATCGGTCAAGGCGGGATGCCCCAGAGTGAGGGTTCCGGTCTTGTCGAGAATGACGGTGTCCACGCGCGCGAGGGTCTCGAGCGCCGCACCCTGACGAAACAGGATCCCCAGTCTCGCGCCACGTCCCGTGGCGACCATGATGGCGGTCGGTGTCGCCAGCCCCATGGCGCAGGGGCAGGCGATCAGCAGAACGCTGACGGCCGTGACAAAGGCATAATTGAGTGCTGGCGCTGGGCCGAGCCAGAGCCAGGCGAGGAAGGTCAGCAGGGCCACGACCAGCACGATGGGGACGAAGACGGCCGCGATCCGATCGGCCACGCGTTGGATTGGTGGCTTGCTCGACTGCGCATCTTCCACCAGGCGGATGATCTGTGCTAGCAGGGTCTCTGCTCCGACCCGCGTGGCACGATATCGAAAGGCCCCCGTTTGGTTGACCGTGCCACCGATAACCGCGTCTCCAGGGTCTTTGCGCACGGGCACGGGCTCCCCGCTGATCATGGATTCGTCGACATAACTCCCGCCCTCGGTCAGGATGCCATCGACCGCAAGACGCTCACCCGGTCGGATCAGCAGGATGTCGCCGGGAACGACCGCATTGGCCGGGATCTCGCGCTCGCCCGTCTCGCTCAGGATCCGCGCGCGTTGGGGTTGCAGATCGAGCAGGCCGCGAATCGCCTCGGAGGTTCGACCTTTGGCGAGTGCCTCAAGATAACGTCCGAACAGGATCAGGGTCACGATCACGGCCGCGGCCTCGAAATAGAGGTTGGCGGTGCCGGGCGGAAAGACCTCCGGAACCGTGACCACGAGCAGTGAGTACCAATAGGCCGCTCCACTCCCGAGCATCACCAGGCTGTCCATGCCAGGACTGAGGTGACGCAACTCGGTCACACCCCGCACGAGAAAGCGTCGCCCCGCCCAAAAGAGCACCGGTGTGGCTAGCAGCAGCTCGAGCCCGTTCCAGATCGTCTTAGGTGCTAGGTGCTCGAACCAGAGGCCAAGCGGTGGCACAACCATGGGCCCCATGCTGATCAGCAGCAGCGGTAGGGTCAGCACCGCGGCGATGATGAGGTCGCGCCGCAGTTCCAGACGCGCTTGATCCTTGCGGGTCTGTTCGGTGGTGAGATCCCGCTCCTTGAGGACGGGATGATAGCCGGCCGCGCGGATCGTCTCGGCAATGCGTTCCGCGCTCGACGTGGCCGGAAGATAGGTGACCCGCGCCGTTTCCGTCGACAGATTGATGTCGGCGGCGAGGACGCCAGGCAGGGCGCGGATCGCGCGTTCGACCCGCGCGACACAGGCGGCGCAGGTCATTCCTTCGATGCCCAGGGTCAGTGAGGTGACCTGGGGCTCGAATCCAGCGGCGCGCAGTGCCGCGAGCAGTGCCGCGAGCCGCGCGGGGAGGGGGGGTGACGAGGGCGTGGGCACGAGGCGCAGCACGGCGACCCCAGCGGCGAGATTGACAGCGGCCGAGTCCACGCCGGGTTCGCGCGTGAGGACGCGCTCGACCCGCGTGACGCAAGCCGCGCAGTGCATGCCGTCGACACCGATTCGAACCTCCTGCATGATCTTCCCCCAATGCGCGACGCGATCCCGATAACCATGGCGTCGGTTGGTCCCATGATACAGTTCCTTCAGGTTCGGCCAAGCGAACGCATAAGCGCATCCGACCAGGCGACCCGAATGCCGCGTGATGCGATTCGTTCGTGAACCATAGCGGAGTCATCCATGCTAACGATTCGTCCGATCCCTGCGTTTTCCGACAATTATATTTGGATCCTAACGGATTCCGACGCCCCGCGTGGAGCGCGCGCCCAGTCCTCGAGCCTAGCCGTGGTGGTTGATCCCGGTGATGCCGAACCGGTGATCGCGCATCTGCAAGCGGAATCACGCACGCTCGGGGCCATTCTCATCACGCATCATCACGGTGATCACATCGGCGGCGTGGCGGAGCTGCGCGCGGCCTTCCCCGCGGCCCAGGTGTTCGGGCCAGTCGATCCACGCATCCGCGGGATCACGCATCCGGTTCGCGACGGCGAGCGATTCCGTCCCCACGGGATCGGGATGGCGATGCGTGTCATGGCCGTCCCGGGTCATACCTCGACCCATATTGCGTATCTCGGCGATGGCGTGTTGTTCTGCGGTGATACCCTATTCGCGGGAGGCTGTGGCCGAGTCTTCGACGGAACCTTCGAGCAGCTCTCGGACTCTCTTGATCGAATCGCGGCACTGCCAGCGGACACGCTCATCTACTGCGCGCATGAGTACACGCTCGCCAATCTTGGATTTGCCCGCTGGGTCGAGCCGCAGCATGAGCCGTTACGCGCCCGTCTGGAGGCGGATGGCGCCCGGGACGATGCGGGAGAACCGACCGTGCCCTCACGCCTCGAACTCGAACGCGCCACGAACCCCTTCCTGCGCACGCGTGTCCCAGCGGTGATCGCGGCCGCTGAGCAGTTCGCCGAGCGCCCCCTAACCACGCCGCGCGAGGTCTTCAAGGCGCTGAGACAATGGAAGGACACCCTGTACGATTGATCTCCTCGTCGACGTGTCTGGTCGTGGGGGACCGCCATCCGCCCGTCCTGGCCGGGTTCCCGCAGCCGGCGGGCTCGGGAGTGATGCGCGAGCTTGGGCCGGGCGCGCAGCCGGTCCCCTGCAACAGACCTATTCGTCGTATCTCATGAGACCGCATCTCGCCATGGCTGCCATCCACGCCCGCCTGTACTCACTGTTGATGGCCCTGCTTGCGCTCGTGAGCGGGGCTCTCGTGGTCCTAGGCTTTGCCCCCTTCGGTTGGTATCCCATGGCGCTGGTGGGCTTGCTCGGGTTGTTGTTCGCTCTGCGGGGGGCAGACGCGCGCGACGGCGCGCTGCGCGGATGGCTCTTCGGTGTTGGTCTAATGGGCTTCGGGGTGTTCTGGATTCGTATCAGTTTGAACGAATTCGGGAATATGACGCCCGTGGTCGCGAACCTGCTGACGGTGCTCTTCGTCGCCATCATGGCGCTCTATTATGGCCTGCTGGGTTGGCTTCTCAGACGACTGGGCCGCAACGATGACTGGGTCGTGCCCGGGTTGCTCTTTCCCGGCATCTATCTGTTGATCGAGTGGCTCCGAGGATGGTTGTTCACGGGGTTTCCCTGGCTGAATCTCGGTTATACCCAGCTCGACGGGCCGCTGAGTGGGTATGCCCCAGTGGTGGGCGTCTATGGGGTTGGGTTGCTGCTGGTCTGCTCAGTGGGGCTGCTCTGGGGACTGGTTCATTGGGCGCGGGCAGGCCGGTGGGCCGCGGTCGGCGCACTGGTGGTGATCTGGGGTGGCGGGCTCCTGTTGCAAACCGTCGCCTGGACACAGCCCACGGGCGAGCGGTTGCGCGCGGCGGTGGTCCAGGCAAACATCCCCCAATCGATCAAGTGGGACCCGGAACGCTTGGTCTCGACGGTGTCGATCTATTGGGAGCTGACGGAAGACCTCCTCGGTGTCGATCTGGTGGTCTGGCCAGAAACGGCGATCCCAGCGTTCCTCCACGAGGTCCGCACGGCCGTGATCGAGCCCATGGCGCTGCGCGCGGCCGAGGCGGGGAGCGAACTCGTGTTGGGCATCCCAGTGATGGAGACGGAGCAGGGGCGTTATTACAATGCCCTGCTGAGCATTGGGACGCAGGAGGATCTCTATGCGAAACGTCACCTGGTCCCCTTCGGTGAGTTCATGCCCTTCAAGCCGATCCTCGGTCCCCTTGTGGAACTCTTCGAGGTGCCCATGTCCGATTTTAGCCCTGGCCGTTCCGAGCGACCCTTGCTGGCGGTCGGAACCTGGTCAGCCGGGGTCTCAATCTGTTATGAGGACGCGTTTCCGAGCGCCGTGTCGCAGGCGCTGCCGGAGGCGCGGTTCTTGATTAATGTCAGCAATGATGCCTGGTTCGGTGACTCACTGGCACCGCATCAACACCTCGAGATCGCGCGCATGCGCGCACTCGAAAACGGTCGCTACCTGTTGCGCGCGACCAATACGGGGATTTCCGCCATCATCGACACGCGTGGACGACTTCTAGGGGTGGTGCCGTCGTTCGAGCTCGGGAGCCTGACCAGCGAGATCGAGCTTTACCAGGGCGCCACACCATTTGCACGCTTCGGCAACGGGCCCGTGATCGTGACGGCGGCATTCATGGTGTTGCTGGCATTGGGGTTCGGCGTGATCGGCATGGCTGGTGCTAAGATAAGGCGCAGGCGTGCTTGACCCGGGCTGGTGTCCTTGGTCCTCCCGCAGCCGCGGTCCGCTGAGGTGAGCGCGCGGCACTCTCCGAGCCGTGCTAAAGGCTGAACCGCGCCGAAGGGCTGAATCGGGCACAACTGGATCGCAGGCTGGGCGGCGTGGGCGTCGGTATCGGGCACCCGGGCGCGCACGGGTGCGGTTGTAACGGGTTTCGTGAACGGGAGTCATCGTGCAGGCCTTGATCTTATTCTTTGCCGAGCTGTGCGCGCTGCGCAAGACACCGCAGGATCTACCCGCTTCGAACGTTCTGTTCGGGCTGGTCGTGCTCGCGGCCGTCGTGGTCGGGGTCGTGATCGGTCTGGTTGCCGGACTCTCGTTCGGGGTCAGCTCCCTGCATACGGTGGTCGAACTTGCCCTCACGCTGATGGCGCTTTCGTTGGCCCTGCGACTCGTGGGGAAGCCCTCGCGCTTCCTGCAAGCAGCGACCGCATTACTGGGCGCGGGGGTCGTGATCGGCGTGATCGCGATCCTTCCACTGAGCTTGAACCCGACCGGTCCGGAGGAAAGCGATCTCGCCGCGCTCGGCGCACTGCTGCTCCTGGTGATCTTCGTCTGGAGCGTCGTGGTCACCGGGCACATCCTGCGCCACACCTTCGGAATCACGTTGGGACAGGCGGCGGCGATTACCGTGGCCTTCAAGATCGCGATGGTTCTGGTGCTCGGGTCGCTCGGAAGCCTCTAGCCGAACGCGACGTCGCACTGAGCGAACGCCTGGACTGGTTCGGACCTCCCGGCGTCACTGAGCCCGCGCGCTTGGGTTCGGCCCTCGCGGAGCCGATCTGGCGTGCGTCGCGTGGATTGACGGGAACAAGATTAAGGATTGGACATGCACCTGCATCTGTTGGGAATCTGTGGCACCTTCATGGGCGGGATCGCCCTGCTTGCACGTGCGCTCGGGCATCGGGTCACGGGTTCGGACGCGAACGTCTATCCGCCGATGAGCACACAACTCGAGGAGGCGGGGATCGAACTCATGGAGGGTTATGACCCAGCCCATCTGCGCCCAGTCCCGGACCTGGTCGTGGTGGGCAATGCGCTGACACGTGGAAACCCAGCGGTCGAGGCGATGCTGGATCAGGGTCTACGCTATTGCTCCGGTCCGGACTGGTTGCGCGAGCATCTCCTGAGCGAGCGCTGGGTCTTGGCGGTCGCCGGAACCCATGGTAAGACGACGACCGCGAGCATGTTGGCCTGGGTGCTCGAGGAGGCTGGACTCGCGCCGGGCTTTCTGATCGGCGGGGTACCACTGGATTTCGGTCAGTCCGCCCGTTTGGGCACGGCGCCTTTCTTCGTTGTCGAGGCAGATGAATACGATACGGCCTTCTTCGATAAGCGGTCGAAATTCGTCCACTACCGTCCAAGCACCCTGATTCTGAACAACCTCGAGTTCGATCATGCCGATATCTTCGATGATCTGTCGCACATTCAACGTCAATGTCATCACCTGATCCGCACCGTCCCCCAACGCGGTCTGATCGTACATCCCGCTGCCGATCCCGCGATCGACGAGGTCTTCGCGATGGGGTGCTGGACCCCACGAGAATCCTTCGGCGCCGCCGGACATTGGAGCGCCCAGCTCATTGCCGCGGATGGATCCCGGTTTGTGGTGTCTTGCGATGGCGAACCCGTGGGGGAGGTGGCCTGGGGCCAGACCGGCTTGCACAACGTCCACAACGGGCTTGCGGTCGTCGCGGCGGCCCGGCATGCTGGCGTGCCCGTGGCGCAAACGCTGGCGGCCCTATCCTGCTTCAAGGGGGTGAAACGGCGCATGGAGCTGCGCGGCCGGGTCGCGAAGGTCAGCGTTTACGATGATTTCGCCCATCATCCGACCGCGATCGCGACCACCCTGGCCGGATTGCGCCAGCGGGTCGGGACACAGCGCATTCTCGCCGTGCTCGAACCGCGTTCGAACACCATGAAACTCGGCGTGCACAACGACACCCTCGCCGCCTCGCTCGACGACGCCGATCGTGTCTTCGTCTTCGCCCCCGAGGATCTGGGTTGGGATGCGGGTCGCGTCTTCAGTCGGCTCGGGAGCCGCGCCGTGGTGCATCGCGAGATTGCGTCGCTGCTCGACGCGATTCTTGCCGCAAGCCGTCCTGACGATCACATCCTGGTGATGAGCAACGGGGGGTTCGCGGGTCTGCATCAGCGCCTGCTCGACCGTCTCGGGATGCCTACCTCCGCGGCCGATCGCGGTTGCGGCGCGCGCGAGTGCTGAGTTGGCGAGCGTGTATCCGGCCCACCTCACAGCAGGAATGCCATGATGGCATCTGAACCATCATCTCCCTGGCCAAAGACGATCACCGTCGCCCTGACCGGTGCCTCGGGTTCGCAATACGGGTTGCGTTTGGTCGACTGTCTCTTGTCCGCGGGGATGCGCGTCTATCTGCTGGTGTCGCAAGCGGGGCAAGTGGTGCTGAAGATGGAAGCAGACCTCGAGGTCCCGGGACGGGCCGGCGATGCCGAGGCGTTCTTCCGCGACTACTTCAAGTCCACGCCCGGGCAGTTGCGTGTTTTCGGCCGCCAGCAGTGGAGCGCGCCCGTGGCGAGCGGCAGCAATCCTCCCGATGCCATGGTGGTGTGTCCCTGCACCACCGGAACCCTGGCCAGCATCGCCGCGGGCGTCTCCACCTCCTTGATCGATCGTGCCGCCGACGTGACCATGAAGGAGTCAAGGAAGTTGATTTTGGTCGTCCGCGAGACTCCCTTCACACCCATCCATCTCGAGAACATGTTGCGGCTTGCTCGCGCTGGAGTCGTCATCATGCCGGCCAATCCGGGGTTCTATTTCAAACCAACACGGGTCGAGCAATTGGTCGATTTCATGGTGGCACGCGTGCTGGACCATCTCGGTGTGCCGCATGCCCTGTTGCCACGCTGGGGCGACGAGTCAGTCCCTCCGACCTGAACCGACCAGGCCTGAACCGACTCGCCCCGTGGCCCTGGTGCCCGGGCCACGAGGCTCAAGTGTGAGCGCGATGGCCTCTGACACCGAGCCTGTCCCCGGTGAGCGGAGCCTCAGATCCTGAGCAGCAGTCGCGCCGGATCTTCCAGGGTGTCTTTGATGGTGCCGAGGAACT
This sequence comes from Thiocapsa imhoffii, assembly GCF_016583985.1. Taxonomy (GTDB): domain Bacteria; phylum Pseudomonadota; class Gammaproteobacteria; order Chromatiales; family Chromatiaceae; genus Thiocapsa; species Thiocapsa imhoffii. The sequence goes on along the minus strand of NZ_NRSD01000006.1, from coordinate 161,798 downwards.
GAACTGCTTCGCGCCCATCGATGATGCGGTGGTCGTAGGTGAGCGCAAGGTACATCATTGGTGCGATTTTGATCTCGCCCTTGATCACCACGGGGCGTTCCTGAATCTTATGCATACCCAGGATCGCGCTTTGCGGCGGGTTGAGGATCGGCGTCGAGAGCAGGGACCCGAACACGCCACCATTGGTGATCGAGAAGGTGCCGCCGGTCAGCTCCTCATAGCTTAGGGTGCCGTCGCGGGCTTTCTCGCCGAAGCCGACGATTCCCTGTTCGATATCCGCCATCGAGAGCTGGTCGCAGTTGCGCAGGATCGGCACGACGAGCCCGCGTGGGGAACTGACCGCGATGCCGATATCGTAGTACCCGTGGTAGATGATGTCGTCACCATCGACCGAGGCGTTCAGCACGGGGAAACGCTGCAATGCCTCGATGGCCGCCTTCACGAAGAAGGACATCAAGCCGAGTCGGACGCCATGCGTGGTCTCGAAGGCCTCTTTATAGCGGCTGCGCAGTGCCATCACGGCAGCCAAATCGACCTCGTTGAAGGTGGTCAGCATGACCGCGTTTTGTTGTGCCTGAACCAGCCGTTCGGCAATGCGCGCGCGCAGCCGCGTCATGGTGACACGCTGTTCCGGACGCCCGGCCTCACCGGTCAGGCTCGGTGATTGAGCCATACTGGGCTGGGCGGCATCGGGTTCTTGATGCGGCGTTTCTGCCTCGCGCTGATCGAGATAGGCCATGACATCGGCCTTGTGAATGCGTCCCTCGCGACCGGTTCCCGCGATCGCGCGGGCATCGAGATTCAATTCCTTGATCAGGCGCCGCGCGGCGGGCGCGACCTGTGGTTCAGCCGTGTCTGGAGCAGTGGTGTCGGGCCGCTCCTGGGGGGCGCTCGCGGTCGACGCGCGCGCTGCGGTCTCGGAGGGGGAGGGCACGGCCGTCTCATTGGTGCGCGCCGCGGTATCGGCGGCGATACGGGCGAGCAACCCATCGGACTGCACGAGATCACCGACCTCGGCGAGGATTTCACTGAGGATGCCATCGGCCGGCGCGGGGACCTCGAGAATGACCTTATCGGTCTCGAGATCGACGAGATTTTCTTCGCGCTTCACCGGATCTCCGAGGCGTTTGTGCCAGGTCGCGACCGTGGCATCGGCAACCGACTCGGGGAGGTTGGGGACGCGGACTTCGCTGCTCATTGTGGCGGGATCCTTTTATTCATGCTGGGGTTGAAGAGCCCAGTGAGGGCCTCGTCGATCAAGCGCTCCTGTTGCTCCACATGGGCCGCGCGATGACCGACGGCGGGGGCCGCGGCCGCGGGTCGACCGACATAGACGGGACGTTTGCCGTCCTGGATTAGGTTGTGGAAACGGTGTTTGATCTGGTCCCAGGCCCCTTGATTTTGCGCCTCCTCCTGACACCAAATGATCTCATCGGTGGCTCGATAGGTCTCGAGCGCGGCCGCGAACTGATCCTTGGGAAACGGATAGAGTTGCTCGATGCGGATCAGGGCGACATTCGTGAGGCCGCGGGCGCGACGGGCCTCGAGCAGATCATAATAAAGCTTGCCGCCACAGAAGATGACCCGCTCGATGTCGGCCGGATCCAGTGGATCGACTTCTGGCAGCACCGGCTGGAAGCGGCCGGCGGCAAGTTCATCCAGGGAGGAGACCGCCAGGCGATGGCGCAGGAGACTCTTCGGCGTCATTACAATCAACGGTTTGCGGTAGTCCCGAACCATCTGTCGGCGTAACAGATGAAACATCTGAGCCGGCGTCGTCGGCGTGCAGACCTGGATATTGTGTTCGGCGCTCAACTGAAGGAAGCGCTCGAGACGCGCCGAGGAATGCTCCGCGCCCTGACCCTCGAGACCGTGCGGCAAGAGCATCACCAGTCCGCAGCAGAGTCCCCATTTGGTGCCAGCGGAGGTGATGAACTGATCGATCACGACCTGCGCGCCGTTGGCGAAGTCACCGAATTGGGCTTCCCAGATCGTCAATGCACCCGGCTCGGCGGTCGCGAAGCCGTATTCATAGGCGAGCACCGCCTCCTCGGACAAGATCGAATCGATCGCGATGAAGGCCCCTTGGTGTGGACTGAGATGCTGCAGTGGGGTGTAGGCGTTGCCTGTTAACTGATCATGAATCTTCGCGTGACGGTGGAAGAAGGTGCCGCGTCCGGTGTCCTGCCCGGACAGGCGCACCGGGATGCCCGCATCGAGCAGTGTGGCATAGGCCAGGTTCTCGGCGAATCCCCAGTTCAGGAGCTGGTCCCCTTGCGCCATCTTGCGACGCTCTTCGTAGAGCTTCTCGACCCGGGCATGCAACTCGAACCCGTCCGGCACGCGCAGCATCGCCTCCGTGAGTTCCCTCAGTTTGTCGATCGGGACCCCGGTCTCGACATCCTGGTCCCATTCGGTGTTACGACAAAATGCCCAGCTCACGCGATAGGCGTGGTCCAGTCCACAGAGCACCGGACGGGCGACGACGACACCCTGCTCGATCGAGTCGCGATAGTCGGCGACCAGCGCATCGGCCTCTTCTTTCGCGATGACCCCATCGGCGATGAGCCGATCGGCATAGACCGCACGAGGGGTGGGGTGTTTGCGGATTTTTTTGTACATCATCGGCTGGGTAACCGAGGGTTCGTCGGCCTCGTTGTGGCCGAGCCGGCGGTAGCAGACCAGGTCGATGATGACATCCTTATGGAATTGATTACGGAAGTCGAGTGCCATCCGAGTGACGAAGATAACGGCCTCCGGATCGTCGCCATTCACATGGAAAACAGGCGCTTGCACCATTTTCGCCACATCGGTGCAGTAGAGCGTGGAACGTGTGTCCAGCGGATTGCTGGTCGTAAACCCGATCTGGTTGTTGATGATGATGTGAATCGTGCCGCCGGTGGTGTAGCTGCGCGTCTGCGAGAGTTGCAGGGTTTCCATCACCACGCCCTGTCCGGCGAAGGCGGCATCGCCGTGGATCAGGACTGGCAGCACCTGGTCACCGCTGCGATCGTGGCGACGCCGTTGGCGTGCGCGCACCGAGCCTTCGATAACCGGGTTGATGATCTCCAGGTGCGATGGGTTGAAGCCCAGCGCAAGATGGACGATGCCTCCCGGCGTGTCGATATCGGTCGCGAATCCAAGGTGATATTTCACGTCGCCGGCCATCTTGCGCCAGTCCATCTGGACCCGGCCCTCGAACTCGTCGAAGATATCCTGCGGCGGCTTCCCGAAGATGTTGGTCAGGACGCTCAGGCGCCCGCGGTGCGCCATGCCGATGACCAGCTCCTTCTGGCCCTTGCGACCGGCACGCTGGATGAGTTCGTCGAGCAGTGGGATAAGCGCGTCGCCGCCCTCGAGCGAGAAGCGTTTCTGCCCGACGTAGCGTTGGTGGAGATACTTCTCGAAGCCCTCGGCGGCGCTCAAGAGGGTGAGCAGCCATCGACGATCCGCGCCATCGAGTTCCGGCGTTGCGCGATAGCCCTCGAGACGCTTCTGAATCCAGCGCTTCTCCTGGGTATCGGTGATGTGCATGTACTCCGAGCCGACCGTGCCGCAATAGATCTGCTCGGCCATGGCGATGATGTCGCGCAAGGGCATGCGGTCGGGTGCGTAGAGCGACCCCGTGTGGAAGACCTGATCCATGTCCTCCGTGGAGAGATTGTGGTACGAGGGGTCGAGGTCGGCGATCTTCGGTGTCTCGCGCAACGCGATCGGGTCGAGGCGCGCGACCTGATGGCCGCGGTAGCGATACCCGTTGATCAGAGACAAGACTGCCGACTGTTTCTCGGCCGCGGCGGGCTCGAGTCGTTCCGTGGAGCGGGTGTGTGCGCGTGAACGGCTCTCTTGGGCCAAGCGCAGAAAATTCTCACGCACCGGGCCGTGCGCGACCTCGTTCGCCGACTCCTGATGCATGACCTGAAAGCGTTCGCGCCAGGCTAGGTCGACACTCTCTGGGTCTTTTAGGTAGCGTTCGTAGAGATCTTCGATGAAGCTGGCGTTGCCGCCATACAAGGCACCGGAACGACGAAACAGCTCGAGGATTGCGCTCATGCTCGCTGATGTTCCCGAGGGTTAGATTTATGTATGGATTTTCGCGGTTTATAGCACACTTTAGGTCATGCTTGGCAGCTCTGATGCGCGATGACGCACGCTGATCGCCACCGCCGCGCCGGCGCGTCCCAGCCCGTTCGTCGCCCTGCGCCACGCGTGCCCGAGTGTATCCGCGGGCGATCATGACCGGCCTATACTCTAAGTCCGACGACGAGGAGCGCAAGCGTCATCGACTCCAGATCGTTCGCTTGCAGGCGGATATCGCCTATTTCGAGGCGCGCCTGGAGATGATCGGCGAGCCCGCGACGCTGTATCAAGCCACCCAACGCTTGGCCTTCGAGCTCCTGCGCCGGCATCTCCTTGAACAGGTCCTCGCCGCCGGGAAGAAACGCATGGCGCCCGTGACCGCCGCTGTGAAGGGCGAGACGACACCCAGAGCCTGAGTCCGGAGCGAGAGACAAGGGCGTGGTGACCGGCAGCAAGCCTGACGGCATGGGGATGCGATGCTGGCATCCCCCGTGGAGCGCAACGCCCGAGCGGACGTCGCGTGGGGGCTCAGTGTTCGCCTTTGATGCGCAGCAGTCCGGCGAGACGATTGCCTTGCTTCTGCGGACCACCGCGCGGGAAGAGCTGATGCAGGCCGTGATTGCTGCCCTGCTCACCGCCCCACACCCGGCGGAAATGGGCGATCATGTCGCGGACCGTGGCCTGGGTGCCGTGTTTGGCGTAGCTGGCGCGCAGGTAACGGATCACCTCCCAGTGCTCGGCGCTGAGCGTCAGTCCCTCGTGCGCCGCGAGCGTGCGGGCAAATTCCTCGGACCAATCGGACGGATCGACCAGATATCCTTCGCTGTCGGTCAGAATCTCGCGCCCCTCGACCGTGAAGGCGTGAGTGGTCATGCTGGGATAGGCGTTGCTGCCGACCGGGAACTCCCCGGGTAGACCCTTGGAGTCGTGCTCGGACTGGGTGATCGACCAGAGCTCGATCGGGATCTTGCCATCGAGACGGCCGTCGAATCGCTCAACACCCGAGACCAGGATCTTGCCGCTGGTGGGGGGAAGGTCGAAGCTGGCCACCCCCTCGTGATCGGTCAGGATGGGCGGGGTCTCGGACCCGTCGGCATCAAGCTTCAGCACCACTGGGGTCCGTTTCAGCGGTTCCCTGGTGACCTTCATTGAAACCTTGACTTGAATCATCTTGGACCTCTCCTCGTCGGATGACGAGCGGCGATCATGTCACCGACCGTCGTCGTGATGGCCGCGCCGCTTCAGTCCGATGGCATGGTTCTCACCGCGGTGTCGTGCCGATGCGAATGCGCCAAAGTCGGTGTCAAGGGGGGGGGTGAACCGGCCCCTCATTCGGACTGGGCATTCAGTTGGATATTAATCAGGGGTTTTAGTTTTGACAAACGAAAATGATTTGTTTTTGATATCGGTTTTTCCGATTTGATCATCGATGGATAGCCAGCAGATCAACACCTTTCTCGCGGTCGCCGCGCATGGCAGCTTCCAGGAGGCGGCCACCCGCGTGCATGTCACCCAGTCGACCGTGAGTGCGCGGATCCAAGCGATCGAGCAGGAATTGAATGCACGTCTGTTCGTGCGTAATCGCTCGGGCGCGACTTTGACCGCGGCGGGGCAGCGCTTTTTGCGCCATGCCAAGACCCTCGCGCTAACGTTCGATCAGGCTCGCCACGACGTGGGGTTGCCGAGTCGCTTTCGTGGGAGCCTGCGGATCGGCGCGCGCATTGCGCTCTGGGATGGTTTGCTGCCGCTCTGGGTGGGGCGCATGCGGGCGCAGGCCCCCGATCTCTCCATCAACAGCGACATCGGATTCGAAGAGGACCTGATGCGGGGGATCATCGTGGGCACCTTGGATCTGGCACTGATGTACTCACCACGCCATTGCGCGGGGCTCCAGATCGAACATCTGTTCGACGAAACCCTGGTGCGTGTCTGCAGCGATCCGCAGGACACGGCGTTGGACGACAGCTACGTCTACGTGGACTGGGGACCGACCTTCTACGCGCAACACCAACAGGTCTATCCTGATCTGGAGCGGCCCGCGCTGATGGCCAACATTGGCTGGCTTGGTCTGCAATTGATCTTGGCCAATGGTGGGTCCTGTTTCGTTCCCGAGCGAATCGCCGCCTCCTCTCTCAGAGACGGATCGCTTCATCTGGCTCCGCATGGCCCCCGCTTTCGCTTGCCAGCCTATGTGGTCCACTCGTCGCAAGACGATTCCTCCATGCTGGACATGGCGCTCGGGGTGCTGCGTGCGCTGGTGCGCGAGCAGACAACGGGTGGCGATGCGGAGCCGGAGGAGGGGGCTCCCAGCGGCAGACGGGGCGGGGCGATTCAGGTCGCGCGCGGCGAGGGGAAGAGCAGCGGCAGGAGGTCCCGATAAGCTGAGACGAAATGCACGCTGAGCCCCTTGCGCACATGCTCGGGAACCTCTTCGAACTCGCCGCGGTTGTCCTCGGGCAGGATGATCTCGCGGATGCCCGCGCGGCGCGCGGCAATGAGTTTTTCCCGGATCCCGCCGACCGGGAAGACCTCGCCCGTCAAGGTAATTTCTCCGGTCATGGCGACCCTGCGCAAGGGGTGATGGCGGGCGAGAGACAGGAGCGCCGAGGCCATGGTGATTCCGGCTGAAGGTCCATCCTTTGGCGTTGCGCCAGCCGGAACATGGAGATGGATAAAGGCGTTTTCGAAAAACGACGGATCCGCGCCCAATTCCTCGGCATGGGAGAGCACGAAACCATAGGCGATCTCCGCCGATTCCTTCATGACATCGCCGAGCTGACCGGTCAGTTTGAATCCACGCGTGAAGCTGTGCGTGCGTGCGGCCTCGATCGACAGCGTTGCACCCCCCATTGCCGTCCAGGCGAGTCCGGTGACCACCCCGGGTCCTGAGAGTTTGCGTTCATCACGAAATACCGGGCTGCCGAGATATTCCTTGAGATCGTCCGTGGTGAGGCGAACTGGCGGTGTTGCCTGATCGAGGAGGCGTACCGCAACCTGACGCACGATCTTGCCGAGTTGCTTTTCCAGTCGGCGGACCCCGGCATCGCGCGCGTAGCCATCGATCAGTGCGCGGAGCGTCTTGGTGTCGAGCGCGACCGCGCCCTTGACGAGACCCGCGCGCTCGATTTGGCGCGGGAGCAGGAATTTCTTGGCGATTTGCAGCTTTTCCTCGGCAATGTAGCCGGAGAGCTGGATCACCTCCATGCGGTCGAGCAGGGGGCCGGGGATGCTGTCGAGCTGGTTGGCGGTGCACACGAAGAGCACCTTCGACAGATCGAAGCGCAGATCGAGATAATGGTCGAGGAAATCGGTGTTCTGTTCGGGATCGAGCACCTCGAGCAGTGCCGAGGCCGGGTCGCCATGATACGACGCACCGATCTTGTCGATCTCATCGAGCATGATCACGGGGTTGGCGGTGCCGGCGTCCTTCATGGCCTGGAGGAACTTGCCTGGCATGGCGCCGATATAGGTTCGTCGATGGCCCTTGATCTCGGCCTCGTCACGCATCCCACCGACCGAGAAACGATAAAAGCGGCGTCCCAGGGCGGTCGCGATCGAGTGTCCGATCGAGGTCTTGCCCACCCCGGGCGGACCGACCAGAAGGATAATGGAACCCGCGACCTCGCCCTTGTGGATCCCAACGGCAAGGAACTCGAGGATGCGTTTTTTGACATCCTCCAGACCATAATGGTCGCGGTCGAGGACCCGGCGTGCACGTTTGAGGTCGAGCTTGTCCTTGGAGTAGTTGCCCCAGGGCAGGATAGTGATCCAATCCAGATAGTTGCGGGTGACCGAGTACTCCGGTGAGCCGGTTTCCAGCATCCGCAGCTTGTCCATCTCCTCATCGACGCGCTTGCGCGCCTGCTCGCTGAGCGTGAGTCGCGCGAGGCGTGCGGTGAAGCGGTCGAGTTCCGCGGTGCGATCGTCCTTGGCGATGCCGAGCTCCTTTTGAATTGCCTTCAGCTGCTCGCGTAAGAAGAACTCGCGCTGTTGCTTCTGCATCTTCTCCTCGACCGTGCGGCGGATCTTCTGCTGCGCGCGGGCGAGTTCGAGTTCGTTGTTGAGCAGGACGAGGACCTTTTCCATGCGCGGGAGGAGCGCGACGATTTCCAGGACCTCTTGGAGCTGCTCCTTGGTCGAGGTGGTTAGACTGGCCGCGAAATCCGACAGATGGGACGGGTCATCGGGGCCGAACCGATCGAGAAACATCCGCAGTTCCTCGACATAGAGCGGATTGAGCGGTAGGAGCTCCTTGATGGTGTTGATCACGGCCATCGCATAGGCCTTGACCTCATCATTCGGTGGCCCGGCGGGTTCCGGGAGATAGGTGACCTGCGCGCGGAACGGCACGGTCCGATTGAGCCAGGTGCCGATCCGAAAACGTTGCAGACATTCGACGAGAACCTGCAGATGCCCGTCTTGTTGGTGGATGCGGTGGACGCGACAGACGGTGCCGATCGGGTGAAAATCGCTCGGACGCGCCTCCTCTGAGGTCTCGCTGCGCACCAGCACGACCCCGAGGATCTTGTGCTCGCTGTCGCTGACCGTCTGCAGGGTAGAGGCCCAATTCTCCGCGTCCATCATGAGCGGGACAGCTTGGCCGGGAAAGAAGGGGCGTGAGGCGACGGGCAGAATCGGGATCTGCGTCGGTAAGACGTCATTGGCGCGCGCGAGTTGGATTGCCGATCCCTCTACCGCCGCTTCCTCTTCTTCAATCGTCACGCCCTGATTGTCTTCATCCGTCATCTGCTCGAACCTCACCCAGGAAGACCACACATCCGAGCGGTCAATTTCAGGGTCTCGGCGGAAATTTGCAAGCGGCGTTCGCCAGCCGTGCGAAGCTGGCGACATCGAGCGACTCGGCCCGAGCGGACGGATCGATGTCGAGATCGCGCAGTTGGGACTCGTCGGCGAAGGCCGCGAGACTGTTCCGCAGCGTCTTGCGGCGTTGCCCGAAGGCCGCCGCGACGATGCGTGCATGGAGATGCGGGTCCGCGAGCGCATACCGAGGCGGGCGGTGGGGGCGTAGTCTGAGAAAGGCGGACTCGACCTTGGGAGCCGGTCGGAAGGCGCCGGGGCCAATGCGAAAGAGCGCCTCTGGGGTGCACTGCGTCTGTACCATCACGGAGAGACGCCCATAGCGCTTCTCGCCCGGGACAGCGACGATCCGCTCGACGACCTCTTTCTGCAGCATCAGATGAAGATCCTCGACGCAGGCGGACTGTTCGAGGAAGCGAAACAGGAGTGGGGTGGAGATGTTGTAGGGCAGGTTGCCCACGAGACGCAGTCGGGTTCCGGGTGCGGCGAGCGTGCACAGATCAATGCGCAGGGCATCACCCTGATGGATGCGCAGTTCACCGCACGCGGCGAGACGGTGGCGTAAGGGCTCAACCAAATCACGGTCGAGTTCGATCACATCAAGGGAGCCAACCGCGGCGAGCAGCCCGGCCGTGATGGCCCCTTGGCCGGGTCCGATCTCCACGATGGCCTCGTTGGGTCGGGGCGCGATCAGTGCGATGATGCGCTCGATGACACGGGCGTCATGGAGAAAATTTTGGCCGAAGCGTTTGCGTGCTCGGTGTTCCATCAGATGCGGACTCCGGCGCTCGGGCGGCCGCTCGGCCGCCGCGCATGGGATTGTGGATTCACCGCGCGGGCCTGCACGCTGTTCGGTCCGGTCTCAACAGTTGTGGCAGACTTCATGGGCGAACTGTTCGAGCTTCCGCGTGGCATTCGCGAAGAGACGGATCCCCTCGGCGAGTTTCTCCGTCGCCATCGCATCCTCGTTCAAGTCCCAGCGGAAGCTCGCTTCGTCATAGGAGACGCGGGGGATGTCCATCGTCTTGGCGCGTTCGGGGTCGAGTTTGCGGGGAACATCACCCTCGGTCGACACCAGTTCACCCAGCAGCGCCGGGGAGATGGTCAAGTAGTCACAACCGGCCAATTCGAGGATTTCATCGAGATTCCGGAAGCTTGCACCCATCACGACCGTCTGGTAGCCGTGGCGCTTATAGTAATTGTAGATCCGCGTCACCGATTGCACCCCGGGATCTTCATCCGTAGGATAACCCGAGACGTTCTCGGCATTCTTGTACCAGTCCAGGATGCGCCCGACGAAGGGCGAGATCAGGGTCACCCCGGCATCGGCGCAGGCGGCGGCTTGCGCGAAGCTGAAGAGCAGGGTCAGATTACAATGAAGCCCCTCACGCTCGAGCCGCTCAGCCGCGCGAATCCCCTCCCAGGTCGAGGCGATCTTGAACAGCACGCGTTGGCTCGGATCGATTCCCGCGGCCTGGTAGAGTTCGACCAAGGCCGCCACGCGTTTGATCGTGGCCTCCGTGTCGAAGGAGAGACGGGCGTCGATTTCGGTGGAGACGCGCCCGGGGACGATCTTCAGGATCTCGCTGCCAAAGTTGACCGCGAGCTTGTCGATGGTCGCGCGGGTCTGGCTCAAGGCATCGGCGCCCCCCTCGCGCATCCCATGGAGCACCGCGTCTTCGACGAGTTCGCGGTAGTGCGGCATCTGCGCCGCTTTGTAGATCAGCGACGGATTGGTGGTGGCGTCCTGTGGTGTGTACTCGGCGATGGACTCGAAGTCTCCGGTGTCGGCGACGACCGTGGTCATGGTCTTGAGTTGGTCGAGTTTGCTCATGGTTCCACACCTGTTTGAGGGGTTGAGTAAAACGGCGGGTCACGAGACCTTAATGGAAACCCGTGACAATTTCGAATCGACCCGGCCGAGGGCGCGGCGCGGGCCGAACGTCCGCACCACCGATCCTGACACGGAGGACATCGGCTCGTGAACCCGAATCGAAGTGGTCGAGCAACCGCTGTGCCCTCACGTCGAGCCTGGTGCGTCTCCCCATGCCTCCTGCCATGATCGAACTTCAGGCCGCGCGCGACACCTCCGTGGATGAGATCCTCAGGATCCTCCGGGGTTCACAGCGCCAGGTGCCGCGGCCGAGCGAAGCCGTGACGGACATCCTCTACGACACCTTCGACTGGGCACTCTATCGCGACGGTCTGTCCCTAGCCGTGCGCACGGACGCGGAGTCCGCGGCGGCGTTGCCGGATCAGTTGGTGCTCCGTTCACTTGATGCCGCATCCAGGCCGATTGTCCAGGCGCGTGCTCAGGGGCAGCGGGATGCACTCGACTTCGCCGCGCGCCTGCCGCCCGGCCCGGTGCGCGAGCACCTGCTGAAGCTCAGCCCGATCCGGCGGTTGCTGCCGCTCGTCACGATCCAGCGGCGGGTGACGAACAGCCGGATCGAGCCGGATGAAGGGCAAGGCCTGTTGCGGGTCGCGATCGAGGAGCGCAGCGTGCTCGGGCCTGGGGGGGATCTCTGTGGTGCGCTCGCGCCCCTGATTCGCCTCGACGCGGAGCCCTCGCATGTCGAACGGTTCGCCGCCGTGATCGCGCGCGCGCGCGGGGCCTTTGCGGCGTGCCCCTCCCCGGGCGCTGAGTTGGATGAAGCGCTCGCCCTCCGCGGTCGTCGGCCGAACGATTATTCCGCGAAGATCGACGAGCGGATCGATCCCAAACAACGAGCGGATGAGGCGCTCAAGGGTGTCTTCAGGCATTTGCTCGGAATCCTCCAGGCCAATGTCGAGGGCACCCGCGCGCATTGGGATATCGAGTTCCTGCATGACCTGCGCGTGGCGACGCGGCGCACTCGCTCGGCCCTGACCCAGGTCAAGGGCGTCTTTTCCGCGTCGGTGGTCGAGGACTTCCGGGTGCGCTTTGCCTGGTTGCAGCAGGTCACGGGTCCGCTGCGGGATCTCGATGTCTATCTGCTGGAGTTCGCGCGCTACCGTGACGCCTTGCCCGCGTCCTTGCGCCTTGGGATGGGGCCGTTCCACGAGTTTCTGGTCCTGCGCCAGGCTCAGGAACAGGAATATCTCGCCGCCGTGCTTGCCTCCCCGGCCTTCACCGAGCTGATGGCGGATTGGCAAGCCTTCCTCGAGGCCCCGATGGGCGCGCACGCGGCGGGACCCAAGGCGGGACACGCGATCAAGGCAATCGCGGATGCCCGCATCCGGCGCATGGCGAAACGTGTCCGTCAGGAAGGGCTCGCGATTCGGCCCGACTCACCGGCGACGGAGCTGCATGAACTGCGCAAGAGCTGTAAAAAACTGCGCTACTTGATCGAGCTGTTCCAGAGCCTTTACCCACGCGGAAAGCTGACACGGCTGATCAAGCTGCTCAAGACCCTGCTCGATCATCTCGGCGAGCTACAGGATCTGTCGGTGCAGGCCGACCATCTGCTCGACTGGGCGAGACAGATGTATCGCGCCGGCGAGGCGGATCCCGAGACCCTGCTGGCCATGGGCGCGTTGGCGGGTCAGTTGTCCGAGCGTCAGACGGCGGCGCGCGCGTCCTTTGCCGAGGTCTTCAGCCAGTATGTTGGCGATGAACAGCAGGTGCTGTTCAGGCGTCTGTTCGGCCACCACTGATCCCGCACCGCAAACGGTTGACTCAGGCCCGATCCCCACTGCGTCGAGCGGCGCCGCATCCGCTGGTGCCCCGCTCACGCTGACTCCGACTCTGACTGTCATGCTGGGCCGCCTGGCCGTGACGAGCCCGTCGCGCGCCGCCTACACCCTCGCTGCCGGATCCTGCCCGACTGGCCGATCCCCGCCGTGGCAACCGGCCTGCTCGGACGCAGTCCCGAGCATCAGCGCGCGGATCAGTTCCAACATGGGCGGAATGGCTGCTTCGGCCTGCGGTGTCAGACGGTAATGGTCATAGTCGAACGAGGCGCCGGTGACCGTGACGAGATAGGTTTCGGGGACGCGACCATAGAGGGTCTCGCACCAGGCGAGGAGTTCCCTGGGGTCGAGAAAGTGGGCCATGGTCGAGATAGCATGTGCGTCGGGATGCAAGCGCTGGCAGCGGACAGTCCCAGGCGCTCCCGCCACCGCGGCATCGAGGAAGATCACGCGATCCCGCTCGATCAGATCCGCCACCAACTCAGCGGTAAGAATGTGGCGCGAGAGCACGGTGACGCCCGCGGGGACACCGTCCCGCGCGAGGCGATCGGCAACCAGCGGCCCGATCGCGTCATCGCCGCGGATCGGGCTGCCGTAGCCGATGATCAAGACCTGCGCGGAGGATGGCGCGGAGGGTGGGGCTGAACCGTCCACTCAGCCACGCCTCAGGGTGTCGAGAATGCGACCATCGGCGGCGCGCAGTTCAATGGCGAGCGGCATCTCACCAAAGGCGTGCGAGGCGCAGGACAGGCAGGGATCGAAGCACCGGATCACCGCCTCGACACGGTTGAGCATGCCCTCCCGCAGGTTGTTGCCATCGACATAGGCATCGGCGACCTGGCGGATGCTTTGATTCATGGCGAGGTTGTTGTGGCCGGTCGCAATGATGAGGTTGACCCAATTGATCAGCCCTTCGTCGTCGATCTTGTAATGGTGCATCAAGATGCCGCGTGGCGCCTCGGACACGCCGATGCCCTCCGAGCGGTTGCTGCGCGCCCGAGCCCGGACCCGCGCGTCGAGGATCGTGGGATCCTTCAGGAGCCGATCCATCATCTCGAGCGCGTAGATGATCTCGACCAGGCGCGCGTAGTGATAATGGAAGCTGCTCGCGATGGGGCCAGATTCCTGCAGCATGTGGAACTCGGCGAGCGCCACATCGGCATAGGGCGTGCCGCAGGCATCGACATTGTTCAGCCGTGCAAGCGGGCCGACCCGATAGATGCCGTGCGGATAGCCGTGCGGTTTATAGTACGGGAACTTCATGTAGCTGAAGTCCTCGACCGCCTCGCCGATCAGGCGCTCGTATTCATGCGGCGGCACCATGTCCTCGACGATCCGCCCCTGTGCATCCTTGATACGGATCAAGCCGTCGTAGTGCTCAAGATGCCCCTTGGGGCTGACCAAACTGAGGAACATGGTCGGTTGGTTGCCGAAGTGCTCGGCCTCGTCCTTGAACTTAGGAACTAGGGTCTTGAAAAAGGTGTAGGTGCGTTTGGCGATGTCGAGTCCCTCGGGAATGAGTTTCAACATCGCATCGCGTTTCTCCTGGACCAGCGGCTCGCTGACTCCGCCGGGCACCACCCAGGTGGGGTGGATCTTCTTGCCCCCCAGCGTTTCGATGATGGTCTGGCCGATCTGGCGCAGTCGGATACCGTCCTTCGCCAAGGCCGGATCCTGTCGCATCACGCCGAAGATATTGCGGGAGACCGGGTCGGAATCCCAACCGAGCAGGAGGTCGGGCGACGACAGGTGGAAGAAGGACAGGGCATGCGATTGGGTGAGCTGTGCCAGATTGATGATGCGGCGCAGCTTCTCACCCGTGGGTGGAATGCTGACCGAGAGCAAGTGATCGCAGGCCTTGTTCGATGCCAGCACATGGCTGACCGGGCAGATCCCACAGGTCCGTGCCGTCAGGGCTGGCATCTCGCGGTAGGGGCGGCCCTCGCAGAACTTCTCGAAGCCGCGAAATTGGGTGAGGTGGAACTTCGCATCCTCGACCTCGCCTGCCTCCCCCAATTGCAGGGTGATGCGGGCATGTCCCTCGATGCGGGTGACGGGTTCGATGGTAATGGTCCGGCTCATGGATGTGCCCTGTTCTTTGAGCGCCACGTGAATCGAGGCGCACTGGTCATGACGATGACGGCGGCTGTTCGTTGGGGGCCAACTCGTTTGGGTTTGGCGCCTACCCGCTTGATCCACAGTGGTTTAGTCGCTCGGCTGGTGTGTCGTACCGGCGTCTTCCTCATTGGCCAGGGCACGCTCGGTGATCTCATGATAGAGCTGCGTGACCTTGGCGATGATGTCAGTAAATTCGGCATGATCGGCCCACCTGGCTTGCTGCGCCTTCGCGTCCTCCAGCACCTCGTGCAGGAAGTGGATGTCAAAGCTGTCGAGCCGTTCGCCGCGCGTGACCTTCGTCTTCAGATCGAGCAGGCGCGGGAGCCGTTGCGACGTCAAACGATTCAAGAGGGCGATCAGGATGCCCTGCTCCTCATCGCGGCGCGCGTGGCCGGGTTGCTTGGGATGGTTCACCTCAGGCTCCGAAACGGGTGACGGCGCTGGGATTCGGTTGTCGTCCCGCGATGAGTTCGCTCAGGACATACCAGATGGTGTCCGCGCTTGGCGGACAGCCGGGGACATAGATGTCAACCTCGACGACCGCATGGATGGGTTGCACGATGGCTCGCAAGGCCGGTACCTGTTGGGTTGGGATTTGTGCCTGGAGGGTGGCCGTTTCCCGATAGGCGTGGTCGATGACATCGGCCAACTTGAAGTGATTGCGCATGGCCGGGACATTGCCGTTCACCGCGCAGTCGCCGAGGCTGATGAGGATCTTGCAGTGCTTGCGAAAGGCCCGGGCCTTCTCCACGTCCTCGTCCGAACTGACCGAGCCTTCCAGGATGCCGATGTCGACCGATTCAGGCAGGATCTTGTTGTCGACCAGCGGGCTGTAGAGGATGTCGATGTGCTGCGCCAGTTCGATCAGGCGTTCGTCCATGTCGAGAAAGGACATGTGGCAGCCCGAGCAGCCATCGAGCCAGGTGGTGGCGACCGTGATCTTGGGCGAGGTGCTCATAGGATGTGTCTCCGACGGGCGAGGATCGGCAGGAAGTGTTGATCTTTGACCATTTCGCCGACCGAAGTGCCTTGTTTTACCAAGGCGCCAGTGGGGCAGACCTGGACGCACTTGCCGCAACTGGTACAGGTGTCGCTATCGCCCCAGGGTTCCGCCATGTCCGTGATGACCTGGCAATCACTGCCACGTCCCATCACATCCCAGGTGTGGGCGCCTTCGATCTCGTCACAGACGCGAACACAACGGGTACAGAGGATGCAGCGGTCATGATCGACCCGGAACATCTCGTGCGAACTGTCGACCGGATAACTGACCTGTCGATGGGGCACGCGCACATGGTCGACCCCACACATCTGCGCCATGAACTGAAGCTCACAGTGACCATTGGAGACACAGACCGAGCAGACGTGATTGCGCTCGGCGAATAACAGCTCGACGATGGTACGTCGATAGCGTTGGAGGGTTTCGGTATTGGTCTGGATCTGCATGCCCTCGGTGACGCGGGTCGAGCAGGCCGCCAACAGGCGGCCTTGCCCCGTGACCTCGACCAGACAGAGGCGGCAGGCGCCCCAGATCGAGAGACCGTCGAGGTAACAGAGGCTGGGGATCGGGATGCCGTGCTCGCGGCAGACTTCGATGATGGTCTCGTCTTCACGAGCGGACAGATCTTGACCGTCGATCTGTAGGGTGACGACACGGACGTTGGGTCGGTTCGCGGGTAGTGGCATGGCGGCTCCGTGGCAGTCGTCGGGTGAGGTCGTGGATGGCGTTGCGCGCGCTGTGCGCGCGAGGCGTCAAGCGTCGCTGAGTTTCGCCTCATATTCGTCACGAAAATAGCGCATGGTGCTGAGCACCGGATTCGGCGCGGTTTGGCCGAGCCCACAGAGGCTGGTCGCCTGCACCACCTCGCAGAGTTCCTCCAACAGCAGCAGATCGGCCCGGGTGCCCTGCGACTTCGCCAGGCGATCGAGGATGCTGTGCATCTGTTGGGTCCCGGTGCGACAGGGGATGCACTTGCCGCAGGACTCCGTCATGCAGAATTCCATGAAATAGCGCGCGACATCGACCATGCTGGAGGTCTCGTCCATGACGATCATCCCGCCCGAACCCATCATGGTGCCGAGCGTCTTGAGGCTGTCGTAGTCCACGCCGATGTCGAGGTGTTGCGACGGGATGCAGCCCCCCGAGGGTCCGCCGGTCTGCACGGCCTTGAATGCCTTGCCGCCGGGGATGCCGCCGCCGATCACCTCGATGATGTCGCGCAGCGAGGTCCCCATGGGCACCTCGATCAGGCCGGTATTGGTGATGGTGCCGGCCAGGGCGAACACCTTGGTCCCCTTCGAGCGTTCGGTCCCGATGGCGGCGAACCAGTCGCCCCCCTCGCGGATGATCGGGGCAATGTTGGCGAAGGTCTCGACATTGTTGATGAGGGTGGGGCGCCCCCACAGACCGGATTCGGCGGGGTAGGGTGGGCGCGGACGCGGCTGACCACGCAGCCCCTCGATCGAGGCCATCAGCGCGGTCTCCTCCCCGCACACGAAGGCCCCGGCTCCGAGCCGGACCTCCACCTCTAGATTGAACTGGGTATCGGCGATCTTGTTGCCGAGAAAACCGGACCGCTTGGCCTTGCGAATGGCGGTATGCAGGCGCTCGACCGCGAGCGGATACTCGGCGCGGACATAGACGAAGGCCTTGTTGGCGCCGATCGCATAGGCGGCAATGGCCATCCCTTCGATGACACGGTGGGGGTCGGACTCCAAGATGGCGCGATCCATGAAAGCACCCGGGTCGCCCTCGTCGGCATTGCAGATCACATATTTTTGCTCGGCCGGCATCTTCGCCACGGTCGACCACTTCAAGCCCGTGGGGTAGCCGCCGCCACCGCGTCCACGCAGTCCGCTGGTCGTGACCTCGCGCAGGACATCGCTTGGTGTCATCTCGCTGAGCGCGCGAATCAGACCGGCATAACCACCGACCGCGACGTAGCCTTTGAAGCTATCCGGATCGATCAGTCCAGCATGTTCGAGAACGATCTTCCGTTGTCGGGCGAAGAAGGGTTGATTGGTGGGACAATGCAGGCGCTCGAGCGGGGCTCCATCCAGGGTTCCGATGATGTCATCGGCATCGGCTGGGGTGACGTCCCGATAGAGGGTGGCCTCCTCGAGGCACTCGTCGGGCGCCGCCACCGCGACCAATGGCCCGGCTGAGCACAGCCCCATGCAGCCGACCCCCTTCACTTTGCAGTCGGGCAGCTCGGTACCCAAGGCGGTGACGAGGGCATCCTGCACGGGGCCGGCGCCGGATGACTGACAACTCGCGGCGACACAGACCCGGATCTCACGGGTCACCTGCTGATCGACAGCTCGGTATTGTTTGGCCAGATCGGCCAGATCGTCGAGGTTCATCAGTTCAACTCCTCGAGTTTGGCGATGAGCGATTCGCTGTCGAGTTTGCCGAGCACGTCGCCGTCGACCACGATGGCGGGGGCGAGACCACAGGCCCCGACGCAGCGTGCCGTCAGCAGCGAGAGTCGATCGTCGCTCGTGGTCTCGCCGGGGAGGATGTCGTAACGTTCGTGCAGCCGCTCGACCAAGGCCCCGGCGCCCTTGATATAGCAGGCGGTGCCGGTGCAGACCACGCAGGCGTGGCGGCCTTTCGGCTTGAGCGTGAACAGGTGATAGAAGGTCGCAACCCCGAACACCTTGCTCATGGGCAGATCCAGTGAGGCCGCGACGAAGCGCAACGAGGCCTCGTCGAGGAAGCCGAACGCGTCCTGGACGCTGTGCAAGGTCTCGATCAAGGCATGTCCCGCATAGCCGTTGCGACGCATGGTGGCATTGACGAGCTTCCAACGCTTGTCGTCGCTGGGCAGCGGTGGCCTGGCTTGCTGCAAACTCATCTCCCCTCCAACTTGGTTGTCATGGTGGATTCAATGGGTCAAGAGCGAGCGCGGCGTTCGGGCAGCCTCTCCACTGCTCTGCCCTCGCCACCCCCTGAGCTGCCTTCACCCGCGGGAGTTCTCCGCACCCCCAGACTCCAGTGTATGACAGTTCGCGGCGTCCTTGATGCCTCTCTTGCGCGCACTTTCGGTGCATCACAGGGTTCCGCCGCGTTCTTTCAGTGCTGGCGTGCGGGCGGCTATACTGGCGCCTTCATTCTCCCGGCCGCTACCGAGACGACGAACAATGGACGAGCTACCGACCCCTCGCAAGCGACCTCGCGGCATCTTTTTGTTGCCCAATCTCTTTACCACGGCGGCCTTGTTCGCCGGATTCTATGCCGTCCTCGCCGCCACCCAGGGGCGCTTCGAGGCCGCCGCGCTCGCGATCTTCGCGGCCCAACTGCTCGACGGCATCGATGGGCGCGTGGCGCGGATCACCCAAACGCAAAGCGATTTTGGTGCCGAGTACGACAGCCTCTCGGACATGGTGGCCTTCGGGGTGGCTCCGGCCCTGGTGGCCTATCACTGGGCGCTCGGTGGCTTGGGCAAGGTGGGATGGCTAGCCGCCTTCATCTTCACCGCGGCCGCGGCCCTGCGTCTCGCCCGTTTCAACACCCAAGTTCGCATCGCGGATAAACGTTTTTTTCAGGGGCTGGCCAGTCCCGCGGCCGCGGCCATCATCGCCAGCGGGGTCTGGATCGGTGCCGACCTGGGCATCCCGGGCGAAAGCGTGTCGTGGCTCGCAGCCCTCATCACCGCCGGGGCCGGTCTCCTGATGGTGAGCAATTTTCGCTATCTCAGCTTCAAACAACTCAATGTGCAGGGGCGCGTCCCCTTTCTGCTGGCCGTGGCGGTGATGCTCGGATTCGCCGTGATCTTCATCTACCCACCCCTGATGCTCTTTCTGCTGGCGTCAACCTACGCCCTATCCGGGCCCATCTGGACCCTCCTTCGGCTGCGCCAGACCCGCGCGCGACATCGACGCAACGTGCCCTGAGCCGGGTGCCACTTGCGCCCGCGCAGGCACTTGGTTAGGGTTCGATCTGGATCCATTGAGCCTGCTCAGAGGATGTCCGCACATGGAGGGATCCTGATGAAATCGATCGTAACCACCACCGCGCGCACGGCGCTCGTGCTCTTAGCGGTGATGCTGCCGCCACTCGCGCAGGCTGACACCAAGATCTGGACGCCCATTCCCGGTACCCAGACCCCCGACTCTGGCGGCCCGCTTCTCATCGAGCGCAATGGCATCGTCTACCCGGCGATCAAGGGCACCCGCACCCCGGATTATGGGTCATCCGATCGCCTCATCATCCGCGATGGCGTGGTCTATCGGGCCATCCAGGGGACCAACACCCCCGATTACGGCTCGCGGCAACGTCTGCTCCGGAATCGCTGATCGACGCCCGATTCTGCCCTCACCATCGCCTTCAGTGGATGATTCCGATGACAGCCCGTCGGCAGCGATCGCTAGCCGTGACGGGTGGAACACTGATGGTGGCTGATGTGCGATTCGCGGTGCGCTGAGATGCCGCGATGATCAACGGTAGGCGCTTGGCCTGGTATCCATCGCGCCGTCAATCCGCATTGTGCGCGTTCGCCCCGGGCCTGAGGGAAACGGGGGCTGTTGGGGATCAGAGCGGCTTGACGGCGAACAGATCGTGACGCGCGGTCTCGGTGATGGTCGAGACGGCTGGATGTTTGATATGGCGTTCCGCGGTGATGGCGTAATAGCGCTCTTTGACCTCGTCGACCCGCGCGATGAGCGCGACCCGATATTTGTCGAGAATGTCACGCTCCACCGCGGTGGGGGTCGTGAAGATGCCTGCGCCTCCTTCACCGAAGGCCTTCATCAACGCCCGGTCTTCGAACTCAGCGACGACAAGCGGTTTCACGCCCTGGCGATCGAACCAGAGTTCGAGCGCCCGGTGGAGCGAGCTTGAACTCGTGGGCATGAGCATCGGGGCGCCGTTAAGCGACGCGGGAAAGTTGTCACGATGTTGCTCCGCTAATTCAGCGGTGGCGAAGAAGCTGATCCCGGACTCACCCAGCGCATGATTGTAGGCGCGGATGTTGAGCGCCGGACTCACCGGACAATCGGCCAGGACAAGGTCGAGTTTGTGCACCGACAGGGCGGCGAGCAAGTCGGTGAGAGGGGCTTCGTGACAGACCAATCGGACCTTCTCGGGTGTCTTGAGAACAGGTGCTAGGACCCGGTAAGCAAGTAGCTTGGGCACGACCATGGCGATGCCGACCCGCAGGGTGATGCCCGAGGCCGGTGGTCGACCGGCGATGACGTCTTGCAATTCGCCGGTCAAGCGAAAGATCTCGTCGGCATAGGTCAGGACGAGTTGTCCGCTATCGGTCAGCACCAGGTTGCGTCCGGATTTACCGAAGAGCTTCGCCCCGATCTGATCTTCCAGTTCACGCAATTGGCCACTGATCGTCTGGGGCGTGAGATGCAGCATTTCGGAGGCGCGCGCGATCGAACCGTGCTTGGCGACGGCCCAGAAGTAGCGCAGGTGCTTCATATTCAGATTAGGCATCGGGACAGGCGATTCGCGCTGGTATGGATTGACTCAGAGTTGCGAGACGGGATGCGGATCCCTGGTGCGACGACGGATGTTCGGCTGGTCTGGGGCGCGGCGGCGACGGATCGCGTGGCTGCCGCTTCACATGATCGCGTCGCGCCCTGTTCTGGGACACCGAGCCCCGTCAAGGCCAGGCCCGGCATCATACCCGAAAGCCTCCGGCCGCGATGCTGCCAGATCGCACGGGGCGTTGTGGTCAGCATTGCACGCGGGCCTGGTGTCCGACGCGATCGACCGCGGCACGGCTGCCGTGAGGCCCGCGGGCGGATCACATGGCTCGGGTCATGCTGATGGATGCCTTGCGGGGATGATCGGCGAAACCGTTGCCTGAAGGTGTGATGCGCCCCACATCACAGGACCAAGCGGCCGAATCCGGTCGCTGACAACCAGGGCACCGGATTCGGATGACCATGACCCGAGGCGGAACCCCACAATCAGACTGCGGGACATTGGTAGACTGCGAAACATTGGTGTGTCGCACCCCTTGAGACCGCATTCACTGGCCTCTGCTGGGGGTTGACGGCCTCGGCCGGTGCGCACCGCCCCAACGTGACACGGAGCGAAGCAGGCATGAGCGATAAACAACAACTCGATTTCGCTGGTCGTGAGATCGACGTCCACTTCGATGGCCGTCTCTGCATTCACATCGGTGAGTGTGGCTACGCCAAGGGGGATCTGTTCGTCGGCGGGCGTGAGCCCTGGTGCGATCCGGACGCCGCCACGACGGCGGAAGTGCGTGAGATCGTCGAGCGCTGTCCGAGTGGGGCGCTGACCTATCAGGATAAATCCGGCGTGCCAGAGACGGCCCCGGCCGAGAACGTCGCGATGGTGGCGAGCAATGGCCCCTTATATCTGACCGGTGATCTCGACATCCAGGGCGCGGCGGAGGATATGCCGGGGGTACGGTTTCGCGCCGCGCTCTGTCGTTGCGGCGCCTCGCAAAACAAGCCCTTCTGCGATAACAGCCATGTCGAAGCCGGCTTCGTCGACGCCGGTGCCGTTGGGGATCGTGGTGCCGGGCTCACGGCAACCGGTGGCTCGCTCAAGGTCGAATTGCGCCCGGATGGTCCGATGGTGCTGTCCGGCAATCTCAGTATCCGTGCCGGCAGCGGTCGGCTCGCCTGGCAAGGCGAGAAGGCGTTTCTGTGTCGGTGTGGCGCCTCGAACAACAAGCCATTTTGCGATGGCATGCACAAAAAAATCGGTTTCAAGGGATAAATTTCCGGTCTTTCCGGTCAGACGGCCTTCAAACACCAGCCGCGGGCGTCTCCCAGGACGCATGCGGTTGTGAATGACCCTAGGATTGCGCCCAGGCGGCGCACCGAGAGGATGCAACGCGATCGGATGGCTGGCCGGATTCTCTTCGATTTCGATGGCACGCTCGTTGACAGCTTCGAGTGTGCCTTTGCGGCTTTTCAACGGGTGGGGCCAGCGTTCGGTTGTCCGTTGCTTAGCCGCGAGGAACTCGAACCCTTGCGTGAACGGCATGCGCTGGAGATCATGCACACCTTGCGAGTGCCGCCCTATCGGTTGCCCCAATTGGCCGCGCGCATGCGCCGAGAGATGCGGGAGGATCTACTGAACACGGCTCCAGTCGCAGGCATGGCCGACACCCTCGAGGCCCTGCTGCGTCGTGGTGATCGACTGGGTATCATCAGCTCGAATGCTCGCTCGAACGTCCGCGACTATGTGCGCCGCCACCGGCTGCCTGGATTGCAGGATGTGATTGGCGGAACCGGGTTATTTGGTAAGGCCCGGGTCCTACGATCCGTCGCGCGCCGGGCAAAGGTCCGCCCAGAGCGGATGCTCTATGTCGGCGATGAATTGCGCGATCT
Source organism: Thiocapsa imhoffii (assembly GCF_016583985.1). GTDB lineage: Bacteria > Pseudomonadota > Gammaproteobacteria > Chromatiales > Chromatiaceae > Thiocapsa > Thiocapsa imhoffii. The sequence goes on along the minus strand of NZ_NRSD01000006.1, from coordinate 138,785 downwards.
TGAGGCCGCGCGCGCCGCGGGCATGCGGTTTGCCGCCGTGGCCTGGGGTTACACACCGCTCGCACGACTGGCGGCCGCGGGCGCGGAGTTCCAGTGTCAGCGACCGCGCGATCTGCTCACCTGCCGCGACCGGCTCGCACTCGGGATTGAGGGCGAGGATTCGGAACTCTCACCAGGCTAAACCGGTCGCAGCGGTTGCTGGTTTCGGGTTAGGCGCAGGCCACCGGAAACCGACGCGCATGATCCGCGCTGTCATCTTGACCCATTGACGACCAAACCAAACCCAGATCGATGTCTGAATCACCCATGTCCGAGCGATCCCCTTTCATCGCCGCCGCACGCCCGGCGGCGCTCCCCGAAGCTTCAGCCGAAGTGGGGCGAGACCAGGACGAGTCGTCGCTGGTCGAGCAGTTCGCCGCGTTGCGTCAGCAACTGAGTACGGCGGTGCTAGGGCAGGCAGGGCTAATCGACCGCCTCTTAATCGCCCTATTGGCCGACGGGCATCTGTTGGTCGAGGGCGCCCCCGGACTCGCCAAAACCACCGCGGTGAAGGAATTGGCCGCTGGACTGGAAGGCGATTTTCACCGGATTCAGTTCACCCCCGATCTGCTCCCGGCGGATCTGACCGGGACCGAGGTCTATCGCCCGCACGACGGCACCTTTCGGTTCGATCGCGGGCCGGTCTTCCACAATCTGCTGCTCGCCGATGAGGTCAACCGCGCGCCCGCGAAGGTGCAATCGGCCCTGCTCGAGGCCATGGGCGAGCGGCAGGTCACCGTGGGTCGCGAGACCTATCCGCTCCCGCGTCTCTTTCTCGTGATGGCCACGCAGAACCCGATCGAGCAGGAAGGCACCTACCCCCTGCCCGAGGCCCAACTCGATCGGTTCTTGATGCATGTGCGCGTCGACTACCCGGATCTGGACACCGAGCGGGCGATCCTGCGACTCAATCGCGCCGAGGCGCGGCGTGAGCCAATCGACCCGGCGCGGACCCTCTTGCGTCAGGCCAGCGTTTTCGCGGCGCGTCAGGCGATCCTGGACATCTACATGGCCCCGGAAGTGGAGGACTATCTGGTCCACCTGGTGATGGCGACCCGTCGCCCCGCCGCCTACTCGCCGGATCTAGGCGGCTGGTTGCGCTTCGGGGCCAGCCCACGCGCGACCATCGCGCTGGATCGTTGCGCGCGTGCCCTGGCCTGGCTGAATGGGCGCCGCTATGTCTCGCCCGAGGAGATTCAAGCCCTCGCCCCGGATGTGTTGCGGCATCGCGTGCTGCTCTCCTATGAGAAGGAAGCCGAGGGGCAGAGCGCCGATGACTTCGTCGAGGTGCTCCTCGCGCGGGTCGCGGCGCCATGAGCGGGGCGTGGGTGATGGTGCGGCAGTGAGCACATGGACAGGCCAGGATCTAGCACGCAACCCGCGGTGATGACCCGCCCGGACGGAACCGTACCCGCGTTGCCGGAGTTGATCGCGCTGCGCGAGCACGCGCGGCGTCTTGATCTGGCCCCGCGCGGATGGGTGTTGGCCACGCGCACCGGCGGGCATCTCGCGCATTTTCGCGGACGCGGCATGGAGTATGACGAGTCCCGGGTCTATCAGCCGGGCGATGACCCACGCAACATGGACTGGCGTGTCACGGCGCGCGCGGGCCGGGCGCACGTGAAACTCTTCCGTGAAGAGCGCGAGCGGCCGGTGTGGCTGTTGGTCGATCAAGGACCGGCCATGCGGTTCGGGACCCGGGTCGCCTTCAAATCGGTCGTCGCCGCGCACGCGGCAGCCCTGCTCGGATGGGCCGCGATCGATCGCGGGGATCGGGTCGGCGGTCTCATCTTCGATGAGGGGCGCACGCTTGAGCGTCGCCCTGCCGCACGCGCCGCCGGCCTGTTGCCGCTGCTCGACCGCCTGGCCACGCCCGTGCCGCGGCCGACGCCACCGACCGGTTCCAGCGGCGGCTTCGCGTCACTGGGCGCGGCGGCGGGATACCTGGCGCGCTTGGTCCGCCCCGGGAGCTTGGTTGCCGTGATCAGCGATTTTGCCGGGATCAAGCGCGACGAGGCCCGCTGGATGACCGAGATCGCCGCGACCAGCGAGCTGCTTTTCCTGCCGATCCATGACCCGTTCGAACGAGACACGCCGCCTCCGGGTCGCTATGTCATCACCGATGGTCAGCGACGCCTGGTGCTGGATCTGACCAGCGCCCAGCAACGGCTCGACTATGCGCGGGGCTTTCGCGCGCGGATGGAGACCCTGGAGTGGTTGACGCGTCGTCATCGGGCGCATCTGTTGCCCTTGAGCACCCAGGACCCCGTTGGACCGGCCCTCGCGTTGGGGCTCGGCGCGCGTGGGCGGAGGTCCCATCATGGGCGGGCTGGGGAGCGAGGCGCGCATGATGGATGATCCGCTGAGTCAGTTGCGCGACTGGCATCTGCCCGCCGCGGTGGCCTGGTGGCCGCCGGCTCCGGGCTGGTGGTTGCTGACCCTGCTGCTGCTCGCGGGGCTGGCGGCGGCACTCATCTGGTGGCGTCGCGCACGCCATTCACCGCGCGCGGCGGATCGCGCGGCCGCGGCGCTGGCGCGGGAGGAGTTGACCGCACTGCGGCGAGCCTTCGAGCAGGATCGGAATGCACAAGCCTTCGCCGCCGGGGTGTCGCGGATCCTGCGCCGTCTCGCCCTGCGTCGCTTCGCGCGCGGGCAGGTGGCGGGTCTAACCGGCCAGGCTTGGCTGGCGTTCCTGGACCAGACCGGAGGGACGGATTGCTTCTGCTCGGGTGCCGGACGGCTCCTGACGGAGTTGGCCTACAGCGGCACCGCGCCCGACGCCTGTGACGCGGATGCCGTGCTGGCCTGTGCCGAGATCTGGATTCGGGCCGGCGAGGTGGCGTGATGCGGATGGGACGGAGCGGGTCTGAGCTGGGATTTGGAATGTTGACGAGAAACAAACCACCATCATGTTGACGCTGGCCTGGCCCTGGGTGTTGTTGGCATTGCCCTTGCCGCGCTTGGTGATGGGCTTGCCTCGGGCGCGCGAGGAGGAGAGCGCGGCCCTGCGGGTGCCCGCGGAGCTGCTCGCGAGTGCCGCGCCAAACGCCGGTTGTGCCGTCTCCCGGGCACGACCCTCACCGCGTCTGTGGCTGGCCCTGCTGACCTGGGCCCTGTTGGTGGTGGCGGCAGCGCGCCCGGAATGGGTCGGTGACCCGATCAATCTGCCGATCGCGGGCCGGGACATCCTGTTGGCGATCGACATCTCCGGCAGCATGGAGCAGGCTGATTTCGAACTGAATGGCCGGCCGGTGTCGCGGATCGCCCTGGTCAAGGCGGTTGCGGCCCGCTTTATCGAGCGGCGCGAGCACGATCGAATGGGCTTGATCCTGTTCGGGTCGCGTGCGCATCTGCTGACGCCCCTGACCTTCGATCGGGACACGGTCGCAAGCATGCTGAGCGAGGCGGTGGTCGGGCTGGCGGGTCGGGAGACGGCGATCGGCGATGCCATCGCCTTGGCCGTGAAGCGACTGCGCGACGAGCCGGAGGACAATCGCGTGCTGATCCTCCTGACCGATGGGGCCAACAACGCGGGCCACATCGAACCCCTGGCCGCGGCGCAACTCGCGGCCGACGCGGGGGTGCGGATCTACACCATTGGAATGGGTAACGGGGCGCTGGCCGGGCGGTGGGGACCCGCGCGCGCCGACTTCGATCCCGAATCACTAGAGCGTATCGCCGAGTTGACCGGCGGGCGTTTCTTCGCGGCGCAAGCGCGCGGGGAACTCGAACAGATCTATACCGAACTCGACCGGCTCGAGCCCAGCGAACGCACCGATCGGGCGGTCCGCCCGCGCCGCGCGCTCTATGTCTGGCCCGCGGCGGCGGCAGTGCTCCTCACCTTTGGACTGGCGGCATCCCCCTGGTGGTCGGGGTGGCGCGGAGGGTTGCGTCGTGTGGCCGGTTGAACTCCAGCTTCTGCGCCCCGTCTGGCTGCTCGCGCTCGTCCCGGCGGCCGCCCTCCTGCTGTTCCTGTGGCGGCGTCCAAGCCAGCGTCTCGTCTGGCAACGGCTGGTCGACCGACATCTGCTCGCGCATCTCTTGGTCGAGCGGGACGGCGCCCCCCGCCGTCTTCCCCTGATTCTCCTGGGCCTGGGCTGGCTCCTGGCGATCCTCGCCCTGGCGGGACCTGCCTGGGAGCGGGAGGTGCAACCGCTGTTTGGCCGTGATGCGGCCCGGGTCATCCTGCTGGATCTCTCGCCCAGCATGAATGCCGCCGATCAGCGACCGAGCCGTCTGGCGCGCGCACGCTTCGAGATTCTTGATCTCTTAAAGGCGAGCGACGATGGGCAGGTCGCGCTGATCGCCTTCGGACCGGCTCCCTTCCTGGTCTCCCCGCTGACGCGCGATGCCAACACCATCGCGGTGCAGGTGCCGCGCCTGACGACCGATCTGATTCCGATCGTGGGTGCGCGCGAGACCGCCCAGGCGCTGCGCGAGGCGGGTGAACTGCTGGACCAGGCCGGGGCGACGCGCGGTGAGGTCATCCTGGTCACGGATGCGGTGACGGACATGGCCTCGACACGCGCGGCGGTCACCCGGCTGGTGGCGGATGGGCACCGGGTCTCGGTGCTGGCGGTCGGCACCGAGCAAGGGGCACCGGTGCCACTCGAGCATGGGGCCGGCGCGGTCGCGGGACGCTTCGAGCAGGACGCCAACGGCGGAATCCGGATCGCCCGGCTCGACCCGGGACCGCTGCGCGAGCTGGCGCGACTCGGCCGCGGACGCTATGTCGAAGCGGAACCAGGTGACGCGGACACGCGCGTCCTGCTCGGTCAGAGCGAGGGGGGCGGCGCGGTGGTCGAGCACTCCGGCCTGCAGTCGGATCAGTGGCGTGAGGAGGGACCTTGGCTGCTGTTGCTCTTGTTGCCACTTGCCGCCCTGGCCTTTCGGCGCGGTTGGCTGGTGCCGGCTGTCGCGGTCGTCTTGATTCTCCCGCCGCATCCGAGCTGGGCCTGGGAGTGGGCGGATCTGTGGTCGCGCCCCGATCAGCGTGCCGCGCGCGAACTGGCGGCTGGGGCCGCGGAGCAGGCGGCCGAGGTCTTCGAGGATCCAGCATGGCAGGCCGCCGCACGCTACCAGGCCGGCGACTATGCCCGGGCCCTGGAGAGCCTGGCCGAGTTGTCCGACCTGGACGCCGATTACAATCGCGGCAATGCGCTGGCGCGCTTGGGGCGCTGGGACGACGCCATCGCGGCCTATGAAGCGGTCTTGTCGCGCGATCCGGATCACCAGGATGCGCGCCACAACCTCGAGCTGGTCCAGGCACTGCGTGAGCGTCCACCGGATGCGGACGCTGACGATGCGGCGGGGGATTCCGCCAGCGATGATCCGGGCGATTCCGATCAAGCCCAGTCCGATCAAACAACCGCGGATTCAACGGGGGCTGATTCCAACGCGGCCGAATCAGACCCTGATGATCCAACCAGCGCGGACGCGGGCGATCCCGCTGGCTCCGACGATCAGGCGTCCGGGGCGGATGCTGCCGCCGATGGCCAGGAGGATGCGGATCTGACCCAGGATGAGCGTCAGCCTGAGGCTCAGGATCAGTCCGGGTCATCCGCGCAGCTGCGGGGTGATGACGCGACGAGCGACTCAAGCGGTGGCGATGACATCCGTCCCAGCGACAGGCCGGATGCGGCTGAGCCGCGGGAGACGGACGATGCCGAGATCCGTGATGCACTCGATCAGGCCCTCGACGCGGATCAGGAGGCGTCCACCCTAGAGGAGATGGAGGCGTCGGCGGGCGCACCAATGGATGCGAACCGCGGCGCGCGTGACCCCGCGGCAGCCGAGCGCGAGCAGGCACTCGAGGCTCAGTTACGACGGGTGCCGGATGATCCGAGTGAGCTGTTGCGGCAACGGTTTATTCTGCAACAGTTGCGCCGCGAAGGCCGCCTACCCTGAAGGGCGCGGGGTGGGGCGCCCCGGGTCGCGCTGCCCCTGATGAATATCCGAGTGGGCGGCCGGCTCGTGGTTTACCCGGCGGGCACCAACCGCACGCATGTGGCGCCGCGCGTCGCGAACGAACCGCGCATCCTCTTGTTGCAGGTTGGATGGATGGTCTGGACAGGAGCGTGTCATTCATGAAACAGCAAGCCTTGTCACCGGTCGTAACCCCACGACCGCTTGGGTGGGTGATCCAGCATGCATGGGTGGGGTGGCCGGACTCCGTGCCGATCGCGCGGGTCACGCAACGAGCCGCCAGACGGGTTCTGTGTGGGCTTCTGCTGCTGGCGGGCCTGATGAGCGCGACCGGGCTCGCTTGGGCCGATACGGTGCGCGCCGAGGTTGATCGTCACCAGCTTGCGGCCAACGAGACCTTTGTCCTGCGCCTCATCCGCGATGGTGCGGGAGGCCGCGGCGAGCCCGATCTCAGCCCGCTCGAGCCTGATTTCGAGATCCTCGGTCGCAGCCAGGGCGAGCGCATGACCGTGATCGGTGGGGTGATCTCTCACACCCGTGAACTGAGCCTCGAACTCTTGCCCGTCCGTTCTGGGACGCTGGAGATCCCACCGCTCACCTGGGACGGGGTCGCGAGTGACGCCATCGCCATCACGGTGGCGGAGTTGGCCGGGCCGGGCGCGGAGACCGACCGCCCACGCCCACTCTTTGTCGTGGCGTCGGTTGAGAACGCACAGCCCTACGTGCAGCAGCCGTTTCAATATGTCGTGCGCATCTACTTCAGCGAACCCTTGCAACGGGCGACGCTGTCCGACCCGGTGGTCGTCGGGGCGAGCATCGAGCGTCTCGGCGAGGACGCCGGCTTTTCCGAGATGGTCGATGGTGAGCGCTATCAGGTGATCGAGCGCCGCTTCTTGATTGTGCCCTTTCAAAGCGGCTCCTTGGAGATTCGTGGCCCGCGCTTGGACGCCGTGATGGAACAGCGGGGAGCGCAGCGATCCGGGGCGGATCGCGATCGCTTGTTCGCAGGCGCGCCCTTTGCCGGGCTGACGATGGTTCCTCCCGGCCGGCGTCTGTTCGAGCGCGCCGCCGATGTCGAGGTCACGATTCGTCCCCAGCCGGACGGGGCGAGCTCGCCCTGGTTGCCGGCCGAGTCGCTCGAACTCACCGAGGAGTGGGTTCCAACGACCCCCAGCTTCACGGTGGGTGAACCCGTGACACGGGTCGTCACCCTGACGGCGCGTGGGCTCACCGCGGCGCAACTGCCCCCCTTGGAACTGGCGGCGGTCGCGGGAATCCAGTCCTATCCCGATCAGGTGGCGGTCGAGGATCTGCCTGGACAGAGCGCGCCGGTTGCGCTCCAAACACTCGAGGTCGCGATGATGCCGGTCCAGGACGGGATCTTCACCCTGCCCGAGGTCCGCGTGCCCTGGTGGGATACCCGGACCGATGAACCGCGGGTGGCCGTGATCCCGGCGCGCCGGATCGAGGTCACGGCCGCGCCCGGTGCCGATCGGGACCGCGCGCAGGCGGCGGGCGATGCACTCCAGCCGCTCGAACCGACGTCCTCGGCGGGGCCCGGGGGGGGCGAGTCGGCTGGTTCGCGGCAGTCTCAAGCCCGTCTCGCGGATTGGCTCTGGCCTGGTATCGCCGCCGTGCTCGCAGGCGGGTGGCTGCTGACGCTGGTGCGTGAGAAGGTGTGGCGTGGGCGGGGCGATGCAGGTGATCCGCGCACGCGCTCGCTGAGCGGGTCGCCGGGTCATGCTCGCGGCGCGATTGAGCGGGCCTGCCTGGTCCATGATCCACGGGCCGCGCGCGCGGCCCTGCTCGAGTGGGCGCGGTTGCAATGGGGATCGGCGGCCCCCCGGGGGCTAGCCGCGCTCGGTGAGCGTCTGGCGGATGCCGAGGCCATGCGGATCCTGCTGGAACTGGATCGTCAGATCTATGCCGAGCGTTCGGAGCTGGACCGCGACGGGCAGGACTGGGACGGCCCTTTGGCGTGGCGCGTGCTCGAGCCACGATTGCGTGCGCTGACCGCACCGGTCACGTCGCCTGAGTCGGCCGTGTTGCCCGCGCTCTATCCCTCCGCGCGCTGAGCGCCCGGGCGACGCGGCGCGTGTTGCCGTCCTGGCCCTTTCGTCGTCACGCAGCGGATGAGAAGATGTCAGGGATCAAACGGTGCGAATGGACGAGGGGAGTGACGATGTCGCGGTTCAGCCTGCTGTTGAAAGGCGCGGCCATGGGGGTCGCGGAGGTGATTCCCGGTGTCTCGGGTGGCACCATCGCCTTCATTACCGGAATCTACGAGCGCCTCATCAATGCGGTGAAGGCCTTCGGTCCCAGTCTTCTCGGCGTGTCACGGCGGGCCGGTTTGGCCGGCGTCTGGGGCGCGATCGATGGCGCCTTTTTGACCTGGCTGCTGCTGGGGATGGCGATCGGGATCCTGCTCGGGGTCTTTGGCGTCTCCTGGCTCCTCGATCATTATCCGCCCCTCATTTGGGGGTTCTTCTGCGGTCTCATCCTGGCGTCGATCCTCTATATGGGACGGCGGATCGAGCGGCATGGTTGGCGTGAGTGGGCGCTGTTCGTCCTGGGCGCGGTGGGGGCCTTCCTGGTGACGCTGCTCTCGCCGGCGAGCGGCAACGATGCACTCTGGTTCGTGTTCCTGTGCGGTGCGATCGCCATCTCCGCGCTCATCCTGCCGGGGATCTCCGGGAGCTTTATGCTGCTCTTGCTGGGGATGTATCAGTTCATCATCCAAGACACCCTGAAGGGTCTACTGGTGAGTTTTTCGCTCGATAAGCTGATCACGCTCGCGGTGTTCGCCTTGGGGTGTCTGGTCGGACTCATGACGATGTCGCGGATCCTGTCCTGGACCTTCAAACGGTATCGCAGCCTCACGCTGGCGCTCCTGACAGGTTTTTTGGTCGGTTCGCTGAACAAGCTCTATCCCTGGCGCAACCCGAGCGATTGGCTGCGGGACCACTCGGGGCAGGTGGTGTTGGCAGCGGATGGCGTGACCCCCGCGAAGATCCTCTCGGAGGTCAATGTGCTGCCCGCGAACTATGATGGCGATCCCTTGGTGCTGGGGGTGCTGATCGCCTGTCTGCTGGGGTTCCTGCTGGTGTTGGCGTTCGATCGGTTCGGCCCGCAACCCGAAGCGCACTGAGGCGGCGCCGCGCCCGCTGGTGCTCCGACCGCGGATCAGGCCCGATCGGATCACGCCAGATCGCCGCACCCCCGTGGTCGGGCCGGGGGCGCTTCAGGCTCCCTTCGAAGCCATCCGCGTCAGCCATCCTGCAGGGCCAAGGGGTCGCGCTTCCGCGGATTGTGGCGATAAAACGAGGCGATATGGCCGATGCGCCCGATCAGGAGCGCGCCGGTGTGCTCGCAGATCTCGGTGATGGCGGCGTCGCGCTCGGTGCGGTCACCGGCACTGACCTTCACCTTCAGCAGTTCATGATGAGCCAGGGCCTGCTCGAGTTCCGCCAGGACCGCATCGGTCAGACCATGCTGACCGACCGTGACGACGGGCTTCAGATGATGAGTTTGCTGCTTCAGCCAGCGTTTTTGTTTGGTCGTGATCGGCATGATGTCGTGATTCGTTGGTGGACACGGAAGGTTGGGTGGGCTCCGCCACAGATCATGGGCGTGCATCATCGGGTAGTTTACCAATACCAGACGCACGACTAAGATAACCGGTTTTCCAGTGCTCGGTCGCGCGCGAGGACGTCACGTTGGGACAATTGGATCTCCGTTACCTGGTTGAGCCAGGGGGTCGTTTGCGCGGACGCTTGCGCGTGCCGGGCGACAAATCGATTTCGCATCGGTCCATCATGCTGGCGGCGATCGCGGAGGGCGAGACGCGGATCAGCGGATTCCTCGAGGGCGCCGATGCGCTGGCGACCCTGCATGCGTTTCGGCGCATGGGGGTGCGGATCGAGGGACCAGACCAGGGGCAGGTGTGGGTCCGGGGTGTCGGCCTGCGGGGACTGCGGGCCAGTGATCGTCCGCTCGATATGGGCAATTCCGGGACCTCCATGCGTTTGCTCGCGGGCTTGCTGGCGGGTCAGTCCTTTCCCGTCACGCTGGTCGGTGATGACTCCCTCTCGAAGCGGCCGATGCGTCGGGTCACCGAACCGCTGAGCGCGATGGGCGCGCGCATCGGCACGACGCCCGCCGGCACCGCCCCCTTGACCCTAGAGCCGACCACCGGGCTCCAGGGCATCGATTATCCGATGCCGGTCGCGAGCGCTCAGGTCAAGTCGAGCCTGCTTTTGGCCGGTCTCTATGCCACGGGCGAGACCTGTGTGACCGAGCCGGCCCCGACCCGCGACCACACCGAGCGGATGTTGACTGCCTTTGGCTACTCGGTGCGGCGTCGCGCGGCTCGCGTCTGTCTGACCGGTGGTGGGCGGCTCACCGGCTGTCGCCTGTCGATTCCGGCGGACATCTCCTCGGCGGCCTTTTTTCTCGTGGGCGCCAGTATCGCGCCGGATTCGGATCTCTTGCTCGAGGGGGTTGGAATCAATCCGACGCGGGTAGGGGTGATTAACATTCTCCGTGCCATGGGGGGGGATATCGAACTCCTCGAGCGACGTCTGGCGGGCGGTGAACCGGTCGCGGACATCCGGGTGCGCCATGCGCGGCTGCGCGGGATTCGCATCCCGGTCGATCAGGTGCCACTAGCGATTGATGAACTGCCAGCCATCTTCATTGCTGCGGCCTGTGCCGAGGGTGAGACGCTGCTGACCGGGGCGGAGGAGTTGCGGGTGAAGGAGAGCGATCGCATCCAGGTGATGGCGGACGGTCTCACCCGACTCGGCATCGCGGTCGAAACGCTGCCGGATGGGATGCGCATCCAGGGTGGCACCTTCGGTTCGACCGAGGCGGACACGACTGGACGGCATGAGGCCATCGAGACTCACGGGGATCATCGCATTGCCATGTCCTTCGCGATGGCCGCACTGCGTGCTCAAGGGCCGATCGCGATCCGTGATTGCGCGAACGTGCGGACCTCGTTTCCCGGATTTGTCGATCTCGCGGCCAGCGTGGGGTTGGACATCCATGAGCATCAGGCATGATGGACGCTCGTGCGCGCCTGGTGACCATCGACGGGCCTTCCGGAACCGGTAAGGGGACCTTGGCCGAGCAACTGGCCGAGCGGCTCGGCTGGCATTGTCTCGACAGTGGCGCCCTTTATCGCGTCCTCGGCCTGGCGGCGCAGCGCCAGGGGCTGGCGCTGACGGATGCCGCGGCCGTCGCCCATCTTGCTGGCGCGCTGCCGGTTCACTTCCGCGCGGGCCGGGTGTGGCTTGCCGAGGACGACGTCACCGAGGCGATTCGCACCGAACAGGCGGGCCAGGCGGCCTCGCGGGTGGCGGCGCATCCGCCGGTGCGCGCGGCCTTGCTCGACTGGCAGCGCGCACGGGCGCGTCCGCCGGGCTTGGTGGCCGACGGACGGGACATGGGTACCGTTGTTTTTCCACAGGCCCCATTGAAGATTTTTCTCGACGCCAGTGCTGAAGTGCGCGCGGATCGTCGATATAAACAGTTGAAAGGAAAGGGAATGGATGCTAACCTCCCCGACCTTGTGATGGAGATCGCCGAGCGTGACGCGCGTGATCGCAGTCGCCCCGTGGCCCCCTTGCGTGCCGCCGAGGATGCGATCCTGATCGATTCAAGTGCGATGTCCATTGAAGAAGTGCTCGATCGGGTCCTGGAAGAGGTGAGGCGCGTCTTCCCGGAACTGGTCTCGTAGAAGGCCGACAGCGCTGCCCGCGAAGGGCGTGCGCCTGCCGGCATGGTCGGGCCGGCGCCGAATGCGCCGGCCTATTCATGACATTCATCTCCCTCGTCCCGAATGGAACGGGTCAGCGCGCCGTATTCAGGATCATTTCATCTCATGACCGAAAGCTTTGCCGAACTCTTTGAACAAAGTCTGATCACCACCCAGCTGCAGCCGGGGACCATCGTTATCGGGACCGTGATCGAGATCACGTCCGACAATGTGGTGATCAACGCGGGCCTCAAGTCCGAGGGCGTCGTTCCACGAAACCAATTCATCGGCCCGGATGGGCAGCTCGAGGTGGCGGTCGGCGATGACGTCGAGGTTGCACTCGATGCCGTCGAGGATGGCTTCGGTGTCACGCGTCTGTCTCGCGAAAAGGCAAAGCGCTTCGCCGCATGGGACCATCTGGAAAAGGCCTTCGAGGCCGCCGATACGGTCAAGGGCATGATCAACGGCAAGGTCAAGGGCGGGTTCACCGTCGACCTGGGAACCGTGCGGGCCTTCTTGCCGGGATCATTGGTCGACGTGCGTCCGGTGCGTGATACCACCTACCTCGAAGGCAAGGAGCAGGAATTCAAGGTCATCAAGCTCGACCGCAAGCGGAACAACGTGGTGGTCTCGCGCCGCGCCGTGGTGGAGGAGGAGTACAGCGCCGAGCGCGAACAGCTCCTGAAGAATCTCGAGGAGGGTATGGAGGTCAAGGGGATCGTCAAGAACCTGACCGACTACGGCGCCTTCTTGGATCTGGGCGGCATCGATGGCCTGCTGCACATCACGGACATGGCTTGGCGTCGTGTCAAACATCCCTCCGAGGTGGTCGAGATCGGCGACGAGGTCACCGTCAAGGTGCTCAAGTTCGACCGTGAGCGGCAGCGTGTCTCGCTCGGTCTCAAGCAGATGGGCGAGGACCCCTGGGTCAACATCTCGCGTCGCTATCCCGAGAGCACCCGCGTCTTCGGTAAGGTCACCAACATCGCCGACTACGGCTGCTTCGTCGAGATCGAGGAGGGTGTCGAGGGTCTGGTCCATGTCTCCGAGATGGATTGGACCAACAAGAACATCCATCCGAGCAAGGTGGTCGCCCTCGGTGACGAGGTCGAGGTCATGGTGCTGGATATCGACGAGGAGCGGCGCCGCATCTCGCTCGGCATCAAGCAGTGCGCCATGAACCCCTGGGATGAGTTCGCCGCCACCCATAAGAAGGGCGACCATGTCTCCGGGAAGATCAAGTCGATCACCGACTTCGGCATCTTCATCGGACTCGATGGCGGCATCGATGGACTGGTGCATCTGTCCGACATCTCCTGGGATGAATCGGGCGAGCAGGCACTGCGTCGCTATAAGAAGGGCGATGAACTCGAAACCGTGGTGCTCTCCGTCGATCCCGAGCGGGAGCGGATCTCACTGGGTGTGAAGCAGTTGGACAAGGATCCCTTCTCCAGCTTCGTGGCCTTGCACGAGAAGGGCAGCGTGGTCACGGGAACCGTGATCGAGGTCGATCCGAAGGGCGCAACCATTGCTCTGGCCGATGGCGTCGAAGGTTACTTGCGTGCCTCCGAGATTTCCCGCGATCGCATCGAGGATGCGCGCTCGGTGCTCAAGCCCGGGGAAGAGGTCGAGGCCAAGTTCCTCGGCGTCGATCGCAAAAATCGGACTATTTCGCTGTCCATGAAGGCTAAGGACGTCGAAGAGGAGCAGGCCGCGATCAAGGGTTACTCTCGTGATGCGTCCACCGCGACCACGCTTGGTGATCTCCTCAAGGAGCAGATGGAAGAAGCACAACGCGGGAACTGATCCTGACGTGTTGGTTGTTGTGTGACGTCTGTCTATGAAACGGGGCCGCGGTGGTGGCCCCGCCTTGTTTCTCCTGGAGTCGATACCATGACGAAATCAGAGCTGATCGAGGTCCTGGCCGCGGCACAGGACCATCTCCCCTACAAGGATGTCGAGGAAGCCGTGCGCAAGATCCTGGAGCGGATGAGCAGTTCGCTGGCCACGGGGGAACGGATCGAAATCCGAGGTTTCGGCAGTTTCTCCTTGCACTATCGTCCGCCCCGTATCGGGCGTAACCCTAAGACAGGTGATGCTGTGGCCTTGGCCGGCAAACACGTCCCGCACTTCAAACCGGGCAAGGAGTTGCGCGATCGTGTCAATCACGCGTTCCAGAATGAGCGCGAGGACTTGGCGGACGATCCCATTCCGCTCGTCGCGTCCTCACGCTGATCCCGCCTCACTGATCAGATCGCATCGAGCGGACGCCGCCGGCACCCGCACCGCTCGGTCGGTCTCCAGGTGATTGAGCGGCCGCAGTCGCCACCCCCCACGGATCCACTCGCCTGTTCCCACACCGCGCTGCAACCGTGCGGTCGATCCGCTCTATCCTGACGCGGCCTTGTTTATCCCTCGCGGGACCATTCGGCTGATGGGTGCTGGATCATTGGCCCCGAGGGGGCGGGTGAGGGCGCGGTTGCCCGCAAAGACACAGGTGAAGGCCGTGCCTTCACCGACCTCGCTCCAGATCAGCAACCGGGCATCATGACGATTCATGATGTGCTTCACGATGGCGAGACCCAGCCCGGTTCCACCTGATTCGCGCGAGCGGGCTTTGTCCACGCGAAAGAAACGCTCGGTCAGTCGGGGGAGGAATTCCGGTTCGATCCCCTGGCCACGATCGCGGACACAGAGTTCGGGCCCATCGGGTGTGCGTTTCCAGGACACCCGGATTTCGGTTCCCTCCGGGGTGTGTTTGACCGCATTGAAGATCAGATTGGAGAAGGCGCTGCGCAATTCGGGTTGATTGCCGAACAGCAGCAGATCCTCGTCGATCTCGGTGACGAAATGATGGCGACCCTGGCTCAGGGCCTGGGCGTCTTGCAGCGTCAGTGTCAGCTCATCAGGGATGTCGATCGGTTCGAGCCGCTCCGGGCGCTCTTGCATCTCGAGACGGGAGAGGGTCAAGAGATCGTCGATGATGGAGGTCATCCGGCTGGCCTGATGCTGCATCAACGACAGGGGGCGACGGTGTGGGAGAGGGGTCGCGGGCGCCTCGACGAGATTCTCCAGGAAGCCGGCGATGACGGTGAGCGGGGTGCGCAGCTCATGGGAGACATTGGCGACAAAATCACGTCGGATCACGTTCAAATGGTAGATTTTAGTGATGTCGCGCGCGACCAGCAGACGTTGTCGCTTGCGCTCTCCGAATGGCGTGATCCGCAACGAGAGCATCAGGGCGCGATCGTGTGCCGGCGCGAAATCCATGGGCTTGTGATAGTCACCGGTGTCGATGAATTGCTTCAGGTCGGTGTCCGGCAGGATCGCGAGGATCGCCCGGCCATCGTCCGCGGGCCAGTGGATGTTCATCAGTTCAGCCGCGGCTGGATTGGCCCAGTCGATCCGATGTTGTTTGTCGAGGATCACCAATCCGTCTGGAACGGCATTGGCGGCCTCGCGAAAGCGCCGGGTGAAGCGAATCTGGCGCTTGCGTCCGCGTCGACCACGTTGCTGGTATTGCGCGATGGCGCGATAGATTTCGCCCCAGAGACCGCTCGGAAAGGGCGGGGCGAGGCGATGGTGGCGCTGGATGAGCAGGGTGAGATGCGCGAGGCGATAGAGATGGCGCAGCAGATAGGCCAAGATGAGGGCAAGCGCGAACCAAGATCCATGTGCGAACAGCAGTCCCAGCCCAATGGCCAAGCCAAGTGTGATCGCCAAGAGCGCGATTTCCTCGCGGAATGCGCCGTGCAAAGACCCGCCGCGGCTGTATGATTGACTGGCCAAGCCTGTCAGGTTTTGTCCGAGAAACGGTAGCCAACACCACGCACCGTCTGCAGCAGTCGGTCGTGACCAGACGGCTCCAGTGATTTGCGCAATCGCCGAACGTGCACATCCACCGTTCGTTCCTCGACGTACACCTGATCCCCCCACACGTGGTCGAGCAGTTGCGAACGACTGAAGGCGCGGTCGGCATGAGTCATGAAAAAGTGTAAGAGGCGATACTCGGTCGGTGCGATCTCGATGGGGCGGCCCGACGCGGTCACGCGATGACTGATATGGTCGATGCGCAGCCCCCCGATTTCGATGTCGTCGGCGAGATCATCGGGACGCGCCCGCCGCAACACCGCCTTGACACGGGCCACCAGCTCGCGCGGTGAGAAGGGCTTGGCGATGTAATCATCCGCGCCGGTCTCGAGCCCCTTGATGCGGTCATCCTCTTCACCACGCGCACTCACCATGATGATGGGCACGGTGCGAGTCTTGGGATTCTGCTTCAGTTGCTGAGCCAACTCGAGACCGGAGCGGCCCGGGAGCATCCAGTCGAGCAGGATCAGATCCGGGCTGTCGCTGCCCAGCAGGCGCCGGGCCTCATCGGCATGGCCTGCTTCGAGTACACGATGCCCCGCGCCTTCGAGCGCGAAACGAATGAGTTCACGGATGTCTGGCTCGTCATCGACAACGAGGATGGTCGTCATGGTTGTTTGCCCGTACCTCAGTGGATGGTCGGGGCCGCCCGATGCGCCACGACCGTTTCCGTTTGGCGCTATGTTATGGCCAACCGATGACAAACCGATGACCGTCACGGACGGGGCCGTTCGCGCACCCGATCCGTCAAGGCGCCGCTCAGCCGGGATACCGAATCCCGCGTTGTGCGAGCCAGTGCTGCAAGCGCGCGGTCTTCACCCCCAGGTCACAGGTTGGCGGCAGCCGCTCGAGATCATGGCCGTAGGCGATCAAGAGCTCGGTCTGCTCCTGGGGCTGGCGTGACGACCCATCACGTCGCACTGCTTCATCGTCGCTCGGGTCCCCGCTGGTTGGTCTCATGCCAGTTCCTTGCGCAGCATCTTTTCGACCTTCTTAAACCGCGCGCTCAAGCGGCTGTGATGAGCTTGATCGCGGCGGCTGATCAGGATGATGGCGAGGGTCGAGAAGAGTATTCCAGGGACGATCTCGTAGAGATCAAAGAGTCCGCCATCGAGTTGACGCCAGCCCAGAACGGTCAAACCGCCGATCGTGATCCCGGCGAGCGCACCCAGTCCAGTCATTCGCGGCCAGTAGAGTGACAGGACCAAAGCCGGTCCAAAGGCCGCACCGAAACCGGCCCAGGCATAGGCGACCAGGTCGAGCACCATGGCCTCGGGGTCCATGGCGAACCAAAAGGCCGCGGCGGCCACAATCAGGACGGAGAGGCGCCCGACGGCCACCAACTCACGTGTTCCAGCCTGGCGACGCAGCACCGTGCGATAGAGATCCTCGGTGAAGGTTGATGAGGAGACCAGGAGTTGTGAGTCCGCGGTGCTCATGATGGCCGCCAGGATCGCGGCCAGCAGGAAGCCGGCGACCAGCGGATGGAACAGCACATCAACCATCAGGATGAAGACCGTCTCGCGGGCCTCGGCTGTCAGCGGTTGTTCGATGATCAGGATGCCGGCCAGCCCCGTGAGCGTCGCGCCCGTGAGCGTGACGGCGACCCAGCTCACCGCGATCCAGCGGGCCAGCGGGACCTGACGTGCCGAGGCGATGGCTTGGAAGCGGGCGAGGATGTGAGGCTGACCGAAATAACCGAGACCCCAAGCCGCGAGCGAGAGGATGCCCAGGATGCCGAGCGCGGTCCCATCGGCCCGGGTGAAGGGGTCGAGGAGGTTGGGATTGCTTGCCTCGATCACCTCGAAGGCCAGCGTCGGGTCACCGACCTGGGAAAAGGCGATCCAGGGGACGATCACCAGGGCCAGCGCCATCAACACACCCTGGAGGACGTCGGTCCAAGAGACGGCCAAGAAGCCACCAACGGCCGTGTAGAGCATGATGGTGAGGGCCCCAATCGAGACCGCCCAGAGATAGGGAAGCCCGAAGACGGACTGGAACAGTTTTCCCCCAGCGACCAGCCCCGCGCTGGTGTAGAGCAGGAAGAAGAGCAGGATGAAGAACGCGGCGACCCCGCGCAACCAGCCGCCCTGATCCTCGAAGCGTCGCGCAAAATACTCTGGCAGGGTCAAGGCGTTGCCATAGGCCGCGCTGAAGACGCGCAGTCGTGCCGCAACCAGTCGCCAATTCGCCCAGGTTCCGAGTAACAGACCCACCGCCAGCCAGATCGACTCCAGTCCGGCGGCATAGGCGAACCCCGGTAGTCCGAGCAGCAGCCAGCCGCTCATGTCCGAGGCGCCCGCGCTCAGGGCGGCGACGCCGCTGCTGAGTCGCCGACCGCCGAGGATGAAATCCGACAGATCCTTGGTGCGCTGATAGGCGTACCAGCCGATCAGGCCGACCACCAGGAAATAGACCGCGAAGGTGAGGCTCAGGAGGATGGTATTCTGTGTCACGTTCGCTATCCGCTCGGGTCGTCGATTGGTCGTGTTGTCTTGGAAAACCCCGTCCAGGAGAAGTCCGGCTCGGTTCGCCAGTTTAGTGCCCGCGGGCTGTTCACTCCAAACCGAAACGATCGCGCGGGCATCGGCGATCAGAAGGCGACCGCGGCCTGACTGCCGTGCCGCGTGAAGCGGTCACGCCTGAGCGCCCGCCCGCCTGCTATGTGAGGAGCTTTGCCATGTCCACTGCCCGGATCCTGAAGCGTGAGCCCATCTTCGAGGGACGCGTGATCGAGGTTACCCGTGAGACCGTTTGTCTGCCATCGGAGCAGCCGCCGGGGCGCGAGGTCGATTTGGAGATCATCCGCCATCCCGGTGGTGCCGCTGTGGTCGCCTTGGACGACCAAGACCGGGTCTGTCTACTGCGCCAGTTCCGTCATGCCGCCGACGGATGGCTTTGGGAACTCCCGGCGGGAAAGCTCGACGCGGGCGAAACCCCGCTGGGGAGCGCGACGCGTGAGTTGGCCGAGGAGGCCGGCCTGCTCGCCGAACATTGGACGGACCTCGGGCGGATGCACAGCTCACCCGGCGTCTTCACCGAGATCGTCACCCTCTGGCTGGCACGGGGCTTGGTGCGCAAACCGCTCGCGCATGAGCCGGATGAGCTGATCGAGGTCCATTGGTTGTCACTTGCCCAGGCCCTCGACTGGTGTGATGACGGGACCATCACGGATGCGAAGACCTTGATCGGTCTCTACCGTGCCCGGGGTGTCATCGAAAACACGCTCGCGACCCTCTCGGAGAACGCGGGCTGTTGAGGCGTGGGCAACCTCGGCCGGCGCACTCGCCCTCCACCGGCTCCGGCCCGGAGCCATCTAGGGTCCGGCTGACAATCAGCACCGACGCGCCCCCCTTCAGAGCGGGCGTCTCGCGCACGGCACGGCAGCGGCGAGCGCGGCGAACCCAAGGAGGACCGCGACCAGCAAGGGTCCGAATGGCTGATCGAGCCGCAGTGCCAGCAGGTAGGCGAGCAGATAGCCTCCGCAACCGCACAAGGCGCAGAGCGCGAGCGTCCAGCGCCATCCGGGGGCGACCCGAAAGGCGATCCAGGCTGGGACCAGAACCAAGGCAAAGGCGCCCATGAGCCCGATGGTCGCGGTCCCGATCGCCATGGCGAGCGCGGCGAGTAAATCGAAACGCAGGTGCCAACGGTGTCGCGGCAGGCGGTTCGCCAGCTCGTGCGTGGGAAAGAGGCGGGCACGGATGAGGGCTGGCATCAGGCGCGGCAGCATGATCAGCGTGATCACCGCCAGTAGCGCGGCGGCGGCGACCTCGAGGAGGCCGGCGAAATAGAGTTGGCCTTCGATCAGGGCGTGGCCGAGTGCCGCACCCAGGGTCGTATTGGCCGCGATCAGGCCGAGTGCCGACCAGCCGAGCAGGACCATGAAGCCGTAGACCAGGTTGCCACGCGCCTGGGTCAAAAACTTGAAGGCACCCCCGGCAACCGCTCCGAGGAGGCCGCCGAGGACGGCCGGGATCCCAATCGCGAGACCCAGCAGCGCGCTTGCGGCCGCCAGGTGCGCGAGTCCGAAGGCGGCCAGCCACTCTTCCCGCAGCATCAGCAGTGCACCGATGAGGGGCAGGGAGAGGGCGATGAGGACGCCGGTGATCAGCGGGAGCCGAAACAAGGGGTCGAACAGCAGCGCTAGCATCCGGTGATCTCGATAACGCGGGAGCAGACCCGTTCAAGGAAGGCGCGCGTATGGCTGACAACCAGGACTGCGCGCCGCGCTCGGGTCGCCCTCACCGCAACACCCGGCGCGGCTCGCCCGGGGGCCAGCATCTCTACCAACAGGGTTTCGCGCTCGGGGTCGAGATTGTTCGTCGGTTCATCGAGCAGCACGAGCTCGGCGTGACCGGCGAGCGCCGCCCAGACGCAGAGGAGCTGGTACTCACCTCCGCTGAGGCGATCGATGCGCCGGCGCAGTCCCCGCTGCAAGGCGGCCGGCATCCCTGTACTGGAGGCGTCGGCGTAGCGGAGGAACTCGGCTCCGGTGAGTGGCAGCGTGGCGAGGCGAACCGGGTGCTGTGCTTGATAGGCCAACGTCAGTGCGGGGGCACGGCGGATACGACCGGAGAGGATGTCGGCCTGCTCGGCGATGGCGTTGAGCAGAGTCGATTTCCCACTGCCGTTCGCCCCCCACAGTCCGACCACCTCGCCGGGTTCAAGCGTCAGGGAGACGGGGCCGACGACCGGCTTGCCGTAGCCGGCGACCAGCTCCTCGACCCGCAGCAGGGCGGGCGTCACTGGGGCTGCGACAAGGCCAGAACCCAACGATCGATGTGGTCGAGATAATCCGATCCCGCGGCGTTCATGGGGGGTTCCAGGGTGAGACTGACGGCCTCCCAGCCGAGTTCACGAGCCAGTCGGTTTGGCGCTTGCACCGATTGATAGGGCGCATAGATGATGATCCCCGAGCGTCCTTGCAGTTGATCTTGCAAGGCCTTCACGTGACGCGCGGTCGGTGGCACGCCCGGAATTTCCTCCAGGGTCCCCAGCAAGGGGACATTGAAACGATCGAGGAGATAGACGGCATCACGATGATAGAGCACCGCGCCGGGCGCACCGGCAAGTTGCTCCTGCCAAATGGGCATGCGTTGTGCCACCGCCAGCGCGAAATGCTCAGCATTCGCCTGATAGGTGTCGGCACCCGCTGGATCCAGTCTGGCGAGTTGCGCGGCGAGCGCCTGGGCAATCTGGACCATGCGCTCGGGATCCATATTGACATGGGGGTTCCCGACGGGGTGGACATCCCCCTGCGCGCGATCGGCCGGGGCGCCGACGTCCAGCAGGTCGACCTGCGCGGCGGCTTCGAAATAACCGGGCTGGCCAGGCAGGACGCGTGGATTCGCGGCGCTGCCGATCGCCATGGGGAGCCAGCCGATTTCCAGCTCCGCGCCGATCGCGACCACCAGATCGGCATCGCGTAGCGCCCTGATCATGGTCGGCTTGGCTTGCAGCATGTGCAGGTCCCGATCCGGTGACGCAAGCACGGTGACACGGGTGCGATCCGCGCCGATGCTGCGCGCGAGGGCGCCCATGCTGGGACTGGTGGCCACCACCTCGAGCGGTGCGGCGAACGAACCCCATGCGGTGAGGGTCAGGAGGGCTGCGAGGACTCCAATTGAGAAGGATCTGATCGTCATACATCTCACTCCGTTTGTGATCGTCATCCGAGTGGTGCGTGCCGGCGCGCACGGGACTGCGGGTGCGCCGGACCCATCGGCCCGGCCTCGTCAGAAGGCATGTGCTCCATGTGAGCCGAGAGCCATGACGAACTGAAGATAGAAGGCGTCGAAGCGCTCCCGCTCACCTGGGCTCTCGAGGATGTTGTTGTAGGCGTATTGGGCGCGCAGCCTTGAGAATTCGGTCAGGTTCCAGGTGACATCGAAGGTCCAGCGGTCCGATGAGCCGAAACTGTCGTTGCGTCCACCACTGATCTTGTTGGTAAGACCGAGCACGTCATAGCGCAGCCCCGTCGTCCAACGCGGTGCGAAACCGTAGACCGCCTGAGCATAGAGACCATCGGTGGTGAAGGTTCGATTCGATCCAATGGCCTCGGGATGCGCACTTGAACGCACTGTCAGGTCTTTGATTGATCTCAGGTATTCAGTTTGGAAGAGGAGGTTTCGATGGCCGTATGCGCCGCCGCCATCGTATTTGTAGACGAGGTCGACACCCCACAACGAGGCATCGCCGGCGAGTCCGTTGCGATGGACGACGACCCTGTGAGAATGGTCGTGTCCGTGTCCGTGTCCGTGTCCGTGTCCGTGTCCATGGTCATGATCGTGGTCGTGGTGATCATCATGGCGGTGTTGATGCGTGTGCTCATGCACCTCTTGATGCTGCGTGTTGTGCGCATAGGAGAGACCGAACTGAAGGGCATGATGGGTGGGAAGATTGGGTGAGACCTTGGCGAACGCGGTCCAGAGACGGGGGCCATCTGTTGTGCGGCCGAGTCCCAACTCGGTCTGCTCACCGCCGTCCAAGGTCGTGCCAAAGATCTCCTGATTGCCTTGAAAGGCTTCAACGCCGAGCAGGGTATAGACCGGGAGCTTCGGCAGCCAGGTGATCTGCAGACCGGTATCCAACAAGCCATGGTCGCCGAGGAGATTCAAATAGGGCAGGTTCTGATCGGCGAAGTCCCACTGATGGGGATGTTGTTTGTTGATATAGCCGAAATCACTGAGGAACTTTCCACCCTTCACCCGCAAGCCGGCCGGTAGGGCGCGGGTTTGAAAGTAGGCTTCCTCCAGCTCGACGCCGCCATCGCCGTCCACGGCGAGGAACAGCGCGGCGTCGAAATAGGGGTCGACCGTTCCGGTCAGCGCAATCTCTGCTTCGGTGAAATTGAAGCCGTTCACCGGGGCGCCATGACTGTGACCACCGTGATCATGGCCATGTCCATGATCGTGTCCGTGATCGCCGAAGACCCGCGAGGGTTGGAACGCCCGTCCCACCAAGCTCCCCCCCTCGCCGCCGATGGTGTCGTGATAATAGTTTCCGTCGAGGAAGACCGAGATCTGGGGATTGAAGGCCGTCCCGGAGGTCAGGGCGCCCAACACGGTCTTGGGTGACTGCGCTTCGCTGGGTTCGACCACGGTGGGCGCGGTCATGGGGCGGGATTCGATGGCCGCGGTCCGTGCAGCCGTTTCGGCACGGGCCGCGGCCGCCTCGGAACGCTGGGCGGATTGATGAGCTTCTTGCTCAGCTTTGGAGAGGCGCGATTCGAGTTCCTGGATGCGACGTTCGTACTGTGTCTTCATCTCATCGATGAGCGACCGTAGCTCGCGGATCTCATGCTCCGTTGAGGGCAATGCAGCAACGGGCGTCATCAAGGCCGTGGCGATGGCGATCCGTGCAAGTGGTCTTGGCATGGGTTGAACTCCGAAAAAGCGGGCGAGTGTTCATGCGCTGTCGTGAGCGCGACCTGGATTCCTGCTCTCAGTATCGCTAAATAATGTAATATCATTACATCTTCTCTTGCAACCGACATCCCGCGGATCGAAGCGCCGCGGCCGCATCCCAGGGGTTGGCGTACTGAGTGCGGTTCGCCCCCTGAAGACCTGTCGGCGATCCTGACACGGGACAGGCCGAGACTCCGTTAGTGGACGCCTCGGCATTGCAGAATCAGCGTCCTGTCATCACAGTCCAATTTGGTCACTAAAAGGCGATCGCAGCGTCCCGGTTCGCACCGAGCGCGATGGACCGTTGCCATCCATGCGCGTGGATCCGGTTGGTGGAGACATGGTCGGGCCAAGCTGAACGCTCTGTGGCATGATTGCAGGTGCCGTGAGAGATGGCGGATCACCGAACCGGCTCGCGTTCGTGCCGAGCCGGTGGTCTCCTGGTGTGCGGTCGCGTGCGGGTGGCGCTGTTCACCGGGTCGACTGCTGCGGATGCCCCTAGGATGGAATGGACAGATGCCGCTCTCGGTGATGAATCGGACGATGCACTGGCACACTGGCACACTGGCGACCGGTGCGGTACAGCATGGGATGGAGCGAGGCGGTTGAATGCGTGATGAACGGTTTGACGACTGTCTCTGGGTTTCGAGGCTGCAAGTAAGAGGGGAGGGCAAGCCCAATGGCTGAAGAGCTGAATTCCAACTATGTTCCGAGCCCCGATGAGGAGTACATGAACGACCAGCAACTGGCCTATTTTCGCGCCAAGTTGCTCAACTGGCGCGACAGTCTCCTGGAGGAGGCGCAGGGCACGCTCGCGGGGTTACGGGACAGTGCCCATCATGAGGTGGGTGACGACGTTGATCGGGCGACCCGCGAGGCGGATCAGGCCCTTGAGCTGCGCACGCGTGACCGGTGCCGCAAGCTGGTTCACAAGATCGATCAAGCGCTCAAACGGATCGACGACGGCAGCTACGGCTACTGCGAAGAAACTGGAGAGCCGATCGGCCTGGCGCGGCTTGAGGCACGTCCGGTTGCGACACTCTCGGTCGAAGCGCAGGAACGACGTGAAATCAAGGAACGGCAACAGCTCAGCGGGGCGGTCTGAGGCCTCATCGACGGGCTATGACGTCACCCATCAGGCGCGGCCTGGACCGATATTCAGGCCGACCGAGATGCGCGTGGCGGCGCTGCGGTTCGCTGCGACGCCGTGCGCAAGACTCGGTGGAAAGAAGAGCAGGGTGCCGGCGCGCGGCGCGATCCGCATGCTGGCCGTCTCGTCCTGAATGAGGAGATCACCCGAGTCGGGTGGTGCGACCACATAGTAGACGCCGGAGAGCAACTCATCGCTCTCGTCATGGGTGTGGGTGGAGGTGGCATCGCCGGGTGCCATGATGTTCAGCCAAAAACCAAACCTGAGTTGCTCGGGCGGACGCTCAAGGATGGCGCCAGCGAGGCGCAGGGACTGCTCGAGCAGGATGGCGAGTTCTGGAATGCGGTCGCGGTCGAGATAGAGGTTCTCGAAGCGGCCGCCGACGAAATGGCTGCGCTCGGTGAAATCACCGTCTCTCAAGCGACACACCCTGGCGTGAATCCGGGCATTGAGTCGCGCTGCGTCGGACAGCCGGCACCGGTATAGGATGGTGCTGCCACAGTGCAGGCGCTCGATGTCAGGCCTGGGACTGGATGGTGTCGCGGCAGTCACCATGAGGGCGCGTCCCGGGTCGGCCGCTGTGCAACTCAGCGGTTCGCGGAGGAGGTGCTGTCCTCCCCATCCGGCCAGGGCCGGATGGGCACGGCCGTAATGCTGTTCTTCGGTGATCCTTCGATCACCCGGTCGCTGTAGCTCATGTAGACCAGTGTGTGACGGGGGGCATCATAGAGGCGGACCACCTGTAGCGTCTTGAACAGGACCGAGGTTCGCTTCTTGAACACCTCGTCGCCGTTGCGCTTGCCGTTGCGGATCTCCTCCGCGAGCTCGATGGGGCCGATCTGAACACAGTGGATCGCGGAGTCCGAGGTGTCCTCCGCGATCCCGACGGCACCGGACACCCCTCCGGTTTTTGCTCGACTCAGATAGCAGGCAACGCCGGGAATGTCGTCATCCTCGAAGACCTCGATCACGATCTGATCGTTGGGTCCGAGCCATTTGAACTTGGTCGAGAAACTGCCGATGACCTCGGCCGAGAGCAACCCGGCGAAGCCGATCGAGCCGATCAGCAGGATCAGGACGGCGACCGAGCTACGGGATTGGCGCGGCCGCATCGCAGTGGTCTCCGCGCGGCGGGCGCCGCGGGTCAGGGTGGGCGCCGACTCCTGGCGCAGACGCAGTCGGTGGCGTGACGGTCGCGGATCAGACATCGCTCGATCTCATGGTGGGTCGCTGAGGGATCTCGGCAAGCGGTGGGGATCGTCTCACATGATGTGACGAAATCGTCGCTCGCATTCACTGCGGCTGCGGGTGAGCGCGTCTTCGATCGAGACCCCGAGAAACCAGTTCCCAGTGATCCCGAGCGGCGTGCCGGCAAGTGCCGCATCGAGTTGCGCGATGCGCGTGCCGTGACCGCGTTTCAGCGCCGGGAGTCGATTGGTCACGCGCGCCTGCGCGACGATGTGTCGTGGAGTGGTTCCCAAGGCCAGACAGGCACGCTCGATCCGCGCCTCTTCGTTCAAGGCCCCCGGACGGAAGTGGAATGCAAAACCACGGTAGCGGGGATCGGGGAGGAAATCACGTGACACGGCGGAGTAAAAGGCATCCTCGACGGCGATCAAACCGGCGATCGGTTTCACGCCGATCTCCCCGTTGCGAAACACCAGGACCAGGGTCTCGATCGGCGCGACCCCAATATCGGCAATGGCGGCGCGGGCCTCCTCGAATCCCTCCGGGATCAGTGCGTGGGCGACATCCGGCGGCACCGCCAGGGTGAGATGGTTGCAGGCGAGGGTCTGCTCAGCGAGTTGGAGTTGAAAGCCCTGGTCGGCGCGCCTGATCTCGCTGACGCGCTGCCCAGTGCGCACTTCGATCTCTGGTTGTGCCGCGATGGCCTGTGGAATCGCCGAGAGGCCCTCGGCGAAGGTGAAGGCCTTGATCACATCCTTGCGTCGCGGCTTGCGGCGGAACAGGGCCTCGGCGGGATAGTCGTCGGCCGGTTGGCAGATCACGGCCTGAAAGGCATGTCGGAGCAGATCCTGGTAGTTCCGCTGCCCCAGCACCTCGCTGTAATAGTCGGCGACGCTGCGCCCGTCCTTGCGGGCGCGAAAGATCCTTGGAATGGAGCGCGCGGCCTCCCAGAGATGCAGCGCCGAGCGGATGGACTCGCGCTGTCCCTGCCGCCAAAGCAGATAACCGACCTTCTGCTTGGCTTGGACGCGTGATGTTAAACCGAGATCGTCGAGGATCGATAAGAGGTTACCGTAACTGTTGAAACAGGTGTGACCGCCTGCCTCGGTCCAAAACGACCCGAGTTCGGGGAAGTGGTAGCTGTTCAGACAGCCCCCGATGCGATCGGATGCCTCGAGGACGAGTGTTCGATGCCCGGCTCGGCGCGCGAAATGGGCGGCACCGAGGCCGCTGATGCCAGCCCCGATAACGATATGATCAAAGTCGGTGCTCATGCTGTGTCCTGGGGTTGACGTCTCAGTCGTCCGGTCGTCCGCGCTTGCCCACAGGCTCCATCTCGGCGAGCGTCAGGTGAGTGAGGTCTGGAATCGGAATGGGTGTCGGCGGCGGTTCGCAATCCGCGAGTGTCCAGTTTTGCCCTTCCACGAGACTCAGTTCGCTCGTATCGAAGAGATCAATATTAACCGTCCGTGGTGCTTCGAGAAAGTCGTCTGAGTCGGCGAGGGCGAGGGTGGTGGGGCGATCACTGGCAACTGGCTGCCGATCCGCGTGTGCCGCGTTGGGTCTGGGCTGCAGCGGCGCGGCCGGTCGCGCGGTGACGATCAACCGGGCACCGGCGCGGTGAAAGAGTTCCTGATAGCGGGCACGGGTGCTGGCGTCGACATCCCGCTTTACGACGACCGGATGGCCATCGAACAGACGCTCGATCCCAGCGGGGTCGAGTTTGAATGCCGCGGCAAGCCGTGCGCGAACCGCGAGCGGATCCGCTTCGGGTAGAACCTCACCACGATAGGTGAGATCGAAACGCGCCTCCTCCATGCGACCCCCCCATGCTCCGAGTGGTGAACCCTGACCGATCGGTTGCGACGCCCGGCTCTGGCGCTGACGCCCCAGCGCCGGGCTGCTGGCTCAGTGCGGTCGCTTAGAGTGGCTTGCTGAGCGAGAAGGCACCGCGCACATCGCCGAGACTATAGCCACGTGCCATGTCTTCAGGATAGCGCTCATCGATCGCCTCGACGAGCTCGGGCGTGAGATCGCTGCCATGGCAAAGGATGCAGACCTCGGCGGTGGGAATCGCCTTCATGAACCGAAAGGTCTCCCCGTCAGGCGTTTCCACGACCTCGGCGAAGGCCATGGGTTGCACATCCTCACCCGCGGCCCGGCGGGCGTCGAACTCAACCAGGACCTGCTCCTCCCAAGCGTCCGGCACATGATTCGGGTTGCGGGGTTTGAGGCTGGTCCGTGCGACCTGCCAACCCGTGCGCTCGGACAATTCAGCGGCGATGGCGGGCGCCCGCTCCTGGCAGACCGCGATGGCGTTGGTCGGCCCACCCGCTTGCATCGCGCCTTGCAGCTCGCCCTGCAGGGTCGTCGCGAACTCCTGAACGATCACCTTCGCCTCTTCCGCATGGGGGTTCGCCGGAGCTTCGGCGCTCACGACACCGGTGGCCAGGATCGTGGTCAGCGCGGCGGATCCAATCATCATCACCTTCATGATCTTCCTCTCTTCAGTCACGGTTGGTTGAGTGCGTTTCGCCGGACCGGCGAGACGTGCGGTCACGAGCCCGGAGGCTTCTGTCGGTCGACCAGGGATCGTTCGTTACCTTTGACGGAGGACAGTGACCAAGTTCCGCACGCAGGCCGAGTCTGGGCGTGCGCCGAGCATCAGGCACCGTGGTGCCGACCGCTAACGCGCGGCCATGATGGCCCGCATCGCAATGGGGTTGGCGCGGCGCGCGCGGGCGTCAATCCGAATGGTAGCCGAGGATGCGCTCGACCTCGTTCTTCGACCCCAGGATGACCGGAACCCGTTGATGGAGCGATTCCGGCTGCAAATCCATGATGCGCTCGGTGCCCGTGATGGACCCGCCGCCGGCCTGCTCGACGATGAAGGACATGGGGTTGGCCTCATAGAGCAGGCGCAGCTTGCCACCCTGGCCCTTCGACTTCATCTTGCTGTCGATCGGGTACATGAAGACTCCGCCACGGGTGAGGATGCGATGCACCTCGGCGACCATGGAGGCGATCCAACGCATGTTGAAATCCTCGCCGCGCGGTCCTTCCTTGCCGTCCAGACATTCCTGGACATAGCGCTGCACCGGCGGCTCCCAGAACCGACTGTTCGAGGCGTTGATCGCAAACTCGCGGGTGTCGGCGGGGATCGTCATGTTGGGGTGGGTGAGGATGAACTCACCGATGTTCTGATCCAGGGTGAAGCCATTCACGCCATTCCCGGTGGTTAGGACCATCATGGTCGAGGGTCCATAGAGCGCGTAGCCGGCGGCGACCTGCTGCGTGCCGGCCTGGAGGAAATCACGCTCGGTCGGGGCGCCGTCGCCGCCCTGAATGCGCAGGATCGAGAAGATGGTGCCGACCGAGACATTCACGTCGATGTTCGAGGAGCCATCGAGCGGATCGAAGGTCAGGAGATATTTTCCGCGCGGGTATTTCGCTGGAATGTCATAGATGGTGTCCATCTCCTCCGAGGCCATGGCCGCGAGATGCCCCGCCCATTCATTCGATTTGATGAAGACCTCATTGGTCAGGATGTCGAGCTTCTTCTGGGTCTCGCCCTGCACATTCTCGCTTTCGGCACTGCCCAGAACACCGACTAAGGCGCCGTGGTTCACCATGTTGCTGATGACCTTGCAGGCGGTGACGATGTCGTTGAGCAAGGAGGTGAAGTCGCCGGTGGCGCCCGCAACGTGGCGTTGCTCCTCGATGATGAACTGCGTGATGGTCGTGCCGTTGTGCATGCGATCCTCTTCGTCTTCTGGTTTGTTCGACGGTTCTAAACTGCGTGCAGTATAGGATTTTCCGCACTCGCCATAAACCAGCAATGCGTCATTCGCCGCTCGTCGCGCTGCCGCGAACCCGCGGCCTGATGCCCGCGTGCGGTGAGGCGAGGGGAGCGGGGCCGGTCTCAGGTTGCAGAATCGCCGCCGCCGCGACATCATCATGGCAGCGATTGGTTGGCGCATGGCCCGAGGCGACGCCCCTTGAATGTCTTCGACAGTCTGACCGATACGGGTGCGCGTGATGTCCAGCGCACGGTGTCGGGATCACCCCCCGAGCGCGCATCCCTGCCCTTGACACGGCTGCGGAACCACTTACTCAAGGGCCACCGAGGTCGGATCGTCGGGGCGACGACCCAAGCGGCGCGGCACGCGCGCTGGTGTGACCTGCCCGCGGAATTGGCGCCGGCGCTTGCCGCGGCGCTGCGTGCCAGTGGGCGCGAACGCCTCTATAGCCATCAATCCCAGGCCTGGGAACTTGCACGGACCCCGCGGCATCTGGTCGTTGCCACCCCCACGGCGTCGGGCAAAACCCTGTGCTACAACCTGCCCGTGCTCGATGCGGTGCTGTCGCGTGGTCACAAGGCGCTCTATCTCTTCCCCACCAAGGCGCTGGCCCAAGACCAGGCGGCTGAATTGATGGCGTTGAGCCGGGCGATTCAAGCCGCCGGTGGTCCCGGCGTCAAGGCCTTCACCTTCGATGGGGATACTCCGGGGGATGCGCGCAAGGCCGTGCGCACGCGCGGCGATATCGTGCTCAGCAATCCGGACATGCTGCATCAGGCGATCCTGCCGCATCACACCAAGTGGGCGCAGTTCTTCGAGGGTCTGGCCTACGTCGTCGTGGACGAGTTGCACACCTATCGGGGCGTCTTTGGCTCGCATGTCGCTAATGTGTTTCGGCGGTTACGCCGGGTCTGTCGCTTCTATGGCGTGCAACCCACCTTCCTCTTCACCTCGGCGACGATCGCGAATCCAGCCGAATTGGCCGAGCGGCTCTGTGGTGAGCCCGTCGTGGCGCTCACCGAGTCGGGTGCGCCGCAGGGTGAGCGTCATCTGCTGCTCTGGAATCCGCCGGTCATCAATCCTGATTTGGGGATCCGCGCCTCGGCTCGCTCCCAAACCACGCGGATCGCGCGCGCGGCGACAACACTGGGTCTGAAGAGCATCATCTTTGCGCGCTCGCGCCTCATGGTCGAGGTCATCACGAAATACTTGAAGGACGTCTTTGACCGCGACCCGCGCAAGCCGGCCCGGGTGCTGGCCTATCGCGGCGGTTATCTGCCGAGCGAGCGCCGTCGGGCCGAGCAGACGATGCGCGACGGTGCCGTGGATCTGGTGGTCAGCACCTCGGCCCTGGAGCTGGGTGTCGACATCGGCGCCTTGGATGTCGCGATCCTGAACGGCTATCCGGGGACGATCGCCGCAACCTGGCAGCGACTCGGGCGGGCCGGACGGCGGCTCAAACCCAGTCTGGGGGTGATGGTCGCAACCAGCGACGCGCTCGATCAATACATGATGCGTCACCCTGAGTTCTTCTTCGGGGCCTCGCCCGAGCAGGCGCGCATCCATCCTGATCAACTCTTGATCCTGATGGAGCATGTCCGGTGCGCGGCCTTCGAACTGCCGTTTCACGATGGCGAATCCTTTGGTGCCGAGGATCTCGGCGAGATGCTCGGTTACCTGCGTGATGAGGGGGTGCTGCAGCATCAGGGCGGGCGCTGGTTCTGGATCGCCGACAGCTATCCCGCCAACGCGGTCTCGCTGCGCTCGGTCGCCGAGGGGAATTTCGTCGTCATCGAGACCACGGAGGGTGCCCAGCGGGTGATCGCCGAGGTCGACTACAGCAGCGCGCCCGGTACGCTCTACGAAGGGGCCATCTACATGATCCAGTCCCAACCCTATCAAGTCGAACGGCTCGATTGGATCGGGCGCAAGGCCTTCGTGACCCGCACCCGCGCGGACTATTACACCGATGCGATCGATTACACGCGGCTGAAGATTCTCGCCCGCTTCGAAGGCCGCGCCCTAGGCCAGGGCGCGACGGCCCAGGGCGAGGTGCATCTGGTGCGTCGTTATCCTGGATACAAAAAGATTCGTTACTACAGCCATGACAACGTCGGCTATGGGCACATCGACCTGCCAGACCAGGAGATGCACACAACGGCGGTCTGGTGGCAGATCGCGCCTCAGGCCCTGGACCGGGCGCTGCCTGATCGTCAGCAGGCGATCGACGGCTTTCTGGGCGCGGCCTATGCGCTGCATCACATCGCCGCGTTACGGGCAATGGCCGAGATCCAGGATCTCGGACGCTCGGTTGGGGACGCGCAGGGGACCTGGTTCGCCGTGGTGGGCAACGCGGGGCGCGGGCAGTTGCGTGGACCGGATCATCAGCCCTTGGAGCCGAGCGCCGAGCCGCGGTTTGAGCCGACGCTGTTCCTCTACGACAACTATCCAGGCGGCGTCGGGCTGTCGGCGCCGCTCTTCGACGATGCGGCGCTCTTGGTCCGAGATGCCTTGGATCTGGTGACCCATTGTGGTTGTCGCAGCGGCTGTCCCGCTTGCGTTGGGCCGGTCCTGCAGAGCGATGAGACGCTTGCCGTGACCCCACGCGCGGCCGCGCAACGGGTGCTGGCCCTTCTCGATGCCGTGACCCAGCCCCGTGCCTGGGAATCCGCCGCGGATCGGTCTGATGTGCTGTCTGCCGGATGAGCCAGCTGAGTCTCAAGGACCGTCTCGGGCGCTTGCGGGGATCGCCCCCTGCGGGTGCGACAGCGCCGACTGCGCCAGCTCCCTCCCTGGCCGCGCGGCTGCAGCGTCTGACGCTCGGTCGCGCGCGCGTTGAGACCCACTCCAGGTCTGGCGGTGCCGCGTTGGTCGAGGCGCTCGGCGCGGTGGAGGTGGCGCCTGGTGTTCTCCGTCTCGAACGGCAATTCGGTGCACGCGAACGGCACGGTCAGGTCGCACTCGGTCCGGACGGGTGCGCGAGCGCGCTGGCGGCACTCGATCACGGCGGGCCCGCGCCGCGGGTGCTCGAACCCCTGTCCGGTGCCTCGCTGGGGCGGGAGCTACTCTGCTTGGATACCGAGACGAGCGGTCTCGCCGGCGGCACGGGCACCTGGGCCTTCGTGTGCGGATTCCTGCGTGGCCATGCCAAGGGTTGGACCCTGCGCCAGTATCTCCTGACGCGTCTCGATGCCGAACCGGCCTACCTGGATGCGATCGCCGCCGAATTGCAACCACGCGCGCTTCTCATCAGCTACAACGGACGCGCTTTCGACATTCCGTTGCTGACCACGCGGTTTCGTCTGGCCGGTCTGCGCGATCCCTTCCCAGACGTGCCGCATCTGGACCTGCTCCAACCGGTGCGGCGCGCCTATGGCCGGGTCTGGGCGGATTGCCGACTCGCGAGCGTCGAACAGCGGCTGTTGGGGTTCGTCCGCCAGGATGACCTCCCCGGTGCGGCGGCGCCGGCGGCCTGGTTGGACTGGTTGCGTGAGGGGGCGGTGGCGCCCTTGGCGGGGGTGATGCGACACAATCGCTGGGATCTGCTCTCCCTGGCGGCGCTGCTCCCACGGCTCGGTGCGGTGTTTGCGGATCCGCTTGCGCACGCGGCGGATATCCGCGCGATTGCGGCCTATCATCAGTCACGGGGTCGCACCGAGCAGGCGCTTGACTTGCTCCAGTCCGGACGCCGGCGCTTGACTCACGCGGGACTCCTGGAGTTAGCGCGGCTGCATCGTCGTCGCGGCGACTGGGAGCAGGCGCGCGCGATCTGGGAGGAGCTCGATGCGGCGGACGATGCGACCGCGCGCACGGAATTGGCCAAGTACCACGAGCATCGCACGCGTGATCTGGCGCGCGCCCTCGCCTTGGCCAGGCGTCTCCCCCCTGGGCCGGAACGGGATCGACGCTGTGCCCGGCTGGGGGCAAAGACGCGTTGAGAGGAACACGCGGGCGGCGCCCAGCGAGGATCGGGGTTGAGGATCGAGCGCCGTTCAGGTCGAGCGGCAGGCCCTGAGCTGTGCGTCCGTGTGCGCGAGCTTCGCGCGGATCTCTCCCTCGCGGTCGACGGCGTAGGCCAGAAAGGTCTTGGCAATGGTCGAGAGATCTCGCCCCTTAGGATGGACGAGATACCAGGCGCGTTCGATCGGGAAGCCCTCGACATCGAGCATGGCCAACCGGCCCGCTCCACCATCGAGTGTCAGGGTATGCAGCGAGAGCGCCGAGATCCCGAGCCCGGCAATGATCGCGTGCTTGATGGCCTCGTTGCTGCCAAGTTCCATGCGGACATTGGGCCGGATGCCGCGTTCGGTAAATCGCCGGGCGATCGCGTCACGAATCCCGGACCCGGGTTCGCGCAGGATGAAGCGTTCCTCGGCCAAGCGCTCCAAGCTGATCCCGGACTGGCCGACTAGGGGGTGATCCTTGCGGGCGAGGATCACCAGCGGATTGGGGGCGAGATAGGTGGCCTCGACGTCGAGGCCGGCATGCGTGGGCTCACCGAAGATATAGAGGTCGTCGTCGTTGGCCGCCATGCGCTCGATGATGCGCGTGCGATTGGTGACCTTGAGCGACACGTCGATCCCTGGAAAGACCTCACAGAAGCCCCCGAGCAACTCGGGCGCGAAATATTTCGCGGTCGTGATGACTCCGAGTCGAAAACGTCCACTCTTCAATCCCTTGAGATCGGCCAGTTTGATCTCAAGATCCCCCAGCGAACGCAGGATGCCCTTGCAGGTGTCGTAGACCTCGCGCCCAGCGTCGGTCGGCTCGACATTGCGCCCGACATGCAGGAACAAGGGCATCCCGACGGTTTCAGTCAGCTTCTTGATTTGCATCGAAACGGTCGGCTGCGTGAGAAACATCTCCTCGGCCGCGCGGGTAAAACTACCCAGTCGCACGATCGCTTCGAGGAGCTGGAGTTGCCGCAAAGTCGCATGGCGAACGAATCGGTTCACCGCTTCGGTTTGGCCAACGACCTCGCGTGGCAGGTCCGGTCCGCTCACCAGCGGTGTCTCAATCGGGCCAGACGCGCGGTCGTTGCGGTAAGCCTGCCGGTCGCGGCTCCGGCTCCGCGCGGGTGTTCGGGGCGGCTCGTGGGGTCTTTGGGGTGCGCGGACGTGTCGTCGGCGCGGTTTTGCTCGCGGACGGACGGGGCGTGCGAGGTGAGGTGGCGGCCGTGCCCTGGTCCTGCGGCGACGACGCGCCATCGTTGGTTTCAGGTTCTAGCGGGATCTCACCACTCTTGGGATCGGACATTTGGAATCACTCGCTGGCAGTCGGTCAAGCGGTGTGATGGACTCACCCTGGGTGCTGGTGAGCCGTGGAGGATCAGGCGGATGCCGATCCGTCTCGAGACGCGGGAGCGGCACTCACATCATCTGCTGGCGCGACCAAGACATCCAGATCGCGGGCAAACCTATGCAAGGTGTCATCCACCTCCGTCGCGCCGTCCGGCGCATGCAAGGTGACGTTGACATAGGTGCGTCCAAAGCTCAGATCGGGGTAGACCCCGCTCTGTTCGGACAGTTCAGCCGCGCGTTCGAGGAAGGCGCGGGTGGCCTCGTAATCAGGGAATTCCAAGCGGCGCTCGAGTCGCGGTGGGCGCTGACGCTCGCTCCATTCTTGCTTCATGCGGCGACTCCCTCAGAAATAGGCGCGTTCGTTGCGGTCCTGAACACGCGGGACGCCGAGTGCGATGAGCCACTGTTCGAGCTCTTGGGCATGGACGGTTTCGTCCTGGAGTAGCCCCTGGAAGAATTCTCCATTTGCCTGATCGCCGATGCGCAGACAGAAGGTGACCGCTTCCTGATAGAGCGCAATGATCTCAGCCTCCAACACGGCATCTTGCCGTAGGAGATCGACGAGATTGCGGGCCACCCCTGCCGGTCGCAACTGCGACGCATTGGGTGCCACGCCAAGGATGAGCATCCGCTGAATGATTCGCTCGGCATGCTTCATCTCTTCGACCGTTTCCTCACGGAAACGTGTTGCCGCCTCGGTCAGGCCCCAGGCCTCGGCGAGCGAGGCCTGCGTCATGTACTGCTGAACCGCGGACAGCTCCAAGCTCAAGGCGCGGCCAAGATAGCCGAGGGTACGAGGATGTATGCGGACGTGTCTCATGCAGTCTGACCCGTGCCGCCTATGACGGGCGGCTCAAGGCTCGGTTGGCGGATGCTCAGTCTGCCGCCGCGGGCAGGGTCCTGTTGAGGATCGGCTCCACCTCGCGGTGCGGGCGGGCAATGATGTGCGCGGCGACCAGACCATCGCCGACGCGCTCACAGGCATCCGCGCCGGCACGCACCGCGGCGTTGACCGCGCCGGTCTCACCGCGCACCAGCACCGTGACGTAACCACCGCCGACGAACTCACGCCCGATCAGACGCACCTCGGCGGCCTTGGTCATGGCGTCCGCCGCTTCGATCGCGGGAACCAGTCCGCGGGTCTCAATCATCCCCAGGGCAATCCCGTAGCTCTCACTGGCCATTGTCTTCTCCACTCAGTTGTTGTGTATCGAAATGGATTCACGGACCGCCCACGGCGGCCGGTTTGGATCAGGTGCTCCCGCCGCGCTTAGTCGGTCGCGGGGCCGCCGACGGGCAGGATCGGCTCCACCTCGCGGTGCGGGCGGGCAATGATGTGCGCGGCGACCAGACCATCGCCGACGCGCTCACAGGCATCCGCGCCGGCACGCACCGCGGCGTTGACCGCGCCGGTCTCACCGCGCACCAGCACCGTGACGTAACCACCGCCGACGAACTCACGCCCGATCAGACGCACCTCGGCGGCCTTGGTCATGGCGTCCGCCGCTTCGATCGCGGGAACCAGTCCGCGGGTCTCAATCATCCCGAGCGCGATTCCGAATTTGTCGCTTGCCATCGTACGTGTCTCCTCTGTGTACCAAGTCGCCGCGGGCGCTGCGGCCCGATAGTCTTCAATTCAGGTTCAACCCTGTCCGTTCACGCGGATCGCTCCAGCCGATCCAACTCCGAATGCCGCGGCTCATGCCGCCCGCGCGGGGAGGGACGCGGTCGGCTGGATGGCCGCGGCTTCCTCCGTTTCCCAGTGATCGATGACCCCGCCGATCGTCAGGTCGGTCAAGATCGCGGCGTTCCCCATCGCGTAGCGCGCCGCCGAGCCGCTGACCACGAAGACCCAATCACCGACGCGGGCGTCGACGGGATCCGTGGCGACGACATATTGTCCCTTCAGATCCTGCAACAGCCGCAGATCCAGATGTCCCAGCCCCCCGTTGCGATGGGTACAGACGATGGAGCCGACAACTTTCCTGATTTCCACGTCCGGTTCTCCCGTGCGGGTGATGTTGCCGAGTGACCGCCGCGACTCAGGTCGACTTGGGCCGCGGTCGATCCGCTCCATCGTCGCCGGCACTCTCGGGCGGCCAGTGATCGATGATGCCGACGATCGTGAGGTCACTGGGATATTCCTTGCTGCCGGCCGCCTCGCGCGCCGCGGAGCTGCCGACACAGATCACCCAGTCACCCGGTACGCAACCCACTGAATCCACTGCGACCTGTCGGGAGCTGCCGTCGCGAACCACGAGCAGGTGTTTGTGTTCGAAGCCCGCGATGCGATTGGTCGAGACCAGCGGCCGTTCGACTTGGCAGATCTTCATCTCAGTGTCCCTCCGCAACGATGAGGCCGAGC
Organism: Thiocapsa imhoffii; assembly: GCF_016583985.1. Classification (GTDB taxonomy): domain Bacteria; phylum Pseudomonadota; class Gammaproteobacteria; order Chromatiales; family Chromatiaceae; genus Thiocapsa; species Thiocapsa imhoffii. The sequence continues at coordinate 101,981 of NZ_NRSD01000006.1, read as the reverse complement.
GAGTCACCAATGACCTCGATCCCGGATTCCGCATCGCGGTCGCGCACCGCGAGCAGGCGATGCAACATCCCTTGCGCCGCGAGACCTTCGAAGCGGTCGGCGAGCGCCAGATCGAGCCGTTGGCACCGCTGCACGGCGCGGTCGCGGGCACCCGGCACCCGACCGTGATAGTCGAAGCGGATCACGACCGGGATCGGCAGGCCATGCGCGACATTGAGTCCACGAAAGATCGTGCAGCCGACATCGAGATCAGCCGCCCCTTCCTCCACCGTATCGAGATAGGCGAAGTAGGTGAGATTGCGCAGTTGGATCTCCTCGAACCCGATCCCGGCTCCCACGAAGCGCTCGGCATGCCCGATGTCCGGGTAATGCCCACCCTGATACTGGCGGACGTAATCGATCTGCGACAGATTGTTCTCGATCAACTGGGCCGCGAGGCGCACCATCCCGGCGTCGGCCGATGCGGGTGCGTGCGTCCGCACCAATTCAGCGATGCGTGAGCGCGCCGCCTCCGCGGACAGGTCACGCGTCATGGCATGCACCTTGGCCGCGTCGACGCCTTGCGCTGGACTCAGCTGACCCATGGCATCCGGCAGGTGAATGCGGATCGCATCCGTATCCGTATCGAGGCCGATCAGCAAGAGCGCGACCGAGGCGCCACAGCAAAAACTGTTCTCAACGGCCTCGCGAAACGCCGAGAGTCGCTCGATCGCGGCAGTCGCCGCGACCGCCTCGTTCGAGCCATGGGCCGCGCATCCCTGATGCGTTGGATCGACCGAGCTGTAGTGATAGATCGCCGCTTTGAGATAGCGTGTCGGGGTATCGGCGGTGTTGGGCTTACCCTCCCGGTAACGCCCCAGTTCCACCTCGACCCACTTCGCGACCGTGTTCTCGACGTCGAACAAACTCCCCGCATAGGACTTACGGCGCACCGCCGCGAAGGGCAGGCGCAGGACATAGCTGACGGCATGCGCGAGTCGCCCATCGGCGCACGGGGTCACGTCGAACAGATGAAATCCACAGTCCTGGATCATCTGGTCGAAGCCCTCGGTGTCGCGGCCGCACAGCGGGTCATTCAAAAAGAACTCGTCGGCCATCCGCCGGTAGGTCTCAAAAACGGTCCAGGCGAACAGGGTCCGGATATCAAGACCGGCGACCCAGGCATCCTCGAGCAACCGGCTCGGCAGTTGAAACCCCAATTCCGCCTCGGCAATGCGTTGCGCCTGGTGCTCGAAATCCGGTGTCCAGCCCAGCGCGGACAGACGCTTGAGCACCGGCACGATGTCATCGAACGCCCGTTTGGTCCGCTCTTCGTAGTCACGCAGCCGCCGATTCATGGCCCGATCGGTGAGCGGATGAAGCCCGCTCTCGGATCCTGCCGCGACCGGATTCGCCGGCCGTGCGGGCACCACCGGTTGCGTGGCGGCCTCCGCGGTGCGCCGTCTGGGCTCGCGCCGCGCCCGCTGGTCGCGCGACGCCGGAGCCACCGGCCGTGGCGCGCGGATGCGGGCTGCCCGCCCCACGGTCTCCGTCGCGCGCGGTTCGGTGTCAGGCCCGACGGTGCCCTCTGGTGCCGGCGCCGGCGTGCGCGGACGATAGCGCGGCGCGGCGACCGGTCCAGACTGGCTGGACCAGATCAGGCTTGATCGGGTTGGTCGGCGTTTGCTCGACATGGCCTCGGTGTCTCGTGCGGATCCTGGTTGATGGCTGAACGAGGGTTCAACGCGATCGGCTCGACGCATGGCGTCGCCTTAACCGCGCGCGCCCCCCGAATAGGTGATCAAGGAACCACGGTCGGTATTCCCGCTGGCGCCTGTCACCCGGCTGACCGGTGCTGGGACCTCTTCGTTGCGCTTCGCCTTCATCGCGGCCATGGCCGTCAGCGGGCCCGGGCGGGTCGGATTGCGGCGGCGCGCGGAGACGCCCTCGGTTCCGGTCACGCGTTCCCCGCGCTCCCAGTCATCCCCGGTGATCTTGGTGCCGGCGGCCTGTCCCTCTCCCGTCACCCGCGAGCGGACCGGTGGCGCGGCCGTGGCGACCGAGGGGTCAGCGCTGTCGGGTGCGCCGGCTAGGACCTCGGGTGCGAGGAGACTGGTGGGCACGGACTGATTCCGGTTGAAGCGAAATTGCTCGGTTCCGGTGATCTTGCCCGTGCCCATCCCAAAAGGGCCGGTGATACGACCCTCCTGCTCGTAGAGCGTCCCGGTCACGGCGCCCGACTGGCGGGCCTGAAAGGCCTGCCGGGCCGGCGAATTCACGCTGAAACTCTGCCAGGGCGCACCGTCGATGGGTTGCGGAAAATCGGCTTGGCCGGGTAGGGCGCCATTGCCACACGCCGCTTCGTATTGATCGACTCCGACATAGGGCGTCCCGGTCACCGGTTCGCACGCACCCTGTTCCGCGCCCGTCATGATGCCTCCAATGCCGGGTTGCATGCCTGTCATGCGCGCACCCATGGCAGCGGCCATCGGAGGGATCCGTTCGGCCATCGCGCGTTGCTGTGTGGGCTCGCAATAAGTCGCGCTCTGCTCAAGTCCCGCATAGGGCGTTCCGGTCACGGTCTTACAGGTGCCGGGTTCATCGCCGGTCACCCGGCTCGAGCGGCCGGTTTGCGTCCCGGAGACGACCAGGCCCCGCGTGGTCGTGGAGTGGCCAACCTTCGGCGGCTCGGTCGGCGGAGGCGCACTGTCGCAGAACTCGGCATACTGCTCGCGTCCGACGTATTCGTCCCCGGTGACCAGGCGACAACTGCCAGGCTCGTCGCCCGTCAACTTGGCGCTGCGACCGACGCGCGTCCCGGTCACGGTGCCGCCGCTCAGGGTCTGGGTCTGGTTGACCTTGGGGGGGACGTGCTGAAGTCCGGCCGCCGAGCGATTCGGGAGGTCCTCGTTGGTCAGATACTGGCTGCCCGTGGGCACGATGCCGGCGCCGGACTCATTGCCCGTAACCCGTTCGGAGAGTCCGACCATCACCCCGGAAACAGGGCGACCGGCGCGCGTCTGGGCCTGTCCGGGACGGCGTGGGTTCCCCGGCAGTTCGACCCCGCAGAAGGCACTCGCCTGCTCGGCGGAGAGATACTCGGTCCCGGTTACCGTTTTGCAGGTGCCGGGCTCGTCACCGGTCACCTTCGTCGAGCGACCGACCTCGTTGCCGGTGACGCGGTTGCCATGACTGGTGCTGGTCGTGCGGACCTTGGCGACCGGTTGAGGTGGCTCGGCCTGACAGAATTCGCGAAAGATTTCGGCGCCCATGTATTCGGTGCCGGTGACATCGCGACAGACGCTCGGCTCGTCGCCCGTCACGGAACGACTGCGTCCGACCCGCGTGCCGGTGACCAACTGGCCCTGCGCGGTCTCGCTGAGGCCGACCTTCCAGGGCTGATCAGCCGCGGCGCCGACCTGGTGCTCACGTCCCGGACGGATGCGTCCAACCGGCTGACTCCGCCGGCTCCCGGCGGACCCGTTGGTACTCCGCTGCGCACGCACGGTCTGCGCCAATTCTCGGCCTGACAATTGCGGATTGGCCTGGCGGGCGAGGCTGGCGGTGGTGGCTGGGGCGTTGACCGCGGCCTTACCACGGCCCGACTGCGCGCTGCGCCGGGCGAGGGCGAGCATGCGCCCCGTGGGCTTCACGGCGGTGATCCGTTTCCCCTGACGCCGCGCTCCAGCGCCCGTGGCGTCGGATCGTGGGGCGATGGCGCGCTCGCTGCTGCTGACCCAAGCACTGGCCGTCGTGGCCGTCGACGCGCCGGCACTGTCCGGGGTTCTACCGCATCCGCAGCCGCAGCCGCCAGCGGTGTCCGGCGTGCGTGGGGAACTCGGTTCCGGTGTGCGTGGCGCCCGGGTACGACTCCGATCCGCGGTCCGGTCGGCTCGTTTCCCGGCGCGGGAAAGGGCCTCGCGCCGCGCGCGGGCTTGCGCACGGCTCGAGTTGGCCGGTGAGGCGGGGGCGGTGACCGGGCGTCCGGCTGGGGCGGCACGGTGGTGATCCGCAAGGGACCGGGACGCACCCATGAGGCGAGTATCCGCTCGCTCGAGCAGGGGACGATCCAGCTTAGGCTGGGTCGAGGACGCCCGCTGGGGTGGCGCCGCGGTGGCCGCGCGACTGCGTTGGGGCGTCCCGCTGGCACCGTTGGTTCGCTTGCCGAGTGTGGACATGGCACGACGCCGTGCCAAAGCCGCTTCGCGGCCGCTCGATCTCAGATTCGCTTTGCTAGCCATGGTCGTCCCCTTGGGCGTCGAGTGCGTCATGCGGCGATGTCGGCCAGTCGCGGTGGCAACTACGGCCCCACGTTCGTGCCCTGACCGGGTCGGTGGACCGCCTCGGCCGCTCGATGTTTGTAACTGGATGCGCGGTCGCCGGCGCGCACCGGCGACCGAGACGCATCACGGATGAAGTGCAATCACGGATCAACCCCTTCGCGTCGCGGCCGCCCGGGAGATCGCCAGCAGGCGATCGTCTCCGGATCGATGCGCGCCGAGATGCCACCCGGGCGCAAGACCCCTGGTTCCACGGCACCGATTGACCCTGTCGAACCTCACCGCAACCCCGCGCTCCGGCGCGCTCAGCCGCGCCCTTCGAAGACCACGAAACAGGAGCCTTGGCTCTGCGTGTAGTTGTCGTAGCCGGTGATGCGCACGTGGTGATCGGGGTAGGAACGGTGACAGGCTTCCAGTTCACTGACGATCTGGCCCAGATCCTTCGTGCCGAAGAATGGCAGTTTCCACATGGTCCAGTAGTGATTGGTTGCCTTGCTGGGGTGCACGTGCTCAATGCCCGGGGTCCAGCCCTGCGCAATGATGTAGGCGATCTGGTCGAAGATCTCGTCCTGCGTCATCGGCGGCAGGAACCCGAAGGTTTCGAGCGTGACGCGGGTCTGATAGTCGCCTTGGGTGGATTGAAATGGCATGGCTCAGGTCCTCTTGACGGAAGGTGGTGGGGTTCGAGTGACGGCACGGAGTCCCGCCGCGACCGGTCGGGTCGGGGAACCTCGCGACGCGTGGGTGCGCGACACAGGAGTCCCCGACCGGCCGATCACAGTGGCGAGCGCAGGTCTCAGCCGACGTCGAGCTTGTCGACCGTGTCGAACTCGAACTTGATCTCTTTCCAGGTTTCCATGGCGATCGCCAGCTCGGGGCTGTGCTTGGCGGCCGCGGTCATGATCTCGCGGGCCTCCTTCTCGAGTTCACGGCCCTCGTTGCGAGCCTTCACGCAAGCCTCGAGCGCGACGCGGTTCGCGGCCGCGCCGGCCGCGTTGCCCCAGGGGTGACCCTGGGTGCCGCCACCGAACTGAAGCACGGAGTCGTCGCCGAAAATGGTCACCAGCGCCGGCATGTGCCACACGTGGATTCCGCCCGAGGCCACCGCGAAGACACCGGGCATCGATCCCCAGTCCTGATCGAAGAAGATGCCGCGCGCGCGGTCCTCGGGGATGAAGGATTCACGCAGCAAGTCGACGAAACCCAGCGTGGAACCCCGGTCACCTTCCAGCTTGCCCACCACGGTTCCGGTGTGCAGATGATCGCCGCCGGAGAGACGCAGGCACTTGGCGAGGACGCGGAAGTGGATGCCGTGTTTGGGGTGACGGTCGATCACGGCGTGCATGGCCCGGTGGATGTGCAGCAGCATCCCGTTCTTGCGGCACCACTTCGCCAATCCGGTGTTAGCCGTGAAGCCGCCGGTCAGGAAGTCGTGCATGATGATCGGCTGACCCAGTTCCTTGGCGAACTCCGCCCGCTCGTACATCTGCTCCGGGTCGGCGGCGGTCACGTTCAGATAGTGCCCTTTGCGCTCACCCGTCTCGGCCTGTGCGGCGGATACGGCCTCGGCGACGAATTCGAAGCGGTTTTGCCACCGCATGAAGGGCTGGGAGTTGACGTTCTCGTCGTCCTTGGTGAGATCGAGACCACCACGCAGGCACTCATAGACGGCCCGTCCGTAGTTCTTGGCGGACAAGCCGAGCTTCGGCTTGATCGTCGCGCCGAGCATCGGACGACCGTATTTGCTGAGCTTGTCGCGCTCGACCTGGATGCCGTTCGGCGGACCCATGCACGTCTTAACGTAGGCGATCGGGAACCGGATGTCTTCCAGGCGCAGGTGGCGCAACGCTTTGAAGCCAAAGACATTACCGACTAGGGACGTTAGCACGTTGACCACCGAGCCTTCCTCGAAGAGGTCGAGCGGGTAGGCAATGAAGGCGTAGAAGGACTCTTTGTCGCCGGGGACGTCCTCGATCCGGTAGGCACGACCTTTATAGAATTCCAGGTCGGTCAGCAGTTCGGACCACACGGTACTCCAGGTGCCGGTCGAGGACTCGGCCGCCACGGCCGCGGCGACTTCTTCACGTGGCACGCCAGGCTGCCCGGTACATTTGAAACAGGCCAGGAGGTCGGTGTCGAGAGGAACATAGTCGGGCGTCCAGTACATGTCCCGATATTCTTTTACACCGGCATCGTAGGTCTTCACGCTCATGATCAGCTCCTGTGGTCTGTGCCTTGTCCGCCTCGCCTGGAGGAGGCCGTTTCGAACTCTGTCGGCTAAAGTACCTGATAATTAGGTATAGAAAATAATCAATTGTTTCTATCGTTTGGTTCGGTGAATTTATATGGGTTGGGCGGTTTGCCGGGTCATGCGCTCAGCGCTCGGACCGCGCCTGAGACCGGGTTGTGCAACCTCAAGCGGGCTAGGGTAATCGATTCAGGGTGAAATAGGGAGTCACGTTGAGCGAAAAAGACCCCTAGGATCCGGTGCGCGTGAACGCGCGATGGTTGCCGTGCGCGGTGTGGTGGAACGGCGCTGATACGATGGAGTAATGAGGGGGATGAGGAGGTCGGGCGGGTGTGCGGTGGGGTCATCCAAATGAGCCGTGACGGGGCGACCCCCGGATGTATCCGCGAATTGAGGCGGCCCAAGAGGCGTCGATACATAGCTTTTAGACGATGCATTGATTCACAAACTTCGATTATCGTCTAAGGCTTCCGAGCCCCATAGTGTGTCGGTTTGGCCACCGCGAGGTGGTCCGTCGGTGACAGAGCGGAGCGATCCATGCGTATTTTGAACGAGATTCGATTCGACAACCTACGGGGTGATCTCTTCGGTGGCGTCACGGCCGCGGTGATCGCACTGCCCATGGCACTGGCTTTTGGGGTTGCCTCCGGTGCCGGCGCGGAGGCGGGCCTCTATGGCGCGGTCCTGATCGGGCTGTTTGCCGCCCTCTTCGGCGCCACGCCCACGCTCATCTCCGAGCCCACCGGGCCGATGACCGTGGTTTTCACGGCGGTGATCGCCTCCCTGATCGCTGCCAACCCGGAACAGGGCATGGCCATGGCGTTCACGGTGGTGATGCTGACGGGTCTGTTCCAGATGCTGTTCGGTGTGCTAAAGCTCGGTCGCTACGTGACCATGATGCCCTACACCGTTATCTCGGGGTTCATGTCGGGGATCGGTCTGATTCTGATCATCCTCCAGCTGCCCGGACTCATGGGGCAGGCGCCGCCGAGTGGTGGCGTGCTCGGCACGCTCCAAAGTCTCCCGGCGATGGTCGCCTTGATCGATCCCCAGGAGGCGATCCTTGCCGGCGTGACCTTGGCGATCCTCTTCCTGATGCCTGCTCGGATTAGACGGCTGCTGCCGCCCCAACTCGTGGCGCTCGTGGTGGGGACAGTGGTCGCGATTTGGTGGCTGGGCGATCAGGATATTCGTCGCATCGGCGAGATCCCATCGGGGCTGCCCTCGTTCCAGATGCCGGTGTTCACCACCGCGCAGTGGCAGATCATCCTCATCGACGCACTCGTCCTGGCGTTGCTCGGATCAGTCGATGCCCTGCTGACCTCCGTGATCGCCGGCAGCCTGACACGCAAGCACATCGACTCCGACAAAGAGTTGGTCGGTCAAGGCGTCGGCAATCTCGCCTCGGGGCTCTTCGGTGGACTGCCCGGGGCGGGTGCGACCATGGGAACCGTGGTCAATATCCAAGCGGGAGGGCGCACGGCGCTCTCTGGTCTCACCCGGGCCGCGATCCTCGCGGTGGTGGTGATCTGGGCCGGCGCCCTGACCGCCAACATTCCCCTGGCGGTGTTGGCCGGCATCGCCGTGAAAGTAGGGATCGACATCATCGATTGGCGCTTCCTCAGTCGCGCCCATCGGGTCTCGATGAAGGGGGCCCTCATCATGTATGGGGTGATCGCCATGACGGTGTTCATCGACCTCATCACCGCGGTGGCGATCGGTCTGTTCGTGGCCAACGTGCTGACGATTCGGCGGCTCGCCGATGTGCAGGAAGAGTCCGTGTGCGTGATGCCGGCACGGCGCAAACGCGACGAGGGTCAATGTGCTCAGTTGTCCTGTGACGAGCGCACCCTGCTCGCTAGGGCGCGTGGGCGCGTGAAGATCCTCTATCTGAGTGGTCCACTCGTCTTCGGCGCGGCCGCCTCCATCAGTCGGCAAAGTCCGAAGTTGGAAGGTGCCAACGCGGTCGTGATCGACTTGAGCAAGGTCCCGCACATGGGAGTCACCACCGCGGTCGCGATCGAAGGGATCGTGCGCGAGGCACTCGCTCATGGCCAGGCGGTTTACATGGCGGACGTCCACGGCCAACCCCGCGAGCGTCTCGAACACCTCGGACTGCGCGAGGTGATGCGCCGGGATCGCTGGGTCGCGGACCGTGAGACGGCACTGAGAAAGGCCCTGGACGAACTGCCGGACCTCCAGCAACACCGGGGTGAGGCGCACGGCGAACCGGCGTGATGGTGCGCGGGCGCGGAGGTCCTCCCGCCTTGCCTTTAGGGTGGGCGCCAATACCTTCGTGTTGCTTCATTCTGTCCAAGCAACGAACGATTGAGGGAACATCATGGTCAGCGCAACAGAGATGGCGATCCGTTGGGTCGAAACAGGCAAGGTCCCCGATCGCGTGACGCGCAGCGGCATTCGCGCCCTGTTGCGTGGGCGTCTGGCGACCTTGCCCACCAAGGATTGCGAAGCAGCGATGCTGGCGAAACAGGAGTTCATTGCCATGATGGACGCCTCGCCGATCGCTGCCGTGCCGGAGCGCGCGAATGAGCAGCACTATGAGTTGCCGGCGCGCTTCTTCGACCTCGTGCTCGGTCCGCGCCGCAAGTACAGTTCCTGCTACTGGCCCGACCAACGCATGACGTTGGAAGAGGCTGAACGCGAGTCATTGCGGATCACGGTCGATCGGGCTGGCGTCCGGGACGGCGAGCGCGTGCTCGAACTCGGTTGTGGTTGGGGTGCCCTGAGCCTCTATCTGGCCGAACAGTTTCCAGGTTGCCGGATCACCGGGGTCTCCAACTCGAGCGGACAACGGGCCCATATCAAGGCCGAGTGCGAACGACGTGGATTGACCAACCTCGAAATCCTGACCGCCGACATGAACGACTTTCGGCCCGAGGGCGTCTACGATCGGATCATCTCGCTCGAGATGTTCGAGCACATGCGCAATCACCGTGCGCTTTACGCCCGGGTGCACGACTGGCTGACCCCCGGCGGACGTTTTCTGATGCACATCTTTGTGCATCGTGATCATCCGTACCCCTTCGAGGACGTGGGACCGAGTGATTGGATGAGCCATTATTTCTTCGCCGGCGGCATCATGCCGAGCGATGACTTACCACTCTACTTCCAGGAGCACCTGAAGCTGGTCGATCGGTGGCGGTGGGACGGTCGCCATTATGAACGCACGCTCAATGCGTGGTTGGCGCGCATGGACGAGGCGCGTGATGAAATCTGGCCCATCCTGGAGGAGACTTATGGTGCCGCGCAAGCGGCGACCTGGTGGGTCCGTTGGCGGCTCTTCTTCATGGCCTGTGCCGAACTCTTCGGCTATCGCAAGGGGCAGGAGTGGTATGTGAGCCACTATTTGTTCGAGCGCCCGACCTGAACGGACAACCGCGCACACCGCCCCGATACCGGGGCAGTGCGCGCAACGGGATCAACTCCCCGGCGCGTCGTTTTTCGTGGTATCCATCTTCAGGGGAACATAGGCGAGGCAGGTGCCGGTGAAACCGGTGGCGAGGACGACAAGGCCGATGATCGTCAGCAGGACCTTCGCGCCTGTTGGGGCGACCAAGAGTCCTAGGAGAACGAGTAGACCGCCAACCGCGAGGCGGATGTTACGATCGGTCTTGCCAACATTTTTCGGGAGATTCATGACGGAGGACTCCGGTTGAGAGGTGATTGCATGATGGCATCCAAGCCGATCCTGTCGCGCTTTGACTGGGCGCGCGACCGATGGCTCCTTTCCACGCATCGGCCAGCCAGGCTGGCGGTCCACGAGGGGATCCAAGAACATCCGAGTATACCTGAGTCCCGACCGTCAGATCAGCTGCGATTGGTCAGGTTGTCTTTCGGGTCGAGGGGACCAAGGGGATCATGGCGGTGCGGGGAGGCCGACGACCCCGATGGTCGAGGGGCGCGCTGATGGCCTGGTTCATGTCACCCCAGCGACTGCGTCACGCGGCCTGGCTCCTGCGCTCGGGGGGCGTGATCGCCTATCCCACCGAGGCGGTTTTTGGTCTTGGCTGTGACCCTTGGGATGCGGACGCGGTGGACCGGATTCTGGCCATGAAGCGCCGGGAATGGTCCAAGGGTCTGATTGTCATCGCCTCCGATCCGGACCAGTTGGTGCCGTTCGTGCACGAGCTGGCGGAGCCGCGGATGCGCGAGATCCGGGCATCCTGGCCCGGCCCGAACACCTGGCTCCTGCCGGCGCGTGCGCAGACCCCACGCTGGCTGACAGGACGATTCGACACCCTCGCGGTGCGGGTGACGGCACACCCGTTCGCCGCGGCCCTATGCCGGGCCTATGGCGGGGCCATGGTGTCGACCAGCGCCAATCAGGCCGGTCGTCCGCCAGCACGCACCGCACTCGCGGTGCGACGCGCGCTCGACTCCGGCCCTGATCTCATCCTCTCCGCGCCCTGCATGGGGTCCGCGCAGCCGTCACGAATTCGCGACGGGCAAAGCGGGCGGATTCTGCGGGCCTGAGCAGGTTAAATCTTGATTAATCAAGACCTTATCGATCAGGAACGCACGCCCGATTCTCAAGCTGCGTGCGGTACGGTGTGGTCAGGACGGACGGTCCGGTGAGGCGGCAGGCGCGCTCAACGGCTGGCGGGCCGCCGGGTGGTGATCGGCTGTCCGCGTCAGTCCCAGCAAGACGAAGCCAATGATCGGAATCAGGAGGTCGGTGTAGAAGATGACGCCGGCATTGCCGGGGGCGAAATTGTGGGCGCTCACCATCTGCTCGACATGCCCGGCCGCCGCGCCCCACAAAAAGGCCGCGGGTCCGACGACGGCGGCGAGGCGCAACCCGCGCCCGCCCCGAAACGCCAGGAAGCCGATCAAGGCGAATCCTAAACTGGCAAAGCCAACCTCGGCTTGAAAGGGACTTTGAGGCCAGCCGATGAAGGCCGCGGTCATCTCGCCGAAGAAGGTGTGCATGACGAAGTTGTAGAAGAAAGAGATCCCGACCGAGAAGAACAGAAACCAGGCGAACAAGGCCTCTGTGATGCGGGGTCTCGTTCTGGGTTGGCGGTGCGCGAGCAGGCTGATCCCGCTCGCAAGCAATCCCAGGATGAGGCAGGTCAAGGTAAAGTTGGACAAGGCCAGACGAATCAGTTGCTCAATCATGATTCAGGTGTCTCGAGGTGGCGGTGAAGGGACAAGGGGCGCTGCGCGTGGTCAGCCGTGACGGGGTGGGTTGTGATCAGCAATGGCTCACGGTCCTTCCTGGGCGCGTGTCACTGCACGGGTGTGGCGATGATGGTTCAGCGCCCCTGCCGGTAGGTCCAAGGCGTCTGATGTGTTCCGTCGCTGGCCCAGATGCCGCGGCGCGCGGCGCGGGCCGCGCGTTCAGCTCGATAGAACCGTGAATCCTCGCAGTAGCGTGGATAGACGGCGGCGGCGCCGGTGCGCACCAGCTCCAGGTTCAGGGAGCGGCGTGGCGTCTCACTCGTGTAGACCTCGGCGATGGTGCGACCATAACGGTCCTGCTCGATGGGTCGGAGTTCGAGGCGGGGTGTGGCGATGGCCCGCAGCGCGGCCCGGGAGCGAGCGCCCCAGGGCTGCTGGCGCAGTTCGGGGGCGTCGATGCAGTAAAGACGAACCTCAAGAGTGACGCCGTCACAGCGCACCCGTAGTGAGTCGCCATCGAGCACGGCGTCGAGCGCACACGGCTGGCCGTTCCCAGCGAACGACCAATTCGCCGGGACGAGTCCTGGCCCCCACCACTCGATTGCCCATGCGAGGACCATGGCGATGGCGATGATTAGGCTCGACAGAGGGGTGCGTCGGCGGCGAATCGTGCGTGGCCCGGTTCAGATTGGCATCCTGCATCGCCCGACCTGTCGAGTCGATGCCTTGCGCATGGTAAGTCCCCGGCACGATACAGGGGGATCGACCGCTCGCCAAGTGATCGGATCGAGCAGCCGCCCGTTCCACGGTGTTAAGGGATGACTCGCGGCGGGATCCGCGCTGATCAAGGGATGGTCCAGGTGCGCGCGGGACGGATCGCGCACGGGTCCGGCGGCTCCGGGGACGTGTCCCGCCCTTTGCGGACGCATGAGACGCCCTTACACTGAGCTGGGCCGGTCAGCGTGCGGCACGCTGGCCCCCTTCACGCCAGACCGAGCAACGGGATCGCGGCAGGTGCCGATTTGATCCGCCATAGCGATGTCCCACCGACTTCCCTCCAGGACGCACTCGATGAAGAGACTTGCCGAATTCAATTCACCCAGTCGTGCGCTGATCGTCGCCGCCGCCCTGGCCATTGTCATCGGGATGACGAAGCTGGCGGCGCCACTCTTGATCCCGATTCTACTGGCCATTTTCGTGGCGATCATCTCGACGCCGTTGCTCAATTGGATGCGTCGCCGGGGCGTGCCGAAGTGGATGGCGCTTGGCTTGATCGGATTCATCCTGTTCGATATCGGGAGTCTGCTGGCCCTCTTGACCACGGGCGCCTTGGAGGGGTTCCGCGAAAGCATGCCGACCTATCAAGAACGGTTCCTGATGCTCAGTCAGGAGTTCGGCGGTTGGATGGAGCGTCTCGGCGTCGGCGGCTCGACCGAGGCCGTCCCGGATCTGCTCGATCCGAACAAGGTCATGGCTGGTGTGCGCATGCTCCTCTCGAATGCCAGCGGATTCTTCATGACCATGCTCCTGGTGGTGTTGCTGGTGGTCTTCATCCTCCTGGAGGTCCGCACCATGCCGGGCAAGCTCCGCGCCGCCTTCGGGATCACGCCAGAGGGCGAGGCGCGGATCGCGCAACTCCTGCGCGCCATCAACCACTATATGCGGATCAAGACCTTGACGAGTTTGGCCACGGCCGTGAGCGTCTACCTTCTGCTCTTGGTGGTCGGGATCGATTTTGCCCCCTTGTGGGCCGTTTTGGCCTTCTTCCTGAATTTCGTGCCGGTGGTGGGGAATATCGTCATGATGATCCCGGCAACCTTGCTGGCGATCGTGCAGGCCGATGTTCCAACCGCCGTGGTCGTCGCCGCGGGCTACCTGGCGATCAACACGGTGATCGGCAATGTGATCGAGCCGCGCGTGATGGGCAAAGGCTTGGGGATCTCAACCCTGGCGGTGTTCATCGCCCTGTTGTTCTGGGGCTGGCTGCTCGGACCCGTGGGGATGTTCCTCGCGGTGCCCTTGACCGCGTCACTCATCATTGCGCTCGACGCCAGTGCGCATACGCGCCCGCTGGCGATCTTGCTCGGACCCGCCATCGCGGAAACGCCCGAGGCGGTGAAGCCGCTGGGGGAGACAGTCGATGATATGGCGCGTCCCGGCGAGGTTATGCAGGAGGGAGTCGATCCGCGATAGGCGCGGCCGTGATGCGCGCGCGCGCGGCGGGGCGGCCCGCCGGATAGCGGTCACGATCGGTGCGTGGTCGCCTGGATCGGCACTGCGCCGGTCGCTCTGGTCTGGTATGATCCGCGCCCTGAATCGGTTCGTGCGCGTGCGTCATGCGCTGACGCCCGACGCACCAACCTGAGCGCCGTGCGCTCCTCACCTCTCCAGTCCTCGGGCGATCTGCACGTCATGACAGACCTCAGTCATATTCGGAATTTCTCGATCATCGCCCACATCGATCATGGCAAATCGACGATCGCGGATCGCTTCATCCAGACCAGCGGCGCCCTGAGCGACCGCGAGATGTCCAGCCAGGTCCTCGACTCCATGGATCTGGAGCGCGAACGTGGCATCACCATCAAGGCCCAAAGCGTGACGCTGGATTACAAGGCGCGCAATGGTGAGACCTATCAACTGAACTTCATCGACACGCCCGGGCACGTCGACTTCTCCTACGAAGTTTCGCGCTCGCTGGCCGCTTGCGAGGGCGCCTTGCTGGTGGTGGACGCGGCGCAGGGCGTCGAGGCGCAAAGCGTGGCGAATTGTTACACCGCGATCGAACAGGGACTTGAGGTCGTGCCGGTCTTGAACAAGATCGATCTGCCCTCGGCCGAGCCGGAGCGCGTGATCAGGGAGATCGAGGAGATCATCGGTCTGGAGGCCGAAAATGCCGTGCGGGTGAGCGCGAAAACAGGTCTCGGCATTCCCGATCTCCTCGAGGCACTGGTAGAGCGGATTCCCCCGCCGCAGGGTCATGTGGACGCACCGCTGCAGGCCCTCATCATCGATTCCTGGTTCGATCCCTACGTGGGGGTCGTCTCCTTGGTGCGGGTGATGAATGGCGAGATGCGGCGCCGCGACAAGATCCTCATCATGTCGACCGGGCGGACACAACAGGTCGACGCCGTGGGGGTGTTCACGCCGAAGAAGACCGAACGCGCGCGGCTCGGTGCGGGGGAGGTCGGCTACATGATCGCCGGCATCAAGGAGATCGATGGTGCCCCGGTCGGCGACACCATCACCCGCCCCGATGCGCCAGCGGCGAAACTGCCTGGCTTCAAGGAAGTCCGGCCCCGTGTCTTCGCCGGTCTCTACACCGTGATCTCCGACGACTACGAGGACCTGCGCGAGGCGCTCTCCAAGCTGCGTCTCAACGATGCGGCGTTGCATTACGAACCCGAGGTCTCGCAGGCGCTGGGGTTCGGCTTTCGCTGTGGGTTTCTTGGCATGTTGCACATGGAGATCATCCAGGAACGACTCGAACGCGAGTACAACCTGGATCTGATCACCACCGCCCCCACGGTGGTCTATGAGGTGTTGCGTGCCGATGGCGAGGTGATCAAGATCGACAACCCGGCCAACCTGCCCGAGCCCGGGCAGATCCGGGAGATTCGTGAACCCATCATCGAGGCTCATGTCCTGGTGCCACAGGACTATCTCGGGGCGGTGATCACCCTCTGCATCGAGAAGCGAGGGGTGCAAAAACAAATCCAGTATCTCGGCGGGCAGGTGCAGGTGAGCTATGAACTGCCGCTGAGTGAGGTGGTGCTCGATTTCTTCGATCGTCTCAAGTCGGTCAGTCGTGGTTATGCCTCCTTCGAATACGAATTCAGGCGTTTCCAGGCGGCCGAGTTGGTCAAGCTCGATGTTTTGATCAATGGTGACAAGGTCGATTCCCTGTCCTCGATCGTTCACCGTTCACTCGCGCCGACGCGCGGGCGCGATGTGACCGAGCGTATGAAAGAACTGATTCCGCGACAGATGTTCGAGGTGGCGATCCAGGCCGCGATTGGCAGCAAGATCATCGCCCGCACCACGGTGAAGGCGCTGCGCAAGAACGTCACGGCCAAATGTTACGGGGGCGACGTGACCCGCAAGCGCAAGCTGTTGGAGAAACAGAAGGCGGGAAAGAAGCGGATGAAGCAAGTCGGGCGCGTCGAGATCCCGCAGGAGGCGTTCCTGGCCGTGCTGCAATCCGGCAAGGATCAATCCTAGACCGTCACCCCGGGCCGGGTCGCTTGCGCGCAGCGTGCGTGATGCCAACCGATCCCGTGGCCACCGGGGAGGGTGCTCGAACATCACCGCGAAACCCTGTCACGCACGCCCTGGACTGACCCCTGATTCCCTGAACGACATGACGGACCCATCATGAATTTCGATTTTCCTGCCTTTTTGGTGCTTGCATCCGTCGTGACCGGCGGGATCTGGCTGGCCGATGTCTGGCTGTTCGCGCCGCGCCGACGTCGCCAGGCGGCCGCGGATGGGCATCAGGGGAGTCTGAAGGAGCCGGTTCTCGTCGAGTACGCGCGCTCCTTCTTCCCGGTGATTTTTGCCGTGTTAATCTTGCGCTCCTTTCTCGTCGAGCCCTTCCGGATTCCGTCGAATTCCATGATGCCGACGCTCCTGACCGGCGACTTTATTCTCGTGAACAAGTTCGCTTACGGTCTGCGCTGGCCCGTGCTCAACAGTCGCTTTCTCGATCTCGGTGATCCAGAGGTCGGTGATGTGGCGGTGTTCAAATACCCCATGGACCCGTCGGTGGACTACATCAAGCGGGTGGTCGGGGTTCCAGGCGATGAGATCGGGTATGTCAACAAAACCCTGTATCGCAATGGTGAACCGGTCCCCCAGTTGCCGATTGGGCGCTATACCGGGGTCGGGTCCGGGGCCGAGATGACAGGCGCGAACGAGGCGCTTGAGCGTCTCGGTTCGGTTGAGCACCGCATCCTGACG
This sequence comes from Thiocapsa imhoffii, assembly GCF_016583985.1. Taxonomy (GTDB): domain Bacteria; phylum Pseudomonadota; class Gammaproteobacteria; order Chromatiales; family Chromatiaceae; genus Thiocapsa; species Thiocapsa imhoffii. Next base: position 85,376 of record NZ_NRSD01000006.1, on the reverse strand, counting down.
CGGCAGAATGCGCCGGATCTACCCCCAGGTTGCCGCCTCCTCGCCTATGGTCCGGTCACGGTTCCCGAGGGTCAGTATTTCATGGTGGGTGATAATCGCGACAACAGCAACGACAGCCGTTGTTGGGGGTTCGTGCCGGAGGAGAACCTGGTCGGTAAGGCCTTTGGCATTTGGATGCATTGGGACGGTCGTCGCGATGGCTCGCCGATCGCCTGGGGGCGTCTGGGGAGCGGGATTGAATAACCGAGCACGCCCGAGAGCAAGAGCAAGAGGAGTCGGGAAACGATGACAGCAGGCTTGCGCGCACGCCAAGGGGGGATGGGGATGCTGGCGATCCTCGTCGTCATCGCGTTGATCGTCTTCTTCCTGTCCCTGGCGTTCAAATTGGGACCCTCGTACGCCGAGTTCTGGACCGTCCGCTCCATCATGAACGGCGTCGCCGACTCATCGCGTCCGATCACTGGTGGTCCGCGCGAGATCCTGGATCAGATCCGCAACGGGCTCGGCATCAACAATATCAACCAGGTCACCATGCAGGACTTTTCGGTGCGTCGCACCGATGGTGGCCTCTACGAGGTCGCGGTCGAGTATGAACGACGACAACATCTCTTTTTCAACGTTGATGCGGTCTTGACCTTCGCCGATCAGGTGGAGGTGAGAACACAGTGAGCACTGCGTCGTGACCATCGATCGGCACTCCAGCGACCCCGCGCGGCTTGCGCGGGCGTTCGGGCATCGCTTCGCGCGCGAGGAGTTGTTGCTGCAGGCCCTCACGCACCGCAGCGCGGGCGCGCGCAACAACGAGCGGCTCGAGTTCCTCGGCGACGCCCTGATTGGCCTGGTCATTGCCGAGGCACTCTGGACGCGTTTCCCGGCGGCGAACGAGGGGACCCTCAGTCGGCTGCGTGCCTCGCTGGTCAACCGTGAGAGTTTGGCCGCATTGGCGCGCGCGCTCGATCTCGGCGACTACTTGCGCCTGGGCGGCGGGGAATTACGTTCAGGCGGGTTTGCCCGGGACTCCATTCTGTCCGATGCCTTTGAGGCGATGTGGGGCGCCATCTACCTGGACGCGGGCTACGATGTGGCGCGTCAGCTGGTCTTGAACATTTTTGCGGATCGCTTGGAGCAAACCGATGCCAACAAATCCACGAAGGATCCCAAGACGCGGCTCCAGGAGTGGTTGCAGGCTCAGCGCCGCCCCTTGCCCGAGTACTGCGTGATCGCGACCAGCGGTGAGCAGAATGCGCAGACCTTCGAGGTCAGTTGTGTGCTGAGCGATACCGGGACGGTCACCCGGGCCGCGGGCGGAACCCGACGGGCCGCGGAACAAGGGGCCGCACAGGCCATGTTGGAGCAAATCGCGCATGACTGAGGCACTGTCGCATCGTTGTGGGACCGTGGCCATCATCGGGCGACCGAACGTGGGCAAATCGACGCTGCTCAATCGGCTGATCGGGCAGAAACTCGCCATCACCTCGCACAAGGCGCAGACCACCCGTCATTCGATCCTCGGGATCAAGACGCGCCCCGAGGGCCAGATCCTGTTCGTCGATACGCCGGGGATCCATCAGCGGGGCGCCAACGCGCTCAATCGCTATCTCAACCGCGCCGCGCGCACCGCGCTCGGAGACACGGATCTCGCGCTCTTCGTGGTCGAGGCCCGGCGCTGGACCGATGAGGACGCCGGCGCACTGCGCGCCATCGTCGAGGCGAAGGTTCCCGCCGTGGCGGCCATCAATAAGATCGATCGGGTGGCCAACAAGGAGGTGCTGTTGCCCGAACTGCAGGCATTGAGCGCACGCTATGCCTTTCTGGATCTCATCCCCGTCTCCGCCACCCGTGGCGACCAGATGGAGCCTCTCGAACAGGCCTTGCTGCGTGCCTTGCCCGAGGGGGCGCCGGTCTTTCCCGAGGATCAGATCACCGATCGCTCCGAGCGCTTCTTCGCCGCCGAACTGTTGCGCGAGCAACTCGTCCAGCGCTATGGCGAGGAACTCCCATATCGGACCACCGTGCAAATCGAGCGGTTCGAGGAACTCGATGGCCGCTACCGGATCCATGCCCTGATCTGGGTCGAGCGAGCGAGTCAAAAGGGCATCATCATCGGGCGTCAGGGTGAGGCCCTCAAGGCGGCGGCGACCCAAGCCCGCCTCGAGATGCAAAAGGTCTTAGGCTGCCCGGTGCATCTCGAGGTCTGGGTGAAGGTGAAGAGCAGTTGGTCGAGTGATGAGGCCGCGCTCGGCCAGCTCGGTTATGGCGACGACCACGGAGTACGGTGATCAGCGACCGTGGGTGCCGCGAACGCCCTGTTCCAGGCCATGGTGCTGCACCGGCGCGATTATGGCGACACCAGTTTGCTGCTGGAGGTGTTCGCGCTCGGGCGTGGTCGCTTCCCGGCCATTGCCAAGGGCGCGCGTCGCCCACGCCAGCCGCTGAGTGCCTTGCTGCAGCCCTTTCAGCCGCTCTGGCTGGGTGCGGTCGGGCGCGGTGAGGTGCTGACCTTGACGCGGGTGGAGGCGGCTGGTCCCGCGATTGCGCTCCAGGATGATGCCCTCTTGTGTGGCTTCTATCTGAACGAACTCCTGGTTCGTCTCCTCGGTCGGGAGGACCCCCATGACGCGGTATTCGCCCTCTATCATGCCGCGCTGGTGGCATTAGGGGCGGGTGCGTCCCTCGACGCCACGTTGCGGCGATTCGAACTGCAACTTCTCGATGAACTCGGCTATGGACTGGCATTGGATGTCGACGCGGCGGGAGCGCCGGTCGTGAGTGGGCGTCAGTATCGCTTCCAGACCGGCCAACTCCAGAGCGCGCATGGCGAGGGCGAGGAGGGCGGCATTCGGGTCGCGGGTGCGACCCTCTTGGCCTTGAGGTCCTTGGGAGGCGGCGGTGTCGAGCTGACGCCCTCGCAGCGGCGGGAGGCACGCGCCCTGTTGCGCGCCCTGTTGGAACCCCATCTTGGCGGGAAACCCTTGCGCACTCGCGAACTCTTTCGTCGCTGGAACCGCGGTGAACCTGCATCGCGCGTTAGGTCGCATCCGGATCACTGATCCACCCGTGCGGCCGCGCCAACCCCATTTCGGGTGTGCTGAGATCCCCAAGCTCACCACTCGCTGTCCCGTACTCTTGCATTCGGAGCCTGGCCATCGTGCATCACGAAACCGTCACCGGCGTCCTGCTCGGCGTCAATATCGATCATGTCGCGACCATTCGGCGTGCGCGTGGAACCCGTTATCCAGAGCCGATCCAAGCGGCCTTGGTCGCGGAACAAGCGGGTGCCGATTCCATCACCTTGCATTTGCGCGAGGATCGTCGCCACATCCAAGAGCGCGATGTCGAGTTGCTCTGCGGCATCCTCCAGACCCGCATGAACCTCGAAATGGCGGCGACCCGGGAGATGGGCGCGATCGCCTGCCGGGTGACACCGGCGGACTGCTGCCTAGTGCCGGAGCGGCGCGAGGAACTCACCACCGAAGGGGGGCTGGACGTCGTGGCGCAGCGTGATCACCTGCGAGATTTCTGCGCGCAATTGGCCGAGGCGGGCGTGCGCGTCTCACTCTTCATCGACGCCGAGCCGGCGCAGATCGAGGCCGCGCAGGCGATTGGCGCACCCGTGATCGAGATCCATACCGGCCATTATGCCGATGCGGTCTCGCCGGTGGCCCGCGCGGTGGAACTTGAGCGGATTCGCCGTGCCGTCGACTTGGGCCGGTCGCTCGGCCTGCAGGTGAATGCCGGGCACGGGCTCGATTATCACAACGTTAAGGCGATCGCGGCGATTCCTGGTGTGCGCGAACTCAATATCGGCCATTCCATCGTGGCGCGCGCCATCTTCTCCGGCCTCGATGGCGCGGTTCGCGATATGAAGGCCGTGATCGACGCGGCCTGCGCCGCGGATCCCCGCCCGGGCGTGACGAGCCCTGCCCGCGGCGCCTGATCCCGGCCGCGCAGGCCGCTCCTGGTGCGCGGGGCCCGAAGCAGCCACCTGGTGCAGTGGCTCGGAGCGAACCCCGCTGAGTCCACTGGCATTTGCGTTGTCCTCCCAGCTAGACTGTGCGGTGGGACGCGGGGTCCTGTCGACTGATTCGATCCGTTGCCATGTCCAAAGAGACACTCATCCTCATCCTGGCCATCGATCGCGGCGTCGGGTCCGCGCCCCTGACCGAGCACCGTACGAAGGCTGCCGTGCCTTTCGGTGGCAAGTACCGGGTCATTGATTTCACGCTCGCCAACTGTTTGCACTCGGGTCTGCGGCAGGTTCTTGTCCTGACGCAGTACAAAAGCCATTCACTCCATAAACACCTGCGCGACGGGTGGTCGATCTTCAACCCCGAGCTGCGCGAGTTCATCACGCCGGTGCCGCCGCAGATGCGCGAGAGCCAGGACTGGTATGCCGGACCCTTCGATGCGATCCGGCAGAACCGCTATCTGATCGAGCGCAGTCAGGCCGAACGCATCCTGATCTTGGATGGTGGGGTGGTCTATCGCATGGATTACGCCGAGCTGGTCCAGGCGCATGCCGACAGTGGGGCCGCGGTCACCGTGGCCGTGCGGGCCGTGCGGGGAGCCGGCTCTGGCACCCAGGCCGGCGTCGAGCTGGGTGAGCGGGAGCATATTCTTGGATTCAGGCCCCCGGTCGGCGATCCGGGCGGTTCCGGAAGCCGCTTCGGCGTGCGCGCGGAGATGGATCTGGAGGACGACGAGCAGCCCGAACAGTTCGAGACCATGGGCGTTTTCGTCTTCGATCGGCGTTTTCTGATCGAGGAGATGACGCGCTACGATCAGCGCCGTCAAGCCGCTGGCGGGACGCTTCCCGATACCGATCTGGCACTCGACGTCGTGGCCCCGCTGACCAGTCTCCATCAGGTCCAGGCCTATCGTTTCGGACAAGCGCGTGGCCGGGTGACGCCCGATCGCTATTGGTGTGATCTCGCCTCTGTCGATGCCTACTACCAGGCGAACATGGGCCTGTTGCGCGCCGAGCCGCCGCTCGATCTCTACCAAGCCGAGTGGACCATCCACACCCATCAGGGCCAGTATCCCCCGGCACGGACAGTGCCGGGCACGCGCAGCGGGAACGAGGGGATCTTCGTGAACTCCATGCTGGCGGCCGGCACCGTGATCAGCGGGGGCGGGGTGAATCATTCCATCCTGTTCCCCCGGGTGCGGGTCAATGATGGCGCGATCGTCGAGGCCTCGATCCTCTTCACCGGCGTAGTCGTCGGCGAGGGTGCGCACCTGCGCAACTGTATCGTGGAGAAGGGCGTTGAGATTCCGCGCGGGATGCGGATCGGATTCGACCTCAAGGCGGATCGGGAGCGCTTCTGCGTCTCCCCGCAGGGAGTGGTGGTGGTCACCAAGATCGATCAGCAGGCGAGCGGCTGAGCGTCCATCCGCATGGAACAACTGGCCCTGCGGGCGATCCATGCCCGGCTGCTCGCGCACTTCGGTCCGCAACAGTGGTGGCCGGCCGAGTCGGCCTTCGAGGTCATGATCGGCGCGATCCTGACGCAAAACACGGCTTGGACGAACGTGGAGCGGGCCTTGACCCGCTTGCGTGCGCGCGTGCCACTGACCGCGGCGGCGATCCTCGCGCTGGCCGAGCCGGAACTGGCCGAGGCGCTGCGCCCCTCGGGCTATTACCATCTGAAGACCATGCGCGTGCGCGCCTTTTGTTCCGCCTATGAGGCCGGGGGAGGTTTCTCGGCGCTCGCCGCGCGTGACACCCACAGCCTCCGAACCTGGCTCCTAGCCGTGAAGGGAATCGGCCCCGAAACCGCTGACGACATCCTGCTCTATGCCTTCGACCGTCCGGTGTTCGTCGTCGATGCCTACACCCGACGCCTGTTCTCGCGTCTTGGTCTGTTGCCGGGCAAACCGGGCTACGAGTCGATTCGTCATGCCTTCGAACAGGCGCTCGGGCCTGACGTTGACCTGTTCAAGGAGTACCATGCGCTCATCGTGTCCCAGGGAAAGACGGTTTGTCGTCAGCGCCCGCGCTGTGGGCTCTGTGCCGTGGCGTCGCTCTGTGCCGCGGCCTCCAGTGATTCGCTGGACCCATCGCCCGAGACTGACCTGGCGCGCGCGCGTCATCGCGGGCCGACCCCATTCGACGAATAAAAGAGTCTCCATGATCGAGCTTCGGACCTACGTCTTCATTGATTCGCTGCAGCCGCAGTTGGCTGAGTATCTCGGCACCGTCTCCCAAGGGTTCTTGCCGGTCCCGGGCGACGCCTGTCTCTGGCTCGAGGTCGCGCCTGGGATGGCCGTTCACCGCTTGACCGATATCGCATTGAAATCGACCCGTGTCCATCTCGGACAACAGGTGGTCGAGCGTGCCTTCGGCTCCATGGTCATCCATCATCGGGATCAGAGCGATGTGATGGATGCCGGTCGCGCCGTGCTCAATGCCTTGCATGCCACCGAGAGCGCGCGCAAGGCCTGCCGCATCGCCTGGAAGGAGACGATCCGCTCGATCACGCCGGATCATGCGGTGCTCATCAACCGCCAGGATCGCCGCGGCTCCATGATTCTGCCCGGCCAGAGCATGTTCTTTCTCGAAACCGAGCCGGCCGGCTACATCGTCTATGCCGCGAACGAGGCGGAGAAGGCGGCCAGTGTCACCCTGATCGATGTGCGTGCCGTTGGCGCCTTCGGTCGTCTCACCCTGGCCGGGCGCGAGGCCGACATCGATGCGGCGGGAGACGCGGCGATCTCGGCCATCCATAGCCTTTCGCGGATCTGATCCACCTCGACTCAGCGGGGGCAGACAACCATGCCGAGACTCGACACGGCACGCTTCTACCTGGACTCACTGGCCTCGCACGGCGAGACCGCGAAAGGCGTGCAATGGCAGTCCAGTCAAACCCAGGCATTACGCTTCGAAATCCTTCGCGGACTGCTCCCGGAGGATCTCTCGACGCTGCGGTTGGTGGATGCCGGCTGTGGTTTTGGCGACTTCCATCGCTTCCTCGCACGCCGCGCCGATGAGCCCGGGCACTACCTTGGATTGGACCTGATGGAGCCCATGGTCGAGGTGGCGCGGCGGCGCACCGGTTGCGAGATCCGCTGCTGCGATGTGTTGAACGATCGCTTGCCCGTCGCCGACTACTATGTCTGTAGCGGCGCCATGAACAATCTGACCCGGGAGGAGACCTGGCGCTTCATCCGGCAGTGTTTCGCGGCGTCGCGCGCGGGCTTCGTTTTCAATCTGCTGAAGGGTCAGGACGGACCGGGCAGTTATAATTTTCAACAACCGCGGGATCTGATGGGACTGGCCGAGGAACTGGGGGCGACGCACCGGCTGCGGGAGGGCTACCTGGCCAGCGACTTCAGCATGGCCCTACTGAAGTCCTGAGTCTCGCGCCGGACGGGAGCGGTCCGGACTGATCCCGACCCCGCGGAAGGAGGGCGCATGTTGCAGATCATCGTCATCGCCGCTGGAGGCGCACTCGGAGCGCTTGCCCGCTATGGAATGTCGAATGCGGTCTATGCCGTGCTGGGCCGTGGGTTTCCGTGGGGGACGCTGGCGGTGAACGTGCTCGGCTCGTTCCTGATGGGCTTGTTGTTCGTGCTCTTCCTGGAGCGCTTCAATCTCGCCCCGGAGTGGCGCTCGGCGATTCTGATCGGCGTGCTCGGCGCCTTCACGACCTTCTCCACCTTTTCGATCGAAACGCTGAATTTGCTCGAGCAGGGGGCGATGCTCGCGGCCTTCTGGAACATGGTCTTAAGCGTCTGGTTGTGCGTCCTGGTCTGCTGGGCGGGGGTGTTACTGGGAAGAAGCCTATGAATCATGAGGCCGTGCTGATGGTGCGCATCTATCTCGCGGAGTCGCAGCACCTCCTGAAACCACTGCTGAAGCTCTTGCTTGTAGACCTCAAGGTCCGTGGCGTTACCGTGCTGCGGGGCATCGAGGGCTACGGGCCGTCCGGCCAACATCGTGGGTCCTCGCTGCTGGATCTGTCGCTCGATCTTCCCTTGGTTGTCGAGTTCTTCGATCGACCGGAGCGCGTCGAGGCCGCGATTGCGCGGATTCGGGATTTCGTCCCACCGGATCATATCGTATCCTGGCCGGCCACTATCGCATCAGAGGATCCCGCATGTTAGACCCACGCTTGTTGCGGACCGAATTGGATGAGGTCGCCATGCATCTCGCTCGTCGCGGACTGGTCCTCGACCAGGCGCGGATCGAGGACTTGGAGCGTGAACGCAAGCAACGACAGGTCGAGGTCGAGTCCCTGCGCGGCGAACGCAACAGCCGCTCCAAGGCGATCGGCAAGGTCAAGGGAGCCGGTGGTGACATCGCGCCCTTGCTCGCCGAGGTGGCGGATCTCGGTGCGCGTCTCGCGACCGCCGAGACCCGGCTCGATGCGATCCAGGGTGAACTCGAGCAGATCGGCCTAGAGCTGCCGAACCTGCCCGATCCCAGTGTGCCGGACGGGCGTGACGAGCGCGACAATCGCGAGGAACGCCGGTGGGGCGAGCCGCCGAGTTTCAGCTTCGAGCCACGTGATCACGTTGATCTCGGGGCCTTCAATGGCTGGATGGACTTCGACCTGGCCGCCAAGGTCACGGGGTCGCGCTTCGTGGTCTTGAGTGGTCCCTTGGCACGGCTGCACCGGGCCCTGATCCAGTTCATGCTCGATACCCACACCGAGGAGCACGGCTACAAGGAAGTCTATGTGCCCTATCTGGTCAACACCGACAGTCTTCTCGGCACGGGACAGTTGCCGAAATTCGCGGCCGATCTCTTCAAGGTCCCGGGCGAGCGCGACTTCTACCTGATCCCGACCGCCGAGGTTCCGGTGACCAACCTGGTGCGCGATCTCATCCTGGATGAGGGTGAACTCCCACGCAAATGGGTGGCCCACACCCCTTGTTTTCGCAGCGAGGCCGGATCTTACGGTAAGGATACCCGCGGCATGATTCGCCAACATCAGTTCGAGAAGGTGGAACTGGTACAGGTGGTGCGTCCGCGGGAGTCGTTGCAGGCACTCGAGGCGCTGACCGGCCACGCCGAGACCATCCTGCAGCGTCTCGGCCTCGCCTATCGGGTGGTCAGTCTCTGTGCGGGTGACCTTGGATTCGGGGCCAGCAAGACCTACGACCTCGAGGTCTGGCTGCCTGGCCAACAGACCTATCGCGAGATCTCATCCTGTAGCACCTACAGTGATTTCCAGGCGCGTCGTCTGCAGGCGCGCTGGCGCAATTCCGAGACCGGCAAGCCCGAGCTGGTCCATACCCTCAACGGCTCGGGTCTCGCGGTCGGACGGACCCTGGTCGCCATCCTGGAAAACTATCAAAAAGCGGACGGGCGCATCCAACTCCCCGAGGTGCTGCGTCCTTACCTTGGTGGTCAGGAGGTCCTCGGGTAGCATGTGCCCCGCGGTGTCACTCAACACTCGACACAACAGGAGGCCAGCATGATCGGCCGAGGCGGCTGATAAACTCGTGTAAGACGAACGTCCGGAGCGCAACGGGGCGCGACCAGCCCGGCGCCCCGCCTCTTCAGTTCTCAGCCACGACCAGGCCAGTGTGCGCGAACGCTTGCTCGACTTCATGTGTCGAACAGTCATGTGGTGCGCATCAGGCTGGCGCGATGATCACGGGGATGCCCGGGTGGATGCGGTTCAGTCGGGTTGGTGGGGATTGAGAGGTCACGCAGGGTGCAAATCGAAAACAATACCGTGGATCTCAGCGACTATGTCGCGACCTTGATCCGCCGCAAGTGGCAGTTCCTCATCCCCGTCGTGCTGGTCTTCATCCTGGCCATCACGGTGGTGGTGAAATTGCCAACGAAGTATCAGTCGAGCGCGATCATCTTGATCGAACAGCAAGAGATCCCCGTCGACTTGGTTCGCTCGACCGTCACGAGCTACGCAGACCAGCGTGTTCAGGTGATTCGTCAGCGCGTCATGACGACGGCGAACCTGCGCCAGATCATCGAACGCCATGACCTCTACCCGGAGTTGCGGGTCGATCGCGGTATCGCGAGCGCGGTGGAGCGAATCCGCCGGGATATCGAGATCAAGATGATCAGCGCGGATGTCGTCGATCCGCAGAGTGGCCGCGCGGGCTCGGCTACGATCGCCTTCTCCGTCGCCTACAGCTCCCAATCGCCGGTGATGGCGCAACGGGTCGCCAACGACATCGTGTCGTTGTTCTTGGATGAGAACATCCGGGAACGTCGGCGCACGGCCGAGGAGGCCTCCCGCTTCCTCGAGCAGGAGTCACTGAAACTTGCCGAGCAGGTCAGCGAACTCGAGGCGCGGCTGGCGCTCTTCAAAGAAGAGCATGGCGACTCGGTGCCGGAAATGATGCAGGTGAATTTGCAGCTCCTGCAACGAACCGATGACAGCATCCGACAGATCGATCAGGAATTACGCTCGCTCGAGACGAATCAGGTGTTCCTTCAGTCTGAATTGACGAAGGTCAACCCTTACAGTGCAATGTACAGCTCGACGGGCGAACGCATCCTGAGTCCGGCGGATCGTTTGCGCATGCTGGAAACGGAGTTCTTGACCTACAGCTCACGCTATTCGAGTGTGCATCCCGACCGACTCGCGATCGAGCGGGAAATCGATCTGCTGCGTCAGGAGGTTGGGCGGCGTGATGATCGCGACATTCGCCGCCTCCTGACCGAACAGCAGAATGAGCTGGCGCGGCTCCGGTCCCGTTACTCCAGTGAACACCCGGATGTGACCTCGCTGGAGCGGCAGATCACCGAGACCCGGGCCCGGATCGCGGCGAATGCCGGGGCTGGTTTCGAACCCTTGGAAATGACGATCGGAGTCGGTGACGCGGACAACCCTGCGTTCATCCAATTGCAGGCACAATGGAACGCCAATCAGTCGAAGATCAATTCGCTCAGACAGACCCGAGCCGACTTGGAAGCACGTCTGATTGATCTGGAAACGCGCATCTCCGAGGCCCCGAAGGTTGAACGTGAGTATCGTTTGATCACGCGCGACCATGAGGGGGCGCTCGAGCGGTATGCCCAGGTCCGCAGACGGCATCTCGAGGCCGCATTGGCTGAATCGCTCGAAAGTGAGCGGAAAGGGGAACGGTTCACCTTGATCGAGCCGCCGCTCGTTCCCGAACAGCCCTATAGCCCGAATCGCAAGTTGTTGGCCTTGGTCGGTTTTGTGGTCGCCGTTGGGACGGGCGCAGGGGTTTTGGGGGTCCGCGAAGCCTTGGACGACGGGGTCTATTCGATTCAGGTGGTCAAGGAGATCACCGGCGCGCCGCCGCTGGCGATCATGCCCGTTATTCGCACGGATGCGGATCGGCGCCAAACGCGGTACCGACGGATCGCCTATGGGGTGGTCGCGTTCGCGACGATTGCCGGCGCGGCCATCGCGGTCGATACCTTTGTGCGCCCGCTGGACGTCTTGTGGTTCCAGGTCCTCGATTCGCTGACCTCATTGGCGCAATTTCCCACCTGATCCAGCGCTGGGTCAGGTGGGCGGAGCGGGCCCGCCGTGGGTCGTGGCCGCGGCGGTGGGTTTGCTCGACCAGATCACGAATGAGGTTCGGTTTCAGTTGCGGGTCGGTCAACGGTCGCGGGGGCGCCGTGAATCCATCCTTGGAGGCTTCACGGCGGCATCCTTGCCGCCGAGACTCCCGCGACCACTGACCAACCCGAAACAAGCCGATCATCCAGGTTTTTTGGGTCTCTGTTTCGCCTATTCGCGCGCGATATGGGATCCTTTCAGCATCAGCCGGAGGTGGTCCGGTGAGCGGTTCAGTCAGTTCGAAACGAGTCCGAAACATGGCCTATCCCCACCCCCTCCGTCGTCTGACCAAGCGCATCAAGACTCTGCGTGGCCTGCTGCTGCTCGGCGGCTTGAGTTGGGGGCTTGGCGGGTGGGGTGGGGGCTGGTTCCCGGAGGCGGCGGCCATGCCAACCGTGGCAAGTCCGGCTCTGGCCGCCACGATGCAACGACTCGATGCGGACGAGCACAGCCTGTTCGTGGGCAGTGACGGCCGACTCTGGGCCTGGGGCTTGAACTATTGGGGACAGCTCGGTGATGGGACGACGCAGGACCGCTTATCGCCTACCGCGGTCGGCAGTGGCCTGATGGCCGTTGCCACCGGAACGGCGCACAGTCTCGGCCTGAACCGAGATGGTGCCGTTTGGGCCTGGGGCAAGAACGAGTCCGGTCAGTTGGGTGACGGGACGCGCACGGATCGCACGCGGGCCGTGCGGATTCCCCTGACGGATGTCATTGCCGTCCAGGCGATGGGCTGGAGCAGTTTTGCGCTCAAAGGCGATGGGACGCTCTGGGCATGGGGCTGGAATGCCGCGGGCCAACTGGGCGATGGCACCACCAGCGATCAACTGCGTCCGGTGCGAATCCTTGATGACGTGGTCGCGATCTCGGCCGGATCGATGCACGCCCTGGCCGTGACGGCCGATGGGCGACTCTGGGCTTGGGGTGAGAACGGGAGCGGTCAGGTCGGAGACGGCACCACCAACCGCAGAGCGAGACCGACTCAGGTGCTCACCGGGACGGTCGCGGTCGCGGCAGGGGAAAGCCACAGCCTCGCCTTACGCAACGATGGCAGCCTCTGGGCGTGGGGCGCGAATTTTTGGGGACAACTGGGGAATGGCTCGGTGTCAATGGCACCAACGCTGACGCCAAAGCAGTCACGCCCAACGACTGAGTTCGTCGCCTTATCGGCAGGGTCCGGACACAGCCTCGCCTTAACGCGTCAGGGCGCCCTCTGGGCGTGGGGTAGCAATCAACACGGCGAACTCGGGGATGGCTCGGTGACGCATCGACCCGGACCCGTGTCGATCCTCGATCGGGTCGTGGCCATGGCCGCTGGGACGAATCATAGCCTTGCGATCCGCGATGATGGCAGTTTGTGGAGTTGGGGCAACAACGAGGAAGGTCAACTGGGTGACGGAACACAGAGCGGACGCCCCGGACCACGGGCGATCGTGGGGGCTGAACCCAGTCCGCGACAGGTCTTGAACGCCGCGGTCTTACCCTCGGCACGGGCGGTGGCGGTGAATCAGCCGGCGACCGCCTTTGCGAGTGTCATCAACACGGGTGGCGAGACGGCGCGGAGTTGTTCGTTGGCGTTGCCGGGCGGGGTGAACGCGGGGTTCTTGTATCAGACCACCAACGCGGCGAACGAGTTGGTGGGGCAGGCGAACACGCCGGTGGACATCGCCCCGGGGGCGACCCAGGGATTCTACTTTGCGGTGATTCCGCGCGCGGCGTTTTCAGGCCGGGATCTGGCGTTGGTCTTCGACTGTGCCAACACCGCGCCGGCCGCCTCGCAGCGGGGTCTGAATACCTTTTTGCTGACGGCGACGAGCGCGGCGCCGGTGGACCTGTTGGCGATTGGGGTGACCCCGAGCGGCGATGGCGTGGTGCGCCTGCCCAGTCAGAGCGGCACGGCTGCCTTTGCGGCGGCGGCGGTCAACATCGGGCGGACGGGGACGGTCCGAATCACCGCGGATGATGGCGGTGCCGGCCTGCCGCTGCGGTTACAAGTCTGCGAGACGGATGCCCGTGGCGGTTTCGTAGAGTGTGGTACGGCCCTGACGCGTTCGGCAGCGGCTGGTCAGTCGCTGACCTTCACGGTGGTGGTGACGGGGACGGGTCGTGCCGTGCCCTTTGATCCGGCGCGCAACCGGCTGTTCCTGCGTTTCGCTGCCAGTGGGGCAACGGTCGGGGCGACCAGCGTGGCGGTGCGCACGCCCTAGCACACCTCGCACGTCAGGGTCGCGGATCCGCCGAGGCGGTCGATCGAGCAGGACTGGGCTTGGTGTTTCACTTCATCCATGGGCTGGTCGTCGATCCAGCCTCCAACGAGAGGGGCCGCGATCTCTTCCTTGGGGTCGTGAGCGAATGAAGATGGAACTGCCCGGATTCTCATCTGTCCCCTGATGCAAGACCCTTCTCGATTCCGGTCTCGTTCCTGGAGTTTCATTTGTTCACGACAGCATGTCATCACCCTACCATCGGACTGGTCTGAAGAAACCATGAGTCAACCCAATCGCCAAGGTCATCACGCTGAATTCGGGACGCCCGCGGAGGATGCAGTGCAATCGAGGATTGCGCCAAGGTCGTTCGCTGATCCCGCCATCACGTCCGCTGCCGAGGTGCCCCCCGTGGGTGTGCGGAGCGATCCAGATCCCTACAGCTATCGGTTCGCGGATGTCCCCAACCCCTGGACGCGGATCGGCCGCACACTGGTCCGGGGGGTGACCATGCTGGGTTTCGTGTTGTGGTTCGAGGTCCTGAACTACACGATCTTCGCCATCGCGCTGCTGCAATATCTCGCGATCCTGGTTAGCGGTCGACCGATTGCGCTGTTACGACGGTTCAATGAGGGTTTGAGCGCTTACATGGGCGACCTGGCGGGCTACCTCACCTGCGTCGATGAACGAGCCCCCTTTCCCTTTTCCCGCCCACGGCCGGCACGCGGAGTCGTGCATCAGCCGCAGTGGCGTCAATCAAGGCCGTCGGCCTCCCCTGATCGCGCCCACGCTCACGACCGGACGCCCTGAGGTCCACAACCGGCTCGACTTGCTCATGGAGGTGGGCCGTGCGGTCGCCCTGCGAGTCGCGGGGGAGTTGACGTCGGTCGCTCCGATCCGTATGATCTTCGCTCTTCGAAGGCTACGTAGCTCAGTTGGTTAGAGCATCGCACTCATAATGCGAGGGTCGGTAGTTCGAGTCTACCCGTAGCCACCACGTCTCTCATTCCCCATCCATCGCCACCGGACCTCTGTCCTCACGCGAACCGTCCCAATCCAAAGGCTTCGCCGTGTCCCAGGGATTCCCGCGGTCCGGCCATCTCCCGTTCTCGATCGAGCTGTCTGCCGACAGGACCGCGGTCGTGCAGGCGCATCAACAGCATGATGACCCATTCGATCGCGGTCGAGTCCGAGGGCCGAAACCGGTTCAGAGCACCAGTGCGACCACCGCGCCCGTCATCAGGGTCGCCATGGTTCCGGCGAGGATTGATTTCATGCCGAGCGCGACGATCTCGTCGCGCCGCTCGGGCACCATCGCGGCAAGTCCTCCGATCATGATGCCCAGGCTGCCGAGATTGGCGAAGCCACAGAGGGCATAGCTCATGATGAGTTGGCTGCGAGGACTCAACTCGCTGCTGGGCGTCGCGGCGAGTTCGAGATAGGCGAGAAATTCGTTCAAAATGGTCTTGATCCCCATCAGGGCACCAGCGGTTTGCGCCTCGGACCAGGGGATGCCGATGAGCCAAACGATCGGCGCCAGTGCCCAGCCGAGGATGCGTTGCGCCGTGAGAGGTTCCGCGGCGACGGCGGGCAGCAGCGCCAGTGCTTGGTTGAGCAGACTGACCAGTGCGAGCATGACGATCAGCATGGCCATGATGTTCAGCCACAAGGGGATGGCCTCGAGGGTGCCGCGGGTGATCGCATCCATGCTGCTGCGCGCCTCGCTCCGGTCCGCGCTCGGGATGACGGTCGCGGCACCGGCCGGCTCGGGGATCAGGATACCCGCCAACATCAGGGCGGCGGGCGCACTGATCAGCGAGGCGGTCAGGAGATGGCCGATGGCATTCGGGATGCTGTCACTGATGATCGTGGCATAGAGCAACAACACGGTGCCGGCGACGGTCGCCATGCCACAGGTCATCAGCGCGAAAAGAGCCGAGCGAGACAAGCCGGCGAGATAGGGACGGATGAGCAGGGGCGCCTCGGTCATCCCCACCAGGACGTTGGCGGCGGCGCCGAGACCGAGTGCTCCCCCAGTGCCGAGTGTGTGACGCAGGAGCCAGGCGAAAGCGCGCACCAGGAGGGGCAGGATGCGCCAATAGAAGAGAAGGGCGGAGAGGGCGCTCATGACGAGGATCAGCGGCAGCGCCTGAAACGCCAGCACGATGTTGTGCTGAGGATATGCGAGGTCGAAGGGCGGGGCACCACCGCCGATGTAACCGAACACCACTTCGGTTCCGCTCAGGGTCGCCTGTTGCAGGGCGAGCACGATGGAATTCAGTGCAACGAAGGCGGCTTGTACCCAGGGAATCTTCAGCAGCAACCAGGCGAGTCCAAATTGCAGCGCCAAACCCGCGATGATCAAGCGTGGCGCGATCTCCGTGCGTTGTTCGCTCAGCGCCCACGCCAGCAGGATGATCGCGGCCAGCCCAAGAACGGGCTGCAGGGTTTCCAACATGGCGCGCTCCTCTGTTGAGACGGTGTGCGGTCAATGCTGTGATGGCGAGGGATCGTGCCGTGGCTGTCCGGTGAAGAGCTGTTTCGCGTCGATCACATCGAGTCGATACCTGCGGTTACAAAATTCGCAGGTGACCTCGACCGCGCCTTCCTCCGCGAGGATGGCATCGACCTCGTCGGCCCCGAGCAGTTTGAGTGTGTCTTCAATCCGCTGACGCGAGCACCCGCAGCGGAATGCGATGGGTTCGGGCTCGAACAGTCGCACCGTTTCTTCGTTGAACAGACGATACAGCAGGTCGGCGGCACGCTGCTCGGTCAACTCGTGCGTGGTCAGGGTCGCGGCCAGGATGGCGATGCGCTCCCAATCCTCCGCGAGGAGGGGTTGACTCGGCAAATGCTGAATGAGTAGACCCGCCGCGCGACTGGCGTTCGCGCTCAACCAGAGCCGGGTCGGCAACTGCTCGGAGTCACGAAAGTAGCGCTCGATCGCGGCAGTCAGATCCGGCCCGTCGAGTGGCACGATGCCCTGGTAGGGCGTGCCGTCGCGTTGCGCGATGCTCAGCGCCAGATGGCCGCTACCGAAGCGGGCGCTCAGGGGGCCCTCGCTGGGCACCTCACCCTCCCAACGGGCCAGTCCACGCACCTGACTCGCCTGGTTGGCCTGAGCCACCAGGGTGCGCAACGGGCCGCTTCCTTGTGCTTGCAGGATCAGAGATCCCTCGATCTTGAGCGTTGCGGACAACAGGGTCACGGCGGCCAGGGCCTCGCCTAGCAGGTCGCGCACCGGCTGCGGATAGGGGTGGGTGCTTTGGACCGCGCGCCAACTGGCATCGAGATGAACAAGATTCCCGCGAATTCCAAGGCCCTCGAACAGAAATCGATAGAGGCGATCGGTTTCGCTCATGCGTTCACCCAGGCGTTGTGTGGTGTTGATGCAACAGACCTGGTTACAACTTGATGCAATTTGGCCCACAGCCTCGCATTGACCTGAGTGCGGTTGTCGGATTTCAAGATAAGCATTTGTTTAATCGATTGAATGGACTGTATCAGTTTGTTTCATCAAGGCTGATTTCAAGTTGTTTAGGAGGGTGCGGGCGGACCCTGGTGCTTGCATGTTATTTAGTAAAGACTAATATACTGATCATGCAATGTCGCAAATAGGAAACAATGATGATGCCGTTAATCTTGAGTCTTGTCACCGCGGGCCTGTTCCTTCTCCTCTCTGGATTAACCTATGGAGGCGCGGCGCTGCTCGCCAGCCCCTGGGTTGCGATGGTGTTTTGGGGCACCTTGGCTCCGGGCGCCATGCTGTTCCTTCTGAGTCATCAGGATCAGGGCAGCGCACGCTGAATGTCCCATCGTCCAACCCAATCGAAGCGGATTGATCCGAAGACCTCGGAGTCGACTCTGTGAATGCCGCCATCCCGCCGAACCCGAGTGCGTGTTCCGCGCACTCGGGTCAACTTCCGCGCCGTCAAGCGCCACACGTCGTCACGACGTGACCCGCCTCTCATCGCTCCAAGGCACTGATCCGTCACTTGCCGCTCGTCTGTTCGTCCGGACCCGCGGGTGTCCTGCCCTAGGGAGCTGTGGCGACCCGTAGGAAGGCCTCGACCGCCGGTGCGAGTTCACGCTCGCCCGCGAGCACGCTCGGTTCGAATTCACGTCGCCATAACGGCATCAGCAGCCGTGCCTGACGCCACTCCTCGAAGAGGATGTGCGTGAGTGGACCACCCCCCTCGAGGAAGCCGGAATCCTCGAAATCCTGTTGCGCCCGCGTGCGGTCGTAGTGGAAGCGCACGATCTCCCAATGCCAACGCCCCCGTCGTTCTTCGAGGATGGCATAACTGCCGCGTACGTCGCCGTCGAACGGCGAGCCGACCGAGCCGACATTCAGGATGGGCACTCCATCGAGTTCACGCTCGAGGGGACGGTGGGTGTGCGCGGTGACGAAGAGGGCGATGTCATCTGGAAGCTGGCCCCGAATCTCTTCGTCGGCCAGATTGGCGGTAATGCCGATGCGGTTACCGGCCATGGTGCCATGGGTCACATGGACCCAACTCGCCTCATGGGCGCCATGAAAGCAGAGATGATCGGGCCAGTTTTCGAGGGCGTCGAGGCGGTCGCGGACCTGCAGCGCGGTCCAGTCAGCGAACTGTCGCATCTGGGCCTCCAGTGCATCGCGTGGTGCCACCCGCAGGCAGCGCAGGATCCAGGCCTCGTGATTGCCCTTGACCGGTAGCCATCCGAGCTGGCGTCGCAGTTGGTCAAAGGTCTCGACACAGGCGCGGCTGCTCGGGCCTCGGTTCACCAGGTCACCGTCCATGATGACGAGATCCGCATGGAGATCGAGGATCTGCTCGACTGCGGCCTCCATCGCAGGGAGGTTGGCCTGGACATCGGAAAAGATCACGACCTTCATCGGTTGATTCTCTGCTAGTGGGTCAGGACGGAAGTATACCGAGCAGATGGGGATCTTTCGTGAGACTGCAGCCTGCGCGGGCGCGCGCACCTGTTCGAGGCGCCGCCCGCGCACTGGGAGCCTGTCAGGTTGCGACCGGACCGATGCGCTCTTGCACCGCGACGATCTTGCCCTCGAGGCGTCCCAGCGGCCCGGATCGGATGTCGAATTTCGCCGTGGCATAGATCCGCTGACAGCCCCGTTGCGCGAGGATGGTGTGTGCGCACTCCAGGATCGCCAGGGCCTCGGCGAGGGTCTCGGTCTCGATGATGGTCCCCATGGGAGAGAGACGATAGGGTTGGCCACTGTCGCGGATCATCGCGATCACGGGGGCGACGAAACCGCTGACGCCTTCGCCTTGGTCCATCGGGAAGATACTGAGATCGAGTAGAACGGACATGGTCACGCCTCTGGGTCTGGTTCTGCGATGAATGGGTGCCGCGGCGGCTGATTTGGCCGGTTCGCACGCCGGATGCCCAATCGCCTGGACCCGCCCGCCGCATCGATCCAGCACAGTGGCCGTGGATCCGTCGTCGCTGCTGGCAGCGTACGATGAGGATTGCCCTGTGGCCAAGGGGGACTATAGACTGAGGTGGATTCGACGCCCAGTCTCCAGTGGGGAACCGACGACCGTCAGGAAGAGAGCATGACCACAGAAACCGAAGTCGCCGAGCCTGACTGGGAAACCCCCCTGTCAGTGAGCCTGACCCCCGCGCTCCTGATCCATGCCTTAATGGGCACGGCCAGTGCCGTGCATACCGGGTGGACAAGTTGCATTGAAGAGGCACTGGTGTTGTCGAATCTGGTCTCGTTGGAAGACCGTTCCGGCAATTATGCGCGCCTGGCTGAACAAGAGTTCGTCGAGGACGACCAACCTGAGACCGTTTGGCATGATTGGACCCTTGAGGTTCGGATCGGCATCGTTCTGACCACTGGACATTGGCAGTTTCCGGTCAATGCGCATCCGTCCGAGTGGGAATGGAACGCGCGCGAGGCGATGCGCGCCTTCGAGCGTGCCTCCGTGCTGCTTGGGCGGCGCGTGCGACGGACGGTCGCGGTGGAGGATCCGACACCGACCGACAGCGTGCCACGCGCGAGTCGGCATTAGCCACTGATCACAGATCGTGTGGTCCGGTTCGAGCGGTCCGCGCCTATCTGTGGTCGTTTTAGCGCGCGGTCAGGCTCCCCTGGCCGTGCCGCACCGAGGAGGAACCCCGATGAAGATCAGCGTCGATGTCGAAGTCACCCCAGAGGAGATGCGCAAGCTCTTCGGATTGCCGGATGTCGAGGCCTTTCAGCGGGAGCTGATGGAGGATATCCGGCAGCGCATGGTCTCGGGTGCCGAGGGCTATGATCCGATCAAGCTCTTTCAGCCCTATGTTGCCGGCACCATGGCGTCTTGGGATCTGTTCCAGAAGATGCTGACCAACGCCGCGAGTTTTTCCGGCGGCAGTGGCGAGGGGCAAGCGAATGAGCTGACGCCCCGCTCGGACTGATCTGCCGAGACCGATCGGGTCGAGGGAGCCGAGTTGCGTTCGGGTGCCAGCCTGCTCCAGGGGCTCGAAGGCTCGGCGTGGGTTCGGCGAGATGTCAGTCCGGTCGCTGCGTCAGGGTGACGTGGAGGGGTATGGCGAGTCGATCAGGACGGGCGCGTGCAACGGCGCGCCGTCCAGCCAGGGGACGCCGTCCGCGTTCAGCCTCAGCCGCCCTTCGGCGAACCAGCGCACCGCCAGGGGGTAGATGACATGCTCGCGCGCGAGCACCCGGGCCGCAAGGGTCTCGGCGTCATCCTCGGGCCGCACCGCAACCCGCGCTTGGACCACGACCGGGCCGCCGTCGAGTTCGGCCGTCACGAAATGCACGCTCGCCCCATGCTCTGATTCCCGTGCTTCCAAGACCCGACGGTGGGTCTGTAAGCCACGGAACTTCGGCAGCAAGGAGGGGTGGATGTTGAGCATGCGCCCGCTGTAGCCGGCGACGAAGTGGGGCGTGAGGATCCGCATGAAGCCGGCAAGTGTGACGAGGTCGGGGGTGAAGGACTCGATCAGGGTGGCCAGCGCGGCATCATAGTCCGCTCGCTCGCCATAGTCGCGATGGTCGAGCACGGCACTCGGGATACCCGCACGCCGTGCCCGCTCGAGACCAAAGGCATCGCTACGATTACTGACCACCGCGCTGATGACGAAGGGCGCGCCCGCGGTGGCTGCGTCGATCAGCGCCTGGAGATTGCTCCCGCCGCCCGAGATGAGCACCAGGATTCGCGCGCGTCGGGCGTCAGTCATGGCGGGGTTCGCCACGGTATTCGACCGCGGCCGGGCCCGCGCCGGCCACGACCTCCCCGATGACGCGCGCGTCCTCGCCGGCGTCACGCAAGTGCGCGAGCGCGGCATCAACATCGGCCGCGGCGACCGCGATGACCATGCCGATACCGCAATTGAAGGTCCGCAACATCTCTTCCTCGGTGATACCGCCCTGGTCTTGGATCCAGTTGAAGACCGGGGGTCGTTCCCAACTCGCCAGCTCGATGCGGGCGCGGGTGTCGTCCGGCAGGACGCGTGGCAGATTCTCGGTGAGTCCACCGCCGGTGATATGAGCGAGTGCATGGACGCGCAGGGTGCGTGTCAGGGGCAGCACCGCGCGGACATAGATCCGGGTCGGCTCCAACAGACGCGCACCGAGCGTGGCTCCGTCGAAGGGGACCCGCAGGTCGGCCCCGCTGATCTCGATGACCTTGCGGATCAGGGAGTAACCGTTCGAATGGGGACCGGAGGAGGCGAGTCCGATGAGGACGTCGCCGACCTGAACCCGTTCGGGCAGAATCAGCTCGGACTTCTCGGCGATCCCGACACAGAAGCCCGCAAGATCATAATCACCCGCGGCATAGACGCCCGGCATCTCCGCTGTTTCACCCCCTGTCAGGGCGCAGCCGGCGAGGGTGCAGCCCCGGGCAATGCCCTCGATCACTGCCGTCGCAACCTCGAGATCCAACCGTCCGGTGGCGAAATAGTCGAGAAAAAACAGCGGCTCTGCCCCGCTCACCAGGATGTCGTTCGCGCACATCGCGACCAAGTCAATGCCGATCCCCTCGTGGTGGTCGAGCGCGATGGCCAATTTCAACTTGGTGCCAACCCCGTCGGTACCCGAGACCAGGACGGGCTCGCGATACTCTGTCAGTGGGAGCTCGAAGAGCGCGCCGAAGCCGCCGAGTCCGGTGATCACCCCCGGTCGGGCCGTGGCCGCGGCGAACGGCTTGATGCGCTCGATGAGCCGGGCGCCGGCATCGATGTCGACCCCCGCGTCACGATAGCTGAGTGGGGCGGCTGGGGGGGAAGCAGAATCCTGCGACACGCTCGGGCTCCTAGGGATGGACGCGAAGGATCATTCTAACCGATCACGCTCACTTCGAGTCGGGTGGTCATGCGCCGTGGGAGGGGGCTGGTGACGGCGACGGCGGCTGGTGGGCGACATGCCACCTTGGACAGGCACCAAAGACCAGACTAGGATCCTGGTTTGGTACGACGGTGTTCGACTTGGAGTCTGTTCGTGAAGCTCAAGGATCTTCCTAATCTCATCAGCATCTTGCGATTGATCGCCGTGGTCCCGGTGGGCTATCTGTTGCTCGCGGGCCAGTATGGCGCGGCCTTGGTTCTGTTTGCCCTGGCCGGCCTCTCCGACGGGCTCGATGGCTTCCTGGCCAAGCGGTTCGGCTGGCAGTCACGGCTCGGCGGGATCCTGGATCCGCTGGCGGACAAGGCCCTGCTGATCACCTGTTTCCTGGTCTTGGGCTGGCAAGGGCTGGTCCCGTTTTGGTTGGTGGTGGCCGTCATCCTGCGCGACCTCGTCATCGTTTCGGGGGCCCTGATCTATCACTGGGGGATTGAGGCGATCGAGGCGTCACCCACCCTGGCCAGCAAGTTCAATACGGCCCTGCAGCTCATCCTGTTGGTCATGGTGATCACGCACGCGGGCGGTTGGCCACTCGCGCAGGGGCTGATCACGGCGACCAGTTGGCTCACCCTGCTGGCCGTGGTCACCAGCGGCGCCCAATACGTTTGGATCTGGGGGCACAAGGCCCGGGCGCGTGGTTGGCGGCGGCGCGGTTAGGGCGCGGGCGGGCCGGCCCCCGCGAACGAGAAGCGGCGGTTTCTAGGCTTAAGCCTCACCCCGCACGATGCGCCGCACCAGCGGGATACTGGGTTGACGTTGTTCGCGCAAACTGATCCGGTCAATACGTTCGACGATCGCGATCAGGGACGCCGGGTCGCGCGCGCAGTTGTTCATGATGTAGCGCGCGGTCTCGGGACCAAGGCGCATGCCAAAGCCGGCGGCAACGCGCATGATCAACAACTCGGAATCACGGTCGGTTAGCGGCAAGAGACAGTATCGCGGCCCCCACTGGAGTCGCGATGCCAGATCCGGGAGGCCGAGCCCGAGGTCATCGGGAGCGGCCGTGGCCGCGATCAGAAGGCGACAACCCTGGTGGCGGGCCCGATTGAAGAGATCAAAGAGGGCCAGCTCCCAGTCGGGCTGACCAACGATCCGCTGCACATCATCGATGGCGAGGAGGGCGCGGCGCTCAAGGTTCTCGAGGATCAGGGGATGCAGGCCAGACTGGCCCAGTGGCACATATTGCGCCGTGCGACCCGCATCAATGGCGGCCCGGCAAGCCCCTTGTAGCAGATGCGTCTTGCCCGTCGCGGGACCACCGAACAGGTAGAGGTAGGATTCCCCCGTCCCCTGTGCCAGGGTCGTCGTCGCCGCCAGCGCCTCGCCGTTCGGCCCCGGGCAGTAGTCCGCGAGCTCATGCTCACGCAGCAGTTCGATGGGCAGATGCAATTGCGCGGGACACGCCTTCAGGTCATCACCCGGCTCCAGTGATCCTGATGGGGGCGTGGCCTGGGCGTGCTCCTGGTGCTGATCAGGGCTGCCCGCGCGGCGGTGCATCGCTAGGCGCGCACGCCTGCCAGTTGCGCCGCCGTCGTCGCGAGCCGTCGCCCCAAGGCCATGCACAGGCGTTTCTCCTCATCGTTCACTGGGCGGCTGCTCTCCGCTCCGGCAAGGTGTGAGGGTCCGTAGGGCGTGCCACCCGAGGTGGTGTGCAGGAGATCCGTCTCGGTGTAGGGCAATCCCATCACCAGCATGCCGTGGTGCAGGAGTGGGATCAGCATGGTCAGGAGGGTTGTCTCCTGTCCACCATGCAGGCTCGAGGTTGAGGTGAACACGCCCGCGGGCTTACCCGTCAGACTGCCTGACAGCCACAACTCGCTGGTGCCATCGAGAAAATACTTCATGGGCGCGGCCATGTTGCCGAAGCGGGTTGGACTGCCGAGCGCGAGACCCGCACAGTCGCGCAGGTCGTCCAGCGTCGCGTAGGGCGCGCCCTGGTCGGGGATGGGGGCTGCCGTTGCCTCGCAGACGGTCGAGACAGGTGGCACGGTCCGCAGTCGCGCCTCGTAACCGGCGGATTCGACGCCACGGGCGATCTGATGGGCCATTTCGGCGGTCGCGCCGAAGCGGCTGTAATAGAGAACCAGGATGTAACGCATCGGGAAAACTCCAGTCGGAGCGGTCCGCTGGGCGACCGCGGGTTGTCTGCGTCGGTCCGCTCGCGTGGTCTCCGGGGGCCTGGTTTCAGGACCGGGCACCGCGGCGCGCATGCGGATGACCGAACCAGGCGCACGACCATCAGGCGCAGTATATACCGACGCATTCCGCGCGCACCTGGCTTTTGGGACAGCGCGCGCGGCGAGTCCGGTCGCGGCGATTGCGGTGCGCCGCATCCGGGCAACGCCGAGGTTGGCAGTTGAACTCAGGTTGGGAACTGGTGAGAATCCCCCCGAATTGGGCACGCGTGTTCGCGCACGCGCCTAGGCATGCATGACCCGAGCCTTTACGACCACGAGGAGAGTCAGACGCCGATGATGATGCCGATTTGTTCCGGGCACCGCCGACGCGGTTTGTGGTGCTTGTTCATCCCGCTCCTGTTGGTCGTCACCTGCGCCGGTGCCGCGCCGCGTGATCCCGGGCAATTCTTCTTCGACCCCACCTTCGGCGACTTCGCCGAGGAACTCGAGAATGCGCGCGACGCGGGCAAGACCGGCGTGTTGCTCATGTTCGAGATGGACGAGTGTCCCTTTTGCCACCGCATGAAGACCAGCGTGCTCAACCAGCCCGCGGTGCAGGATTACTTCAAAGCACATTTCCTGATCTTTAGCGTCGATATCGAGGGCGATATCGAGGTCCAGGACTTCGCGGGCAATCGCATGCCCGAAAAGGACTTCGCCCTCAAGGCGCATCGGGTGCGGGCGACGCCGGTGTTTGCCTTTTTTGACCTGGATGGAAACCTGGTCGCACGCTATACAGGCGCGACCGGCGATGCCACGGAGTTCCTGTGGCTGGGTGAATATGTGGTCGAAGGACGCTATCAGGACATGACCTTCCCGGTTTATAAGCGTGAACGTCAGGCGCAGGCACAGCCCTAGTCGCGGCCGAACCTGATCATCAGTCGCGCCCGCGCGGGCGCGCTTCCAGGAGACCGGAATGGACGAGCAGCAGGGCGAGCAGCGGATCTGTTACCGCTGCACCATTGGCGGACGGGTGCAGGGGGTGTTTTTTCGAGCCTCGACGCGGGAGCGAGCCATGCGGCTGGGGCTAACCGGTTATGTGCGCAACCGCTCCGATGGTCGGGTCGAGGTGATGGTATGCGGCGAGGCGGGCGCGGTGAGTCAGTTGCGCGAGTGGCTGCGGACCGGACCCGCGGGTGCCGCGGTAACAGGGGTCGCCTGCGAGCCCTTGGGTTTCCAGCAGTACCCCGGATTCGCCATCGAATGAGTCGTGGCGCTGCTGACGACGGTGCGCCCGGGGCCTGCGCGGCAGGTCGCCGCGCGCGCTGGCACGGCCGCACTCAGTAGCCCATCGCGTCTGGGATCGCGCGCTCCGGATAGGTCTCGCAGCGCCGGACGCGACTCTGGATGACCCCATCCGGGTGCAGTTGGATCTCGCGGAAACCCGGTGCGCGATCGTCGAGCGCGAACCGGTCCTGGTGAGGCTTGAATTGCAGACAGGTGGACGGCGTTCCGAGCAGCAGATAGCCGCCGCGTTGCTGGGCGAACTCCTGATGGATGTGACCGAAGGCGAGCGCCTTCACCCGCGCATGGCGATCACAACAGGCGAGCAAGGCGGCGCCGTCCGCGACCCCGATGCCGTCGATCCAGCGACTGCGGATTGCTACGGGGTGATGGTGCAAGAAGATCACCGCTGGTGATGTGTCGGCCATGAGGATGCGCTCCAACAACGCCAGGCGCGTCGCTCCGAGTCGCCCACCTTCGTGTCCGGGCTCGGTCGAATCGAGAAAGATCAGCGTCCAGCCGCCGAAGCGGCGAAAGGAGACCGGAAGGGTCTCGGTCGTGCCGAAGACCTGTTGCATCGCGTTCAGTGAATCGTGATTCCCTGGGATGCAGTCATAGCGAACCCTGGTGGCGTCGAGCAGACGCCGCAGACGGCGATATCCGGCCACGCTGGCGTCTTGAACCAGGTCGCCCGTCAGCACCAGCGCATCCGCCGGCACGCTCGCGAGCGCGGTCTGCAGCACGCTCTTGAAGCTCTGGCTCGTGGTGATCCCGAGAAGTTGGTCTCGCCCCCGCGCGAAGAGGTGCGGATCGGTCAATTGCAGCAGCGTCAGGATCCGCGCGCCCCGCCGCGCCGGTGCTTGGGACTCGTTGGTGACGCATGGATGCGAGAACCCTGGGTCGGGGAGGGAGCGCGGGGGCGTCGGTTGTGGTCGTTGGATAAAGGGCAACATCGGTTTCTCCTGCAATCTGGTTCCCCCTATAGCAAACCTATCCGCGGCGATTCGGAACGGGGTTCACAGACTTGTCGAATGCTCTTGCAGTCGATATGAAAAATCTCATGTTCAGACTCCACGGACGTCAGTTTATCCCGGCGCTCAGACTGGTTTATTCTTCTCCTCGGTTCGGAAAAGATGCCGACGAGACAGGGTCGGGAGAGCAATCGCGCAACCGAGTTCGGGTCCATCCGCCCCAATGTGTTCAACGCGGATGCGCTCCGGTGCCTCGGGTGGAGGAGTCACGGCCGTGCGATCCGCCGTCGCGCCAACCCTTTGCGGTTCGGGACATCCCCGGATCAGGTTCCGCCCATGCCGTGCAACCCGTCGAGAGGAGATCACTGTGAAACTGAAGGGCAGTCAGACCGAAGCCAGTTTGAAGGAGGCCTTTGCGGCCGAGTCCCAAGCCAATCGGCGCTATCTGTATTTCGCCGCCAAGGCCGACATCGAGGGATACAATGACGTCGCGGCGGTTTTTCGTTCGACCGCGGAGGGGGAGACGGGCCATGCGCATGGCCATCTCGAGTATCTCGAGGAAGTCGGCGACCCTGCCACGGGTTTGCCGATCGGAGCGACCGAGGCCAATCTGCGCGCCGCGATTGCGGGCGAAACCCATGAGTACACCGATATGTACCCGGGCATGGCCAAGATCGCGCGCGACGAGGGGTTCGATGAGGTCGCCGACTGGTTTGAGACCCTAGCCAAGGCCGAGCGCTCCCACGCCAACCGCTTCCAGAAGGCACTCGACAATCTCGACACCTAAGCCGGGTCGGCCCCCAGCGTCACCCGCGGGTTGCGCGCAACGTGCTCCGATGGCTGCCACCAGGGCGCGTGACGCCCCGGCGGCGTGCGCGTGCACCGACTCCGAGGGACGCCAGCACCCTCGGATCGCCCGCGGTCTCCTCAACTTACGCGATGTCGCGACGTGAACACCACTGGATTTTCGCACCGATTAGAGGCCTGGCTTCACCGGTTCAGCGCGGGGCGCCCCTGTCGTCTGATCACGGGTGATCAAGGCGAGCCCTACCTCGAGCGCTACTATCTGACCGGACTCTTCGGCTGGCACCTCTATCTGCACCGTTTTGTCGACTCGGACCCCGATCGAGGACTGCATGATCATCCCTGGAATCGGGCCTTCAGTCTCATCCTCACCGGCGGCTACGATGAAATCCGCGCCTTGAGCGGCCCACCAACAGGGCCGGACGATGGCGGGAGCGAACGCAGTGTGCGGCGCTTTCGTGCCCCTGGGCGGCTGAATCGGCTACGTGGCCACGATTACCATCGCGTCGTCCTGCGTGGCGGCGTGCCGGCCTGGACCCTCTTTCTGCACGGGCCACGGGTGAAGGGGTGGGGCTTTCGGCGTGGGAACGCGGTCGCGGTGATGGCCCGCGACGCGAGCGAGTTCAGGCATCGCGACTGGTGGAAACAGGCGCCAACCGGCGCACAGGTGCGTGGCAGGGCATCAGAGGAGCTGAAATGACGAGGCGTGTGCGGCGGCGGGGCGGGTGGATGCCAATCCTCTGTTGGTCCCTGGTGTTGGTTCTGGCCGGGTGCGGCGGCAAGACGCCGACGATCAAAACCACCGCGGCGCCGGATCAACTTCACGTGTCCTGCGTATCCGATCTGGAGCGCATGAGCTGTGGGGGTGATCGCGTCGGTTTCTACTACGATTACCGCGACGACCGCTGCAAACCCATGCAGTACGGTGCCTGCACGGCTCGCGCGCCATTCAAGACGCGCGAGGAGTGCATGACATTCTGTGGGGCTAATCCATAGGGCGCGAGTGTCGACGCCTCGGTCGCGGGATCACCGCCGTTTCGGCGGCAGGAGGTCGGTGATGGAGCCGTGCGCCATCTCCGCGGCGAGCCCGATCGTTTCATTCAAGGTGGGATGTGGATGGACCGTCAGCCCGATATCCTCCATGTCGGCGCCCATCTCCAGCGCGAGCACGGCCTCACCGATCAGTTCACCGGCATTCGGACCCACGATGCCCGCTCCCAGGATGCGCTTGGTTTCGGGATCGAACAGGAGTTTCGTCAGCCCTTCATCACGATGGATGCCGAGTGCGCGGCCGCTGGCGGCCCAGGGGAAGACGCCCTTTTCGTAGGCGATTCCCTGTGCCTTGGCCTCGGTTTCGGTCAGTCCCATCCAGGCCACCTCGGGATCGGTGTAGGCCACGGACGGGATCGTCAGGGGGTCGAAGAGCGCGGGCAGGCCCGCGATGACCTCGGCGGCAACCTTGGCCTCGTGCGTCGCCTTGTGCGCGAGCATGGGACCGCCGACGACGTCTCCGATGGCGAAAATATTGGGGACATTGGTGCGCATGTGGGCATCGACCGGAATGAAACCGTGCTCATCGACCCGTACGCCCGCCGCCTCGGCGTTGATCAACTTCCCGTTCGGGCGTCGTCCGATCGCAACCAGCACCTGGTCGTAGACGGCCTCGCCCGGGGCGCGACCCTCGAAGACGACTGCGATGCCCTGCGCGGTGGCCTTCATCTGGGCAACCTTGGTGCCCAGCCGAATCTCCCGGTAGCGCTTTTTGATGACCTTCTCGAGCGCCCGGACCAGATCGAGATCGGCCCCTGGCATGAGTTGATCCTTCATCTCGACGACATCCACCGCCGCGCCGAGCGCGCTGTAGACACTGGCCATCTCCAGTCCGATGATGCCTCCTCCGACGATCAAGAAGCGCTGCGGGATCTCCTGGAGCGCCAGCGCGTCGGTCGAGTCCATGACGCGTGGATCGTCGTGCGGGAACCCGGGGATTTTCATCGGCGCGGAGCCGCAGGCGATCACGCACTGATCGAACAGAACACGGACCTGACCCCGACGTCCCTCGACGAGCAGGCGGTTGGGCGATTCGAATCGCCCGGTGCCCTGAATCACCTCGACCTGGCGCTGTTTGGCCATGGCCGCGAGCCCCCCGGTCAACTTGGCCACCACGCGCTCCTTGCCGGCGCGCATCTGATCGAGATCGATGCGCGGTGGCTCGAAGGTCACCCCCATGCTGCCAAGGGTCTTGACCTCCTCGAGGATCGCCGCCGTGTGCAGGAGCGCCTTGGAGGGGATGCAGCCGACATTCAGACAGACGCCCCCGAGGGTGTCATAGCGCTCGATCAGGACCACCTTCTTGCCGAGGTCGGCGGCGCGGAAGGCCGCGGTGTAGCCACCTGGTCCGGCGCCGAGGACGACCACCTCGGTGACCAGCTCTCGTACCCCGGACGCGGCCGGTGCCGCATCCGCCTCGCCCTCGCGGCGCGCATCGTCGGTCGGTTGCGGCCGCGGCGGGGTTGGGGTGGCCGGCGGCGGGGGCGGCGCGTCCGCCTCGCTCACCTCGAGCGTGAGGATCAGCGCGCCCTCGCCGACACGCTCTCCGACCGCGAGCGCGACGGAGCGCACCACGCCTGCTTGTGGCGCGGGAACCTCCATCGTGGCCTTATCGCTCTCGAGGGTGATCAGCGACATCTCGCGGGCGACCCGGTCGCCAGGTGAGACCAGGATCTCGATGACCTCGACCTCCTCGAAGTCGCCGATGCCAGGGACCAGGACATCGATGGTGTCGGCGCGGGTATCGTTCATGCTGTGCTTCTTCTCTCAAGGCCGCGATGGCTGCGCGATGATGGGGTGTGCCAGACTGGCAATGCTAGACCAAACCGGCCCGCGAGGCGAAGCCGCCGGCCCTATTCAGTGCATTGGGAAGCCTTGGAATCGGGGTCCCTGGCAGTGAGTTCGGGCCGCCGGCTCCGGTGCGCCGGCTGCTCGTCAGGTCGTCGGAATCAGAGCAACAAGCGTCGCAGATCACCGAGGAGGCTGGCGAGCAAGGCGGTGAAGCGGGCGCCATCGGCTCCGTCCACGACCCGGTGATCGTAGGACAGCGACAAGGGTAACATCAGCCTGGGTTCGAACTCCTCACCGTTCCAAACCGGTTTTATGCTGGCACGCGAAAGGCCGAGGATCGCCACCTCGGGGGCATTCACGATCGGCGTGAAGGCGGTGCCCCCGAGACTGCCCAGGCTCGAGATGGAGAAGCAGCCGCCCTGCATGTCACCGGGCAGCAGCTTCCCGTTGCGCGCCTTCTCGCTGAGCTCGGCGAGTTCGCGCGCCAGTGAGTGGATGCCTTTGCGATCGACATCACGTACCACCGGGACGAGGAGTCCGTTGGGGGTCTCGACCGCGACCCCGATGTGCGTATAGTGCTTGGTGATCAACTGCTCCCCATCGTGACTGAGGGAGGCCTTCAGGATCGGCATCCGCTCAAGCGCCGTGGCCACTGCCTTGAGCACGAAGGGCAGCAGGGTCAGCTTGACCCCGCTGGCCTCGGCCGCGGCCTTCTGCTCGCGCCGAAAGGCATCGAGCGCGGTGATGTCGGCTTCATCGAACTGGGTGACATGGGGGACGCTGATCCAGCAACGGTGCAGATGCCGCCCGCTGAGCTTCTTGATGCGCGGGAGCTCACTGGTCTCGATGGCGCCGAATTTGGCGAAATCGATCTCGGGTGCCGCCGGCAGGGCAAAGGGCAGCGCGGTCGCGGGGGCCGGCGTGCCACGGGTCAGGGCCTGCTTGACGAAGTTCTGGACATCGTCCTTGAGCGCGCGTCCCTTGGGTCCACTGCCCTTCACGAAGGTCAGATCCACCCCGAGTTCGCGGGCGAAGCGCCGCACCGCCGGGCTGGCATGGGGTTTGCGGCCCTTGGCAATCGCCGCCATATCCTGTGGGCGCGGCAACACCGGAGCAGGGCGGCGCTCGGCCTCGCCGGGTGCCCGCGCCGGCGCGCCCGCGCTGGCATCGGGTTTGGCCGTCGCGGCCGGGCCGGCCGTGGCATCCGTCTCCTCCGCCGAGAAGGGGCCATCGACGTCGAGCGGCTCGGCCCCGGCTGTCCCCGTGACGCTTGCCGCCTCCCGGACGGGGCTCCGCAAGGTCAGGATCAGATCACCCTGATTGAGGGTGTCGCCGATCTTCACGGTCACTTCCTCGACGATCCCCGCATGGGGTGAGGGGATCTCCATGGTCGCCTTGTCGCTCTCGAGCGTGAGCAGCGATTGGTCGATCTCGACCTGCTCCCCAGGTGCGACCAGGACCTCGATCACCGGGATATCGCTGAAATCGCCAATGTCGGGTAAGACCACCGAGATGGTCTCGAACCGATCGGCCGCGGAGGTGGACGCGGGGCGACTCGGTGCGCGCGGCGGGGCCGAGGCGGCCGTGGGCGCGTCGCTCGGCGGCGCCTGACGGTCGGCCGGCGCGGAGGGCTCGCGCGCCGCGGGCGCGGCCGGCGCTCGCGCAGCGGCGTCGGTGCGCAGGGTCATCAGGAGATCCCCCTGGCTGACCCGATCTCCCAACGTGATCTTCAGCTCCTCCACCACCCCAGACTTGGGCGAGGGGATTTCGATGGTTGCCTTGTCACTCTCCAAACTCAGGATCGATTGTTCGACCTCGATCCGATCGCCGGGGGCGACCAGGATCTCGATCACCTCGACGTCGGAAAAGTCACCGATGTCGGGTAGCAGGATGTCTTCGACGGTTGCCACGCTCTGTCCTCCAGGCCTCTCGTTGTTCGGTTGCCTCAGATCGTCACCGGGTTGGGTTTTTCCGGGTCGAGGCGGTATTTCCGAATGGCCTCGGAGACCGTTGCGGTCGGGATCTCGCCTTCGTCCGCCAAGGCCTTGAGGGCGGCAACGACGATGTAGTAGCGATTGACCTCGAAGAATTTTCGCAATTGACTGCGCATGTCACTGCGTCCGTAACCATCGGTTCCGAGCACCAGATAGTGGCGTGAAAGATAGGCACGAATCTGGTCGGCATAGGTGCGCAGATAGTCCGTTGCGGCGACGATGGGTCCTTGGGTGCCGGCCAGTTGGGAGGCGACATACGGGATGCGCGGCGGCTGATCGGGATGCAGCATGTTCCAGCGCTCGCTGTCGATG
This sequence comes from Thiocapsa imhoffii, assembly GCF_016583985.1. Lineage (GTDB taxonomy): Bacteria > Pseudomonadota > Gammaproteobacteria > Chromatiales > Chromatiaceae > Thiocapsa > Thiocapsa imhoffii. The sequence continues at coordinate 52,971 of NZ_NRSD01000006.1, read as the reverse complement.
CCGTCACGACGCAATTCGTTGAAGCTGGTGACGCTCCAGACATCGGCGCCGACCTCGAAGTCCCGGGCGAGCAGTTCAGCCGCCGCCAGGACCTCGCGCAGGATGGTCCCGGCACCGAGCAACTGCACCCGGTGGGTCGTCTCACCGCCCTGGTGAATCCGATACATGCCCTTGAGAATGCCCGCCACGGCATCCTCCGGCAGGGGCGGGTGGACATAGTTCTCGTTCATCGCGGTGATGTAGTAGAAGCAGTTCTCCTTCTCCTGATACATCCGCCGCAGTCCGTCCTGCACGATGACGGCCAGTTCGTAGGCAAAGGCTGGGTCGTAGGCGATGCAATTGGGAATGGTCGAGGCCAGCAGCAGACTGTGGCCATCCTGGTGTTGCAGACCTTCCCCGGCGAGCGTGGTTCGCCCCGCGGTGCCGCCGATCAGGAAGCCACGGGCTTGCATGTCGCCCGCCGCCCAGGCCAGATCGCCGATCCGCTGGAAGCCGAACATCGAATAATAGATGTAGAAGGGGATCATGCTTTGGCCATGATTCGCGTAAGCGGTGGCCGCGGCGATCCAGGAAGACATGGCGCCGGCTTCGTTGATTCCTTCCTGCAGGATCTGACCCTTCTTATCCTCGCGGTAGGACATCACCTGATCGGCATCGACCGGCTCGTACAACTGACCGATCGAGGAATAGATCCCCAGTTGGCGGAACATGCCCTCCATGCCAAAGGTGCGCGCCTCGTCCGGGACGATGGGGACGAGATAGCGGCCAATCGTCCGATCGCGCACCAAGAGGGTCAAAATGCGCACCAGGGCCATGGTGGTCGACATCTCCTTCTCGCCAGTGCCTTCGAGCAGGGGTTTGAAGAGCTCCAGCGTGGGCACCGTGAGTGCGGGCGCGCTGTCCTCGCGCGCGGGAAGATAGCCCCCGAGACGCTCACGGACCTCGTGCAGATAGTGGGTCTCGGGGCTCTCCGGCGGCGGTTTGTAGAAGGGGGCCGCACCGATCTGATCGTCCGAGATCGGAATATTGAAGCGGTCGCGGAAGGCCTTGAGATGGGCCTCGCCCATCTTCTTCTGCGAATGGGTGATGTTCATCCCCTCGCCGGCCACGCCCATGCCATAGCCCTTGACGGTCTTGGCGAGGATGACGGTTGGCTTGCCGGTGGTGCGCACGGCGGCGTCGTAGGCGGCGAACACCTTGACCGGATCATGGCCGCCACGGTTCAGCCGCCAGATATCCTCGTCGGTCATGTTCGCGACCATCTCGCGCAGTTCGGGATATTTCCCGAAGAAATGCTCACGGGTGTAGGCGCCGCCCTTAGCCTTATAGGCCTGATAGTCGCCATCGACGCACTCCTCCATGCGCTTGAGCAGCAGGCCCTGCTTGTCCCGAGCCAGCAGGGGATCCCAGTAACTGCCCCAGATGACCTTGATGACATTCCAACCGGCACCGCGGAACACCGCCTCGAGCTCTTGGATGATCTTCCCGTTGCCACGCACCGGGCCGTCGAGCCGTTGGAGATTGCAATTGACGACGAAGACCAGGTTATCGAGCCGTTCACGCGCCGCCAGCGAGATGGCGCCAAGCGATTCCGGCTCGTCCATCTCCCCGTCGCCAAGGAAGGCCCAGACCCGCCGCCCCGTGGTGTTCACCAGGCCGCGGTCGTTGAGATAGCGCATGAACCGGGCCTGATAGATGGCCATCAGGGGTCCCAGTCCCATCGACACGGTTGGGAACTGCCAGAAATTCGGCATCAACCAGGGATGTGGGTAGGAGGAGAGTCCGTTGCCGTCGACCTCTTGGCGGAAATTGTAGAGTTGCTCCTCGCTGATGCGTCCCTCAAGGAAGGCGCGGGCATAGATCCCGGGGGCCGAGTGGCCCTGATAGAAGATCAGATCACCGCCGTGATCCTTGTCGCGAGCCCGGAAGAAATGGTTGTAACCCACATCGACGAGGGTCGCCGAGGAGGCGAAACTGGAGATGTGACCCCCAAGCTCGGTCGAGAGCCGATTCGCCTGCACCACCATGGCCATCGCGTTCCAGCGCACGAAGGAGCGAATCCGCCGTTCCATTGCGCGATCCCCCGGAAACAGCTTCTGTTGCTGGACCGGAATGGTGTTGAGATAGGCCGTGTTGGCGGTGAAGGGGAGATAGGCCCCCGAGCGCCGCGCCTTGTCGATCAATCGCTCAAGCAAGAAGTGGGCGCGTTCGACGCCCTCGTTTTCGAGCACGGCTTCGAGCGAATCGAGCCATTCCTGGGTCTCTTGGGGATCGATATCGGGCTTGTTGGTCATGGTGTTTCCCGGAAAGCAAGCGAAGCGGTCAGCACGGGCAAAGCGCGGATTATATCAGCGCCCCGATTTTTGAATACTCAGAATTTATTCAGTCAATGGATCGCGATGCGCCATTAACCCTGCCGGGTTGTCGTGGAATCCGCGGGGCTGTAGCGACGGTTGACCTCATCGAGACAGGCTACGCACAGACAGTCCTCGTAGTGGTCGCCTAAGTATTCCAGTGCGGCATCGGTGAGGGTCACGCTCAGGCAGGCGCAGCGCTCGACCCGATTGGCCTTGCATTCGAAGATCGCCCCGCAGCGGGGACATTGCTTTAATTCATGTTTGCCCATCGGCGGTGATCCTGATGTGATGGTCGGGTTGTGATCGCCAGCCTTGGGTTGGCCACCGGTCGTGGGTCGTCTGCCGCAGTTGGAGTCAGTTCATTGAACACGTGCATGTTTCATCGGATCGCCCAGGCTGAGGCAGCGCATGCCGGGGATAGCTTGGTCGATCCTGACCCAGGACTCAAGACGTCACGCGCGCATCCGCCGACGCATCCGCCCACGCATCCTCAAGTTCATCCAAGGCCAGCACACGAGGCTCGCCATGGTGCTCGATGAGACCGATCATGACCGGCTGCGGCGCGAAGGGCGCTGTCTGTTCATTGTCTTCAAACGGCCCCATCGGGTCCTCAGTACCTGTCGTGTGAACGGCGGTCTGTGCGAAACGCTCACCCATCTGGCCAACCATCAAGGGTGCGAGGGCGTCGCGCACCAGGTCCATGCCCTGGATGCCGGCACGCACGGACGAGTGGCCGCCCATGGTCGCGCTTGCGCGGAAGCCGGGCTGCCGCCCGAGAGCACGGCGCTCATGAGCACCGCGGCGAACATGCAATGCGCCGCGCTCGCCCGGCTGAGCGCGGAGGAGTTGCATGTGCGCGTCGCCGCGACGGCAGGGGTGCTTGGAAATGCGACACGCGCCGGCGATCCGGCGGGTTGGCACGAAGAGGCCGAGACCAGTCGTCCCGTCACCAATCGGCCCAGATCTGAATTGGGGTCTGATCTGGGGTCGGGTCCGGGGTCCGATCCGGAATCCAGCCTGACCCCGGATCATCGTGGCTGCGGCACCATTGTCACCCTGGTGTCGATCAATCAACCCTGTACGCCAGCCTGCTTGGTGCGGGCCGCGACCATGGTGACCGAGGCGAAGAGCACCGCCGTGCTCGATCTGCGCATACCGAGCCGACAAGGGGTCGGATTGGCCACCGGCACGGGGACGGATCAACTCGCGATTGCCGCGCCCTTGCCGCGACCGGGGGAGTGGGAGCGCCAATGGGCCGGCGGGCACAACAGCCTCGGTGAATTGCTCGCGCGCGCGACGCATGCAGCGGTGACCCGCGCGCTCTTGCTGCAAAACGGTCTCTGCGCCGAACTGCGCCGCAACCTCTGTGCCGCGCTGGGTCGTTTCGGGTGTGATGAGTCGCTGCTGGAGACCTGCGCGCGCCGGACCCTGGACGACGCGGGGGCCGAGCTGTTCGTCGCGAATCTGGTGGCGCTCATCCATGACCCGCGCGGTGCCGCGGCGGCCTATGCGCTCGCCGAGGTCCTCGAACTGGTGCGCGTCGGGGTCCTCCACCGGGAGATCGCGGGTGAAGCCGTGCTCGACCAGGCCGCGCTGCTCGCCGCGGCGATTGCGACCAAGCCGGAGCGATATGCCTTGCTGCGCGATCAATTGATGCCGGATCTGCACCGGCCCGCTGGCGAGTTTGCGGCGTTGGCGGTGGTGCGGGGGTTTGCATGCAAATGGAGTTGACCCTGCATCTGGTGATCATCGCCGCGGCGGTCGTGTTCGATGCGCGCTTCGGCGACCCGGTCTACCGCTTCCATCCGGTGCGTCTGCTCGGCTCCTGGAGTCTGATCTGGGAGCGCTGGTTGTTCGCCCGTGGATGGAGTGGCTTCAGCGGCGGGGTGGCGCATGGGTTCCTGGTGGTGGCGGGCGCCCTCGGCGCCTGGTGGTCAATCCGCTGGGCACTGGGCTTGCTGTCCCCTTGGTTCGCCCTCTTCTGGGACGTCTTCATCGCCTACAGTTTGCTCTGCACCCATGATCTCCTGGCGCATGGTCTGCGCGTGCTCGCGGCACTCGATGATCTGCCGCGCGCGCGTGCGCAGTTGCGGATGCTGGTCGGGCGCGATACGGACGACCTCGATCGCGGTGCGATCGTACGCGCGACGATCGAGAGTCTCGCCGAGAATCTGACCGATGGCGTCTTGACCCCGCTGTGGGCGCTCTGTCTCTTTGGTCTGCCGGGTCTGATCCTGGTCAAGGCGGTGTCGACCCTGGATTCCATGGTCGGCTACCAGAATGAGCGCTATGCCCGCTTCGGTTGGGCCGCCGCGCGCTCGGACGATCTGGTGCATTGGCTCCCGGCGCGTCTGTCGGTCCCGCTCATCGCCGCGGCCGCGGCGATCCTGCGCCTGCATCCGCGCCTGGTCTGGCCGAGCGCCCGCGACCATCATGCGATGTTGCCAAGCCCGAATTCCGGTTGGAGTGAAGCGGCCTGCGCGGGTGCGCTGCGGGTGCGTTTGGTCGGGCCGATTCGCTACGCTGGACGGCTGGTGACTGAGTCCTACATGGGGGATCCGAGCTGGCCCGCGGATCTCGACGCACGCCATCTCGCTGACGCCTTGCGTCTCATCCGTCTCACCGCCGTGCTGGCACTCGCGGTTGGCTTACTGCTCACCCCACTGCGGCCACTGCTGCCCTGGTGAGCCGGCCTGGTGAGCGGGCGGGCGGACTCAGTGTGCGACCAGCGCGTCGCGGATCTGCATGAAGGCAATTAAGTACTCGAACATCAGACGCCACATGAGTTCCATGAAGAGGAACAGGCCCCCGAACAGCAGGATCATCAGCAGGCGCCAGCGCCAGGGCAGGGCGGTCTTGAACAGTTCAAGGCCCGTTTCGGCGGCCTGGCGCGCCAGCGCGACGCGCCGGATCAGGATCAGTGACAGGATCCAGGCCCCCACCGGCATGACGACGGCTCCCAAATAATAGAAGGCGATCAACACCGGGATGCTGATCAGGGTCTCGAAGGTGAGCAGATCCATGATGTCGTTGCGGGTACGCGCCGGTGTCCGCACGGGACTTGGGCGTGATCAGGACGCGGCAACCGGGTCGGGTGCACGCGCTGTTGCGGTGAGCGTCATGTAGGCGGTCAGCGAAGGCCTGCCGTAATCCGCGAACGCTTGACGTTGGGCTTGATCGCCGATGCTTGAACCGGTGGAACGGGATCGCGGCGATGGGATGCGAGCTTTGGACATTGATCCCAGCAGCGCGGGGCTGCTGGATCGAATTTGGTGCCGAGAAGAGGACTCGAACCTCCACGAGCTTTCGCCCACATGGACCTGAACCATGCGCGTCTACCAGTTCCGCCATCTCGGCCTACTGTCGGATGGAGCCTCCTGGAAATGGCTCACCCTCGGTGGAGCGCGAATAATAGTGAGACAACCAAAGCGAGTCAAGGCTACACTAGTCTTTTCAGACCTAGAACGAGATCACGTGACAAGACGCCGAACGACCACAGCCGCCAGAGAAGCGGATCCGCATCGCCAACGCGAGGCGAAAAAATACGCCAACCCCATCCCCAGTCGCGAATTCATCCTCGACACCCTCACCAATCTGGGTGCCCCAGCCAGCGCCGCTGAAGTCGCTCAGGCGCTCGCTCTGACCGAAGAGCAAGACCTCATCGCTCTAGAACGCCGACTCGGCGCCATGGTGCGCGATGGTCAGTTGGTGCTCAACCGCAACCAGGCCTTCTGTCTGGTCAACCGTCGTGATCTGATCGCCGGGCGGGTCATCGGACATGCCGATGGTTTCGGCTTCGTCCGCCCCGACGAGGGCGGTGACGACCTCTATCTCTATCCCAAGGAGATGCGCGCACTCTTCCATGGGGATCGCGTGGTGGTGCGGGTTGCCGGACGCGATCGTCGCGGACGGCTCGAAGGCGCGGTGGTGGAGATCCTCGAGCGTAAGACCCGCTCGGTGGTGGGTCGCCTCTACAAGGAAAGTGGTGTCGGCTTCGTCATGCCGGACAACAAACGGCTCACCCACGACATCATCATCCCCAGCGACCGTATTGCCGGCGCCGAACAGGGACAGATCGTCGTCGCCGAGATCACCGACCATCCGACCCAGCGCACGCCCCCGATCGGTCGCGTCGTCGAAGTCCTCGGCGACCATCTCGCCCCCGGGATGGAGACCGACATCGCGATGCGTGCCCACGACATCCCCGTCGAGTGGCCGGACACGGTCATGGCCGAGATCGCCGGGCTCGCCAGCGAAGTCCCGGAGGAGGCCAAGACGGGGCGGGTCGATCTGCGCGCGCTGCCGCTCGTGACCATCGATGGCGCCGATGCCCGCGATTTCGACGATGCCGTCTATTGCGAGCGCAAGCCGAAGGGCTGGAAGCTTTTGGTGTGCATCGCCGATGTCTCCAGCTATGTCGTTCCCGGCACCGCGCTGGACAGCGAGGCGCATGCGCGCGGCAACTCCGTGTATTTTCCCGACCGGGTGGTGCCGATGTTGCCGGAGGTGCTCTCGAACGGACTCTGCTCACTGAATCCGCGGGTCGATCGGCTCTGCATGACGGCCGAGCTCTATGTCAGCACCGAGGGCAAGGTCACCCGCAGCCGCTTCTACGAAGGCGTCATGCGCTCACAGGCCCGTCTAACCTATGACGAGGTCGCGGCCATGATCGTCGAGGGTGACGGCGAACTCTGCGCGCGTCACGCCGAACTCCTGCCGCATCTGCATGCGCTCCATGGCCTCTATCAGACGCTGCGCGAGGCTCGGGCGGAACGCGGTGCCATCGACTTTGAAACCGTCGAGAGCAAATTCGTTTTCAATGAACTCGGTCGCATCGCGGCGGTGGTGCCGGTGGTGCGCAACGATGCACACCGCATCATCGAGGAATGCATGTTGGCGGCCAATGTCGCGGCCGCGCGGTTCTTCGAGCGCCGGCGGCTCCCCGCACTCTTTCGCATCCACGATGTCCCGAGCATCGAAAAACTCACGGATCTGCGGGAGTTCCTCGGACAACTCGGCCTGCGCCTGCCCGGCGGCGAGAAACCAACCGCGCGCGACTATGCCGCCTTGCTCGAGATGGTCCGTGACCGTCCCGATCGCCAACTGATCCAAACGGTGTTGCTGCGCTCGATGCAGCAGGCGATGTACAGCTCCGACAATGTCGGACATTTCGGCCTCGCCTTTGAGGCTTACACCCACTTCACCTCGCCGATCCGCCGTTACCCGGACCTGGTGGTGCATCGGGTCATCAAGCACGCCCTGGCCGGTGGGACCGCCGCCGATCTCGAGTACTCCAAGAGCGATCTGCAACAGATCGGCGAGCACTGTTCGGGCACCGAGCGGCGTGCCGACGAGGCGACCCGTGATGCCGATGACTGGCTGAAATGCGAATTCATGCAGGGGAAGCTGGGCGAGATCTTCGACGGCGCCATCACCAGCGTCAATTCGTTCGGTCTCTTCGTCGAACTCGACGAGGTTCATGTCGATGGCCTGGTGCACATCACCGCACTCGACAATGACTTCTATCACTTCGACCCCATCGGGCATCGCCTTCATGGCGAGCGCACCGGCATGGTCTATCGCCTCGGCGATCGTTTGCGCGTGCAGGTCGCGGCCGTGAACTTGGATGACCGCAAGATTGATTTCGTCCTCGCGGAGAACGCCGGATCCCGCCGGCGTTCGAGCCAATCCGGCCCCAAGGCCGCGGCGCGGACGGACACCAAGACCGCGGAGCGCGATGCGACGACGGCGCCGTCGAACGGCACCAAGAAGCCACGTTCGCGTAACCGCCGTAAGCGTAAACCAGCCGACACCAATCCGACCTCGTGAGCGGCGCGGGCGTGACCGGGACACCGAAACGACCTGCGCGCCCGCGCCGCGCATCGGGATTCCGAACGGCCAGCCCGGCGCCGTCAGCGGAATCGCCGATGGCGACGGACGCAACGCTGCAGCCGATCGCGGGCATTCATAGTGCTCGCGCGGCGCTAAAGTTCGGGGCCGCCGGGGTTGGTGAACTCTGGTTGGATCCCGCCCGCCGGGATCAGCGCCTGGCGGACCTCGCGGAGCTGGCACACCGCGGCGGGGTCTCGGTGCGCGGGGTCGAGCGGGATGAACTGGAGCGGGCTGCCCGGGGTGCCAACCATCAGGGCGTCGTGATCTGGGTGCGCGTTCCCGCGGCCGGTACCGAACACGACCTCGAGCGCATCCTTGACGCGCTCACCGAGCCCCCATTGCTCCTCTTGCTCGATGGGGTCCAGGATCCCCATAACCTCGGTGCCTGTCTGCGCACCGCCGATGGCGCCGGGGTCCAGGCCCTGATTGCCCCCAAGGACAACGCCGTCGGCCTCACCCCCACGGTTTGCAAGGTCGCGAGCGGTGCGGCCGCGACCCTTCCCTACCTGCAGGTCACCAATCTGGCGCGCACCATGGATCGCTTGAAGGCGCGCGGCATCTGGCTGGTCGGCACCGCCGCGACGGCCACCACGGAACTCTATGATCTCGATCTGACCGGGCCGCTCGGACTGGTCATGGGCAGTGAAGGCAGCGGACTGCGTCGGCTCGTGCAAGAGCGCTGCGATCATCTCGTGCGCCTCCCCCTACACGGACGGGTGGAGAGCCTGAATGTCTCGGTGGCGACCGGAATCGCCCTCTACGAAGCACTGCGCCAACGCCGCGTCCCAGCCCCCTAATCCAAACTCCCCTTCACCTTTCACCTTTCACCCTTCACCCTTCACCCTTCACCCTTCACCCTTCACCCTTCCTCCGTCACCACCATCGCCTGAACTTCGATGCCATCCGGCAGGATCCGCCAACGCACATCGAACTCGGCGATGCGCAGCCCGAAGGATCGACGCTCGGGATAGCGGTCCATATAGCCGGGACGAGGGTCCTGTGCCAGGACCTGCTCGATCAGGACCCGCAGGTTCCGCCGTCCCGTCGGGTCCGCCGCCTGGATCTGTGCCAGTGACTCGGCTGAGAAGATAACCGGCCATCCCAGTGGTTCGGGCGCGCTCGCAAAGCCCCCGCGAGCATCCGGATAGGCATCCGCGTAGGGCACATAGGGCTTGATATCCAGCACCGGCGTGCCGTCGAGCAGATCCAGACCACGCACCGCCAGGGCCAACTCGCTGCCCGCGCGAATCAGCCCCACCTGCTCGACCGCGGAGATGCCGATCGGATTTGGACGATAGGGCGCGCGACTGGCGAACACCCCGACGCTTGCACGGCCGCCGAGCCGGGGTGGCCGCACGGTGGGGTTCCAGCCGGCGTCGAGACAATCGGCATGGAAGACGAACAGCAACCAGACATGAGAAAAGCCCTCGAGTGCCTTGAAGGCCTCCTCGCGGGCATAGTCCGGATAGAGCACCACCTGTCCCTCGGCGGCAGGGACCAGCCCTGGCTGGCGCGGAATCCCGAACTTATCCCGATAGGGTGAACGCACCCATCCGATGGGATCGAAGCGATAGGACATCATCGACTCTCCTGGATACAGGATAAAAATTGATCATTCAATGCGTTATTCCGATTCCCTCAGCCCTGAATCGACTCCGATCCGGCTAGAGCCAGGAGCTGAGTTCCCTTATGCTTAGAGGGGCAGACGCAGACTGGGCGCAACCGCCACCCACTGTGTGACGGCCGTTGCCGCGGGCGTCGATCGCCGGGGTCCAGACCGCTCGCTCGCGGTTCGGTGCAGGAGTCTGCTTGCGAGTGCGCCGGGGGGATCGACCCTTGGCGGTCAGCACGATCACAAGAGGTCAGGGGTACGATGAAGATCACTAGCATGTGGGCCGGCACCATGGCGGCCGGACTGAGTCTCGGATTGAGCGTGGCGTCCTTGCCGGAAGCGCGCGCCTCGAATCTACCGGCGTTGAACCTGGGGTTCACGAGCTTTCTCGATGGGGGGCCACCGGCCGGTCCCGGATGGTATGTGCAGCAGTACCTGCAATTCTACCGCGATGGCCAGATCCAGGGGCCTGGTGGCGGCAACCAACTCTTCCCGACGCGTCAGGGCTTCGCGACCGCCAAGGTGGATGCGAACATCGGTCTGACCCAACTGCTCTATCAATCGGATCAACCCCTCCTGCTCGGTGGCAAATGGGGCATCAACCTCATGTTGCCCTATGGGAAACTAGACACGGAACCGCGTGACAACCTCATCCTCTCGACCAACAGCAGCCCGTGGGGTGACCTCCTGATCGGTCCCTACCTGCAGTGGGATCCGGTGATGGGGCCGAACGGACCCAAATATGTCCAGCGAGTCGAGCTCCAGTTCATTCTGCCGACCGGTTCCTACAGCTCCGATCATCCTCTCAACCTGGGCAGCAACTTCTTTTCCTTCAATCCCTACTGGGCCGCGACGCTTTGGCTGACCCCGAAGTGGACCGCCTCCTGGCGTCTGCACTATCTCTGGAATGCCGAAAATAATGACCCCTACCGCTTGCTCGGGGCCAGCAACAGTCAAGCCGGGCAGGCCTACCACATCAACTTCGCGAGTGCCTACGAGGTGCTGCCGGAGCGCTTGCGGGTGGGCATCAACGGCTATTTCCTGCAACAGTTCACCGAAACCAAGGTCAATGGCCGCAGCATCCCGAACAGTGAGGAACAAGTGCTCGGACTCGGCCCCGGCCTCGTCTATCACTTCTCCCGGCACAATCATCTCTTCGCCAACTACTACTGGGAGAGCAATGCGGAGAACCGTCCCGAGGGCAATCGGTTCAACCTGCGGTTCGTGCACCATTTCCATTGATCCGGCCCTAACCGATGTGCCCTGCGCGGCGCCCTTGAGCGGGTCTCGAACCCGCTCCCCGGTTGGGGGCGGGTCTCAGCGCCCGGCAACGACCTCGGTGCCACTCAACCAACTCTTGAGTCGATTCGAGTCACCGATGGGCGTGAGCTTGCCGACCGCATCGAGGAACACGACGTCGAGCCGGCGACCCGCGATCTCGGTGCGCATCACCAGACAGTGTCCGGCTTCGTTGATGAACCCTGTCTTGCTCAGCTCGACCGTCCAGGTGGGATTGCGCACCAGCGAATTGGTGTTGCGATACTCCAAGGGGGTCCCATCGGCGTAAGGATAGACCGTCAGCTCACCCCGCGCGGTGGCCTCGCGAATGAGCGGGTAGCGCGCGGCGGCACGAATCAGGGTCACCAAGTCTTCCGCATGGGAGCGGTTGCGGTTGTCCAACCCACTGCTATCGGCGAAGCGCGTGTCCGCCATGCCAAGGGCTTGCGCCTTGCGGTTCATCGCCTCGACGAACCGGTCGGTGCCACCGGGGTGGGTTCGTGCGAGGGCGGCGGCCGCGCGGTTGTCCGATGACATCAGCGTGACCATCAGCAGTTCGCGCCGCGTGAGGGTCGCCTCGCCGATGCGCAAGCGTGATCGGCTGTTGCGCAGACGGTCACGATCGGCCTCCGCGATGGTGATGCGCGCATCGAGCGGTGCCCCGGAGTCCAGGACCACCATTGCGGTCATGAGCTTGGTGATGGAGGCGATGGGTTTGACGGCGCGGCTGTTCTTGGCATACACCTGCCGACCCTGCTCGTCGAGGACCAAGACGCTGGCGGAACGCAACTGTGGATCTCCGGAGATGGTCTGAGCGGTCACCGTCGCGGCACTGGTGAGTGCAACCAACAGCAGCAGCCCGGCCGCGCCCGCGCTGTTGCGCCGCATCGGGCGGGGCAGCGGGTCAGCTGATGTCAAGGGTGCGGACAGGGTGCGTTCGCGCGCCAATGTGGCGCACGAGATGGAATCTGTTCGAGTCATCGGCGTGAGGATCTCAGTGATCAGGACCAGGGGGTGCGCGCGCGGCGCGGTGGTGGCGGGCTTGGCGAGCGCGCCATGGTGCGGCATGATCCCAGATCGACGTGGAAAAATCTCGCTTGGGCTCCGATCAAGTCGGGGCTCGGCGCGGTCCTGACGCGGGCTGAGCCTAGGTGCTCAGTTCGAGCTCGCGCACTGAGTGAGAAGAGGATTTCGCAACAGGATGGCAGAAGAGGATGCGCAGTGTGAATGACTGGTCCAATCGTTGGCGCGAGTTGCGTGCCGCGCTGCTCGATCCGCGGGTGGACGACGCGCGTCTCGACGCAGCCGTGCGCGCGGCCAGCGCACGTCATCCGAAACCCGTGGTCTGGCTGATCGGCAAGACCCAGTCCGGGAAGACCTCCATCATCCGTGCCCTGACCGGCAGCGCGGCGGCCGAGATCGGCAATGGGTTTCAGCCTTGTACCGCGACCACGCGACTCTACGACTATCCCTTCGCGACCCCGCTGGTGCGTTTCCTCGACACCCGCGGTCTGGGCGAGGTCGGCTATGATCCCCGTGAGGACATCACCTATTGCGAGTCACAGGCCCACCTGTTGCTCGCGGTCATGAAGGCGACCGATGTGCGGCAGGACGAGATCTTCGCGATCTTGCGCACGTTGCGAGGCCGCCATCCCGAATGGCCGCTGGTGATCGCGCAGACCGGATTGCACGATGGCTACCCGCCCGATGGCGAGCACCTGCTCCCCTATCCCTATGGACGCGAGGACTGGCCGCGGCTCGTGCCCGCCGACCTCGCACGTGCGCTGCTGGCCCAGCGCGAGCGACTCGGGGATCTGCCGGGGTCGCTTCCCGTGCGCTGGATTCCGATCGATCTCACCTTGCCCGAGGACGGCTTCACCCCCACCGATTACGGCCTAGACGCCCTCTGGGAGGCGATCGACGAGGTCTCGGCGCTCCATCTGCAGGCCCGATTGCGCAGCGATGAGGCGGTCCGCGACGCCTATGCCCGTTCGGCCCATCCGCACATCCTCGGCTATGCCGCCGCGGCCGCCGGCCTCGGTGCGGTGCCCATCGTGGATCTGATCGGTGTCCCGGCCATTCAGGCGAAGATGCTCCAGAGCCTCGCCGCCATCTATGGCCAAGCCTGGGACCGACGCGCCATCGCCGAGTTCTTGGCCTTGTTGGGCACTGGTATTGGCATCGCCTACGCGGCTCGTAGCGCCGGGCGGGCGGTGGTGAAGTTGATCCCGGTGTGGGGGCAGACGGCGGGCGCCGTGTGGGGGGCGACGGCCAGTGGCGCGACCACCTACGCGCTCGGCAAGGCGGCGGGGTTCCACTTCAACCGGCGTCGTCGCGGTCTGCCCGCGGATGCCGCGGGGACCCGGCGGGCCTTCGCGGAGGGCTACACGCGTGGTTCGACGCTGTTGAAGGACCTGACCAAACCCCCGCGCCCATGAAGATCATCCTGAGTCGTTTCGATCGTCTGCGCCTGCTCGCCCTGCTGCTCTGGGCGGTGCCCGTGGGCGCGCTCTTGCCCGCCGGTCTCCTGTGGCTCTGGCAGGCCGGGTGGTTTCAAATCTGGCTGCTCACGCTCGCCCTGTTCAGCGCCGCGGGCTATGGCCTGCAATACTGGTTACAGCGCGCCGAGCGGCCCTGGTTCGAGGAGGCCGAGACCCAACCGGATCCGAACTGGCCACCGCAGGCCGATGGTGCCTGGACCCAGGTCGAGCAGATGGCCAAGGAGGTCGACCCCGAGGAATGGCCGCTGGGGCAGGGCACCAGTCTCGGTCGCCTCGGGCAGCAGACGCTCGAGCGGGTTGCCCGCTATTATCATCCCGAAGTCGAGCAGCCGCTGCTGGAGCTGACCGTTCCACACGCGCTGCTGATCGTCGAGCGGGCCAGCCGTGATCTGCGCCAGAGCATCACTGACCACGTGCCCATGAGCCACCGCCTGACGGTCGGATCCTTGATGCGCGCCTATCGTTGGAAGCCCTTCGCGGACCGACTGCTGAGTGTCTATCGGGTTGGCCGCTGGGTGGTCAATCCGATCAATGCGGTGCTGAGCGAGGCGCTTGCGCAATTGCGTGGCCGGGGGTATGCCCTGGCCCAGGACGAACTCTACCGCTGGCTGCTCGGTGAATACATCCGCAAGGTGGGTGCCTACGCCATCGATCTCTACAGTGGTCGGCTGGTGTTGACCGACGAGCCGCTCGAGCAGCGCCCCACCGCGCGTTCGCAACAGGATCTCGTCACCGCCGAGGCCTTGGACGAACCGCTCGGCGAGCCCCTGCGGATCCTGGTACTGGGCCGCTCAAGCGCCGGGAAGTCGAGCCTGATCAATGCCCTATTCGGACAGTTACGGGTCGCAACCGATCTCCTGCCCGAGACCACCAAGATGCTCACGCCCCATCGCTTGCAACGCGACGATCTCGACATCGCCTTGGTCTACGATACCCCGGGATACGAGGGCATGGAGGTTCAGGCCCTGCGCGCCGCGGCGGAGGAGGCCGACATGATCCTCTGGGTCAGTGCCGCCGATCGGCCCGATCGTCAGGCCGATCATGCGATCCTTGAGGACGTGCGTACCGTCTTTGCTCAGCGCATGGCGCGCCATGCGCCCCCAATCCTGGTCGTGCTGACCCACATCGACCGCTTGCGCCCGGTGCGTGAATGGCGACCGCCCTACGACTTGGCCGATCCCAAAAGCCTGAAGGCCGAGAGCATCCTGGCGGCAGTCTCGGTCGTCGCGGTCGATCTCGGGGTCCCGATCGCCAGCGTCATCCCCGTCTGTCTCGCCAGCGGTCGCGTCTACAATGTCGACGACGTCCTTTGGGCGGCGATGCTCGACCGCCTGGACGCGGCCCAGCGCTCCCGTCTGCTGCGCTGTCAAGACGCGCGCAAGCGTGAGGAGAACTGGTCGCTGCTGCGTCGTCAACTCGCCAATGCCGGGCGCTTTCTGCTCGCCCTCCCGCAGCGGCGCGATGGCGGCCGCGGCCAGGGGCATCCCTGAGACGTTGCCGCTCTGGTTGCGTCCTGCCGTGCTTCCAGCCACCGGTGCGAACCGCTGTACCGGCCGGTCGGCGCGGGTTCAAGAGTCGGCCAACAGGGTATCGAGGTCGTCACTGATCAGCTTCGTGCCCGCGCGTCCGCTGAAGACCCGCAGATCAGCCCCGATCAACGTCCAGCAATGCTGCCCCAGGTGATGCGTGGGGCCACTCAAGGCCACGCGCAGACAGAGATCGGGCTCGATCAACTCGATCTCGATCCGCAGCGCAATCGGGTGATGCTCCGGGGTCTGGGTGGCATAGAGCGAGAGGGTCAGATCGAAGGCATTCCCCGAGAGGCGCGGGCGCCCTGTTTCGACGTGCACCAGCCCGCAGCCGGGCTCGGCACAGCGCAGCCGCAGCGCATAGCTCAATTCGCGATGACAAAAGACGCAGAGTGCTCGGTCGACCTCGGCGAGGCGGCGCTGCGCGTCGCGCAACCGCGCGGGGTAGGGGATCTCGTCACGAATCTCTTCCCGCAGGACACGCCGCAAACGATCGAACGCCTTCGGCAGGGTGCCGCTGTGGAAGCCGCGTCGCAACATACCGCGCATGGTTTCGCCGTGACTGCCGATGATCGCCGGTTCGACCGGCGTCTTCACGATGGCGTCCCGATCGACCGGCCCCAGCGTTCCCTCCAATGCCGGCGCGCCGGGACGTGATCCATGGTGATTGGCCGCGTAGATCTTCCAGTTCTCTTTCAGTTCCCACACCAGAAACCCGGCCAGACCGGGCAGCAAGAGGATCGTCAGGGTCACGATGGGGTAGGCGAGCACCTTGGGCAGAAACGGATCGGTGAGTGCCAGGAAGAGCCCCGTGAGCGCGGGCAGGAACGGCAGCATCAATTTGTGCGCGATGGTCACCAAGGGGAAGTGCTTGATCGGGTTGACCTGTGGTTCGACCAGCACCGTGACATAAAACTGGATGACGGCCTCGAACAGCTTCCACAAGGGCGCGAACAGCGCCTTCACCACCAGTTGCAGGTGCGACTCACCCAATTGATGGGTCAAGAGTTCCTCGATACGGTGCAGCCCCTGCGCGAAGCGCCGCGTGACCTCCTTGAAGAAATGCAGCAGTTCCTGCACCAGCCCGATCACCAGGGTTTGATTGAGCCGCCGCAGGAACTGCAGGGTCTTGCTCACGGCGTTGTCGAGCAGGCGCCGACCCGCTGGGGTATTGCGGATGAGCGTGCCCACCGCGAAGGCCACCACCAGGGAGGAGAGACCGGGTTCGATATCGATGCCCTCGATCAGCAGCCCGATGCCGAGAAAGGGCAGCACCAGGGCGAGGCCGATCAGGAGCGGCTGGAACAGATTCCGATCGAGACCACGAATCGCGCTGTTGGCCAGGAAGCGGGCGATCGGCCGCCAGCGCAAGAGCCGGCGGATCCCGTCGAACAGCAGCAGGCGAAACGTCCAGCAGATCACCCGCCAGAGGGCCACGACGATCCAACGTCCGCCGCGCGTGTAGGCAAACAGGTTGATCATGGCCGCGAGCAACAGGACCAGCCACAGGGGTGCCAGGTTCAGACTCAGTTCAGGCGGCGTGACCAGCCCTGCAATGATGTCGATCGTCTTTAAGCCGAGATAAGCCAGGCCGATCGGGACGATCAGATGGCGCAGCACCAGACGGCCGCGCGGGGTTCCGAACAGGGGTGCGCCGAGTTGCTGCAAACCCTTGATATAGATCTCGCCCGGCTTGTAGACGCCGGGTAGGGCCTGCTCGGCGAGGCGATCGAAGTGCGCGAGCCGATCGCCCTTGCGCAGTTCCTCCAGCGTGGGGTCGGGCAGACGCAGGATGTTGCGGGCGACGATGTCGCGGACATCGGTGAACTTCAGATGACGACGCCGGCGAATGACGTCGAGCAATTCCTCGCGCATCTTGTGCGCGGCCACGCGCTCACGATGATTGCGTGGGTTGAAGCCGGCTGCCTCGAGCGCGGTGCGCAGATGGGGGCGCAACTGTGCGCTCAGCCGTTTCGAGAGTCCGGTGGAGAGCTGCTTGAGCGGTTGGCTGAAGCGCTCGATCTCAGCCATCGACCAGGGGATTTGCTCGAGCCGATTGGTCGCGCTTTCCAAGGCGCGCAACGCCTTCAGATCGGACTGGAAGGGAAGGATCTGCCGTAACCGAGTCCGGCCAAGGGTCGCGATCCAGTGAAAGATGCGCAGCCGATAATAGGTCGTGCGGCTCTCGCGCAGGATCTGCTCGAGATGGTCCAGGATCTGCAATGCCGAGAGCGCCGCTCCGGGATGCATCACATCCAGCCCGAGTCGCTCCGTCAGGGCCGAGAGCTCGCGCGCGCTCGCCGGGGGGAGCTTTGCCTTCGCGGCGATCAGGTCGGCGAGGAGGCCGGTGGCCGCGGCTCGGCGCTCCTCGAGGATCGCCACCACCATCGCGCGACTGGCATCACAGGCGTGCCCCATCGCATTGAAGCGACGCAGCGCCACGGCAAGTTGCGCGACCGCGTTGGCGTAGCGATCGGCGAGGTGGTCGCGCTGGGCTCGGCGCACCGCATCGGCGAAGAGGGTGAGATGCAGACTCAACAAGACGCCGCGCGGCGTGCGCCCGAAGCGGCGCCAACTGAGCACCGCGATCACGGCCAGGAGACCCTCGAGCAGAGGGGCGGTCCAGAACAGGAGGTGATCGCGCCAAGTCTGACGCCAATCGCGCCGCCCCAGTTGCGAGGCCGCTTGCAACCTGCCCAGACAGGAGCGCGTCACCCCACCCTGGCACGCGCGCGCGCACTTCTCGGACTTGGCGAGCATCGGCACCGGACAGGGCGAGGGATCGGGGCGGGTTGTCGGTCGCGCACCCCGCGGCGGCGCGGTCGGAGCGTGCGGGATCGCCGGTGCGGCGGAAGGCGGCTGTTGCGGGGCTGCTGATGCGGCGGCGGAGTCCGCCGGCGGCGTGCGTGCCGGCACCGGCGCGCCGGTCTCGTCGACGCGCAGCAGTGCTGCCTGGCGTTGCTTGGCAATCACCCGATGATAGTCCGGATCAGACTCGCCGTAGGGCAGGCCAGTCGGCAGCAGCGGTTGATATTCGGGCTGACCACAGCCCTGATCGGGGCGGGTGTGCTTAAGCAGGCGGGGCAGGCGTCCCCCTTCAAGCGCGCTGGGCAGATCCAGTCCGCTCTCGCTCAGCCAGCGGTCGAGCCGCTGCCACTCCTGGATGGTCGGGAAGAAGAACGCACGGGCGCCGGGGGAGAAATAACGCAGCCGTGTCGTCATCGCCACGAAGCTACGGCAGATATAGGCGTCATCGAGGCCGTGCGGGACGACGCCATCACGGGTCAGGACATCGCGCACCTCGGCGAAGGCCAGGCTGCCGATCTGGTGTGTCAGCCCGGCGGGCCCGAACGTTTCATCATCGTGATTGTCCTCGCGGGCACTCTGCCAGGCGCGCGCGATCTCGGCCTCGAAGCGGCGCGCCCAGTAGTCGCGCAGCAGACGCATGAAGCCCAACCGATCCAGTCGTTGCTCGGGCGGGATCGGGAGCAGGATGATGTGGTTGGGAAGATTCAGGCCCTCGATGACGGCCAGCGCCTCGGGGTTCTCCGTCTCCAGCCCCCGCAGAAAATCCGCCACCGGCATCAGGTGATAGGCGAGATCCGGCACCGAGAGGTCCGGAGTCGTCCCGGCAAATTGGTCCGTGACCAGCCGCTCCATCGCCCGGGGATGGAAGAGGAAGACCCCCTCGGCGGGTTTCAGGATTCGCGCGCGAAAGCGTTTGGCAGTGGTTTCGGCGCTGGCTGAGGCGCTGTGTTCTGGCACGGAGTCCTTGGTCGATCGATCGATGAGGTCGGCGGGACCGCACGCCGGAGGTCACCAGGGTGACCAGGCGCGGACTGCCGCGCTAACCTGGTGAGCCTATCCTAAATCCGCGCCAACCCCAAGCCGAGCCGTGTGCCAGTTCCTAGAGGCGCGGCCGGCGGTGCGCGTCGGTCAGGATGCCTTGTTCGCCCTCGCTCTTAGCAATGATCACGGCACCGCAGGAGTCACTGAAGATGTTCACCGAGGTGCGCATCATGTCGAGCAGACGGTCGACGGCCAAGATCAGACCGATCCCTTCCAGCGGCAGCCCGACCGCGGTCAGGATGATGGCGATCGCCACCAGACTCGCTGCCGGGATCCCGGCCACCCCGATCGAGGTGAGCAGTGCCAGGACCACCACCAGGATCTGGGTGGCCAGGTTCAGTTCGATCCCATAGGCCTGCGCGATGAAGAGGACCGCTACACACTCATAGAGCGCGGTTCCATCCATATTGATGGTGGCGCCGAGCGGCAGGACGAAACTCGAGGTGCGATTGGAGACGCCGGCGTTCTTCTCGACGCACTCCATGGTCACCGGCAAGGTCGCCGAGGATGACGCGGTCGAGAAGGCCGTGATCAAGGCCGCCCCCATGGCGCGATAGTGACGCATCGGGTTCACGCGGCCGACCAGCCAGAGCAAGAGCGGCAGGGTCAGGAAGAAATGGATGGCGAGTGCGAGCACCACGCTGAAGAAGAAGAGCAACAAGGGGCCGAACGCCTCGAGCCCCGTCTCGGTGATCGTCTTCGCGACCAGCGCGAACACCCCAATCGGCGCGAACTTCATCACCAGTTCGGTGATCTTCATCATGATCTCGAACATGCCGTTCCAGAAGTTCAGCTGCGTCTCCGCATAGACCCCCTGGAGCCGGGTGAGGAAGAAGCCATAGAGGAGGCTGAAGAAGATCAGCCCCAGCATCTGACCGGCCGCGGCCGCCTCGACGATGTTCGTCGGGATCATCCGCAGAAAGATCTCGACGATGTCATCTGCGCCCTTGTCGGCGAACCGCGCTTCGAGATCTTGCGGGTCGGCCGCGAGTCCGAACACCTCCTTCGCCGAAGTGACGCATCGGGTTCACGCGGCCGACCAGCCAGAGCAAGAGCGGCAGGGTCAGGAAGAAATGGATGGCGAGTGCGAGCACCACGCTGAAGAAGAAGAGCAACAAGGGGCCGAACGCCTCGAGCCCCGTCTCGGTGATCGTCTTCGCGACCAGCGCGAACACCCCAATCGGCGCGAACTTCATCACCAGTTCGGTGATCTTCATCATGATCTCGAACATGCCGTTCCAGAAGTTCAGCTGCGTCTCCGCATAGACCCCCTGGAGCCGGGTGAGGAAGAAGCCATAGAGGAGGCTGAAGAAGATCAGCCCCAGCATCTGACCGGCCGCGGCCGCCTCGACGATGTTCGTCGGGATCATCCGCAGAAAGATCTCGACGATGTCATCTGCGCCCTTGTCGGCGAACCGCGCTTCGAGATCTTGCGGGTCGGCCGCGAGTCCGAACACCTCCTTCGCCGAGCCCTCGACCACGCCGGGTTGAATCAGGTTCACGACCAACAAGCCCGCCAGGATGGCCAACAGACTCGTTAAGGCGTAATAGCCGATGGTTTTGCCCCCGAGGCGACCGAGGCTGTTCGAATGGCCGATCCCCGCGATGCCGACGATGATCGACGAGACGATCAAGGGTACAATCAGCATCTTTAACGCATTGAGAAAGAGTTCTCCCAGAAACGCGAAGATGCTATGGAAGGTGACGCCGAACAGCGCGGTGTCGGGATCGATCAGCAGACCGATCAGAATCGCGAGCCCCAGCGCGATCAAAATCTGCCAGTGGAGCTTGGGCAAGGCAATGGCCATCGATCTGTCCTCGTGACTCAACCGCGACATCGCGGTGGGGCGCGGCTCCGGGCAACTGCTGATGGAGTCAGTGCCGAGACCAGCTTGGAGCC
Organism: Thiocapsa imhoffii; assembly: GCF_016583985.1. Classification (GTDB taxonomy): domain Bacteria; phylum Pseudomonadota; class Gammaproteobacteria; order Chromatiales; family Chromatiaceae; genus Thiocapsa; species Thiocapsa imhoffii. Next base: position 32,053 of record NZ_NRSD01000006.1, on the reverse strand, counting down.
AGCATCCAACCAGCAAGATGCGAGATCATGCACTATCGGGTCTACTTTTTATTCGAGCGCGCGGGGGAGGCGATCTCCTCGGCACGCGCGATCGAAGTCAGTCAACGCGAAATCCGCGAGCAATTGCTGCCACGGTTACAGCACGACGACGACTATCTAGGGATCATCGATCCTGCGGACAATACCTTACAGATTTTCCGCGAACGCGGCGGCGAGCGCTACTGGGTGGAGTTGCCGATCGATGCCGCGAAGGCATCATACGCGCGGGTGATGGACCACGACGAGGTCGATCAACTGTTGCGTGAACTGCCCGCGGTCTTTGATCGCGAGGCCATTCCCGGACTGGAGTACCGTCCCTGGTGACCACCATGCCGCACAATCGACGATGAACGCCGAGCCCCACGCAGCGCGGCCGGACCCAACTCCGGCATCCGCGACAACCGCCGTGTCTCGGTCCGATCCGCCCAGGCCGCCAGACCCGCTCGACACGATCAAGGGCGTGACGACCCTGGTCTATGCCCTCCAGGCCCTGTCCTTCCTTGTCGGCTTTACCGGCATTGCGGGCATCATCATCAATTACCTGCGACTCGCGGACGCCCGCGGCACCTGGCTCGAGAGCCACTTCGTCTGGCAGATTCGAACCTTCTGGTATCAACTCCTGTGGGGCGTGCTCGGACTGCTCACCAGCGTGCTGCTGATCGGCTTTGTCATCCTGGCCGGCGTCTATTGTTGGTCCATCTATCGCGTGGTCAAAGGCTGGCTCAACCTCGCCGATCAACGTCCCATGTATGCCGAGTGAGTTGTTTCGGACCGGCTCGGTCCTGGATCCGCGTCGGTGTCAGCCCGGCCGAGGGGTCAGCGCACCGCCATGATCAGCAACACCACTAAGGCCACCACCGCGCCCAGCGGCAGGAGCGCCGCTTGCCAATCACCCTTCTCGGCCTTTGGCCCGTTCTCCTGCCAATTTTTGTAAGCTGGCCAGAGATAGAAGAGCATCAGGATCAACACCGCGGCCGCGGCAATTTTCAGCGCGAGTTCCATTGATACAATCTCCGAACAAAAAAACCCCGGCATTCAGCCGGGGTGTGTCGTCAGCGGATCACGGGTGTGTCAGTCGTCGCCCAGGATGCCGAGGAGCTGCAGCAGACTGATGAAGATGTTGAAGATGGCGAGATAGATCCCGTAGGTCGCCATGATGTAGTTGGTTTCCTCACCGCGCGCGATCCGGCTGGTGTCGAACAGGATGAAGCCGCTCATCAGCAGGATGATGGCCGAGGAGATCGCCAGCGAGAGTGCCGGCATCTGCAGGAACAGATTCGCCACGATCGCCAGGATCACGACCATCATGCCGGCGAAGATGAAGCCGCCCATGAAGCTGAAGTCGCGCTTGCTGGTCAAGGCGTAGCCGGACAGGCCGAGGAAGATCGCCGCGGTGCCACCGAAAGCCAGGCCGACGGTTTGCGGGCCATTCGGCAGCGCCAAGTACATCGAGAGGATCGAGCCCAGACCGAAGCCGAGCAAGCCCGTGATGAGGAAGATCACACCAATTCCGGCCGAGGAGTTGGCGGTGCGTGGCAGCAGGAAGATGCCCATCACCATCGCGGCGATGACGGAGACCAGGTACATCCAGCTCGGGACCGCCAGCGCGATCGAGATCATCGCCGTGAAGGCACTGAAACCCAGTGTCGCGGCAAGCAACAAGTAGGTGTTTTTCAGCACCTTGTTGGCCGAAATGATCGCCTGTGGACTCCGGGCGACGGTAAATTCAGTGTTGGCCATGGTTGTGGTCACTCCGTTAATGACTGAGTCAGCGAAGGAAGTTGCCAGGTGTGACCCGGCGACCGGATTCAAGTTCCGAAAGGATACCCGATGGCGCCTGTCATGCAAGCATTCAGCGTATCGACCTGGCCGCGAGATCGGGTAAGATAGTGCGCGGCTGAAGGCCCCTGGACACTCACAGCAAGGTGAGGGCGGGGGTACGTGTCGTCAATCGTGACGACGACTCAGGGGATCGATCCGGCAGGATCAGCATTCCCTAGAGGCCGAAGGCCGATTTGGAGAGGTGGCTGAGCGGTCGAAAGCGGCGGTCTTGAAAACCGTTGACTCGCAAGGGTCCGGGGGTTCGAATCCCTCCCTCTCCGCCATTTGACACTGGCGGATGCCTTCTAAACAGCCTTCCGCAATACTTTGCAATCCGCTCGGGACTTCCGTTAAAATCCCGGGGCTTGATCGACGCTATCCCAAATTCCGTCCGGAGCCAACCTTTTAAGGATTATCCATGCCCAGCGTGCGCGTAAAAGAGAACGAGCCTTTCGAAGTCGCGATGCGACGTTTCAAACGGTCCTGCGAGAAGGCAGGCGTCCTCGCCGAGGTTCGTCGCCGCGAATTCTACGAAAAGCCCACCGCCGAACGGAAGCGCAAGAAAGCCGCCGCGGTCAAGCGTCACCAGAAAAAACTCCAGCGTGAAGCCCGCCGTTGGGAGCGCCCTTACTAGTCGGCGCCACTAGGCTCCAGGTCCGAGCGGGCACATCGCCCGCGTCCCCAGGCGCACCTGAGAGCCAATGTGGGTGCCCCGGGTGCTTGTAGTCTCCCGTGCGTCCATGTCCGTCTGATCGCGGAGAGGTCGCGTGCCGAACGAATGGGGGCCTGATCGATGTTAAAACAGCAACTGCAGACCGACATGAAGACCGCCATGAAGGCGGGCGACAAGGCCAAGTTGGGAGTCATCCGGCTGGTGCTCGCGGCCGTTAAGCAGCGCGAGGTCGATGAGCGAATCGAACTGGATGACGCCCAGGTGCTGGCCGTGCTCGACAAGATGGTCAAGCAGCGCCGCGACTCGATCACCCAATATGCCGGCGCCGGGCGCGACGATCTCGCCGCGGTCGAGCAATTCGAACTCGAGGTCATTCAGTCCTATCTGCCGCAGGCGCTAACGGATGAGGAGATCGACGCCAGCATTACCGCTGCGATCACCGCCTCCGGGGCTGCTGAGATGCGCGACATGGGCAAGGTGATGGCGGTGTTGAAACCCCAATTACAGGGGCGTGCCGACATCGGCGCGGTCAGCGCGCGGGTGAAGCAGCGACTCGGGGGCTGATCTCGGTCATCCCGGACGATGTCCGGCCGCATTCCAACGGAGTTCATCGATGCGCTGCTCGCGCGCACCGATATCGTCGATGTCATCGGCACCCGTGTTGCGCTGAAGAAGGCCGGTAAGGACTACCAGGCCCGCTGTCCCTTCCACGACGAAAAGACCCCATCCTTCACCGTCAGCCCCGAGAAGCAGTTCTACCATTGCTTCGGTTGTGGCGCGCACGGCACTGCCATCGGCTTCCTGCTCGAACACGACCGGCTCAGCTTTCGCGAGGCGATCGAAGAACTTGCCCAGCGCGCAGGCCTCGAGGTGCCCGTCGCCGGTGCGTCTTCCGCTCCAGGCCCGGACTTGCAGCCGCTCTACGACCTGCACGAGCAGGTCCGCGACCTCTATCGCGACCAACTGCGGCAGCATCCGAGCGCGCGGCGCGCCGTCGAATATCTCAAGGCCCGTGGACTCTCCGGCGCCATTGCCGCGCACTTCGGTATCGGCTTCGCGCCGGCTGGGGGCCAGACCCTGATCGCGCACTTCGCCGGCAACCTGCTGGCCCGCGAGCAGCTGCTGGCCTCTGGTCTCATCGTCGATCAGGACGGACGACGACACGATCGGTTTCGCGACCGCATCATCTTTCCGATTCGCGACCGCCGTGGGCGTGTCATCGGCTTTGGCGGGCGCCTGCTCGGCGAGGGAAAACCCAAGTACCTCAACTCACCCGAGTCGCCCATCTTTCACAAAGGGCGCGAACTCTATGGCCTCTACGAGGCGCAACAGGCCAATCGGCGGCCCGACTCCATGTTGGTCGTCGAGGGCTATCTGGATACCATCGCGCTTGCCCAATACGGTCTCACCAACGTGGTCGCGACCCTGGGTACCGCCACCACCACCGAGCATCTCCAGTTGCTCGCACGCAGCGCGCCCGAGATCGTCTTCTGTTTCGACGGCGACCGGGCCGGGCGCGACGCGGCCTGGAAGGCGTTGCAGACCACCCTGGGGGTCGCGACCGGACGCCAGTCCTATCGCTTTCTCTTCCTGCCCGAGGGGGAGGATCCCGACACCCTGGTGCGGGTCGAGGGTGCCGCGGCCTTCCAAGAGCGGATGCGGCGCGCCCAGCCGCTCTCGGACTATTTCTTCGAGCATCTGTGCGCGCAGGTCGATCTGACCAGCATCGAAGGGCGGGCGCGTCTCGCGACCCTCGCTCAACCCCTGATCGAGCCGGTGCCCCCGGGCGTCTATCGTGACATGCTCAATGCCCGCCTCGCGGAACTGACCGGTCTCAAACGTCTCGGCAGCGGTCCCCCATCATCCGGCGCGCCGGCCCGACCACCGGTCCGCGCCCGGGGCCGCGGACGTCTGCCGCAGCCCCGCCGCCCCAGCCGCATCGCCATGGCGATCGCCTTACTCCTTGATAACCCGTCCCTCGCACCCCAAGCAGAACAAGCGCCTGGTGATTGGCGGCGGGCATCGAATCCCGGGATTGCGATCCTGGTCGAGTTGCTCGAAACGCTTGCGGACAACCCCAATATGAACAAGGCCACACTGTTGGAGCGCTTTCGTGAAAACGCCCATTTCGGCCATCTACAACGCTTGAGTATCGACCCCGTGCTGCGAGATATCCCTCAAGAGGGCATCGCCGCCGAATTCATCGGCGCGCTGACACGTCTCAGCGAAGACATCGTGAAGGACGAACGCAGTCGTCCAATGAACGAGACCAGCCCGGCCGCGTGGAGTGAGGATGTCCGAGCGCAGGTCGAGCAACAGGCCGCCGCGGCTCGCACCCGACGAAGATGAGTTGAAGCCACCTCTTTTGTTGTGACATACTGCGCAGTTTTCCGCCTCCCGTCCTTACCGTCGTTTCAACCAGGGTACCCCATGGATCAAGAACAGCAACAGTCACAGCTGAAGCAACTGATCGCCAAGGGCAAGGAGCAAGGTTACCTGACCTACAGCGAGGTCAACGACCACCTTCCGCCAGGGATCGTGGAAACGGATCAGATCGAAGATATCGTTCGCATGATCAACGATATGGGCATCATGGTCCACGAGTCCGCCCCGGACGTGATCGATCAGACCCTGAGTGACAACGCCGTTTCGGATGACGAGGCCGCCGAGGCCGCCGCCGCCGCGCTGGCCTCCGTCGACAGCGAATTCGGTCGCACCACCGACCCCGTGCGCATGTACATGCGCGAGATGGGCACCGTCGAGTTGCTCACCCGCGAGGGCGAGCTCGTGATCGCGAAGCGGATCGAAGACGGACTCAACCAGGTGCTCTCCGCCTTATCGGTCTATCCACGTTCGATCGAAAAACTCATCGAGATCTTCGATCGCGTCGACCGTGAGGAGACGCGTCTGACCGACGTCATCTCCGGCTTCAACGACGGGGACGACGAGCCCATTCCCACGCCCGCTCCGCATGTGCACGACAAGGATAAAGACAAGGAGAAGACCAAGGCGGCGGCGGAGGATGAGGACACCAGTGACGACGACGACGAGGATGAGAGCACCACCGTCGTCGACACCGGGCCAGACCCCGAAGACGCGGCGCGGCGTGCGCAACTCCTGCGCGAGCGCTACGCCGTACTGCGTGATGCCCTCGAACAGCACGGTCGCGACGACCCACGCGCGCGCGCGGCCATGGCGGAGGTCTCCGAGATCTTCCTGCAGTTCAAGTTGGTCGCCGCCGTCTTCCAAGAACTCGCCGAGTTGCTGCGCCAGACCATCGAGCGCATCCGCGCCCAAGAGCGCGTCATCATGGCGATCTGCGTCGAGCAATGCGGCATGCCACGTAAGGTCTTCATCGAGACCTTCCCCGCGCACGAGACCAATCCCGACTGGCTCACCGAACAGCTCGCCAGCGGCAAGCCCTATGCCGCGCGACTCGTTGAATTCGAGCGCGACATCCGCCGCTCACAACGCAAGCTGCAAGAACTCGAGCGCGAGAACATCCTCACCATCAGCGAGATCAAGGATGTCAACCGCAAGATGTCGATCGGCGAGGCCAAGGCGCGGCGCGCCAAAAAAGAGATGGTCGAGGCGAATCTGCGACTCGTCATCTCGATCGCCAAGAAATACACTAACCGTGGTCTGCAGTTCCTCGATCTTATCCAGGAAGGCAACATCGGTCTGATGAAGGCGGTCGATAAATTCGAATATCGCCGTGGTTACAAATTCTCGACCTACGCCACCTGGTGGATTCGTCAGGCGATCACCCGCTCGATTGCCGACCAGGCCCGCACCATTCGCATTCCGGTGCACATGATCGAGACCATCAATAAGCTCAACCGCATCTCGCGACAGATGGTGCAGGAGATGGGGCGCGAGGCTACCCCTGAGGAACTCGCCGCGCGCATGGACATGCCCGAGGACAAGATCCGCAAGGTGCTCAAGATCGCCAAGGAACCCATCTCGATGGAGACCCCGATCGGCGATGACGAAGATTCCCATCTCGGTGACTTCATCGAAGACTCTGGCGTCGTCTCACCGATCGACTCCGCCACCGCCGAGGGACTGCGCGAGGCCACCCAAAACATGCTCGCCAGCCTCACCTCGCGCGAGGCGAAGGTTCTGCGCATGCGCTTCGGCATCGACATGAACACCGACCACACCCTCGAGGAAGTCGGTAAACAGTTCGACGTCACCCGCGAACGCATCCGCCAGATCGAGGCCAAGGCCCTGCGCAAATTGCGCCATCCCACCCGCTCGGAGCGACTGCGTAGCTTCCTCGAGCCCGATTGATGGCACCACCAGCGTCCGGACCACCCACTGGTCCGGGCCGTCCAAGCTCAGTCGAGCAAAAAAGGGCCTATAGCTCAATTGGTTAGAGCAGCGGACTCATAATCCGTTGGTTGCAGGTTCAAGTCCTGCTGGGCCCACCATCCACCGCTGAAGGCGCCGAGCATAATCCCCTTGCCGCCGCCCCGATCGGGTGAGTGACCGTGGTGGTTGCCGCGGACATCCGCTTCCCAACGACACCCGTGTCGTAGACATTCGATGGCCGCCGCGCCCCGATCGGGTTGATGACCTTGGTGGTTACCGCAAACATCCAATCGCCGCTCCCGCCCCGTAGGAGCCGGCTTGCCGGCGATCGCGGGGGAACGCCGGGGTGGGTCGACCACAATCCGGTCATGCACCACCACCCCCCCGCATCCGGTTCGTCACGGTTGGCGGATCGCCCGCAAGCGGGCTCCTACCGCTTGGGGTCACCCGGATAGCGACGATAGAGGTCATCCGGGTGACAACGATAGAGGTCATCCGGGTGACAACGATAGAGGTCATCCAGATGGCGACGATAGAGGTCATCCGGATAGCGACAATATCGGTAGACATCATGGATTGACCTGCCCGACCTCAACCGACGTGGGTTATGTTTTCGAGGTTGGGCAACCACCGACAACACAGAGCCATGATTGAGGGGGCAGGTCATGAATGAGTTTAGCGCGGAAGGGCGGAAGCATGCAGGTTCGGTCGCGGGGCTGGGCGGGGTGATGTCGGCGCTGGAGCAAGCGAGCGACGTGTACGCGGCCTATATCGGGCTGGACGTGCACAAGGAGACCATCGCGGTGGCGGTGGCCGAGTGCGGTCGCGGGGCGCCGGAGTATGACGGACCGATCGCCCATACGCCGCAGAAGGTGGCCAAGCTGATCGAACGGCTGAGTGCCCGCTACGGTGGCGAGCGACTGCTGTGGGTCTACGAGGCGGGTCCGTGTGGATACGGGCTGTATCGGCAGATCGTCACGGCGGGCCATGCTTGCGAGGTGGTGGCGCCCTCGCTGATTCCAGTGAAAGCCGGCGAGCGGCGCAAGACCGACCGCCGCGATGCGTTGGGGCTGGCGCGGCTCTCGCGAGCCGGGGAGCTGACCGCCGTCTGGGTTCCGCCCCCGGAGCAGGAGGCCATCCGGGATCTGACGCGGGCGCGCGAGGACATGAAGAAGCTCGAGCTCAAGGCGCGGCAGACGTTGGGGGCGTTCCTGCTCCGGCACGGCAAGGTCTATGGGGGCAAGAGCCGCTGGACGCAGGAGCACTATCGTTGGTTGGAGACGGTGACCTTCGACTCACCGGTGCAGCAGATCGTGTTGCAAGAGTATCTCGAGGCAGTGTTGGCGGCACAGCGGCAGGTGGCGCGCCTGGAGCAGCAGATGCGCTCGGCGCTGCCACAGTGGTCGCTGGCACCGGTGGTGGAGGGTCTGATGGCCCTGCGCGGCATCAGCCTGGTCAGCGCCATGACGGTGCTGGCGGAACTCGGAGACATCAGCCGGTTCGATTCCCCACGCCAGTTGATGGCTTATTTGGGACTGGTGCCCAGTGAACACTCCAGCGGCCCACGCCGTCGCCCGGGCGCCATCACCAAGACGGGGAACGGCCATGTCCGACGGATCCTGACCGAATCGAGCTGGAACGATCGATTCCCGGCACGCAAGACCCGGGTGATTCAGCAACGGGCCGAGAAGACCTCGGTGACCGTTCAGGCCATCGCCTGGGAGGCGCAAAAGCGGTTATGCGGGCGCTACCAGCACCTCCTGCGGGCCGGCAAGGTCAAGCAGCAGGTGACCACTGCGGTGGGCCGGGAGCTGGCCGGTTTCATCTGGGCGATCGCCTGCGAGGTGATGGGCAAGCCCCATGGCAGTCGGGCGACAACCTGAGCCCGGCGCCGCTATCGCCAAATCCATTCACCACCAAGCAAGATCGTGATCGCTAACGTTCAATTCAGTGTCTTCGAGTCAGGGCATGACCGGCCGGTGAGGAGAACCCCTGAGGCTCCTATGAGGCACCCTTCCTTGGAAGGGCTGACCCTCGAGCGTAGAGAAGGGCAGCTCCGTGACGAAGTGACGTCCGGTCGGTAACCAACCCACGTATATCAGAGTGATCCACCGTCGCAGCTCGCTTGTCGTGCCCTGACCCGAAGACATTGATGACAGAAGGTTTCAATCGAACGTCACAACAAAGCTTGACAGGTCAATCCATATCAGGAGCCGGCTTGCCGGCGATCGCAGGAGAACGCCGAGGTGGGCCGACCACAACCCGGTCATGCACCACCACCCCCCGCATCCGGTTCGTCACGGTTGGCGGATCGCCCGCAAGCGGGCTCCTACCGCTTGGGGTCACCCAGATGGCGACGATAGAGGTCATCCGGGTGACAACGATAGAGGTCATCCAGATGGCGACGATAGAGGTCACCCGGATGGGGACGATAGAGGTCATCCGGGTGGCGAGGATAGGGTTCATCCGAATAGCGACGATAGGGTTCATCCGGATGGCGGGGATAGGGGTCATCCGGATAGCGACAATATCGGTAGACATCATGGATTGACCTGCCCGACCTCAACCGACGTGGGTTATGTTTTCGAGGTTGGGCAACCACCGACAACACAGAGCCATGATTGAGGGGGCAGGTCATGAATGAGTTTAGCGCGGAAGGGCGGAAGCATGCCGGTTCGGTCGCGGGGCTGGGCGGGGTGATGTCGGCGCTGGAGCAAGCGAGCGACGTATACGCGGCCTATATCGGGCTGGACGTGCACAAGGAGACCATCGCGGTGGCGGTGGCCGAGTGCGGTCGCGGGGCGCCGGAGTATGACGGACCGATCGCCCATACGCCGCAGAAGGTGGCCAAGCTGATCGAACGGCTGAGTGCCCGCTACGGTGGCGAGCGACTGCTGTGGGTCTACGAGGCGGGTCCGTGTGGATACGGGCTGTATCGGCAGATCGTCACGGCGGGCCATGCTTGCGAGGTGGTGGCGCCCTCGCTGATTCCAGTGAAAGCCGGCGAGCGGCGCAAGACCGACCGCCGCGATGCGTTGGGGCTGGCGCGGCTCTCGCGAGCCGGGGAGCTGACCGCCGTCTGGGTTCCGCCCCCGGAGCAGGAGGCCATCCGGGATCTGACGCGGGCGCGCGAGGACATGAAGAAGCTCGAGCTCAAGGCGCGGCAGACGTTGGGGGCGTTCCTGCTCCGGCACGGCAAGGTCTATGGGGGCAAGAGCCGCTGGACGCAGGAGCACTATCGTTGGTTGGAGACGGTGACCTTCGACTCACCGGTGCAGCAGATCGTGTTGCAAGAGTATCTCGAGGCAGTGTTGGCGGCACAGCGGCAGGTGGCGCGCCTGGAGCAGCAGATGCGCTCGGCGCTGCCACAGTGGTCGCTGGCACCGGTGGTGGAGGGTCTGATGGCCCTGCGCGGCATCAGCCTGGTCAGCGCCATGACGGTGCTGGCGGAACTCGGAGACATCAGCCGGTTCGATTCCCCACGCCAGTTGATGGCTTATTTGGGACTGGTGCCCAGTGAACACTCCAGCGGCCCACGCCGTCGCCCGGGCGCCATCACCAAGACGGGGAACGGCCATGTCCGACGGATCCTGACCGAATCGAGCTGGAACGATCGATTCCCGGCACGCAAGACCCGGGTGATTCAGCAACGGGCCGAGAAGACCTCGGTGACCGTTCAGGCCATCGCCTGGGAGGCGCAAAAGCGGTTATGCGGGCGCTACCAGCACCTCCTGCGGGCCGGCAAGGTCAAGCAGCAGGTGACCACTGCGGTGGGCCGGGAGCTGGCCGGTTTCATCTGGGCGATCGCCTGCGAGGTGATGGGCAAGCCCCATGGCAGTCGGGCGACAACCTGAGCCCGGCGCCGCTATCGCCAAATCCATTCACCACCAAGCAAGATCGTGATCGCTAACGTTCAATTCAGTGTCTTCGAGTCAGGGCATGACCGGCCGGTGAGGAGAACCCCTGAGGCTCCTATGAGGCACCCTTCCTTGGAAGGGCTGACCCTCGAGCGTAGAGAAGGGCAGCTCCGTGACGAAGTGACGTCCGGTCGGTAACCAACCCACGTATATCAGAGTGATCCACCGTCGCAGCTCGCTTGTCGTGCCCTGACCCGAAGACATTGATGACAGAAGGTTTCAATCGAACGTCACAACAAAGCTTGACAGGTCAATCCATATCAGGAGCCGGCTTGCCGGCGATCGCAGGAGAACGCCGAGGTGGGCCGACCACAACCCGGTCATGCACCACCACCCCCCGCATCCGGTTCGTCACGGTTGGCGGATCGCCCGCAAGCGGGCTCCTACCGCTTGGGGTCACCCAGATGGCGACGATAGAGGTCATCCGGGTGACAACGATAGAGGTCATCCAGATGGCGACAATATCGGTAGGAGCCGGCTTGCCGGCGATCGCAGGAGAACGCCGAGGTGGGCCGACCACAACCCGGTCATGCATCACCACCCCCGCATCCGGTTCGTCACGGTTGGCGGATCGCCCGCAAGCGGGCTCCTACCGCTTGGGGTCACCCGGATGGGGACGATAGAGGTCATCCAGATGGCGACGATAGGGGTCATCCGGGTGACGATGATAGGGGTCATCCGGATAGCGACGATAGAGGTCATCCGGATGGCGACAATATCGGTAGGAGCCGGCTTGCCGGCGATCGCAGGAGAACGCCGAGGTGGGCCGACCACAACCCGGTCATGCACCACCACCCCCGCATCCGGTTCGTCACGGTTGGCGGATCGCCCGCAAGCGGGCTCCTACCGCTTGGGGTCACCCGGATGGGGGCGATAGAGGTCATCCGGGTGGCGATGATAGGTGTCATCCAGATGGCGACGATAGGGGTCATCCGGATAGCGACGATAGGGTTCATCCGGATGGCGACAATATCGGTAGGAGCTGGCTTGCCGGCGATGGTAGGCTTCGCACACCTCCTGTGGCGATGTCACCTGCAATCGGGTGTCGATGTCCAGGCGGACGTGCTCAGGAGAGTAGAAGCCGATTGAGATGAACGGTGCTCCGAGAAGAAGCCAACACATAGAACCAACTGATCCTAAGGTCGCCTGCAAGCGAGCTGCGATGCCCAATGGATCACATGGATCTGAACTCCGCAAAGGACGGTTTTCGCAGACTGGGCTGTTCTATTCGATCACTACGGTGACGGAACGGCGACGCCCCGTGTTTCGGGATCTCTGGAGCGCGCGTCTCTTGATCCGTGAGTTACGTGAGGCAGACGCGCTCGGGTGGTCGACCACCTGGGCGTTTGTGGTCATGCCCGATCATCTGCATTGGCTTGTCGAACTCGGGGACTCGGAGCTGTCCCAACTCGTGCTGCGGGTCAAGTCATGCTCGGCGATTGCCGTCAATCGAGTGCTTGGACGGAGCGGGCGATTGTGGCAGAAAGGGTTTCATGATCACGCCCTCCGCAGTGAAGAGGATCTGCAAGCCATCGCAAGATATATCGTTGCCAACCCTTTGCGAGCCGGTTTGGTGACGTCGGTTCGAGATTATCCGCATTGGGATGCGCGATGGCTCTAGCCTTGGATCATCGCCCGCAAGTGTAGGAGCCCGCTTGCCGGCGTTCGCGGGGGAACGCCGGGGTGGGTCGACCACAATCCTGTCACGGACCACCACGACCCGCACCCGGTTCGCCTCGGTTGGGCGGATCGCCCGCAAGCGGGCTCCTACCGCTTGGGGTCATCCGGGTGACGATGATAGGTGTCATCCGGATAGCGACGATAGAGGTCATCCGGATGGCGACAATATCGGTAGGAGCCGGCTTGCCGGCGATCGCAGGGGAGCGCCGAGGTGGGTCGACCACAACCCGGTCATGCACCACCACCCCCCGCATCCGGTTCGTCACGGTTGGGCGCATCGCCCGCAAGCGGGATCCTACCAGTTGGTGTTCGTGACCTGAGTGATTGCAGCGGACATCCGCTTTCCGCCGCTCCGTACCTGTCGGTTAAACGTCCTCGCCGACCAGATCGCGATAGGCATACCAGCTCGCGTAGCCAAGCAACGGGAAGATCACGACCATGCCGACGAAAGCCGTCAGCGCGCCGACCAGCATCAGGCCGAGGATCAATCCCGCCCAACGCAACATCGGACCAGGATTGAGGGTGACGGCCCGCCAACTCGCCTGCACACCGGCAACCGGGCCGGCATCACGATCGACGATCAGCGGAACCGCGATCACACTGGCCGCGAACACCGCCGCGCCAAGCAAGGCGGTACTCACCAGCGTGAAGAGCATCATCAATGGGTCCATCCCGCCTCCCAACAGGGTCACATAGCCACTGGAGATCGGCGCCAGAGTCGTCACTTTAATGGCAAAGATCACCGCCGAGGCCAAGACCCAGAAGGCGACAACGAACATCAGAACCAGCCCGAATAACGCCAGGCTTGAGCGCCGCTGACCATAGAGCGCAAAGCTGGCGCGAATCCCGATCTGTTCACCGCCCAACTGGCGACGCGCGGTGACGTAGAGCCCAGCAGCCAGAAAGGGGCCTAGCAGCAAGAGCACGATCAGAAACTTCAACGCCATACCCGGCATCGCCTGGCTCATGGACAGAGCCCCGAAACCGGCTAGGGCGCAGAGCGAACCGTAAAATAGACTGACGAAGGGCGTTTCCTTCAGGGTCCTCCAGCCTTGCCCGAGCCACTGTAGAGGTGCGTTCGAGGCCACCCGCTGAATCGATAATGTATCGGCTTGGACGACATCCTGATGCGAATCGGTTGAGGGGAGGGCGATAGATTCTGTGGTCATAGTGAAGACTCCTGGGGTTGATCACGGCCAAGTCGGGCGCTCGATTGAACCGAGTGTCGACTCACCGGCCCTGGACGGGTTTAATAAAATGGGAAAGTAAGAATATAAGTATTTACTAAAATTAAAACAAGTCCCTGATCACGGATCTCAGGAAAAAGATCTCAACGGCGCGGAGGATTGGCTGGAAGTGACGCCGACGTTCGTGGCCCAGCGCTGACATCCCCGGGCAACGATGGCCATGGCAATCCCCCCTACGAGGGTCTGATGGGGTGCGGGTTGCTGCGGCGTGTGTATCTGAGTGACCTGCTCGGCGCCGAGCATCTCGGCTTCAACGCCCGACTGGCCCGCCTGGTCATCTTGGAGCGTGCCCAGACCGCCGCCGAAGCGCGTGCTATTGGCCGTGATCAAAAAGCGGCCAAGTATGGCCCCGTATTCATCAATTGACCCGGGCCCCTATTCTCCGGGTCTTCGCGGCGACCTGACCCGACGGTCGCAAGGTTGCCAGCCACGTGGCTCCGGCGTAATGTATCAACATTGAAGATACACCGGAAATCCGCTATGCGTGTCACTGTGAAGAAGTGGGGCAACAGTGCGTCGGTGCGTATCCCTGCCGCCGTCATGGAGGCGGCCCACCTGACGCTGGATGATGTCGTGGAGATCCGCGAAGAAGGCGGGGTCATCGTGATCGAGCCGGTACGACCCAGGGGCTACGACCTTGCTGAATTGCTGGCCGGCATCACGCCGGAGAACCTGCACGCAGAAGTTGACTTTGGTGGACCCGTGGGTCAGGAAGCGCTCTGATGGTTCGGCGTGACACACCCGAGGCCGGCGATATCGTGTGGTTGTACTTCGACCCGCAGGCTGGACATGAGCAGGCTGGCCACAGGCCGGCGCTGGTTGTCAGTCCTTCGGCCTACAACGGCAAGACCGGGCTGATGCTCTGCTGTCCCATGACCACGCAGGTCAAGGGCTACCCCTTCGAAGTACCGATACCGGGGGATCGCCCGCGCGTCGTTCTAGCCGACCAGGTCAAGAGCCTCGATTGGGTGGCCCGCAAGGCCCTACGCAAAGGGAAGGTGTCCACTGCCGAGCTGAACGACGTCAGGGCCAAGATCGTCGCGTTGGTAGGCCCGGAACCTCGACAGTGAACGGGACGACGCGAGGACTGGACGCGACATGAGCCCGCGAGCGGGACACCTATACGACCCGACCACGGGTCTCAGTAAGTTGGCGGATCGCCCGCAAGCGGGCTCCGACCGGTTGGGGTCATCCCGATGGCGACGATCGGGGGCATCCGAATGGCGACCATATCGGTAGGAGCCGGCTTGCCGGCGATCGCAGGGGAGCGCCGAGGTGGGCCGACCACAACCCGGTCATCAGCCCACCACGTCCCGCATCCCGTTCGTCACGGTTGGCGGATCGCCCGCAAGCGGGCTCCGACCGGTTGGGGTCATCCCGATGGCGACGATCGGGGGCATCCGAATGGCGACAACATCGGTAGGAGCGGGCTTGCCGGCGATGGCAGGGGAGCGCCGAGGTGGGCCAAGCGTGACCCTGTCATCAGTCCACCACGTCCCGCATCCCGTTCGTCACGGTGGGCTGGTCGCCCGCAAGCGGGCTCCTACCAGGGGTGCCAGCTGATCAACCCTTGTGGATGCTGACTGATTCTAGCGACGAATCAATTCTGCTCGTAGTCGGACACGGACTGGATCACGGCGACACCCCGTCCTCTGCGGGTGAGAAGCACGGGCCTATGGGCCTCGACAGCCTGTTTGACCACGCGACCAGGGTTGATCTTCAGGTCTGTCAACGGGACCACGTCTTCGGAGAATCTCACGCTCATGGACGCCTCTCTTTAGGCTTATACGGCGCGGACAGTAGCACCTGTTAAGTGGTCTGCCAACAGAGCTGACAATCCCAAGGGGGAATTCGGAAGGGCAGCGAAATGACGTCCTCTGCCTTGGGAACCGTCTGCCGGATCCGTGACCGCGAATGTGGTGCGTGATGCCGGCGAGTTCCAACAGTATCGGTCATTCAATGCCACGACGGGTGTCCGCTGTCCCCTCGACTGCGGATCCCATCCGGCGACGCATCAGTGTCAACTCCGGGTCGATTCCAGACCCTTTCACCGCCTCTAGGCCGGTGCCGCAGCGCGGAAAAATCGGACGAATCAATTAACCCTGGCCCCTATTCGCTAATGTCGAGTTCATCTCCTGTCCGTGGCGATTCCCGACCAAGGCGTTCCAGCACATCCAGGAAGCGCGCTCGGTCGGCCCGAGCGGCGCGGTGCGTGAATACCTCTTCGGTCGCCAGCGCGGCCACCTTCTCAGCTAAGGCAGTGTTGATGAACTGGTTCAAGCTCACGCCGTCACGCTTGGCGGCGCGGCGTGCCGCCGCCAGAATGCTCTCCGGCGTACTCAAGGCGAAGTTACTCTTGCTCATGGCGCAAATTCCTCGCGATCTCTGCTGGGCGGCAAAGCGTGATCCCAAATCGGCTCGGTGCGGTCCCGAAGTCACGGATATTGAAGGTCACCAGATGCGTCGCCGCCGCATTTGCCGCCGCCTCCAGTACCATGTCGTCGTTCGCGTCCCGGAGCTGCGGTCGCCATAGGTACCAGATTGGCGCCCGCCGCAGCACGCTGGCCAACTGGTCGAGAATGACGTCCATATCCTCCGTCGTGCCGCCCGCGCGACTCAGTTAGCGAATCGCCTGCAAGCGGGCTCCTACCGGTTGGGGTCATCCCGATGGCGACGATCTCGGTAGGAGCCGGCTTGCCGGCGATGGCAGGGGAGCGCCGCGGTGGGCCGACCACAACCCGGTCATCAGCCCACGACGTCCCGCATCCCGTTCGTCACGGTTGGCGGATCGCCCGCAAGCGGGCTCCTACCAGGGGGGCCAGCTGATCAACCCTTGTGGATGCTGACTGATTCTAGCGACGAATCAATTAACCCTGGCCCCTATTCGCGATTCGCCTCGGTTAGCGGATCGCCCGCAAGCGGGCTACTACCGGTTGGGGGCAGCCGTGCTGCACGCTGATCCGTACGGATCTTGTGGATGCCGAAGGCGATGCGGAGTTCGTTGCGCGCCAGTCGATGGGCCAGTTCTCGTGCCTTAGCGCTGCGCACGGAGAATTGTGGTTCAGCCATCAATCGTCTCCGTTCGTCTTGAGGTTCCGCGTAGGGACTCGGCTTGGGGGTGGGTTCTCCCAATCGCAACGATGGCCATGGCAATGGGGCGAAGTCCTGTCGTATGCCAGTTTCCCAGGGACGCACACGTTATGTAAACTTCGCCTCGAACCGATCGACCACGGACGATGAGCCCATGCACACGGATCCTCTGTTTTATCGCCTCTTCCAGGAACGCCCGGAATTGGCCTTCGACCTAGCCGGTTTAGCCGTGCCCGAGGCGTCGGCCTACCGCATGAAAGCCGTCGAGGTAAAACAGACTGCCTTTCGGCTCGATGGTGTCTTGCTGCCCCCGCGCGAGCGCCCCGATGCCCCGCTGATCTTCGCCGAGGCCCAGTTCCAGCGCCGCCGAAGCGCGTGCCTTGGCGGCGCAGCGCGACAGCACGCCCGATCCGCTGGAGACCCTGGATCTGATTGAGACGATTCTGGTGTATCAATTCCCGCAACTGACCCGCGAGGAGATCCGCGCCATGCTGCACTTGCCCGTCACCGATGTGAAACAGACCCGCTCATACCAAGAGGCCTACGGTGAAGGCCGGGAGGAAGGCCGGGAGGAAGCTCGGCGCGAATTGATTTTGAGCCAGCTCGCCCGGCGCTGCGGCGCACTGACGCCGCCGCACTTGGAACAGATCCGGGCACTCGACAGCGCCCAACTCGTCGGCCTCGGTGAAGCCCTGCTGGATTTTGGCTCGATCGCGGATCTTGACGCCTGGTTGCAGGATCACTGATTGGGGAGCAATTCGGTGCTCGGGTGATTGGGGACGGGGCCGCGTTTCGCGGCACCGGACACCGATCAGAGTGTTGACTGCGCCCCCTGATGTCGTCTCGCCCGACGGAAAACCGGCCCGGGTGTCCTGGCGCTGAATGGTCCCTCTGATCGCATTGACATCCTCGCCGCCCTGTAGGAGCCGGCTTGCCGGCGATCGCAGAGCGACGAATCAATTGACCCTGGCCCCTATTGGCCCAGCATCGCGCGAACGTCCTTGAGCAGCACGAACAGATGCAGCGGGTCGCTCGGGGACGGGGCGAAATCGAAATGCTCGTAGAAGGCTCGGGCGCGCTCGTCCTTTGCCTGAACGAGTAGCGCCCGGATGCCAGCGATATCGGCGGCTTGCAATGTGCGGAGCATCGCGTCCTTGAGCAGGCCGGCCCCCACTCCTTGTCCCTGCCAGTTCCGAGCGACAGCCAGGCGGGCCAGGACCATGACAGGCACCGGATGGCGGGCGAGCCCTTTGGCCAACCGATCGGGCGCGGCTTCGTATTCCACTTGCCCGACCACGAGCGTATGAAACCCCACGATCTCGTCGCCCGACAACGCGACGTAGCTCTGCGAAGCCCCCGCCATCTGGCTCTGCATGGCGTGGCGGGATAGAAACCGGTTGAGGGTCTCGTCGCCGCAGTCGAACGCGTCGACACCGTGGCTTCGCTGGAGTTTCTCGACCCGCAGGCGCCGGGTCAATCGCCGTCACTCCCGTCGAGAACGCTTGGCTCCTGCAACAGGCGCGCAAGGCGCGGCACGGGTCTGGGCGGGGCGTCCAGGGCTGCCTGGAAGGCGGCCCATTGTTCCGCGTCGAGGCCGAATCGCTGGCGATCCGCTAGCGTCTCCTGCGCGCGCGCCAACGCGCTCTCCAAGACGAACTCGCTGACGGATCGACGCGTTGCCACCGCCGCGGTCTGAAGCGTGCGCTTCGCCGCCGGGGTCAGCCTAAGGTCAAGCTTTTCGGTGCGGGGCGTCGGGGTCGGCATGGTGGTGATCTACCAGTCGCGTGCGTAGGAGCCTATGGTAGGGTCTCCGCCAGACAATGTCACGACAGTTGGTCCCGTCGGGTCGTGTCCGCAGGGAAAGCCGGAAATCTGTCCCCCCTATTCCCCGCTGTAGCTTGAGCCTGGCCAAGTCCCTCCTAGCTCAAAGCGATTTGGTGGTCCGTCCCTGGTTTCACTCGTCCCGCATCCCGTTCCTCACGGTTGGCGGATCGCCCGCAAGCGGGCTCCTACCGGTTGGGGTCATCCCGATGGCGACGATCGGGGGCATCCGGATGGCGATGATATCGGTAGGAGCCGGCTTGCCGGCGATGGCAGGGGAACTCTGAGGTGGGCCAAGCGTGACCCTGTCATCAGCCCACGACGTCCCGCATCCCGTTCGTCACGGTTGGCGGATCGCCCGCAAGCGGGCTCCTACCTGTGGGTGGGGGGGGTTCTGGTTGGGGCGGTGGTCTGCTGCGGCCTTGGATCGCCCGCAAGCGGGCTCCTTACCAGGGGGCCAGGTGATCAACCCTAGGGGATGCTGACTGATGCTAGCGACGAATCCATTGACCCTGGCCCCTATTCCCCCAGGAGCGTCTCGCCTCACGCCGCGTCGAGCGACGCCAGTTCCTGCGCCAATTGCCTGACCCCGATCGCCTCGATTCCGCCACCTTTTGGGTAGCGCTCATCCCCGGAGTAGACCAGAAAGGCACGGTCGGGATTCAGGTCGGCGAGCGCTGTGTGGGTGCCCGGCTCGACCTTGGGCGCCAGGCCGCGTTTGATCTCCACCGCCCAGAGGCGGTGACCCGGCAGCTCGAGCACCAGGTCCATTTCCACTCCCGTGGCCGTTCGGTAGAACGTCGCCTGGGTTCGCTCGGGTGCGGCGCGCAGCAGGGTTTCGATGATGAATCCCTCCCAGCTCGCGCCGGCGACCGGGTGTCCGAGCAGGTCGTCGAGCCTGTCCAATCGCAGCAGCGTATGGACGAGGCCGCTGTCGCGGACGTACACCTTGGGGGATTTGACGAGACGCTTCCTAACGTTCGCGACGTAGGGGGGAAGCCGGCGCACCAGCAGCAGATCGACCATCAGGTCCAGGTACCGGGCCACCGTCTTGCCGTCGACGGCGAGCGCGCGCGCCAGATCGGCGGCATTGAGCAGACCGCCCTGCCCATGTGCGAGCATGGTCCAGAAGCGACGTAAGGTCTCGGCGGGGATCCGTGGTCCGAGCTGGGGAATATCCCGTTCCAGATAGCTGCGGATGAAGTTCTCGCGCCAGAGGACGCTGTCCGCATCCCCGTCCGCCAGAAAGCTCCGTGGAAAGCCGCCACGGGCCCAGAGCTGTTGGACCTGTGCTGCATCGATCTCCAGCGGATCGAACGGCGCCAGCTCCAGATACGCGATGCGCCCCGCGAGACTCTCGCTCGACTGTCGCAGCAACTCGACCGATGCCGAGCCAAGGAGGAGGAAATGGCCCGCCGCCTCGCCGTCGCGCACACGCTCATCGATCAGGCCACGCAGGACCTGAAACAGCCCAGGGGCGCGTTGGACCTCGTCGATGATCGTGAGACGGCCGCGACGCCCCTCAAGGTAACCGCGCGGATCCGACAGCTTCTCAAGATCGGCTGGGTTCTCCAGATCCAGGTAGAGTGCATCGTCTGCCGTGTGGCACGACAGGGCCAGGGTCGTCTTTCCGACCTGACGCGGACCGAGCAAGGCGACAGCCGGAAACCGGCTGAGTCGATGTTCAAGAGGTGTCGCAAGACGACGTGGGATCATCCTTGCAATTGTGGACTGGCGTGCCGGATTTGCAACCCCACAAGGCATCGGTCATGGTGTCAGTCCCTGTGAGATGGATCGGGATCGGGTCGCGCTCAAGGAAAATGGGCTTGGCTCGAATGGCGGTCGTCTTGCCGCCGCCCTGTAGGAGCCGGCTTGCCGGCGATGGCAGGGGAGCGCCGGGGTGGGCCGACCACAACCCGGTCATCAGCCCACGACGTCCCGCATCCCGTTCGTCACGGTTGGCGGGTCGCCCGCAAGCGGGTCCGACCGGTTGGGGTCATCCCGATGGCGACGATCGGGGGCATCCGAATGGCGACAATCTCGGTAGGAGCCGGCTTGCCGGCGATGGCAGGGGAACGCCGAGGTGGGCCGACCACAACCCGGTCATAACCCCACGACGTCGCGCATCCCGGTCGTCCCGGTTGGTGGATCGCCCGCAAGCGGGCTCCGACCTGTGGGTGGGGGGTGTTTCTGGTTGGGGTGGTGGTCTGCTGAGGCCTTGGATCGCCCGCAAGCGGGTCCGACCGGTTGGGGTCATCCCGATGGCGACGATCGGGGGCATCCGAATGGCGACCATATCGGTAGAAGCCGGCTTGCCGGCGATCGCAGGGGAACGCCGAGGTGGGCCGACCACAACCCGGTCATGAGCCCACGACGTCCCGCATCCCGTTCGTCACGGTTGGCGGATTGCCCGCAAGCGGACTCCGACCGGTTGGGGTCATCCCGATGGCGACGATCGGGGGCACCCGAATGGCGACCATATCGGTAGGAGCCGGCTTGCCGGCGATGGCAGGGGAGCGCCGAGGTGGGCCGACCACAACCCGGTCATCAGCCCACGACGTCCCGCATCCCGTACGTCACGGTGGGCGAATCGCCCGCAAGCGGGCTCCGACCGGTTGGGGTCATCCCGATGGCGACGATCGGGTGCATCCGAATGGCGACAATATCGGTAGGAGCCGGCTTGCCGGCGATCGCAGGGGAACGCCGAGGTGGGCCGACCATAACCCGGTCATCAGCCCACGACGCCCCGCATCCCGTACGTCACGGTGGGCGGATCGCCCGCAAGCGGGCTCCGACCGGTTGGGGTCATCCCGATGGCGACGATCGGGGGCATCCGGGTAGCGACAACATCGGTAGGAGCCGGCTTGCCGGCGATCGCAGGGGAACGCCGAGGTGGGCCAAACGCGATGCTGTCATGAGCTACCGCGACCCGCATCCAAAAAGACAGGTTTGCGGATCGTTTCTCCTTTCTGTATTAAGCCTAGTACCAGTTGTTTTTGAAATTAGTTTTTGCTTAAGTTAGCGCCATTCTGGTCTACCCGCGGTTAGCATCCGGAGTTAGGTCACTAGTCTGGGATCACCTCTGACCAGGAGACAATTCGCGGTGTACCCCGGTTGCTTGAACCACCGCTGCTCCCACCACCACCGCCTTCGCAGCTGTCCATCGCCCAAATATTTTTTGCCGCATCACTTAGCAAATTCCGAGATGCAGTAATACTGTCGCAGTCAAAATTATAATCTACGTTACCACCTCCTGAGACGGTGAACTGGCTGCCTACTTCAACTTCAACATCATTCCCATTTTCATCCTTCTTGATTTCCTTCTTAAATCTCCATGGGTCCTTTGAGGTATCGATATTTGTCACAAACATCGTGCCTTCTAGACCTCCATTGCCGCCACCACTGGTATGGACCGCACCACCAAGCACAATGATGACGCCATCCCAGCTCGGAGTACCGTTAAAGGTCAAAGTGCCCGTGACAATCAGAACTCCCGCACCCCTATTATTTCCTGTAAAACGAATAGTTTGATTGCCAGTAAGGACATTGACCATTCTGTTGCTGGTAGTACCATAAGGATTAGTGCCTTGCCCCGTTGGAAAAGAAGGCGCTAAATTACCGCAATAATTCGCAGTGGCGCATACCGCGTCAACAAAGTCTTTAAGTTTCTCTGGGTTCGACCAGGGTTCTGGATAAGCAATTTCTTCAATACCACCGGTATAATTATTCAACCGGCCTTTATCACGAATATCCTTTTCTATTGCATCTTTGCTGGACTTGTCAGATGTACCGATGGCAGGGCCGCCTTGACCATCAACCTTGTAGGCATTGGAATTGGCGCCTTCAAAAGTTTTAACCTTTCCAAAAAAGTTAATGGCACCACCAAGACCGCCGCCACGGGGCTCACTGCCCTCATAAGAAAATCTAAAATTCAAAACGGTTTCTGAAAGAATATCATTTCCCGATCGAGAAATTCCCGTCACATTCACTGAAATCAGATTCTGGTTCCAATCAGGTTCGTCATTATCAGGAATAAAGAAATGCCCAAACGGTGGGAATTGAATGGGATTCGTCATCGGTCCATTGGGAATGTCTGCGCGCTGACTTGCGTCACTCCAATCAACAGATAAATCGTTGGACCGTTCAGCATCAGAAACCCACTCTAAAAACCGACCCGCACCTGCCTCCGCTGCCATATTGGCAATGATCTTATTCTGCTGATTGGAGGTCAGACGTTCCTGCATGATGGTGCCGCGCATCATCGACAGGGCGCCGAGGCTGGCGACGGCAACGAGCATCAAACCGATGATGAGTGCGGCTCCGCGTTGGGCGTTGCGTAATGTGAACGCTTTCATGTCTTGATCTCCGCGGTTCCTGATCTCGTGGACGCCTTCGAACCGGTTCTCGACCTAGGTTCAGTCACAACCGAGCACCCGACAACGCATGGTGGCGATGAACGCGATCTCCTCGACATCTTCGACTCCTTGCATCCTCAGAAGGATCCGCACAGAGGTGGCTTCCGCTGCCTGATTGGTTGTACTCAATTCACCGTGGTTAGTCGGATGCGGTCGCAGAAATTGCACCTGAAAATTCGGTTGTTGGTTCGTCGGCTGAGCGAGTCCGTCGATCAGGGGGACAGGCGGGTCGTTACCACTTTGACAACGCAATTCGTAACGTTGCGTGGTCTGGTTCAGCGCGCTGCTGAAGATGTTCCGAGCGGGTGGTGGTGTGATCTGACTGATCTCCGTTCCGACACAATCTCGGACACCTTGTCCCGCCACGCCAGGCGGGAACTCAACGACGAGTTGCCCCGTCTGACCCGCGCTAAAACGCGCACCTGAGCGGACCACTCGACTGATGGTTTGGGCGGCAAAACGGGTCGCGTCTTGATTGGATTGAATTCGATCCATCAGTGCGGATGTTTGACGGTTCGCGGTGAAGACACTGATGGCACCGGCGATGATGAACAAACCGATCATCGAGGCGATCATCAACTCGGAGAGCGTGAAGCCGGCCTGCTTCACACGCCGACTCGGATACGTCATTGTGATGTGGTTCATTCGCATTGGCTCTTGTCAATAGGTGGAAGAACCGTTGAGAAGAGCATCCCGTCACTGACTCGGAAAAAATAGTTTGGATGCGTTGCGCCCGGTTCCACAAAGACTCGACTTTGACTAGCAAACGCATCGGGGTCGAGAAAGCAGACGGGATTGGGACAACAGGATGGCGGGGCGCAGGTCGCATTCTCTTGAGCATTGGGATCGCCTACTGGCGCGGTGATCCTGAGGCGATTGCCAATATTGCCAAGCAATGCTTCGTTGTCGTCAAGCCATTGCTCCACGGTGCGGGTGGCGAACGTGATCCGATCGGACTCGGAATCAGCGTTCGCCAGCAGGCAGGACACAGCCCAGAGTCGTTCGCCCAGATCAGCGGACAGAATGGCCGCGTTGGATGTCATCTGGCTTTCAGTGGTGGACCGGAGCGCCTTGGTCTGCAGCGCCGCGATCCCGAGCAGGCCCACGCTGATGACCACCATGGCGATCAGGGCTTCGATCAGGGTCGCGCCCGCTTGGCGAGGGTGCGGTCTTTGGCTCGGCGCGTGGCCTGCTGCGGTGGGCGGAGCGCGAACGAGCCAGGTGCCTAGTTTTGCTGAGGGTTGACGGTCGGACATGCCATTCTCTCCATCGAGATAAATCCGCTGGGTAGAATCCGTATACAGCGGGGGCGATTCGCCTCGGAGTCGATTTCGAATGTACCCATTTGGGCGCTCCCATCGGGCTGGAATTGGATCTGCTGAACAGTGGTTGCGATGGTCACCCCAGGAGCAGGTGCGGCGCCGACGCGGATCGGCGTTTGTGGGTTGACCCGATAGAGCACCCAACCATTAGACCAGGGTGGGTCTGCAACGGCACAGTCTGTCTGATTCGCATTGGCGGCGCAGACGGTCGCCTGCGTGCGGTAGCGAATAGCCTCACTGCGCCCGAGTTGAAAGGCCATCAGTAGGTCGTTGGTGGTATCCGTGATGCGGTCGCGTTGCGCGAGACCCTGAAAGCTGGGGACGGCGACGCTGAGCAGGATCGCTAAGATGGCGATGGTAAATAGGAGTTCGAGCAGGGTAAGGCCGGCAGCACGACGGCGGGCGAGGGGAGTGTGCCAACAGCTGGACCTGACGCTGCGCCAGGGATCGCGCGTCAACAGGTCGTTTATTTGACAGCCGTGACCGTTCATCGCCAGCATACTGCGTCATCCCCAGTTGCGCGGGGTCGCCCGAGGTTGTCGATCGTCAAGGTCCCGCAGTCGCGCCAATCTTGATTCCCGACTGGTGTTGCGCTCAGGGTATAGGAGGACGTCGTTCGTGCGGTGACGGCGATGTTGTATCGAGCCGTACCGGTTTTGGGCGACTGTGTGAGTCCAGATTCGGCTGCGAAGATGGCTGCGGTCGGATATTGGTTCGCTGGCATGTATTCAGCACCGGCCACATACAGCCGCTCCATCCACTGCGCCGCCTCCATCAGCACCGTCTGGGCCTCGACCAAGCGCGAGCGATTCACATGGTCGCGGTAAGAGGGGTAGGCGACGGCGGCGAGGATGCCGACGATGGCCACCACGATCATCAATTCAAGGAGAGTGAATCCGCGACTATAGCGGTGGTACAGCAGCATGGTGAACTCCAGCGGTGTGGTGCGCATGATACGCAAGGACACTGTGCACAAACTGCACATCAGTCATGGGTAAAGATAGCTCATTGGACATCGGCTCGTTCGGATAGTCCATTCAACTGTGACGGATTCGACAGAATTTGCAATTGACGCCCAGAAAACGACCCAAAAGTCGAGACCCCGCCTTGCTTGCCGAGCCGCCAGACCCCCTGTTGTCTGAGTCGTTTCAGTCACTCATCATCCGCCGTCGATGTGGCAAAATGCAAACAGTGATCGGGATGATACAAACCCTTTTCCATGAAAAGTTTTACATCCGGAAAAACCCAGTTGCGGGCGACGCAGACAGCACAGACCTGGAGAAGACCGAAGAAGCCGGCTTGCCGGCGATGGCAGGGGAACGCCGAGGTGGGCCGACCACAACCCGGTCATGGGCCACTACCCACCCGCGTCCGGTTCGTCACGGTTGGCGGATCGCCCGCAAGCGGGTTCCTACCGGTTGGGGTCAGCCGGGTGACGACAATATCGGTAGGAGCCGGCTTGCCGGCGATCGCGGGAGAACGCTAACGAGGGCTAAGCGCAGCCCTCGATCCCAGGCACGCGAAGAGGTGCGACTGAATGGCCACCCGAAGAAGCAAAAATAGTCCAGATCTTGGCAGCTGAGCGATTCGATTATCAATGACATCCGCCTAAGTTAGCGCCATTCGAGACTTGTCCTTTCTCCTTTCAAACCATCCGCCCTGGACGATTAATCGGCTGACTTTGGCAAGGGAAAAACAACGTTCCAACTCGTCACCTGCACAGTTGCAACGTCACTGTTACCGACGCTTTCGCTCGTCGGAACGGAGAAGGTGCCAAGTCGGACGTCGTAATGGATTCCGCCTGCCCCTGTCGCCTCGACGCTCTTACCACGAACCTGACCGAAAAGAGAACCGCTTCCGGTGACCGAAACATGCGATTTTGGTGCATAGATGACCGCAGTGAAATCGGTGTTGCCACGCAGTCGCACGCCGTCGTTGTTTCCTTTATTTGATGTCTGCTCATACGACGAGAACAATGAGAAGGGTAGCTTACCGTTTGCGTCGATTGGATTTTGGTTGTTGACCTTCACGCTGCCCTGCAGGTCGAATTTGCCGGTCAGGAGCACGGTTAGACTACTGCCAGGCGCAATCGTAATCTCGGTATTACCGCCGATCGACATGTCGCCGTCGACCATGAGAACAACGTCGCCGCCCGTCACTTCGAGACTCCCGTTCTGACCCAAGGCGAAATGTGATACCTTGAGGAATCGGGTCTCCCTGCCAAACAACTCGATATCTTGCATCGTGCGCGCGTTGTCCGTCTTCCAGCTTTGTACGTTCCAGGTCGGGTCGTAATAGTCAACGCCATCGGGCGAGAGCTTGAGATAACGGTAAGTCCAGGGTCCGATGTTCATGCTGCCCGTCGAAAACTGATCATCGAATTCCGAGACGATACCGTCGACATCGAGTGGATCGCAGGGTGTTTGCGCTACGCCTGAGTTTCCGGGGTTGGATCCGGCTTGAACGGATCCGCCGACATGTTGTTCGGGTGGCTTATTATTGTTCCTGCTGGTGATCTCGCCGCCGGCTTTTGCATTACCCGTAACACGGGCACTCCAATTGTTGAACGCAATATTTCCATTCGCCGAGACGTTGCCATGAACCTCCGCGCTACTCTCGAAACTAACGTCTCCAGCAGTCTTCACGTTGCCATAAACTTTGACACCGCCCCCTTTTAGCGATACCAAGCCGGTGGCGTTGATATCGCCATAAACCGGTGATGAGCCCGTTGCGGATACGCTGCCCGTCGAATTCACGCTGCCGTAAATCGGGGCATTGCCGGTGAGTTCAACCATCGCCGAAGGGGATGTCGTCAGCACATGCGCATCTCTTCCAGGGTTGGCAGCATTGTAAGATCCCGCTCCCGAATTGTAACTGTCGATCTGCCCGCTCCCGCGCGTTGCAACGCCCTCGCAGCCAACGACACCGGCATCGGCGTATGGATGAAATACTTCATTGGACAAGTCCGCTGTGACTAAAACGCTGAAGAGAAGTTGGGTCTCGGCTAACAACTCGTTCATCCATGATTCCCCGATGACTGTTACCTCTAACGGCTTTTTTGTCCAGTCAGGCTCTTCGCTGATCCAAAAATATCCGAATGGCGGGAAGTCCGGATTTGCGTTTCGTGCTTGTGGCAGCCGCAACCTTTCAATTTCATCTCTGTTTTCCCAAGCTTCCTTAAGTGTGATTGATATGCTGTTTGATCCTTCCAAATCCTCAATCTTTTTTCCAATCCACTCTAAAAACCGACCCGCACCCGCCTCCGCCGCCATATTGGCAATAATTTTATTCTGCTGATTGGAGGTCAGGCGTTCCTGCAGGATCGTGCCGCGCATCATCGACAGGGCGCCGAGGCTGGCGACGGCGACGAGCATCAAACCGATGACGAGTGCGACTCCGCGTTGGGTGTTGCGTAATGTGATCGTTTTCATGTCTTGGTCTCCACGGTTCCTGGTGAGGTGGGCGCCTTCGAACCGGTTCTCGACCTAGTTTGAGTCACAATCGAGCACCCGACAACGCATGGTGGCGATGAACGCGATCTCCTCGATCGTTTCGACTCCTTGCATCCTCAGAAGGATCCGCACAGAGGTGGCTTCCGCTGCCTGATTGGTTGGACTCAATTCACCGGGGGTAGTCGGATCCGGTCGCAGGAATTCAACGTGAAAATTCGGTTGTTGGTTCGTCGGTTGAGCGAGTCTGTCGATTAGGGGGACAGGCGGGTCGTCACCACTTTGACAAAGCAATTCATAGCGTTGCGTGGCCTGGTTCAGTGCGCTGCTGAAGATGTTCCGAGCGGGTGTGATCTCACTGATCTGCTGACCGACACAATCTCGAACATCTTGTCCCGCCACGCCAGCCGGAAACTCAACGACGAGTTGCCCCGTCTGACCCGCGCCAAAACGCGCACCTGAGCGGACCACTCGACTGATGGTTTGGGCGGCAAAACGGGTCGCGTCTTGATTGGATTGAATCCGATCCATCAGTGCGGATGTTTGACGGTTCGCGGTGAAGACACTGATGGCACCGGCGATGATGAACAAACCGATCATCGAGGCGATCATCAACTCGGAGAGCGTGAAGCCAGCCTGCCTCGACCGAAGGTTCTGACGGGTCATTGTCGTCTGGTTCATGGGCATGGATCCGGGTAGACAACAACAGGAGGTAGGTCAGTGGAGAAGAGCATCCCATCCCTGACTTGGAATAAATAGTTTGGATGCGTTGCGCCGGGTTGCACAAAGACTCGATTTTGACTAGCAAAGGCAACAGGGTCGAGAAAGCAGACGGGATCGGGACAACAGGTTGGCAGGGTGCAGGTTACATTCTCTTGATGATTAGGCTCATCCGCTGGCAGTGTAATCCTGAGGCGATCTCGAATCCGGCCAAGCAATGCTCTGTTCTCCCTAAGCCATTGCTCCACGGTGCGGGTGGCGAACGTGATCCGATCGGACTCGGACTCGGCGTTCGCCAGCAGGCAGGACACGGCCCAGAGTCGTTCGCCTAGATCGGCGGACAGAATGGCCGCGTTGGATGTCATCTGGCTTTCAGTGGTGGATTGCAGCGCCTTGGTTTGCAGTGCCGCGATCCCGAGCAGGCCCACGCTGATCACCACCATGGCGATCAGGGCTTCGAGCAGGGTCGCGCCCGCTTGTTGGCGACGCGGTCTCTGGCACGACGGGTGGCCTGCTGCGGTGAGCGGTGAGCGAACGAGCCGGGTGCCTAGTGTTGCTGAGGGTTGACTGTCGGGCATGCCATTCTCTCCATCGAGATGAATCCGCTGGGTAGAATCCGAATGCAGCGTGGCCGATTCGCCTCGGAATCGATTTCGAATGTCCCGACTGCCGCCCCGACGATTTGAGCGCTCCCATCGGCCCTGAAACGAACCCGCTCAACAGCCGTGGTGATGGTGACCCCAGCAGCAGGTGCCGTGCCGACGCGGATGCGTGTCTCGGTCTGGTCATCTTGTCGAAAGAGCACCCAACCAGTTGACCAGGGTGGATCGGCAACGGCACAGGCTGTCTGATCCGCATTGGCGGCGCAGACGGTCGCCTGCGTGCGGTAGCGAATGGCTTCACTGCGCCCGAGTTGAAAGGCCATCAAGAGGTCGTTGGTGGTATCCGTGATGCGGTCGCGTTGCGCGAGACCCTGAAAGCTGGGGACGGCGACGCTGAGCAGGATCGCCAAGATGACGATGGTGAACAGGAGTTCGAGTAGGGTGAGGCCGGCAGCGCGACGGCGGGCGAGGGGAGCGCACCAACAGCCGGACCTGACGCTGCGCCAGGGATTTCGCGCCAAGGTGGCGTTCAACGGGCGGCCGTGTCCGTTCATGGCCAACATGCGTCATCCTCAGGTGGGCCGCGTTCCCCTCGGTGGTCGATCGTCTCAAGAAGTGTGAATCAGCGACCGGGGCGTCGAGGGGACAGCGGCATGGTGTATTCCGGCGATGTCGTTCGCAAGAAACTCAAGGCTCACTGCACGCAAAATGCGCACCAGCCGTGAAAGTCGCCTGATTGGGCGTGAAATCGTGCGTCTGATTCAAAGAAATGTGACACAGTCGTCAGAATGTGCCATCTGATGCCAGGGAAAAGCCCAAATCCGTCAGCGACTGTCGACAGATGAACGGACAGCCCTACGTCCGCGGTATGAGACCGACCGTTCGCCGCGTGGTTGAAGCCCTGGCCGCTGATCCGAACCGCGAGGAGCTGAAGTCGGACGATCCTGACATCGACGACGAGGACATCGGCACGCCCAGACCCTCGGTGACGCCCTCGAAGGTCTCGCCCAGCCTGCCGATCGGATTGCCGAGCGCTCTGATGTGGTGATCCGTTTCCTGAGGCCCGCCGTCGCGATGAAGCAACAGAAGGGGTCAGTATGTGACGATTTTTGTCACATCAACCTGACGTGAACGGGCATGACGCGGTTTGGACGCTGGCTCGATCAGGGGCGAGCCTGGGTGTGGGTCGGTCTGGCGGCGGTCCGGTCGGGCGCAACGGCGGGTCAGGCCCCGCCAGCGGGGGGCGGATCGCCACGCATCCATCGATCAATGGCTTGCAGTGGATTGAACAGGTGGCGCGGATGCGAAAGCGTGACCCAGGTCACGGTCAACTCCGCCCCGATTGGTCCACACTGAACACCGTTGAACGGATGTGGAGCCGCCATTGCTCCGATGCCTTCACATCTGGCCCGAAATCTGCTGTTGAGAGGATTAGGAAGACCCGGGACGCAATGCTTCTCCGCTGACAGTCCCAACCCCCGGCCAAGCCGGATTCATCACGAAAGAACGGGAGTCGAGACATGAAAAAACAACAGAGTGGCTTCACACTCATCGAACTCATGATCGTTGTGGCGATCATTGGTATTTTGGCGGCGATTGCGATTCCTCAATATGCGAATTTTTCAGCGAGAGCGCAAATGTCAGAGGCACTAGCCCTTGCGAGCGGACTGAAAACGCCAGTCGCTGAAATTGCTAGCGCGAGTGGGCTAGCGGATGCAGATAGCGCGAGCAACGGCTTACCGGCTGCTACGGATGTAAATGGAAGATTTGTAGCTCAAGTCGCGGTTGCAGACGGGGTAATAACTGCGACTATGCGAGCGGCTGCGCCTGTTGCAACAGCTCTGCAAAGTGCAACCTTAACTCTCACTCCCACCGCTGGTCCCGGCAGTGTTTCTTGGGCGTGTACTTCTAGTTTATCTGCTGCTAGTCCACAACTTCTTCCGCCTGATTGCAGATAGTGTTCCATGACTGCAGGAATACCCCGGCTGGTGGCTAATCAGTCGGCTAGTAGGGCATAGACCACGATTTATCTAAGCCTGCTTTGACTCAAGAAAAGACCGCCCCGGCGGTCTTTTCCTTTTGATTAACCGCCGCCCAGCTCCAGTTCCCCAAACCCCTTCACCTAATCCACCTAAGCAACCTTGTGAATGCGCAACCCCCGATAGCATCGGCCACATTCAGTTCCCCATCTCAATCTCGTCACAAACCCCTTCCCATACTCTCATCCGTCCATCACACCTCCACTCACTCCCCCCAAAATAACGCACAATCCGTCCACGATCATGGCATCCTATGACTGGCCGGACACACACCCGTCCGGTCGCTCGACTCTGTAGTCAGATCAGGAGGATCATGATGAAACGACCTGAACAGGGATTCACCCTGATCGAGTTGATGATCGTCGTCGCGATCATCGGTGTTTTAGCCGCGATCGCCATCCCGCAATACCGTGATGTTGTGATCCGTGCCCGGGTGAGCGAGGTGCTGGTGGCGATGGGCAAGGTTAGGACCGATTTAAGCCTCTTCTATGCCGAGCAGGGCCGCTTCCCCGCCACTGCAGCCGAACGCGCGCCGTTCGAGATCACCGCGGCCGATGCCCACCCGACCATTCGCCGTCTCCAACTCCAAGGAGTTGGTGCCTGCAATCTCAACGCGGGCTGTACCGGGACGCGGGTGGAGGTCCAGTTGCAGCGCTCCGTCTACCACGGCATCGGCGGCGATGCGAACAGCCAGATTCGCCTCGAAGGGCAGGGAGGACCGAACGGGGGCGTGGTGACCTGGCGGTGCGGACCACGGGATGTGCAGCCGCTGCGCTTGGAATGGCTGCCCGCGACCTGTCGACAGCCGCCGGGTTGAGGGTGGGTGGGGAGTGATTCTGCTTGGGGTGGTGGTCTGCTGAGGCCTGGGTCGCCCGCAAGCGGGCTCCTACCTGTGGGTGGGGGG
>NZ_NRSD01000005.1 GCF_016583985.1 Thiocapsa imhoffii | reverse complement strand
GATCAATTCCAAAAGCATCTGTTGCTCGAAAGCTTTTGTGACTGAGGCACGTGGCGTATACCATGACAGGGTTTGACTTGTCGTTGGATGCCCTTCGCAGGAGCGACATTGATAGCGCTTAGGACGTCAGATCAACAGCACTCGGTATTCGAGTAGCGGCAAATGTCGAAGTTCGATCTCATTACCCAAACCATAAGCATGATGAATCGGCTTGCCACAACGGTGACACTGCGTTCCTTCTAGGGTACTATGAACGTCAATTCTCAACGTTTTACGTTCACCTAAAACCACCCGTTCAATTGCGAGGTCAGGAAGATTTAAAAGGGCCTGAATCGTATCATTATCGAAAGTCATCATCAAAAGCGCTCGAATGACATTTTAGCGGAGCACCGCCATCAAGTAACTGATTTATATGATAACATGACCCCCTGAGATCCGGGAGAGCCCAAAAAAATGCTCAACTGATCATTGAACAAGAACTTCCACGGATTCCGCTGCCGAAACCCGAAACCAAGGATGAGGCCGAGCTCCTGGTCTTGGTCCGCCCCCTGATCGATTCCTCGACCCAGTCCGCGCTGGAATTCTTCAGAATTCGTCCAGCGGTAGGCCAGAACGATGAGGAGGACAGCGACGGCGGATCCGCTATCGGCGAAGTGGTCAACGCTGATGTTGCGGGCCTCATTGCTGGTGCCGCGGGTGCCGCGGCTGCAAGCTTTTGGAGTGGTGTCGCGGTTGGCGCTTCAGCCGTGGTTGGCGCGGCCGTCGGTTCCGTTGCCGGATCGGCGATCGAATATTTGACTCAGGATGCCAGCACTGAACAAGGCTCCGCACCTAGGGATCCGCAAGAGCAGTTGAGCTGATCGCAGATTCTGTTCAGCCAGAATCCTCGCACGGCAGGGATGCCTATGAGGATCGCGGCGCGACCTGGCCGAGTTCGCCCGACACGCTCCACATGCCAACATCAGCCAGCGCCCTCCTCCGACTCGCTCGGTCCCGTGTGCCCACTCTGCTGTCCAGTCTGCTGAAAGCGGTCATCCGACCGATGGCCGGCGACCACGGTCCCGGCGTGCTCGAGCCACCCGCACCGCACCTCGTTCGGGGCATCAAAGGCTGGGACATAGGGCTTGATGTCCAGCAATGGGGTCCCGTCGAGCACATCCACCCCGCTGATCCGCAACACACCCTCGAGGATGCCTTCCAACCGGACCACTGAGAGACCGATCGGATTCGGCCGCGCCGGGGCGCGCGTCGCGAAGAGCCCGCGCGGCTGAGGATCCAAAAAGGGCACCACCCGCAGTTTGTATCCGTGACTCCGATGCAAATGGTAGAGCAGGAAGAGGTGCGAGAACCCCTCAAGGTCCGCCAACCCCTCTCGAAACGGCTCGAACACCTCAACCTCGCCCTGGATACCGACCGCCCCGGTCGGTTGGATTGGCATATCGGACGGCATCGCATAAGGCGAGTGAATGATCCCGATGGGGGTGAATTGAATCTGCATCTTGGTGAGCCTGCAACAAGGGGGGCCGGACACGTCGGCGTGTGAATCGGATCCACCTCATTCTACTCTCCCCAGGGTTCCTCATGATTTTTCTCCGGACACCCTGAGATTTTCCCGAACCCATCAATCTTTTCCGATGGTGAGTACCTGAAAAAATCATGTCTCTCCGCTCATGAAGCGGATCGGTCTCAGACCAATGTCCATCCAAGCCTGCGCCCGTTCGATGCATGGAGCAGCGGTTGAGCCCCCGATCCTGACCCGCTGACGGTCGGGCTGGGGTGGTCGAGTCCAGCGCGAACGCACTGGTTCGCCAATCCTTTCAGGAGGCACTGGCATTCGCTCATCTGACTCTCATCTTGTGGAGGGACATGATTTTGGATGCACTACTTGACTTTGCCACGCGCCTGCTCGCGCAGCTTCAATCGCCGACGCTCGCGTTCCTACTCGGCGGTATTCTGATCGCCGCCTTGGGCAGTCGACTCGAGATTCCCGAGTCGATCTATAAGTTCATCGTCTTTATGCTGTTGATGCGCGTTGGGCTCGACGGCGGGATGTCGATCCGCGAGGCGAATCTGGCCGACATGCTGCTCCCGGCCTTGTTCGCC
This sequence comes from Thiocapsa imhoffii, assembly GCF_016583985.1. Taxonomy (GTDB): domain Bacteria; phylum Pseudomonadota; class Gammaproteobacteria; order Chromatiales; family Chromatiaceae; genus Thiocapsa; species Thiocapsa imhoffii. The sequence goes on along the minus strand of NZ_NRSD01000005.1, from coordinate 240,072 downwards.
GTGCTCATCGGCGCCGGGATCGTCCTGATCGGCCGCTTCACGCTGGCGCTCTTGCCGAGCGTGCGCACCGAGGACGGCATCGCGACCGCTGGACTCTTTGGCGCCGTGAGCGGCTCGACCCTCGCCGCGGCAATCGTCGTGCTCGAAAGCGAAGGGATCGACTACGAGCACTGGGCGCCGGCGCTCTATCCGTTCATGGATATCCCCGCGCTGGTCGTGGCTATCGTGCTCGCGAATCTGTACCTGAAACGCCGCGATGGCTCCAGCGAGAAGGTGCGGATCTGGCCGATCGTGAAGGAAAGTCTCCAAGGCTCGGCGCTCAGCGCGATGTTACTCGGCATCGCACTTGGTTTGTTCACCCGTCCCGAACAGATCTTCGAGGGTTTCTACGACCCGCTTTTCCGTGGTCTGCTCTCGGTGCTGATGCTGGTGATGGGGATGGAGGCCTATGCTCGCCTCAACGAGCTGCGCCGAGTCGCCCATTGGTTCGCAATCTATGCCGCCATCGCGCCGCTCCTGAACGGGCTGATCGCCTTCGCACTGGGCTACGTGGCCCATGTGCTCACTGGCTTCAGCCCCGGAGGTGTGGTCCTGCTCGCGATCCTCGCAAGCTCCAGCTCGGACATCTCGGGGCCACCGACCTTACGCGCTGGCATTCCGAGTGCTAACCCATCGGCCTATGTCGGGGCCTCGACCAGTGTCGGGACACCCGTGGCCATCGCGATCGGGATCCCACTCTTCCTCGGCTTGTCCCAGGTGGTGTTCGGAACCTGACCATTAGGAGATGCTGCAATGTCACAGCAAGCAAGCAAGCTTGTGATCATCACTGAAAAGGTGCTGTTAAGGGAGATCGTCAAGCTGATCAAGGCATCCGGTGCCACCGGCTACACGGTGACGGCGGCCAGCGGTCAGGGCAGCCGCAACACGCGTTCGAGCGGCCAACCGGCGGTCTCGGAGACCTTCTCCAACGTCAAACTCGACGTCATCACAACAGACGAGGACATGGCACGACAGCTCGCGGAGACCATCGCCAACAAATACTTCAACAACTTCTCCGGGATCGCCTATCTCGACACGATCGAGGTGCTGCACGCCCATCGACTCTGACCGAGCGTCGGCCGATCCCCCAAGCGCGCCTCGTCACTTGCATCCGATGATCATGGGTGACGGGGTCGCGCACGCTGAGCGCGACACTGATCCGGTCGATGGCCTTATGCCGCCCCTTCTCTTTGAGCGCTGGGCTCCAGCTCGGCCTCGAAGTGTTCCTCCCGGCGGATCAGGCTTTGCAGCTCGGTCTGCTCCAGACGACGCTAGGCAATCGCCGGGATCAGATCGACAGGTGCGCTCGTCCGAGCGACGTGGTGATCCGTGCCCCGTGCGCTCGCACACGAGAACGAATATGCTATTGACGATCGAATTCTCAGTCGATGACCCCGCCGCTGACATGACCGCCATCGAGCCACCACCGCCCCACCAGCCGGATCTCTTCCATGACGTCTAATGCCCCACTGAAGAAGGCCGTGGTGTTGCTGAGCGGCGGGCTCGACTCCACGACGGTGCTGGCGCTGGCCAAGGCCGCTGGATTTGCGCCCTATGCCTTGTCGTTCCGTTACGGGCAACGCCATGCCGTCGAGTTGAATTGTGCCGCCCAGGTCGCCGCGGTGATGGGGGTGGTGGAGCATGTGATCGCGGACATTGATCTGCGGCGGTTCGGTGGTTCGGCCCTCACTAGTGCCTTGGCGGTGCCCAAGGGGCGCAGCATTGAGGCGATGGGGCACGGCATCCCGGTCACTTATGTCCCGGCGCGCAATACCGTGTTCCTCTCCTTCGCATTAGCCTGGGCGGAGGTGCTGGGCTCGAGCGATCTCTTCATCGGGGTGAATGCGCTCGACTATTCGGGGTATCCGGATTGCCGACCGGAGTACATCGCCGCCTATGAGCGGATGGCCAACCTGGCGACCGCCGCTGGGGTTGAGGGCCGCCAGCAGCTCCAGATTCACGCGCCCCTGATCGACCTGACCAAGGCCGAGATCATCACGCGGGGTCTAGCCTTGGGGGTCGACTATGGTCTGACCAGCAGTTGTTATGATCCGGGGCCGGACGGGCGCCCTTGCGGGCAGTGCGATGCCTGTCTGTTGCGGGCGAAAGGCTTCGCGCAAGCCGGGCAGCCCGACCCGCTGCGCGTGCGCTTTGGAGCGTGCTGAGATGAGCGAGCGCTTGTTCCAAGTCGCCGCGGTGCCGTTCGAGGCGGCGCGACGGGTGGCGATCTTGCCGGCCGGGCATCGGGCGCGGCGCCTGCACGGGCACAGTTTCACGGCCAAGGTGCGCGCAGAGCTGCCGTCGGGTTGGGGAGACTGTCCGGGCGGTGAGGCCGATGCGTTGAGGGCGGCGCTGGCGTCCTGTGTGGCGGCGCTCGACTATGGTGATCTCAACGAGCAGTTGCCGATTCCGACCGATGAGAACCTCGCGCGCTGGATCCGCCAGGGTCTCGCGGTGCCGGGGTTGGCGGTGGTGGGGGTGCAGAGTACCCGGGATCAGGGGGCGGACCTAGACGCCGCCGAACAGGTGCACCTGTGGCATCGGTTTCGATTCGAGGCGGCCCATCGTCTGCCGAACGTCCCGGACGGTCATCAGTGTGGACGCATGCATGGTCACGGCTTCGAGGTGATCCTACATGCTCAGCAGGATTTGCGCGGCCAGGACATGGGGATCGAGTTCGACCAACTCGCGGCCCTGTGGGCGCCGCTGCACGAGCAGTTGCACTATGCCTGTCTGAACGATCTGCCGGGCTTGGAGAACCCCACCAGCGAGATGCTGGCACAGTGGCTGTGGCAGCAGTTGATCCCGGTGTTGCCGACCCTCTCCTGGATCACGGTCTACGAGACCGCCACCGCGGGCTGTCACTTCGATGGTCGGCATTACCGCATCTGGAAGGAGCAACGCTTCGAGAGCGCGCTGCAACTGCGCCGCGCCCCCGCGGGCGATCCGCGGCGACGGCTGCACGGGCACAGTTATCAGTTGCGCCTGCACCTGACCGCGCCGCTGGATGACGTGTTGGGCTGGACGGTCGACTACGGCGACGTGAAGCGGCTGTTCAAGCCGGTCTATGCGCGTCTTGATCATCAGTCCTTGAATGCGCTGCCGGGGTTGCGTGATGCCGATCCGGGCAGTCTGGCGCTGTGGATCCGGGAGGATATCGCCGCGCACTTACCGCAACTTGATCGAATCGATCTCGACACCACACCCGGCTGCGGGGTCAGTCTGTGCTGGGGGGCGCTGGGTCCCGCCCTGCCGACATGAGCTACAGCGTCAAGGAGATCTTCTACACCCTGCAGGGCGAGGGAGCGCGCACCGGTCGCGCGGCCGTGTTCTGCCGCTTCGCCGGGTGCAATCTCTGGTCGGGGCGCGAGCCGGATCGGGACCAGGCCATCTGCCGCTTCTGTGACACGGAGTTCCGTGGCACGGACGGTGTGGGCGGTGGGACCTTCCCGGACGCCGCGGCCTTGGCCGAGCGGATTCGCGCCACCTGGCCCGCGCTCGGCGACCCGCGGGCGCGGCCCTATGTGGTCTGCACCGGCGGGGAGCCGCTGTTGCAGTTGGACGCACCGCTAATTGCCGCGTTGCACGCGCGCGGTTTCGAAGTCGCGATCGAGACCAACGGCACCTGTGCGGCCCCGCCGGGGATCGATTGGATCTGCGTCAGCCCCAAGGGAACAGCCCCCCTGCAACTGCTGGCCGGTCACGAACTCAAGCTCGTCTACCCGCAACGCGATGCGCCCCCCGAACGGTTCGTCGACTTGGCCTTCGAGCACTTTTTTCTACAACCGCTCGACGACCCGGATCTCGCCGAGAACACCGAGTGCTGCATCGCTTACTGCAAGGCGCATCCGCATTGGCGCCTGAGTCTGCAGACCCACAAACTGCTTGGGATTCCATAACTCAAGGTGATCATCCATCCACTCGAAACACTGCTCGTCGCGGCCCTGGTGTTGCTGGTGGGGCGGTTCGTCAATCGGCTGATCCCGTTTCTCTCCCATTACAACATTCCAGACCCAATCACCGGCGGGCTGCTGTTCGCCGTGGTCTTGAGCGCGGCTCGAGCCTTCAATGATCTCGATATCGAGTTCGTCGCCAGCTTGCGTCCGGTGCTGCTGCTGACATTTTTTGCCGCCGTTGGACTCTCGGCCGACCTGAGTCTACTCAAGCAGGGGGGACGGCGGCTGCTGATGTTCGTGTTGGTGTTGATTCCCTTTCTGTTGTTTCAGAACATCGTCGGCGTCCTGATTGCCTGGGGCCTCGACCTGCACCCCCTGATGGGCCTCGTTGGCGGCAGTATCACCCTGATTGGGGGACACGGCACCGGCGCCGCCTACGCCGAACGTTTCGCCGAGGTCAATAACCTTCAGTCGGTCATGGAGTTGTCGATGACAGCGGCGACCCTGGGATTGATTCTCGGCGGCATCGCGGGCGGCCCGCTCGGCGAATGGCTGATCACGCGCCACCGCCTCGCCGGGGCATCGCGCGACAGCATCTCGCCCACTGCGCAGCGGCCACCAGCGCCCGCACCCCCTCCCCCGCTCACCAGTGCGCGCTTTGTCCCGGTGCTCGCCGCCACCTTGGTCGCGGTGATCGGCGGGCAATGGATCGCCGATGCGGTTGGCGATGGGCCGATCACCCTGCCGAGCTTTCTCTGGTGTTTGCTCCTCGGTGTCCTCATTCGCAACGCCGGCAGCCTGGTTGGCCTGAAGCTCTGTGATCAGGGCGTGGAACTGATCTCCTCGCTCAATCTGTCGCTGTTTCTGGCGATGACCATGATGGCCCTCAACCTGGCGAGCGTGGTCACCCTCGCGGGTCCGCTGCTGCTGATTCTGGTTGGCCAACTGACCCTGGTACTGGTGTTTGGCGCCTGGCTCACGTTCCGAGCGGTCGGGCGCGACTATGAGGGCGCGGTGATGTCGGCCGCGTTCTGCGGCTTCGCGATGGGAGCGACCGCGACCGCCATCGCCAACATGCAGGCCATCACGCAGAAATACGGCCCGGCACCACAGGCCTTCATCGTCGTTCCACTCGTAGGGGCCTTCCTGATCGACCTCATCAATGCGCTGGTCTTGACCGGCTTTCTCTCGCTTTCTTGGATCGGCGCCTGAACATGAAGCGGATGCTCCTGATCCTGCTGGTCTTGACGCTCACCGCCTGCGAGCATGGCCCGGACGCCACCCAGATCGAGAGTGATCTGGACGCCCGCCTCGCCGAGACCTTCGGTGACACGGCGTTGACGCTCCAGCAGGTGCGACGCCTCGGCAGCGCCAACGACGCGAACGCACCCCAGGGTGAAACCCGCCGGATCGTCTATTTCAACGCGCAACTCCGAGTCGACCGCGACCAGAACTTCGGCGCCTGGGATGCGCCAGGTGTCGCCAACCTGGTGAGCCTACTCGGCACGGGGCCACGGGGACTGACGGGCATTCAGGCCGGCGGCAACGTCCGCGGCGACATCCTCGGCGCCCGCGGCAGCCTCATCTACCGCGAATCCGCGCACGGTTGGGAACCGGTCGTGCCACAGGGTTTCAGCGCGCCGCGGCTTCCCACTACTGGCGAAGGGGCCGAGATGGCCCAGGATGAACAGCTCGCCGCCGCGATTAGTACCGCGCTGAACCTGTCACCGGGCGGGACCAGCGTGGCCGCACGCCGCATCATCCATGACGAAGTCGCGCGCTCGCTCGGCAACATTCGCGGTCGCATCAGCCGTCTCGAACACGGGTTCCCCCTCGCCAGCGGTCCCGATCAGGGTCAATACGCACGCTTTGCCAATGCCTGGAGCGTGAATCTGATGGACTCGGGGGTGAAGCTCCAGCCGCTGCTCACGAGCGGTGGCGTCGAGAACCTGATGCTGTTGCGTGATGACCTGACCGTCCTCGCCCTGTCGCAAAGCGATGTCGTGTATGAAGCCTTTGTCGGTCTTGGCGCGTTCGCAGAGGACGGGCCGAATCATGGCCTGCGTGCACTGGCAAGCCTCTTCCCCGAGCCCCTGCATGTGGTGGTCAGGAATGCCAGCGACCTGCACAGGTTCGCCGACTTGAAAGGCCGGCGCATCAGTATCGGGCCACCCGGCTCGGCCTCGCACCAGACCGCCAGGGCGGTGCTGGCGGCTTACGGGCTGGGACCAGATGACCTCCGAAACGCCGCTGATCTCACTCTGGCCGAAGGCTTGCGGGCCTTGCGCGACGGACGGATCGACGCGCTCCTGCAGGTGATCGGAGAACCAGCCGATCAGATTCGTGCGGCGGCCGAGACGCTCGATCTGCGCTTCCTGCCACTCGACGAGGACGCCATCGAGCGGCTGATGGCAAGCCGGCCAGGCATCTTCGCCCATCGACTGCGGCCCGGCACCTACCCGAAGCAGCGCAATGCGATCGCCACGATCGCGGTCAGCGCCATGCTGCTGGCCGACACCAGCCTAACCGATCGCGAGGCGGCCTTCTTCATTCGCCAGTTGTTCGACCCGGCCAATCGATGGCTGACCCTGGGCAGTATCCAGGGCACCCAGTTATCCCTCGACCATGCGACGCGCGGCCTGATGATTCCGCTGCATGCTGGTGCCGAGGAGGCCCTGATGGATCTGGGCGATTCGGAGCCCTGAGCCCTGAGCCAGAATGACCCGATGGGACTGGCGGAACTGGCTCGACGCCAAAGGTCGTTGATTCACGTTCCCGCGCTGTCGGTGAGGCTCCTGCCTTCCACGTGCGCGGCTCAGAGCGACATTGGGGGACTGACTTTACCTGCCTTAACCGACCATATTGAAAAATAAAGCGAAAAATCACAATAGTGGCGGAGAGGGAGGGATTCGAACCCTCGATAGGCTGTTAACCTATACACACTTTCCAGGCGTGCTCCTTAAGCCACTCGGACACCTCTCCTGAGAACAGGATCGAATGGCCAGGTTGGGTCTCGACCTCGAGATCTGTCGCTCCCTCCCCAGGTCATCGTGCCTGCGAGCGCGTGAGGTTACACTATGGCGGTGTGGCTTTCAAATCACGCGACGCCGAAGGATCCCAGCCGCGACCTGTTCGGATGCTGATCCTTGACGCGACCCGACACCTCCGCATCGGGGCCGTCCAAGCCGCACGTCGACGCAACCCCGTTCAGGATTCCAAGACCGGAGACATCCGCACGCGATGGCGAGACCCAAAACCGGCTGGGATTGCGAAACACCACAGGTGTCGGCGACCCTGGCCGAAGTCGCGGATCCTCATCGACTCTATCAGCTCGCGGTGCAGAACCCGCGCGCGGAGGTCGATTTCGTCGATCGGATCTATCGCCAACTGCGAGGGCGCAGCGCATCCCGAATGCGCGAGGATTTTTGTGGCGCGGCGGCCGTCTGCTGCGAATGGGTCCGGCGGCGCAAAGGCAATCGCGCCTGGGGCATCGACTTGGATGGCGAGGTGCTCGATTGGGGTCGTCGGTGGAATCTGGCAGCGCTGGACCCGGAACGTCAACAGCGGGTCAGCCTCCTTCAGGGCGATGTCTTAGCGGTCGCATGCCCGCCGATCGATCTGGTGCTGGCGATGAACTGCAGTTACTGGCTGCTTCGCGATCGTCCTCGGATCCTGGCGTATTTCGAGCGCGTCCATGCCCAACTGGCCGATGACGGCATCTTTTTTTTGGATGCCTTCGGTGGCTACGATACCTTTCGTCTGCTCAGTGAGGAGCGGCGCGTGCGCGACCCGCAAGGCGGAAGTTTCACCTATGTCTGGGAACAGGCGGCGTATGAGCCGGTTACGGGACGGCTCCTTTGCCATATCCATTTTCGGTTTACCGATGGTTCCGAACGCCACCGTGCCTTCAGCTACGATTGGCGCTTATGGACGCTCCCGGAGATCCGGGAACTGCTCGCCCAGGCCGGTTTCTCTCGCGTCCTGGTCTACTGGCAGGGTTGGGATGCCGAGGGTCGACCGGACGGGGTGTTCGTGCCCGTCGAGTCTGGCGAGCCGGATGCGGGATGGATCGCCTACCTCAGCGCGGAGAAGTGACCGGCCGGGGTGAAGGGCTCGGCGGGCTCAGGACACGGACGTGCCGGGATCTCGGGCGTCGGCGCAACGACCACGGACGAACTCGGCGACACGCCCTGCATCATTCAATGGCAGCGTGACCGGCGGACGCGGCTCGGGCAGAGGTGCGTCGGTCGCCACCGCGATGATGTCCGGATCGCAAGGATAGAGTGGCCTGAGCTGATTGGCGTGGGCCACCGCTGAGCGGTAGACCTCGATCTTAGGATAGGCCGCATGCTTGAAGCCTTCGACGATGATGAGGTCGAGCCGTGCGTGCTCGAACCGGCTCAGCATGGCCTGCAACGCCGGCTCCTGGGTCGGGACGGGATGCTCGACCTGCAGTGCCCAGCGCGCGCCCGACGCCAAGAGCACCTGGGAGGCCCCCGCCGCCCGCACCTCATAGCTGTCTTTCCCTGGGGTGTCCAGATCGAACCGATGGTGCGCATGTTTCAGATAACCGACGGCGAGTCCCTGTACGGTCAGGATGTGCACGACCGCACGCACCAAGGTGGTTTTCCCCATGCCGCTGGGGGCGACGAATCCCACGACTGGGACCGAATCATGCCTCATCGTTCTGGCTCCAGCTTGGACTTTTGATCAGGCTCAGCGCAGAATGCAAGCGAAAGAGACCAGCCGGAATCCCGCTTGCTCAGGGTGCGCCCTACGCAACCATGGTGTGGTGTCCGAACGGGCGCTCTCAACGAACCTGACTCATGACTTATGGCACAGTATATTTTTACAATGAACCGGGTTGGCAAGATCGTGCCACCCAAGCGCGTCATCCTGCGCGACATCTCGCTCTCCTTTTTCCCGGGCGCCAAGATTGGCGTGCTGGGTCTCAATGGCTCGGGCAAATCTACCCTCTTAAAGATCATGGCGGGGCTCGATACCGAGATCGAAGGCGAAGCACGTCCGCAGCCAGGCATCAACATCGGCTTTCTCTCGCAAGAGCCCGGGCTTGATGCGACGAAGGATGTGCGTGGCAATGTCGAGGAGGCGCTTGGCCACATCACGGCCGCGCTCGCGCGCTTAGACGCCGTCTACGCGGCCTATGCCGAACCGGATGCGGATTTCGATGCCTTGGCCAAGGAGCAGGCTGACCTTGAGAACCTGATTGAGGCCACCGACGGGCACAATCTCGAGCGGACCCTTGAGGTCGCCGCCGACGCGCTGCGTCTCCCGCCGTGGGATGCGGATGTCAGCAAACTCTCCGGGGGAGAACGGCGGCGGGTCGCACTCTGTCGCCTGTTGCTCTCGAAACCCGACATGCTGTTGCTCGATGAGCCGACTAACCACCTCGATGCCGAGTCCGTGGCCTGGCTCGAGCGCTTTCTTCATGAGTACCCCGGCACGGTGGTCGCGGTGACCCATGATCGCTACTTCCTCGACAATGTCGCGGGCTGGATCCTAGAACTCGACCGCGGCCACGGCATTCCCTGGGAGGGCAATTACTCCTCCTGGCTGGAGCAGAAGGAAGCGCGCCTCGAACTCGAGCAAAAGCAGGAACAGGCCCGCATCAAGGCCATGAAACACGAGCTGGAGTGGGTGCGCTCCAACCCGAAGGGCCGTCATGCCAAGAGCAAGGCCCGGATCGCGCGCTTCGAGGAACTGCAATCCCAGGAGTTCCAGGCACGCAACGAAACCAATGAGATCTATATTCCACCGGGTCCCAGATTGGGCGATCTGGTGATCGAGGCCGAGGGTTTGAAGAAGGCCTACGGCGACAATTTGCTCTACGAGGATCTGTCCTTCAACCTTCCCAAGGGCGGAATCGTGGGCATCATCGGGCCGAACGGCGCCGGCAAGACCACCCTGTTTCGTCTGCTCACCGGACACGAGACCCCGGATGCGGGAACCTTGCGGATCGGCGAGACGGTCCAGATCGCCTATGTCGATCAGAGCCGTGACGCGCTCGACGACACCAAGACGATCTGGGAAGAGATTTCAGGGGGGGCCGACACCATCGTGGTCGGTCGCTTCGAGATGCCCTCGCGGGCCTACTGCAGTCGCTTCAACTTCAAAGGCACCGATCAGCAGAAACGGATCGGCGACCTGTCCGGAGGGGAACGCAACCGCGTCCATCTCGCGAAAGTCCTCAAGAGCGGCGGCAATCTTCTACTGCTCGACGAGCCGACCAACGATCTCGATGTGGAAACGCTGCGAGCCCTCGAGGAGGCGCTGCTGACATTCCCGGGCTGCGCCGTGGTCATCAGTCATGACCGCTGGTTCCTCGATCGCATCGCCACCCATATCCTCGCCTTCGAGGGAGACTCCCAAGTCACCTGGTTCGAGGGCAACTATGCCGACTATGAGGCCGACCGCCATCGCCGTCTGGGAACGGATGCCGATCAGCCACACCGTCTGAAATACCGCAGACTCTCGGCCTGACGATTCAGCCCGGGAGATGGGGCGCTGTGGCGTGAGCTTGCCGATGAATCTGAGCAGCATCCAGCCGTGTGCCAACACGGCTGACCAGGACTCAGTCATGCTCGAGACACTGCTCGGCTTGCTCCCGCATGGGGTCGCGCTGATTGGCGCCGATCAGCGCATCCAGTACCTGAACCGGGCCGCGGAGACCCTGTTTGGGCGTCATGGGGACGAGGCCCGATCCCTATCGATCGGGGATCTGCTCCCGGAGTTCGACGGCATTGCCGACTTTCGCCGCGCGGAAGACGACACCACGGACGCCCCGGTCAGCCGGCGGCTCCAGGCCGTCCATGTCGACGGACGTCACCGACCGGTGCGGGTGCTGATGCACCCGATCGATCTCGGCGCGGCCCCGGGTCTGTTGCTGGTCATCGAGGACCTGACAGAGCAGGAACGCAGCGCACGGCGCCTCGCATTTCTCGAGCATCGTGATCCGCTCACCGGGTTGCACAATCGCACGACCTTCGAGGGCATCCTCGGCGCGGTCGTTCCCTTCGAGGCATGCGACGAGGCGCAACCCACGCATGCGATCTGTCTGATCGACATCGACCGCTTCAAGGTCGTTAATGAGACATTTGGGGCGGCTGCCGGAAACAAACTCCTCGAGCAACTCGGGCGCATCATCCGCGCTCGGCTCAACTCAGCGGCGGCCGTCGCGCGACTGAGCGGCGATGAGTTCGCCGCACTCTTCATCGGACCCGCGGCACAGGATGCGCGCGAACGCTGCGAAGAACTCATCACGACCACCCGTCACTTCCTGTTCTCCTGCCAGGACCGCACCTTCAGCGTCACCGTCAGTATCGGGATGGTGGTCTTCGATCCGGAGCGCGTGAATGCGGTCCGCGCGCTTGGACAAGCGGATATCGCCTGTCGTGTCGCCAAGGAAAAGGGGCGAGATCGACTGCACCTGTTCAACGATGGTGATGCCGAAACCATTCGCCATCGTGACGACATGGTTCTGATCCCCTTGATCGGCGATGCCTTGAGCCAGGGGCGCTTCCAGATCGTCCTCCAACCGATCCTGCCCCTGCAGGAGCCCGACGCCCCGACCCACTATGAGATCCTGGTGCGCATGAAGGACGAGCATGGGCACATTCTTGGCCCCGATGCCTTCATCGGTGCCGCCGAGCGTCACATCCTGATGCCCGCGATCGACCGCTGGATCATCAATCACGTCTTCTCACACCAAGCCGAACAACTGCGTGCTTGGAAGGCCCTGTATCCGAACCGCTGTTTGCTGGCGATCAATCTCTCGGGCACCACCCTGATGGACGACTCCTTCGCGTCCTATCTGCGGCGGCAGTTCCGTGAGTACGAGGTGCCCTACTCCTGCATCTGCTTCGAGATCACGGAGACAGCAGCGGTGCTCGACCTCCCCCGCGCGCAAGCCATGATCGAGGAGTTTCACGCACTCGGTTGCTCCTTCGCGGTCGATGACTTTGGCACCGGCTTCGCCTCATACACCTACTTGAAACTGCTGCCCGTGGATTATCTGAAGATTGATGGCAGCTTCGTGCGTCAGCTTGCAACCGATCCAGTGGACCATGCACTGGTGTCCTCGATCCATCACCTCGGACGCATTCTGGGACTGAAGACGATCGCCGAGTGGGCCGAGACCCCTCACATCATCGAGATCCTCCGAGAGATGGGAGTCGACTATGCCCAGGGATTTGGGGTCGGTCCCTCCCTGCGACTCGAGGATCTGGTCCCGGGGCAGTTGAACCAGACGGGACCGTCCTCGTAGAGGATGCGCCAGCGATCGGGAACGCCCCCCTGGGCGCGGCCTCATTCAGGGCAGAACCTCGGCAGCCAACAACCATTTCTCGAATGCGTCCGGCGGCAATGGCTTCGAATAGACAAACCCTTGAACCTGATCGCAGCCCATTGATGCCAGTTGCTCAGCGAGTTCGAACGACTCCACCCCCTCCGCGATGGTGCACACGTTCAAACTCTGCGCGACCTGAATGATGGCCTTGACGATGGCGCGATCCTCCTGGTCTGTCAGCAGGTGCTGTACGAACGAACGATCGATCTTGATGGTGTCCGCCTTGAATCGTTTCAGATAAGCGAGACTGGCATAACCGGTTCCGAAGTCATCGATCGAGAGGCGGATACCCAGCGCCTTCCAACTCGTGAGCGTGCTCGAAATCGTCTCCTGGTGGCACAAGAGAGTGGACTCGGTCAATTCCAAGTCCAAGCGTGCGGGATGCAATCCGCTCGCATCCAGTGCCTTGAGCACGTCTTCACCGAGTTGTCCTTCCCGGAACTGAACCGCGGAGAGATTCACCCCGATCGACAGGTTGCTCCAACCGCGTTGCCCCCAGACCGCACCTTGCTGACACGCTTCGTACAGGGCCCAGCGCCCGATGGGCAGAATCAAACCGCTCTCCTCGGCAACCTCGATGAAGTCCCCCGGCATCACCAGTCCGACGCCCGGACGCCGCCACCGAATCAAGGCCTCGACCCCGATGACGCGGCGTGTACTTAAATCAATCTGCGGTTGATAGTGCAGTTCGAACTCGTTGCGTTCGAGCGCGACACGTAATGCCTCGCGGGTTTCGACGAAGCGGATGAGGTCGGCATTCATCGGGGGCTCGAAGAGTCGGTAGAACCGCGGCCCGGTCTTCTTCGCGTAGTAGAGCGCGGTGTGCGCGTTGCGCATCAGGGTATCGCCGTCCATTCCATCTTGTGGATAGATCGCACACCCAGCAGAGAAGGACATGGAAAGCCGAATACCGTCGAGATCGAATGGCGACTCTAAACTCGTCAACAACTGCTTGCAGTGCCGCAGCATTGCGTTGTGCACATCAGGCCGGGGCGTGCTCGGGAAGATCAGCATGAACTCATCGCCCGACAGGCGGCACACCTGCTCCTCGCCGAGCAGTTGGCTGCGCAGCCGAATCGCCACCGCCTTGAGCAATTGATCACCCAATTCGTGTCCATGGGTGTCATTGATATACTTGAACTTATCCAGATCGAGATAGAGCACCGCCACCGATGCCGCGCGCTGATGCGCGGCAGTGATGGCGTGCGACAGCAGCTTCTGGCCAAGCACACGATTCGGCAAACCGGTCAGCGCGTCATAGTAGGCCATGTACTCGATCCGCGCCTGCGCCTTCTTGGCATCGGTCATGTCATGCCAGACGACATGCATCATCTCGCGGTTGTGTTCACGGATGGCCGTCAAGAGGATGGTCGCTGGAAAACACTCGCCATTGGCGCGGACATGCTCCCATTCGAACTCGTAGGACCCGAGATCGAGCGCGGTTTGAATCATCTCCAGCGCCTTCTCCCCTGAGGGTCGCCCATCACGCTGATAGGGCGGAGACACATCCCCCGGAGTGCGTCCGATCAGTTGGTCTGGCGAGGTCATCCGCAACATCTGAAGCGTTGCCTGATTGGTGGCCACGAACCGGCCCTCATCGATCAAGGACAGGGGCTGACGTGTATCCTCGAATAAACGCCGGAAACGCTCCTCGCTCTCAGCGAGTTGTTGCTCGGCGAGTTTGCGGGCCGTGATATCCGCGAAACTGCCGACCATCCGGATCGGCTGCCCTTGGCTGTCCCATTCGACGATGCGACCACGGTCGAGGGTCCAGATGACCCGACCGTCTTGACAGATCATGCGGTGCTCGTGGCGATAGTCCGCGCCGCCCGCGAGCGCGGACTCAAGGGCGGCCATCGTCCCGGCGAGATCGTCTGGGTGCAGACGGTTCTTAAAATCGGCAATGGTTCCGGTGAGTTGCTCGGGCGCAAAACCAAGGATGTCGAACCAGCGCGCGTTGTGCTGCAACCTGCCGCTCGGGATATCCCAGTCCCAAATCCCCTCGCGGGTCGCTTCATGAACATAGCCGAGGAGTTTTTCGCTGGCTTCGACCCGCGCCTGCGCCTGCCGAATATCGGTGATGTCATGCGCGATCACCAAGATACGCGGATCGCCATCCGGACCAACGAACGGCTTTTTGATCGACTTGAAATAGCGAACTTCACCGGTCTCGTCGTCCGTGGACTCCTCGAAGACGATCTCGGTGACCCCGCGCGCCATGATCGCCTTGACGTTCTGACGGAAGAACTCGGCCTGTTCGGGCGACGCACTGAAGTCAGCGTCGTCTTTTCCAACCATTTGATCAGGAGTGGTGCCATAGAAGGAGGCAAGCGGGCGGTTGGCCAGCAGGAAACGCCCCTCGTGATCCTTGAGGATGACGAAATCCGGAATCTCGTCGATCACCGTCCGCAACAGTGACTGGGTGGCCAAAAGCTGCGCCTCAGCCTCGTGCAACCCGCGAAGTCGTGCGTCGAGTGCCCGAATCTCGTCCTGCAATGCCGTGATCACCTCTCGGGCATTGGCCTCATCGTCAAGATTGTGGCGGTTGGCGCTCATGTTGTGAAAACGATCCGACCGTTGGTGGCGAAACGGGAGTGTGGGTCAAGCTGACCAACAGCACAACCAGGATGCCCCTAGCGAGATTCAGTGCGAGTGCAGCGCGCAGGGGAGGCGGCGGAGGTCTGACGCGGCTGATCGAGGGCGTGATGCCTGGTGCGACAGCCGGTACCGCCACCGTTTGACCCTTCACCCGCATCAAGCTAACGTAGGCCACGTGACCGTCCGTGATCAAGCCTGCCGCCATCGTCGCAAGCGTCCTCTTAGTGATTGTTTTCTTGCAAACAGAGTGATGTGAAAAAATCAACCGCTCCCGCACCACCGCCATTCGAGCACGCACTCAGCGAACTGGAAGCCATCGTCGACGCCTTGGAACGGGGCGAGATGAGTCTTGAAGAGTCGCTGAATGCATTCGAGCGCGGAATCGGACTCACGCGCAGTTGTCAACAAGCGCTCGATGCGGCGGAGCAGCGCGTGCGCCTGCTCAGCGACACCCGGGTCGACGCCGAGCCAGAGCCATTTCAATCCCATGACTGACGAGAATCTCGACGCCTTTCGCGCACGCATCCAGGCCCGCGTGGAGGCCATGCTCGACGAGCTCCTGCCCCCGACCAAGGTCGAACCAACCCGCCTGCACGAAGCCATGCGCTACAGCGTGCTTGGGGGTGGAAAACGCATCCGCCCGTTGCTCGTTTACGCGGCGGGCGAGGCGTTCGGGGTCACCCCGACCCTGCTCGATCGACCCGCCTGCGCGGTGGAGTTCATTCATGCCTATTCACTCATCCATGACGATCTCCCGGCCATGGATGATGACGATCTGCGCCGCGGGCGTCCGACCTGTCATCGTGCCTTCGACGACGCAACCGCGATCCTCGCTGGCGACGCCCTGCAAACACTGGCTTTCCAAGCGCTGGCGGATGCTCCGGGGCTCACGGCGTCCAAACGGATTGCGATGGTCGCGAATCTGGCGCGGGCCAGTGGTGCACGCGGCATGGTCGGCGGACAGGCACTCGATCTGGCCGCGGCGGGCCAGGTCCAGGATGTCGCCCTCCTTGAGCACATCCATATTCACAAGACCGGCGCCCTGATTCGGGCGTCGGTTCAGATGGGCATGCTCGCCCATGATGATCCCGACGCGCACCAGAGCGAACGTCTTGATCACTATGCCAAATGCATCGGTTTAGCCTTCCAGATCCAGGATGACATCCTGGATGTCGAGGGCGACACCGCCCTCATCGGCAAGACCGCCGGCCGGGATGAGATCCTCGAAAAGGCCACTTATCCCGCGCTGGTTGGGTTGAACGAGGCCAAGGCCATGGCGGACGGACTCATCGCCGATGCGCTCGCGAGCATCGCGGTCTTTCCAGAAGATCGCGCACGCCCCTTACGCTGGATCGCCAGTGCGCTGCTTGGTCGCACGGCTTGAATCCGGGCGGAGCCCCCGCGGCGAGTCCTGAAGTTGCGAACCGATTGGTCTTCGCGTGCGCTGACCCCACCATCAATCATCGCCGAACACGATTGTTCACTGAGAGATGTTACATCATGGAGCACGCGCTCGATTCATCCGGCTGCAGTCTATCCAGCGGCACCCAGATCGCTGACGTCCAGGGCAGCGCCGACTCCCGGCGGATCGCGATTGACAAGGTCGGGATCAAGGATATCCGCCATCCCGTGCGGATCTGTGATCGCAGTGGCCTTGAACAACATACCGTTGCCACCTTCAACATGTATGTCTATCTGCCGCACGATTTCAAAGGGACGCACATGTCACGTTTCGTGCAGATTCTCAATCATCACGAGCGTGAGATTGGGGTGAGCACCTTCAAGGAGATGCTCACCGAGATGTCCGAGCGACTCGAGTCGGAAGCGGGTCATATCGAGATGCGCTTTCCGTTCTTCATCAACAAGAAGGCGCCCGTGACCGGCGTCGAGAGTCTGCTCGACTACGAGGTCACCTTCATCGGCGAGATTCGACACGGACGGCCCAGTCTTGAAATCAAGGTCGTGGTCCCCGTGACCAGCCTCTGCCCCTGCTCGAAGAAAATCTCGGCCTATGGCGCACACAACCAACGCTCCCATGTCACGGTCCAAGTGCGCACCCAAGGCTACATCTGGATTGAGGAATTGATCGAGTTGGTGGAGCAGGAGGCCTCTTCGGAACTCTACGGTCTGCTCAAACGACCGGATGAAAAATTCGTGACCGAGCGCGCCTATGACAATCCAAAATTCGTCGAGGACATGGTCCGGGATGTCGCGCAACGACTCAACGAGGACGATCGGATCAGCGCCTATGTGATCGAGGCCGAGAACTTCGAGTCCATCCACAATCATTCGGCCTATGCACTGATCGAGCGCGATAAGACCGCCATGGACCGCCTGACCGAGACCGCGGCCTGATCCTCTTGCTCCATGGTTTCACGGGGCGTGCAAGCGACTGGTGGATGGCCTGTCCGCAACTTCGCGACGACCCGCGGGCTTGGGCCATCGACCTGCCTGGACACGGGCCAACGGATCAAGCGGTCAAGGGCTTCGAGGAGACGATTCAGGGTCTCCTAGCCGCGCTCCCCGCCGAGGTCGACGCCCTAGCCGGCTACTCGCTTGGCGGACGCCTCGCGCTCGGCTTGCTCACCGCGGCCCCGCTCCGTTTCCGCCGCGCGCTCATTATCTCCGCCCATCCGGGCTTGCGCTCGATGCCCGAACGTGATGCGCGCAACGCCCACGACGCCCAATGGCTGTACCGGTTGCGGGTTGAGGGTCTCGCGTCCTTCGTCGCGTCGTGGGAAACACAGCCCCTGTTCGCGACCCAAGCGCGCCTCGACCCCGAGCGCCTGCGATGGCAACGGCAACACCGCCTCTCCCACCGGCCCGAGGCGCTGGCATCGTCCCTGGAGAGGCTGGGTTTGGGGCGGATGCCGAGCCTCTGGGACGGTGTGCGTGATTTTCCGGGTCAACTGACCTGGGTGGTCGGCGGCTCCGACACCAAATTCCTCGCCATCGCCCGTGCCGTGAGGCAACTCCGGCCAACGACCCACCTTCATGTCTTGCCAAAGATCGGCCATAATCCGCTGCTCGAGTGCCCAGGACGGCTCGAACCTCTGATCCATCACACCCTTGGGCAGGCACACCCTTAAGGGCCGGGATTGAGGCGAGCGCCCGTTGGGCGGAACCCTGATGGCGTGGCATGAGTCTGCATACAGAACAGGCCACGGATATTCGCTGTGCCAATCGACTCGACCATCGTGAGGAGTTACTCATGCGACAGAATGCATCCGAGCCAGGGTCCGCGCCGCCCTCGGCCACTCCGACACCTGGAACCGATCATGTGCGCGAGGAAGAGAATAGTTTGATCGTGACGCTTGGGGAGCGGGGATTTAAACTGCTGTTCGCCTTTTTTGGCGTCGCGGCGACCCTGTTGAGTCTGCTCCATCCCCTGCGACGCGAGCGGTCGTGATCCGTCCCCCGGGAACGGACTGTCGCCACATCAGTCGATGCTCAGGGTGATGGAACCTGCCGATGGAGCCAACAGCGTTGCCTTCTGAGCCGTGCCGCAACCCGAAATGCCGGTCGCGTCAGCGGGAGCGGAAATCATTCGAATTTCCTTAAACCCTGGTATGATCGAAAGATCTGAGGTGACAAGATCAACACCTGTTTCGGGTCGATCACATTGCGGTTCGCCGGAATCGAGGTGGCATTGCATGGTGATCGAGTACGAGCAACTGTCCCCCGGTGCACTCGACAGATGAGCCGTTTCCTGCAACGCTCGGCGTAGACCGATCCGTCAGGACCTCAGTTGTCTGGTTGCCCCGATTCATACGACGAGCAAGGAGAACAAGCCTGTGAAAGTGAAGCAAATTCTGTTGAGTTCAGTGGCCGCCCTCACCGTCACGCTCGGCGGCCTCGCCACGACCGTGCAGGCGGAGAACCCACTGATTTCCGGCGACGAGCCGATGAACATCGGTCAAGAAGGGCAGCTCACCGCCCCCACGCCCGACGCAGCAGCCCAAGAGAAGACCGGCGAGATGCTCAGGCAGCAGGGCGTTGAGCTGACTGGCGACGAACCCATGAACATTGGTCAGGAAGGGCAAATCACGGATCCCACGTCGGATCCAGAAGCACAAGCCAAAACTGCCGCCGATCTCGAGGCGGAAGATGATGCCAGCGGCGCGATCAGCGGCAAGTACGACTGAGCACCCTCTGAGTGCCCCAACCATCGCCTTGTCGGTGGTTGGGGTCGCCTTGTTTCGGCTCCGAATGGTCGCGGGACACCAGCGCCGATGACGATGCGTCCCGCCGCCCGCTGATCATGGGTTTGAACGATCCGCGCCGCCATCCTCCACCCACCCCCCGATCCGCCGTACCGGCGTGTCGATGCGCCGAGGGAATGCGGCCCGAGCGCTTTCATCATGGCGCGCAACCTGAATCCGAGATCCCCACACCCGATGAGCCAGCCGTCGACCGGAATCGATTGTGCACACTGCCCCGCCGCGTGCTGTCGACTCGAGGTATGGTGCCTGACCGAAACCGGTGTTCCAGAGGCATTCATGCGCGCCGATCCGCGCGGGGGGACGGTCATGGCCCGTCTCGACGACGGTTGGTGCATTGCGCTCGACCGTCAGACCCTATTGTGCCGCATTTACGAACAGCGCCCGCTTGTGTGTCGAGAACTGCGCGTCGGCAGTCCCGAATGTCTTGCCGAGCATCGTGAGTTCACCGAGAGCATCCCATGGCATCACAACTCATCAAGGTTCCCCCGACCAAGAACACCCTGCTGCGGCTGAAGAAACAAGCGAAGTTCCTCGAGGAAGGCCATGATTTGCTTGAGCGTAAGCGCGAACTGCTCACGCGTCTCGTCTACGAACGCATCGGGGAATATCGACGGTTGCGCAGCGCGGCCGAGAAGGCCCTCGCCGAGGCTTACCGCTGTCTCAGCATTTCGCACCTGCGCATGGGCAGTCGTGGTATTCATCAGGCCGCGCTCGGATCGGAGTTAACCTTGACCGTCGACATCCTCCCGCGCCGCGCGCTCGGCGTCGAGTATCCGGCGGTCACCAGTGAGCGGGTTCCGCTCAAGCCGGTGGGGTTACTGGGGACGGATGCGAGCTTCGACACGACGCGCGAGAATCTCGCTAATGCCTGTGTTCTGCTCGCGCGTCTCGCCGAGGTTGAAACCGCCTTACACCGCCTGATGGAAGAACAGCGTAAGGCCCAAAAACGGGTCAACGCGCTCAAGTACAACATCATTCCACTGTATCGACGCACCATCCATTTCATTCAGTCGTCACTTGAGGAGGAAGAACGCAACACCCTTTTCCAAGTCAAGTTGTTGCGACAACAAGCCGAAGCCTAGCAGCACACGTCACCATGCCGCCACTGCCACGCAAGCTGCTCGGAGCAATCCTGCTCATCAGCGCCATCGGGATCGCCGCGTGGCAGACCTTGGCAACCTCTTGCTCGGCCTCGCCCAGCGTCGCCGCCTCCTCCGCCAGCCCCCTTTCGGGCACCTGACGCAGACCGCCGCATCCGAGTCATCCGCATGCTGCGCATCCTCCTCATCGGCTTGCTCCTCGGGACCATCATGAGTGCGGTGCTGCTGGTGCGGGAGCGTCTGCGGGCGGGTCGCGCGCCGCCACGCGATCCGGTCGCCGCCCGGTTCCCGGTTGCGGGCGCGCTGCTCTTCGTGTTGCCGCTTCCTGTGCTCGCTGCCGCCATCATCGCCATGGCCCGCGGTCTCTTGACCCCGCTGTTGGGCAACAGTCTCGGCTATCTCCTCTATCTGGTTGGCGCCTGGTTCATCCTGCGTGGTCTGATGAACGAGACCCTGCTCGCGCAACACCCGAATGCGCGCCGGTTATGGCCCTTGAAGACCATCGGGAGTGGTCTGATCGGCCTAGCGACGGGGATCACCGCCTGGCTTGGTGTTGGACACCATCCCGTGATCAGTCTCACGTTCGGCCTGGTTGCCCTGCTGGGCTGCCTGCTCTTCTATGGTCGCGATCCGCGGCGCCGGGAGGGAGACCACCCGGACTTCAGGCGCGCTCCACCCGGATCGGCGCACGCGACCCTGTCTCAGGCCGAGCAGACCATCGCGGCCATTGAACACGCAAGCCGCGCCTTTCGAAGCAGCGAATTGCGTGACCGGTTGCAGCGCATCACCAGGCTCGCCCGTGACATCCTCAGGCTGCTCGAGGATGATCCGCGCAACCTCTATCGCGCGCGCACCTTTTTGAACGTGTATCTGGATGGCGTCGAGCGTGTCGTGCAGGGTTACGCCCGCACCCATCAATGGGCCACCTCGCCTGACCTCGACGCCAATTTTCGCAGGGTGCTCGTCAGCATCGAAGCCGCCTTCGAGGAGCAGCGCGCGAAACTCTTGGAAAAGGACCTGCTGGATCTTGATGTCGCGATTGAAGTCCTGACCAGCCAGTTGAAGCGCGAAGGACTGATGTGAACCGCGAGCGCGCAACTCAGTGAGGCGCCAAGGCGCTCTCAACCCACGTTCACCCCGTCACCGGGACGGCGTGCCAACAGCTTTTCAAGCAAGGCGGCAACCGCCGCGAAGCCAAAGCTCGCGGTCACAAAGGTTGCTGAACCATACCCGAGACGACAGTCGAGCGAAATCCCACTGAGCCCTGGCTTTCCCGCACTCACCTTGCCATCGGGTCGTGGATACCGGGGCTGTTCGAGCGAATAGACGCAGGTGACCTGGAAGCGCCGTTTGGGGTCGCGGGGAAAGCCGTGACGGTCTCTCAGGCACTTGCGAACCCCGGACGCAAGCGGGTCATGGGTGGTGCGGCTGAGGTCCGCGACCCGGATCGCGGTGGGATCGCGCCGCCCACCGGCACCACCGGTCGTGACCAGTGAGAGCTGGTGTCGCTTGCAATAAGCGATCATCCCGGCCTTGACCCGAATGTGATCGATGGCGTCGATCACGCCATCATAGCCCCGCCCGAGCCGCGCCTCGAGATTGTGTTCGGTCAGCAGATCATCAATGGGCGTGCACTGACAGGCGGGGTGGATCTCCGCCACGCGCTCGGCCATCACCGTGACCTTGGGGCGTCCAAGATCACGGCTCAGGGCATGGATCTGGCGATTGACATTACCCGCCTCGAGGGTATCGCCATCGATCATGGTGATGGCACCGACGCCGGTCCGCGCAAGCGCCTCGACCGCCCAGGATCCAACCCCCCCTACCCCAACGACACAGACATTCAGACCGGCGATCCAGTCACTCTCCGCACTCCCGTACAGTCGAGCGATGCCACCAAAGCGTGATTCACGCGCCATGCGTGAATCGAGATCGCGCACGACATCAGGGTTGAGTTCACTCATGGATGATCCGCTCGGGCAGAATGAATGGGACGCTCGGCACAGTCGACCTCGTGGCCAGCGGACCCTGAACCAGGATCGCGGCCGTGGACGCCGGCACCAGAACCGGTCGAAGCGCGTGCGGGGGACTTGACATCGGTGCGTTTTTCTCTAGATTGTTAGCACTCGAGCTAACCGAGTGCTAACAACGTTTCGGTCTCGTGTTTCTCTCAATCGATCGTCTCATTTTTTGAGGAGCCTTGCGTTCTATGAAGCTACGTCCGTTACATGATCGTGTCGTCGTCCGCCGTCAGGAGGAGGAGCGCACCTCCGCCGGTGGCATTCTGATCCCAGACACGGCCACAGAGAAGCCGATCCAAGGCGAAGTCATTGCCGTTGGTAATGGGAAGCCGCTCGATAATGGCGACATTCGCCGCCTCGACGTCAAGGTCGGTGACAAGGTGTTGTTCGGGAAGTATTCCGGCACCGAGGTGAAGGTCACCGACGAGAAGCTGCTCGTGATGCGCGAAGAGGACATCCTTGCCGTCGTCGAATAACGGCCTCACTGCTCGTTTCCGCATCTTCCTTTTCGTTCGAACTCAGGCATCGTAACCATGACCGCAAAACAGATTTCATTCAACGAACAAGCCCGCGCCCGGATGCTCCACGGCGTCGATATCCTGGCCAACGCCGTGAAGGTCACGTTGGGTCCGAAAGGTCGCAATGTGGTGATCGAAAAGTCTTGGGGCGCACCGACCGTCACCAAGGACGGCGTGTCGGTCGCCAAGGCGATCGAACTGAAAGACAAGCTCGAGAACATGGGAGCTCAAATGGTCAAGGAGGTCGCCTCCAAGACCTCCGACATCGCGGGTGATGGCACCACCACCGCGACCGTGCTCGCACAAGCCATGGTCCGCGAAGGCTTGAAGGCCGTCGCGGCGGGAATGAATCCGATGGATCTCAAGCGCGGCATCGACCAGGCCGTCGCCGCTTCGGTCGCCGAGTTGCAGGCCCTCTCCCGCCCCTGCTCGACCAGCAAGGAGATCACCCAGGTCGGGACCATCTCGGCCAATTCCGATGAGTCGATCGGACAGATCATCGCCGAGGCGATGGAGAAGGTCGGCAAGGAAGGTGTGATCACCGTTGAGGAAGGCAAGTCGCTGCACAACGAACTCGACCTCGTCGAAGGGATGCAGTTCGACCGCGGTTACCTCTCGCCCTACTTCATCAACAATCAGCAGAGTCAGAAGTCCGAGCTGGAAAATCCATTCATCCTGCTCCACGACAAAAAGATTTCCAATATCCGCGAGTTGCTGCCCGTCCTTGAGGGCGTTGCCAAAGCCAGTCGGCCCCTGTTGATCATCGCCGAGGACATCGAGGGCGAAGCCCTGGCGACCCTGGTGGTGAACAATCTGCGTGGCATCCTGAAGGTCTGCGCCGTGAAGGCACCCGGGTTCGGTGATCGGCGCAAGGCCATGCTGCAGGACATCGCCATCCTGACCGGCGGGACCGTCATCTCCGAGGAGGTCGGACTGTCACTCGAGAAGGCGACGCTCAACGACCTCGGCTCCGCGAAGACGATCCAGGTGGCCAAGGAAGACACCACCATCATCGACGGGGCCGGTTCGCACGACGACATCAAGGCGCGCTGCGACCAGATCCGCAATCAGATCGAGGACACCACCTCGGATTACGACCGCGAGAAGCTCCAAGAGCGGCTGGCCAAACTCGCCGGTGGTGTGGCCGTGATCAAGGTCGGTGCCGCGACCGAAATCGAGATGAAGGAGAAGAAGGCGCGCGTCGAGGATGCACTACATGCGACCCGCGCCGCGGTTGAGGAAGGGATCGTGCCCGGAGGTGGCGTCGCACTGATTCGTGCCATCGCCGCGGTCACTGAGCTCAAGGGCGCCAACCACGATCAGGATCTCGGCATTGCCCTAACCCGTCGCGCCATGCAGGAGCCACTGCGACAGATCGTCGCCAATGCGGGCGAGGAGCCCTCGGTTATCATGAGTCGGGTCGCCGAGGGCAGCGGGAGCTTCGGGTACAACGCCGCCACGGGCGAGTACGGGGACATGATGGAGATGGGTGTAATCGACCCGACCAAGGTCACGCGCACGGCGCTGCAAAACGCCTCGTCAATCGCGGGGCTGATGATCACGACCGAGGCCATGGTGGCGGATGAGCCCAAGAAGGACAAGGCTCCAGCAGCGGGTGGTGGCGGTATGGACGACATGGATTATTAAAGCGCCGCCTTGCCATCGGATCGGCAACCTCTGATGGTGCCCCCAACGCCTCATCCGACGCTCCGACGCAGAGAACCCGTCTGACGGGTCTGAAGCGCTTGGTGTGGCACGGACATGGCCACCCGGCCATGGGTTCATGGCGCACGCGGACGACCGAGACGGTCATCCGCGTGCGATCTCTAGAGGCGCACGGCGTCTGACCTGATGGCAATCCGGAGCCGTTCGGTACAAAAGACGCGACTGATGAGCGCGGCCTCACCACAGGACGATCACGCCACACACTGATGCGCTCGCTTAAGATTTCACCTCGCGGCTCGCGCGTTTGGCGCTTTCTCAAGGACCCCGATCACAACCTGGCGACCTTACTCTTCCTGCTCCTGCTCTATATGACCGTCTTCGTCCCGCTCTACGGTTCTCCCGTTGAGCAAAAGGGTCTGTCAGCGGTTGCCTTTTCCTTGATCCTCTTCACCGGCGTCTTGGCTACCGCGCAACATCATCTCATCCGTTACGCTGTCATCGCCATCGCCCTCATGGCCTTCTGCATCCACTGGGCACATCTCGTCGTCGGCGGCTTCACCTTGTATCTGCTCGATGCCATCACCGCCATCTTATTTTTCACGACGCAGGGCTATTACACGCTCGCAAGGGTCTTTGGCCCAGGGCGGATCAATGCCTATCGGATCCTCGGATCGATCGCGGGCTACATCATGATCGGGTTAATCTTCTCGAACATCTATCTGATCATCATACTGTTCTCACCTGACGCCTTTCGCTTCGACGCCGACATCAGAGTCCCGAACGTTCCACTCCCGGAGCTCCACTACTACAGTTTCGTCACGCTCACCACCATCGGCTACGGCGACATCACCCCGCTGAACGCATTCGCACGGGCCATCGTCAGCATCCAAGGATTAATCGGCCAGCTCTACCCCGCCATCCTGATCGCACGCCTGGTGACACTCTACCAGCACGATGCCAAATGATGCGTGCGGGTAGCACGGCACGTCCGCGCCACACCAGAGCCGCTGCCGCGCCCTAGGGTGTCGCCTCAGTGACCAAGCGCTCGATCTCGGCCAGATAAATGGTGCGCCCGTCCAGGGTGGTGAAACGTCGCCCTTCCACGCTGCCGCGCCGCGCCTCATATTCAGTTATCGCCCCGGTGTGGGTATTCAGGACCTGGACCGTCACCGGCAATTGGTCGCGATCCCAACCGCGGATCAGGTGCGTTAGACTTCCGATCAGCATGAGTGCAAGAAGTCCGTACGCGAGTGGACGAATCAGCGCCAGGGGGATCAGCGGCGGCCGCGGCGCGCCATCCGCGCCCAGACGCGCACGTCGGATGCGCGCCCGAATGACCAGCGTCGCACCAAGGATCACCAATGTGGTCAGAAGAAGCTTCCAGATCATGTTCGATACGTTAGCATGTTGGACGAGATCGAGCAGCCGATGCCAGGTGATACGCACCCGACGCAACAGGGACCGGCGTCTGTGATCACCCCGGGCAGATCAAGAATAGACCAAGTGGTGAGTAGAACACTGATGAAAGCCTTCACATTCCCGGTCCTGATGGTCGTGATGAGTCTGAGTCTCGTCGCCTGTACCGAGCCGGCCGCACCGACCGTTGGGCTCAATCGTGCCGTCGAAATCGGTGACCTCGACCAAATCAAACGACATGCCTATTGGAAGAGTGATCTCAACAAGCGCAACGCGGCGGGCGAAACGCCATTGCATGTGGCCGCACGCGCAGGCCGGGTCGCGATCGTGCGTGAACTCGTTCGTAACGGGGCCGATCTGAGCGCCCTGGATGCCGCGGGTCAGAGCGTCCTCTACGTTGCACTGGCGCATGGCAGGACACAGGTCGCGCAGCAGCTGATCGAGCGCGGCGCAGCGTTGCAGGCCCAGTCGATGCTGATCGAACTGTCCGCCGCCGGGGTGATCGATCGTGACGCGATCGCGCTGCTGATCCGCCGCGGTGCCACCCTGGAAGGGGTCGACGAAGCCGGCGACACAGCCCTGCACGCGGCGATCAAGCATGGCCATCTTGAGACCGTTCGTCGCTTGATCATCGCCGGCGCCAATGTCAATCAGCCCGACGGCGACGGTCGCTTACCACTGCGGATTGCGCGAGAATCCGCCCCCGGGAGCGATGCGCGCTTCATCCAATCGACACTGGAGCGCAATGGCGCCATCGTCGAGCTCCCACGCTAAACGAGCACCAATAGGAGTCCCCGCATGGCAGAGCGGATCGAAGACTTGACCGTCACCTACGTGGAGGACGGCATCGAGACAACGAAGGAGATCGATAAGGTGGTCCTGTCGAAAGGGAGTTGGACCACGATTCTGTTTCGCTACCAGGACTGGGATCGTGCGAAAGGAAGCTATGGACCCGAAAAATACACCATCAGGCGGTACCAAAAGCGCGGTGGCGAATACCGCCAGCAATCGAAGTTTAATATCTCCAGCCGCGCTCAAGCCCAGGCCCTCGTCGATGCGTTTCAAGCATGGCTGAAGGACGACTGAGTCAGGTCATCTCCGCGATGCGCAACCCTGGTGCCGAGCGCCGGCGCCGCGCGATGGACCCGCGAGCCGGCGCCACGACGCACCAGCGCGAGCAGACGGACTGGCATTGTCGTGAGGTCGCGGAGGTCGCGCGCCTCGTCGAGACCGACCTTGCCAGCGGCCTCAGCACGGCCGTGGCCCAGCACCGACGCGCCACCGCCGGCCCTAATCGGTTGGTCGAGACCAAAGCGCGCCCACCCTGGCTGAAATTTTTCGATCAGTTCCGCAATCTTCTCGTGCTCGTGCTGATTGGCGCCGCCCTGCTCGCCTGGCTGATCGGTGAGTTCAAGGATGCGGTCGTGATCCTTTCGGTCGTCGTCCTGAATGCCCTGCTGGGCTTTCACCAGGAGTATCGCGCCGAACGCACCCTCTCGACCCTCAAGGCCATGGTGGCGACCCGCTCGCGGGTGCGGCGCGACGGCATGGTCATCGAGATCGATGCCGATGATCTGGTTCCAGGCGACCTGGTGCTGCTCGAGGCGGGTGAGCGGGTTCCCGCGGATGGGCGCCTCATCATCGGGCCGAACCTGGAGGTCGATGAGGCCGCCTTAACCGGCGAATCACATGCCGTGGGCAAGTCCCCGAGCACCTTGAGCGTACCGCGGGCGCCACTCGCCGAACGCTTGAACTTGCTGTACATGAACACGGTCGTCACCCGCGGTCGGGCCGAAATGATCGTTGTGGCGACCGGCATGACAACCGAAATGGGCCGGTTAGCCGGTCTGATCGCCGAAACACGCGAGACCGAAACCCCACTGCAGCGCCAACTCGACACCCTCGGCAAACGCCTGTCGGTGATCGCGGGTGTGATCGTGATCCTGATCTTCATGCTCGATCTCGCGCGCGGCCTGGCCTGGACGCAAGCGGCAATCACCGCGGTCGCCTTGGCGGTCGCAGCCATTCCTGAAGGGCTCCCGGCGGTGGTCACGGTCACCCTGGCGATCGGAATGTGGCGAATGGCTCAGAATCGCGCGATCCTGAAGAAGTTGGTCGCGGTCGAGACCCTGGGCTCGACCACCGTCATTTGCTCGGACAAGACCGGCACCCTAACCCTGAATCAGATGACCGCGCGGGCGGGCTGGTTCGCGGGCCAACGCTTCAGCGTCACCGGAACAGGCTACGACCGTGCCGGGGAGATTCGCTCTGTCGACGTCCACTCATTGACTGAGTTGGCCCGCCCCTTGGCACTCTGCAACGACTCCTGTGTGCGTGATGGCCGGCTGCTGGGCGATCCAACCGAGGGCGCGCTTTGGGTGCTCGCCGAGAAGGCTGGATTCGATCCCGAATCAGAACAATCACACCGACCGCGTCTAGCCGAAATCCCGTTCGATTCGGCGCATAAGTTCATGGCGACCTTCCACCATGCAGCCGATCAGGTGGAACTCTACGTGAAGGGGGCACCAGATGTGCTGCTGGACCGCTCCACGCACTGGCTGACCGACAGGGGTTCCGAGGTCTTGAGCGAGGCGATGCGCACGCGAATCCAGGACGAGAACGAGTTCCTGGCCAATCAATCGCTGCGCGTGCTCGCGGTTGCGCGACGCACCATTCCAGCCGCGCAATTCGACCCGGGTGGGGATCTCTGGAGCTGGACCGAGGGGTTGACCTTTGTTGGGCTGGCCGGGCTCATGGACCCACCGCGCCCGGAGGCCGCGGCCGCGATCGCACGCTGTGCGCATGCAGGCATCCAAGTGAAGATGATCACGGGTGATCACCGGCTCACGGCAGCCGCCATTGGACGGGAACTCGGTCTTCAGGGCGACGTCGTGACGGGCGTGGAACTCGACGCGATGGACGATGCGACCCTGATGCGGCGGATCGATGCGATCAGCGTGATTGCGCGGGTCTCGCCTGAACACAAGGTGCGAATCGTCAAATCGCTTCAGGCGCGTGGGCATATCGTCGCCATGACCGGGGATGGAATCAACGATGCCCCGGCGATCAAGACGGCTGATATTGGCGTTGC
Source organism: Thiocapsa imhoffii (assembly GCF_016583985.1). Lineage (GTDB taxonomy): Bacteria > Pseudomonadota > Gammaproteobacteria > Chromatiales > Chromatiaceae > Thiocapsa > Thiocapsa imhoffii. Next base: position 211,140 of record NZ_NRSD01000005.1, on the reverse strand, counting down.
CATGGGCGTGTCCGGCACGGCCGTGACCCGCGAGGCCGCCACGATGGTGCTCACGGACGACAATTTCGCAACCATCGTTCGGGCGGTCGAGGAAGGACGGGTGATCTTTGACAATATCGTGAAATTCGTCCGCTTCCAGCTCTCCACCAACATCGGGGCCATTCTCACCGTCCTGGCCGCAACCTTGATGGGGCTGCCGGCACCCTTCACCGCCATCCAACTCCTGTGGATCAACATCATCATGGATGGCCCTCCAGCCATGACACTCGGGGTCGAGCCCGCCCGTCCTGGCATCATGCAAGCCCAGCCGCGTCGCCCCGAGGCCCAGATCCTGACCCTCCCCCGCCTCGCCCGCCTCGCCTTCTATGGCGTGACCATGATGGTGGGCACCATCTGGCTGTTTCAGCTGGCCCTCACCACGCACGGTGAGACCTACGCCTTGACGCTTGCCTTCACGACCTTTGTCCTGTTTCAGTTTTTCAATGTCTTCAACGCGCGCAACGAACAGGGCACGGCCTTCAACAACCAATTTTTCGCGAATGGGAAGCTCTGGCTCGCGCTCGCGTCCGTGCTCGCCCTACAATGGCTGGTCGTCACCTGGCCGAGCGCGCAGGAGATCTTTGCCACCACGGCGCTGCAACCAGCACACTGGCTGGCGGCAACCCTCATGGCCGCGAGCGTGCTGTTGCTCGAGGAAACCCGCAAATGGCTGCAGCGCCGGACCCTGAGCGCCAACCCAGGAGCATCGGTCGCGGTCTGAGCGCCCCCGGGCGGCAAGGCGCTGCAGGGTCATCCTGGTGAGCTGGACGGTTCGACGAGCGCAGCGGGACCGTGTGCGCGCTGAGTGCCGCTCGCGAACGCACACCAGGGACTCGGCGCATCCTGTTCCCATAACACCGCCTGCTCAGCGAGTGTCGTCGATACCGAGCGGATGGTATCCAGCACGAGATCGGGATGATTGTTGGCCTCGCTGACATGCGCGACAACCAGATGTTGGAGCGCTCCCCACGACAAGCGATCGAGAAAGTCGCCCGCTTGCCGATTACTCAGATGTCCGAAGCCCCCACTGATCCGTCGCTGCAGACTAAGCGGATAGGGTCCGCGTTGCAGAGACTGCGAATCATGATTGAACTCAAGGATGAGCGCGTCGCAATCGCTCAGGAACTGCTGAATATGCGGTGTCACGCGACCGCAATCCGTCAGCATGCCAAGACGGTGTCCGCCGGACTCGAAGACGAACTGACAGGGTTCGCGGGCATCATGGGGAACCGGATAGGAGCTGACGCGCACGCCGTCGAGCTCCAGGGTTTGTCCGGGTCCTGAGAGCAACCGCAGCCGAGGGACGTCCGGGGCACCCGCCGCGCGCCAAGTCCCCGGCGTGGTCCAAACCTCCACATCATGGCGCCGCACGAAGGACGCGACGCCTTTGACATGATCAGCGTGCTCATGCGTGAGCAGCAGACAGTCAATGGTCGCGGGGGCGACGCCTACCCGCTCGAGTCGCCGCAGCAGTTCGCGAAGACTGAAGCCATTGTCGACCAGAATGCGGTAGCCACCAGTGTCCACCAGCGTGGCATTGCCGCGGCTCCCACTTCCAAGCGAACAGAACCTCACCCCAGCGTCAGCGAATCTGTTCCTGCAGGAGGGTGAGGATCCGCTGCCCGGTTTCAGTGCGATCCGGCTGTCCGTCGGCGCCCAGGACGGTGACCCGAGATTCGCTGTCATCGCCGATAATCAAGATTTGGTATTGCTTGAGGGTATCGACCTCTGAGGTACGCCAGAAAGCCATCCGGGCAAACCGGCCAGGCCGTTCGCTCGGCGTCGCGGCATCGTGCCCGGCATAGCGCACATAGTAGATACCGCGGGCATTGTCGCGGTCCTCGATCGCGAAACCCGCTCGGCTCAGGGCCGAACCAGTGGTGCGCCACGCTCGGCGGGGATCCTCCGGCAACAGGAGGGCCGGCTGCCCGTCCGTTGTCACGATCCGTGAGTTGAGGGAACGCGTCGCGGGAGTGGTGTCCGCCACCGTGTCTCGACGCGCTTCCGATCCCCCGAGAAAGACCATCAGACGCCGCAGCATCTCTGCCTCTTTCGCGGGCTCGGATCCACTCGGCTCCCACATGGTCCGGCTGCCGTCGCCGATCGCATTCGTGATCACGCGCTCTTCCATGCCGCGATGGGTGAGATGGATATCCGTTGTGCCCGGAGTGGGACCAGGTTCGATACGAACGCTATATTGATCACGCGAGGAGGTCGCATAGACTCCTTCGGCGACCCGGCTGACCATCCGGGTGATGAAGTCACGCCTGATCTCGGCTCGATTATCCAGCCAGTCGGTACGCATCACACCCACTGTCGGATTCTGCTCGGTCAGAAGAATGCCCTGCTCGCGCCAAAAGGCAATGACCTGTGGCCAGACGACCGCGGGATCGGCCTGCACCTCGAGCCAGCGCTCGGCATCGCGTCGTTTGAGTTCGACGTTCGGCGTTTGGGGCAACACCTCCTGAGTCGTGGAAACGCGCTGACGCTGCGCCCGGCTTCCAGCATATTCGGAATAGGTCATACCACCGATTGGTGGAATATCGAGCGCGTCGTCGAACCGACTCGCGGTCAGATCAGGCGGAATCTCCAGATTCTCCCCGGCCTCGCGTTGCTGCTTGTAGGCCAGGCGCTGATCGGGAATCGCGTCACTGAGCAGATTCGAACCGCAGCCGACCAAAAGCAGTGGCGCGAGCGTGAAGCCCAGAGTAACGGACAGAAGCCAAATCGGTGATCTCAACGTCGGTGGCCTCTTAAATCGGTTTGCTGGTCCGCGACGAACCAGCATCCAGTGATGCCGGCGGAGGTCAAAGGACACCCGCATGCTCCATCGCAGCGCGGACACAGGCCTCGTGCTCCTCTGGAAGCCAGGTCAGTGGGAGTCGGATGCCGTGACCACAGAGCCCCATCGCCATGGCGCCCCATTTCACTGGAATAGGATTGGATTGCACGAACAGATCGCGATGGAGGGGGAGCAAGCGCTGATTCAACGCCTCGGCGCGCTCCCGATCCCCTTCGAGGGCCGCTTGACAGAGGTCCTGCATCAATCGAGGTGCGAGGTTCGCGGTGACTGAGATGACGCCATCGCCGCCCTGCAACATGAATTCACAGGCGGTTGCATCATCACCGCTGTAGAGCACGAAATCCCGTCCCCCGGCCTCGCGCAGCCTGGCGAGGCGCGACAGATCGCCGGTCGCCTCCTTGATCCCGATGATATTCTCGATCGGCGCCAGCCGGGCCACCGTCTCGGGCAACAGATCACACGCGGTACGCCCCGGAACATTATAAAGAATCTGCGGAAGATCGACCGCTTCAGCCACCGCACAATAATGGCGGTAGAGTCCCTCCTGGGTCGGCTTGTTGTAGTAGGGAGTGACCAGTAGGGCGGCGTGCGCACCCGCCTCCCGCGCACAGCGCGTCAGGATGATGGCCTCCCGGGTCGAGTTCGCTCCCGTGCCGGCAATCACCGGAATGCGTCCTGCGGCGTACTCAAGCACGTCACGAATCACGGCGCAGTGCTCGTCTTCGTCGAGTGTTGCCGATTCGCCGGTCGTCCCGACTGCCACGATCGCCGTGGTCCCGGCCTCGACATGAAAATCGACGAGACGACGAAGGCTCTGGTCGTCGACCTCACCATCCTCATGCATGGGCGTGATGAGGGCCACGATGCTGCCGCGAAACATGTGCAACTCCGCTAACCGAAAAGGGTGATGGTATTACGTCAGCGCATGCTGACACAACCGATCAACTCGCACGCGTCACGCGAAGACATTCTGGCAGAGACCGAGCAGACCCGCGGGGAACACCCCGAGCGCGAGCATCGAAAGCCCATTGAGGGTCATGGCGAACCGCACTCCGCCCGAGGTCGACAACCGCGGCAGCCCCTCCACTGGTTTGTCGAAATAGATGAGCTTGACGACCCGTAGATAGTAGAAGGCGCCAATGATCGAGAAGATCACGGCCACGACCGCAAGCCACACCAGATCGATTCGGACCACGGCTTCCAGCACCAGCAGCTTCGCCATGAAACCAACCGTTGGCGGAACACCAGCCATGGAGAACATCAGCAGGGCCATCATGGCCGCATACCAGGAATCGCGTTCATTCAACCCTTTGAGATCGTCAAGCTGTTCGGCATCGAATCCCCGCCGGCTTAGGATCAGAAGAATGCCGAAGGCGCCGGCGGCCATCGCCGCATAGACGATGGCATAGAACATGGCCGCCGCGTAGCCCTGCGCGGATCCGGCGAGTAATCCCAGTAGCAGGAATCCGACATGTGAAATGGTCGAATAGGCCAACATGCGTTTGATGTTGGTCTGAGCGATCGCCACCAGATTGCCGAGACCCATCGAGAGCACCGCCAGGATCACGAGCATCCCCTGCCAATCGGCATGAATTGCCGCGAGCCCGTCAACCAGCATCCGCACCGCGAGGGCGAACGCGGCAATCTTCGGTGCGCTCCCCAACAAGAGCACCACCGGGGTAGGAGCACCCTCGTAGATGTCCGGGACCCACATGTGAAATGGGACCGCTCCGAACTTGAAACCGATCCCAACCACGAGGAAGACGATCCCAAAGACCAGCACGGTGTTGTCCATACCCTGCTCGGCAACCGCCTGCGCGACCGGGCCAAATTCAACCGAGCCGGTCGCTCCATAGATCATGGACACGCCATAGAGCAGCATTCCCGAACCGAGCGCCCCGAGGACGAAATATTTCATTGCCGCCTCGGCCCCTTTGTTCGAGTCGCGATCGAAGGCAACCAGGGCATACAGCGACAGGGCTTGGAGTTCGAGTCCAAGGTACAGCGTCAGGAAGCTGTTGGACGAGACCATGATGAGCATCCCGAGCACCGCGAAAAGCCCGAGAACATAGAACTCACCCACAAACAGACCACGATCTTTCAGCCACGGCCGTGCATACACGAACCCAAAGAGGCTCACGATCAGGATCGCACCCCGCAGCAAATCACTCATGGCGTCGCGCACGACATTGCCGTCGAAGACCACTTGACGCTCGCCCCCACCGACCGCGCCCGTTAGGCCGATCGCCACGAGCAAGCCGATCAAGGTGAGCGTATGGATGATGTCCCGATCCTTATCCTTGAGATAGAGATCCAGGATCAAAACCGCCGCGGCGGTGATCAAGATGGCGATCTCCGGCAGGACGGTGATCAGATTGGCAGCATCGAATGGCATGTCACAGTTCCAATTGATTAAGACCCACGCCGCGGCGCCGTCTCAGGGCTGGCCCGCCAGGCCCAGATCTGCCGTGGGCACCGCCAGGATGCATTGCGCGGCCTCCGCTGCGGGCAGTTTACATAGACTGACATGAGCGACCAGGTTCTCAACCGTGGCATGCATCACATCGATCAGGGGTGCGGGCCAGATGCCGAGGATCAGGACTGCGGTGGCGAGCACACCCAGATTGAAGGCCTCACGCCGATTCAAATCCTGCAAGGCCGCCACCTTTTCGTTCTTGACCTCACCAAAGATGACGCGCTTGACCATCCAAAGACTGAAGGCCGCGGCGAGGATCAAGGTGGTCGCGGCCAGCAAGGCCCACCAGAAGTCGGCGCGGAAGGTCGCGAGGATCACCATGAACTCGCCCACGAATCCAGAAGTGCCAGGCAGCCCGGCGTTGGCCATCGCGAAGAAGACGACGAAGGCACCGAACCAGGGCATGGTGTTGATCACGCCACCATAGACGGCGATTTCGCGCGAATGGACCCGATCATAGAGCACCCCGACGCACAGAAAGAGTGCCCCGGAAATGAAGCCATGCGAGATCATTTGGACCATCCCGCCCTCGATCCCCATGACCGCGCCCCCGGTCGCGCTGGGGTCGCGCAGGATGGTGAAGATGATGAAGAAACCGAGGGTCACGAAGCCCATGTGCGCGATCGAGGAATAGGCGATGAGTTTCTTCAAGTCTTGCTGGACGAGTGCGACGAAGCCGATGTAGATGATGGCGATCAGCGAGAGCGTGATGATCAACCAATCCAACGAGTCACTGGCATCTGGAGCGATCGGTAAGGAGAAGCGCAGAAAACCATAGCCGCCGATCTTCAGCATGATGGCCGCGAGGATCACCGAACCGCCGGTAGGCGCCTCGACGTGGGCATCCGGTAGCCAGGTATGCACCGGAAACATGGGCACCTTGACCGCAAAGGCCAACAAAAAGGCGATGAAGATCAGGATCTGCGCCGTCATCCCCAACTGCAGGGTATGGAAGTCCAGGATACTGAAACTTCCGGCCTGGAAGTACATGTAGATCAGGGCCACCAGCATGAAGACCGAGCCGAAGAAGGTGTAGAGGAAGAACTTGATCGTGGCATAGACCCGATTGGGACCACCCCACACCCCGATGATCAGGAACATCGGAATGAGCATCGCCTCCCAGAACACATAGAACAGGATCGCATCGAGTGCCGAAAAGACCCCGATCATGATGCCTTCCATGACCAGGAAGGCGGCCATGTAATGGCTGGGCCGATAGGTGATGACCTCCCAGCCGGCAATGATCACGAAGATGGTGATGAAGGTCGTCAGGATGATCAGTGGCATGGAGATGCCGTCGACACCCAGGAAATACTCGACATTGAACGTCGGAATCCAAGCCGAGCGCTCGACGAATTGCATCTCCGCGCTGGTGGTATCGAAGCCGGTCCAGAGTCCCAGACTGATCAGGAAGGTGAAGACCGCAAAACCAAGCGCTGTCCACTTCGAGATGTCCGTCGCGCGATCACCGCTGGCCAGCACGACGATCCCGCCGATGATCGGCAACCAAATGAGCAACGTCAGGAGAGGAAATTGGTACATGCTGCGTCTCCTTCCGCCTCAAAGCACCACGAAGAACGTCAGGAGCCCGACCAGGCCGACGATCATCGCAATGGCGTAGTGATAGAGGTAACCAGTTTGCAGGTGTCGCGCATACTGCGCGAGCCACGCCACCCGATGCGCGGAGCCGTTGACCATCCCCCCGTCGATCAGGGTGCGATCCCCGGTATTCCATAAAAAGGTGCCGAGCTTGCGCCCCCCCCCGGCGAAGACCTTCTGGTTGAAGGTATCGAATCCGTATTTCGCCTCGAGGATCTTGGTCAGGGGACCACCCATCGCCTGCAATTGCTCGTCGATCCGGGGGTTGCGCGCGAATAGATACCACCAGAGCGCGGCCGCGAGGCCAAGACCACTCATCGCGAGGAAGAACGGCGGCATAGTCAAACCATGTTGCACGAAGGCCCATTGACCATGCCAATCCTCACGAATCGGCAGCAGGGTATCGTGATCCGGCGCGACCACGATCGGATTCCAATCACCGCTCGCGAACCAGTTGGACACTAAGAAGGGTTCGACCACCATCCAGCCGATCACCACCGAGGGGATCGCCAACAGGATCAAGGGAATGGTCACTACCCAGGAGGTTTCATGGAGATGCTCACGCGTGTGTGCATCCATCCGCGGCTGACCGTGGAAGACAAGGAAATACATGCGGAAGCTGTAGAGCGCGGTGACGAAGACGCCGAGTGTCAACAGCAACGAGGCATAGCCCGACCCATAGATGGTCGAGTGACCCACGGCTTCGATAATGGCGTCCTTCGAGAAGAAGCCGGAGAAGGCTGGGAAACCGATCAGGGCCAGGGACCCAATCAGCGCCGTGATCCAGGTGATCGGCATGTAGTGGCGCAGACCGCCCATGTCGCGGATGTCCTGGCGGTGATGCATCGCCATGATCACCGAGCCCGCGGCGAGGAACAGCAGTGCCTTGAAGAAGGCATGGGTCATTAAATGAAACATTCCGGCAGCATAGGCCGAGGCGCCAAGCGCGGTCACCATGTAGCCCAGCTGGGATAAGGTGGAGTAGGCAACGACCCGCTTGATGTCATTCTGCACCAAGCCGACCAGACCCATGAAGAGCGCCGTGGTCGCGCCGATGATGAGGATAAAACTCAGCGCGGTCTCCGAGAGTTCATACAGCGGTGACATGCGCGTGACCATGAAGACACCGGCTGTGACCATGGTTGCGGCATGGATCAGCGCCGAGATCGGTGTTGGGCCTTCCATCGAATCCGGCAGCCACACATGGAGCGGAACCTGTGCCGATTTCCCCATCGCACCGATGAAGAGCAGGATGCAAATCAGCGTCATCAGCGAGACTCCGCCGAATAGGGCGACTTGCGTGTCGGCATGCTCGGACGCGGCGGCAAAGACCTCGACATAGTCCAGGCTATTGAAATACATGGCAACCGCAGCGATACCCAGGACGAAGCCGAAATCACCCACGCGGTTGACGAGGAACGCCTTCAGGTTGGCAAAGATGGCCGTCTCGCGGGTCGACCAGAACCCGATCAGGAGATAGGACACCAAGCCAACCGCCTCCCAGCCAAAGAAGAGCTGCATGAAGTTATTGGCCATCACCAACATCAACATGGAGAAGGTGAAGAGCGAGATGTAGCTGAAGAAGCGCTGATAACTGTTCGTACCGCAGCGCGAATCCTTCGGCCAGTTCTCCTCGTCATCGGCCATGTAGCCGATGGTGTAGATATGGACCATGAGAGAGACGAAGGTCACGGTCGCGATCATGACCGCCGTGAGCCGATCGACCAGGAAACCGATTTCGAACCGAATCCCGTCCGAGATCAGCCAGGTGTAGACGGCTTGATTGAAGACCGGCTCGTCGTCCCAGATAAAGCGCGCCAGGACCATGAACGACAGTGCGGTGGAGAGCCCCACACCGGCGATGGTGACCCAATGCGCACCCTGCCGGCCGATCCTGCCGCCAAAAAAACCGGCGATAATGGCGCCGATTAGAGGCGCGAGCACGATGGTCAGGTAGACTTTTTCCACGATTAGATTCGCCCTTTCGCTCTAATTTGATCGGGACGGAGCGGGCCGTATCGATCGGTCATCGACACTCGCCCCACCCGCTATCCTTTCAGGCTATTGAGATCCTCGACCTTGATGGTGCGACGATTGCGGAAGAGCACGACGAGGATCGCGAGACCAATCGCAGCCTCCGCCGCCGCCACGGTCAGGATGAAGAAGACGAAGACCTGCCCCGTCATATCGCCCAAGAAGTGGGAGAAGGCGACGAAGTTCATGTTCACGGCGAGCAGCATCAACTCGATGCACATCAGAATGAGGATCAGGTTCTTACGATTCAGAAAGATGCCCGCGACCGCGAGGATAAAGATCATCGCAGCCAGGATCAGGTAGTCAGAGAGCGCGATCATTCGGTCGATTCCTGTTTGGCACCGGCACCCGCGCTCGCCGTCGGGCCAGCGACGCCCTCCGTGGGCATCTGCACGATGCGAATTCGATCGGGACCCTTTTTCACACGCACCTGCGCGGCGGGGTCGAGATATTTCGAAACGGGCCGATGCCGCAAGGTCAACCGGATCGCGGCGATGATGGCTACGAGCAGGATGACCGCGGCGATTTCGAACGGATAGACATACACGGTATAGAGCAACAGACCGAGCGCTTCGGTATTACTGAATTCCGACCCAACCGGCGGCGGTTTTGGGAAGTGCTGTAATCCAAAGTGGCCAGGTCCGACAACCAAAAAGATCTCGAGCGCAAGCACCACCGCGATCACGGCACCGAGCGGAAGATACCGAATGAAGCCCGCACGCAGGGCATCGATCTCGATATCGAGCATCATCACGACGAACAAGAACAACACCATCACGGCCCCAACATAGACCAGGACCAGCACGATACCGAGGAACTCGGCTTCGAGCAGGATCCACAAGGCCGCGCTGCTGATGAACGCAAGCACCAGATACAGCACGGCATGGACCGGATTTCGACGGGTGATGACCATCCCTGATGAATATAGGGTTATGGCAGCAAACACGTAGAAGAGGAATTTTTCAAAGCCCATGATTCATCCAGATGCCTGGTTTCGCCACAACGGCACGATTCGTAACAAGTCGATCACCCGCGACACCGAATCGACCCGCGCCACCAGGGCGTGAGTCCAGCTCCAACCGACGAGCGCGTTCCAGAGTGGACGCGTACCCCGCTTGCGCCGCTCAACCGCCGCGGGACACCCGGCGAATGGGACGCGCGGCCCCTCATCGGTAGGGTGCATCAGCAGCCCGTGCGGCCGCAATGTCGGCCTCGTATTGATCTCCGATCGCGAGCAGCTTGTCCTTGGTCATGATGTTTTCGCCACGGTTCTCGAAGTGGTATTCATAGATCCCGGTTTCGACGATCGAATCGACCGGACAGGATTCCTCGCAGAATCCGCAGTAGATGCATTTGAAGAGGTCAATGTCATAACGTGTGGTCCGCCGCGACCCATCCTCACGCGGCTCGGCTTCGATCGTAATCGCCAGGGCCGGACAGACCGCCTCGCACAGCTTACAGGCGATGCAGCGCTCCTCACCATTCGGGTAGCGACGCAAGGCATGGAGTCCGCGAAAGCGCGGGGAGATCGGGATCTTTTCTTCCGGGTACTGAACGGTGAATTTGCGCTTGAACATGTATGCACCGGTCAGACCCAACCCTTTGAAGAGTTCGACCAACAACAGGCTTCGGAGATAGTCGCGTGCAGCGTTCAGCATGGGTCGACTCCGGCTCAAACGGACCACCAGGGTGGCAACTCATACAGCACCGCGAGTGCCACCACCAGAATCCAAACGATCGTGATCGGGATAAAGACCTTCCAACCCAATCGCATGATCTGATCGTAGCGATAACGTGGAAAGGTCGCCCGCAACCACAAAAAGACGAACATGAAGAAGAAGGTCTTAAGTAGCAGCCAATGGAAGCCGTCGCTCAAGAGCCGGTGATCGCCAATCCAACTGGCCGGCAGGGGCGAGAGCCAACCTCCCATGAATAAGAGCGCCGAGAGCGCAGAAATCAGGATCATGTTCGCGTACTCGGCGAGGAAGAAGACGGCAAAGGCCATCCCCGAGTACTCGACATGGAAACCGGCAACGATCTCCGACTCGCCCTCCGCCACGTCGAAGGGCGCCCGATTGGTCTCCGCAATGCCCGCAATGAGATAGACGCCAAACAGGGGCAGCAGCGGCAGCCAAAACCAGGTGAGGAGATGCCCCTCTTGGGCCGCAACGATCGCACCAAGATTCAGGCTGCCCGCGGCAACCAACACGCCCACCAGCGCGAAGCCCATGGCGATCTCATAGGCAACAATCTGGGCGGCGGAACGCATCGCCCCAAGCAGCGCGTATTTTGAGTTCGAGGCCCAACCCGCGATGATGATCCCGTAGACACCCAGGGAGGTCAGCGCCAAGAGATAGAGCAACCCGGCATTGATGTCCGCGAGGACCAGTCCTTCATCGAAGGGAAACACCGCCCAGGCCGCCATGGCCGGTGCGATCGTAATCATCGGCGCCATCAGGAAGAGGCCCTTGTCGGCCTTCGTCGGAATGACGATTTCCTTCATCATCAACTTGACCGCGTCGGCGATCGGCTGCAGCGAACCGCGCCAACCGACCCGGTTCGGACCGATCCGGACCTGGATGTAGCCGATCACCTTCCGCTCAGCCAGGGTGTAATAGGCCACCATCGCCAGAAGGGGTAGCAGGATCGCCAAGATCTTCAACAGGATCTGGATCACGACCGGAAGTGCATTCCATAGTTCGATCATCATGTCCTCATCCCGTCTCGCCAGGCTGTAGGTCACCCGTGGCGCGGATCTCCACTGGCCCCATCTGCGCGCCCAATCGCTCGCTGCCGCTCACCCCCGCGGGGATGCGGGCGCATCCCATGGGGACGGCATCGTCAAGCACGACCGTCGCCGCGACCGCCTCATCGCCGTCCTGACTGACTAGAACCGATTGAGTGGCCTCGACACCAAGCGCCTGGGCCTGTGCCGGATGCAGATAAACCCCGAAGGCCGCCCCCGGGATCGGCGTGGATTGCAGCGCCGGGGCACGACGCACCAAGGGATCAGTGGCATAAATCGGCACCGGTCCCACGCGCATCAGTTTCGGCGCGGCCGCGCGCTTCGCCTTGCTCCCGCCAGCGGCACGGCGCGGATGATTATCAAAGGGGGGCTCTTGACAGCAGGCCGCTAACTCGTCACGAACCTGACGGGCGTCACGATAATCGAACCCAGGCTGATCGAGGAGATTGCCGAGGACGCGCAATACCTTCCAACCCGGCCGGGCCTCGCCGGGCGGTGCGATCGCGCCTTGAAAGGACTGCCAGAGGCCGGAGGCGTTCACGAAGGTGCCCGACGTCTCGGCGAATGACGCAATCGGCAGCATCACATCCGCGACTGCCTCGAGCGACGGCGCCCGAAACGCGCTGCAGGCGACCACGAAGGAAGCCGCATCACACATCCTCATCGCCCGACGTGGGTCATTCAGATCGCGGTCGGGCTCGATCCCCCATAACACCAAGGTCTCGAGTGAGGCCTCAAGCATGGCGCCAACACTCAGTCCTGGCTCATCGACGGCTTCGCCACCAGGCCGTCCGTAAGGGACCGCGCCGGCAAGATGCGCACCGACACTGTTGGCCGCGGCGGGCAAATAGCCCAACGGGGCGCCCGCGGTGTCGGCGATCAGCCACGCAAGGGCCTTGATCAACCGATAGTCAGGATGCGCGGCGGCCAGCGCACCGAGCAGGACCGCCCCTGAGACGTCCTCCTCGCCCGCGTCGGTCTTCGCGTCCTTCAGGCGCGTTGCAATGGCCTCTTGCTCAGGGGTCGGGTCAGACGCCGCCACCAGCGTTTTCAGGACACCCGTGGGCTTTGCATTCAGGGCCCGGGCGATGCCAGCCAAATGGTCGAGCATTTCGGCGGGCGTTCCCACCAACTGCTCGGCAGGATGGGTCAGGGTCAAACTGAACGGATTCACACAGGCGACCAGCGAACCCGTGAGCGCGGCCTTGCGGATGCGATGCGCCAGCAGCGGTTGTTCTTGTCGAATGTCGGTGCCGATCAGGAGAATCGCCGGGGTCGTCTCGAGTGCCGCAATCGGTCGACCCAGCCAGGGTAGAAGGGGGTCGCTCGCGTCACCACTGAAATCCGCTTGGCGCAGACGGTGGTCGATATTGGCGCACCCGAGGCCACGTGCGAGCCGTTGCGCGAGATAACACTCTTCAAGCGTTGCTTGCGGGGCCAGCAGCCAACCAGTGCGTGCTGGATCGGCACCCTTCAGTCGTTCCGCGACGCTGGTCAAGGCCTCTTGCCAGGGCACCTCCTGCCAGACGCCATCGCGCTTCATCAGCGGTGTGGTGAGACGATCGGCAGCTTGCAACCCGGCATAACTGAAGCGATCGCGATCCGAGATCCAGGTCTCGTTCACCGCCTCGTTATCGCGCGGATGGACCCGCATCACTTCCCCGCTCCGCACATGCAGCCGTACGTTGGCGCCGACCGCATCATGGGGAGCGATGCTGTCGACGGCAGTGAGTTCCCATGCGCGCGCCTTAAACCGGTAAGGCTTCGAGGTGAGTGCGCCAACCGGACAGAGGTCGATGATATTGCCCGAGAGTTCGTGGCTCACGGTGTGCGTGATGAAGGTGCCGATGCGCATGTCCTCACCGCGTCCCGTCGCACCGAGTTCACGGACCCCGGCAATCTCGGCACCAAAGCGCACGCAGCGGGTGCAGTGAATACAGCGCGTCATCTCGGTCGCGATCAGTGGACCGAGGTCTTCGTCCTTGACCACCCGTTTGCGCTCGGTGAAACGCGAGACATCACCACCGTACCCCATGGCGACATCTTGCAGTTCACACTCCCCGCCTTGATCGCAGATCGGGCAGTCGAGTGGGTGATTGATCAGGAGGAATTCCATCGTGCCCTGCTGCGCATCAATCGCCTTCGGCGAGCGCGTCAAGACCCGCATCCCCTCTCCAACGGGAGTCGCACAGGCCGGCACGGGCTTCGGGAACGGACGCCCCCCTTGTTCCGCCTCGACCAGACACATGCGGCAATTGGCGGCGATCGACAGCTTTTTGTGATAGCAGAAGCGGGGGATATGAATCCCCTCACGGTCAGCGACCGCGATGATCATCTCACCCGCAACCGCATCACAGACACGCCCGTCGATCTCGATGGTGATCTTGTCCGTCATTCAGGTCTCTCGATCGGCGCCCCGGCGCCGAAGTCGACGCTGCGCGAGCGTGCGACTCCGGACGTGTTCGTCATCGCGAACAGGGCCGTTCAATTCGTTGCGACGCTGGTACCTGGACCGATTGCCTGGTCATGATCCCAGCCGCGGATTGGACGCAGCGCATCATTTACGCCGCCATGCTATGCCCGTTGTCGATCAGATACTCGAACTCGTGGCGATAGTGTTTCAGGAAACTCTGAACCGGCATCGCGGCGGCATCCCCCAAGGCGCAAATGGTCCGCCCGCCGATGCGCCCGGCGACGCTATCGAGTAGATCCAAGTCAGACCGGCGACCCTGCCCGTTCAAAATGCGCTTGAGCACCCGCTCCAGCCACCCCGTGCCCTCGCGACACGGCGTGCACTGACCGCAGGACTCGTGCATGTAGAAATGTGCGAGGTTGTGCAAGACCTTCACCATGCAGGTCCCCTCGGCAATCACGATCACCGCCCCCGAGCCCAACATGGAACCGACCTTCGCGATCGAGTCATAGTCCATGTTGACGTCCATCATGACCTCACCTGGAACCACGGGGACCGATGAGCCGCCCGGAATCACGGCCTTGAGGGACCGCCCATCCCGCATGCCACCAGCCATCTCGAGTAACTCGCGAAAGGGTGTCCCCAGCGGAACCTCGAAGTTGTCGGGGCGCGCGACATGGCCCGTGACCGAAAAGAGCTTCGGGCCACCATTGTTCGGCAGACCCTGCTCGAGAAACCATTGTCCACCCTTCTCGAGGATCACCGGGATCGATGCCAACGATTCGGTGTTGTTGATGGTCGTCGGACGACCATAGAGACCGAACTGTGCAGGAAAAGGAGGCTTGAAGCGCGGCTGTCCTTTCTTGCCCTCGATCGACTCCAGCAAGGCGGTCTCCTCGCCACAAATGTAGGCACCCGCGCCCAGGTGAATATGGAGGTCGAAATCGATCCCCGAGCCTTGAATATCCTTGCCCAACAAACCGGCCGCGTAGGCCTCCGCGAGTGCCTCTTCGCACCGCGCGATCGGCTCGTAGAATTCACCCCGGATGTAGTTGTAGCCGACGGTGGCGCCAATGCAGTAGCCCGCGATGGCCATCCCCTCGATCAACTGATGCGGGTTATAGCGCAGGATGTCGCGGTCCTTGCAGGTCCCAGGCTCGCCTTCGTCGGAGTTGCAGACGATGTATTTTTGGCCCGGCGCGTTGCGCGGCATGAAGCTCCATTTCAAGCCGGTTGGGAATCCCGCCCCGCCCCGCCCGCGCAGTGCCGAGCGTTTGACCTCCTCGATCAAAACTGTGGGATCTGGGCGCTCGCGCAGGATCTTTTCCCACTGGACATAACCGCCAAGCCCGCGGTATGCCTCAAGGGTATACCGACTCGACGCGTCGAGGTGCATGGTTCTGAAACACACACTGTTCTGATTCTGGACCATTGGCCTACTCCAGTTCGTCGATCAACCGATCGAGCGCCTGCGGCGACAGGTTCTCATGATAGGTCTGGTCAACTAGCACCGCCGGGGCATGACGACAGGCGCCGAGACATTCGACCTCCTTGAGGGTCAGACGACCATCCGGGGTGGTTTCGCCAACACGCACGCCGTATTTCTGCTCGACGTGCTCAATCAGCTCCTCCGATCCGAGCAGCATGCAGGAGATGCTATTGCAGACGCAGACCTTATGACGGCCCTGTGGCTCAAGGTCGTACATGCCGTAGAAGGTGGCCACCTCATAGACCGAGACTTCCGGCATATCGAGGTAGGCCGCCACATCGTCCATCAGCTCGCGCGTGAGCCACCCACCATTGGCCTCTTGAACGATCGTCAGAGCCGGCATCACGGCGGATTGCTTCCATTCGGTAGGATACTTCGCGATCCAGGTTTCGATCTCAGCACGGATTTCTGGCGTGAAGAGCGATGCCTTATCACGATCGTGGATCACCGCCAGCGGCGCAGTACGGAAACTCATCAGCGATCGATCTCCCCGAACACGATGTCCAGTGTCCCAATGATCGCCACGACATCCGCAAGCATGTGGCCTTGCGACATTTCATCGAGCGCGGCGAGATGCGGGAACCCTGGAGCACGGACTTTCAAGCGATAGGGTTTGTTGGCCCCGTCGGAAACGATGTAGCACCCAAACTCACCCTTCGGCGCCTCCACGCAGGCGTAGACCTCGCCGGGCGGTGGACAGTAGCCTTCGGTGAAGAGTTTGAAGTGATGGATCAGGGCTTCCATGTCATCCTTCATATCGGCGCGCAGTGGCGGTACGATCTTATGGTCGTCGATCGCCACCGGGCCAGGATGAGCGCGCAGCCAGGCCACACACTGCCTGATGATGTGATTGGACTGCCGCATCTCCTCCATCCGCACCAGATAGCGGTCGTAACAATCCCCGTTCACGCCCACTGGGATGTCGAACTCGACCTTGTCATAGGCGGCGTAGGGCTGTTTCTTGCGCAGATCCCACTCGACCCCTGAACCACGCAGCATCGGGCCCGTAAAGCCGAGTTGCAAGGCGCGTTCGGGTGAGACGACACCGATCCCAACGGTGCGCTGTTTCCAGATGCGGTTATCGGTCAGGAGGGTCTCGTACTCGTCAACATGGCCGGGGAAGCGGTCCGTGAAATCTTCGATGAAGTCGAGCAGCGAACCCTGGCGCGCGGCATTGCGCTTGGCAATCGTCTTTTCGCTGTGCCACTTCGAACTGCCACGATACCGCGGCATCTGCTCCGGCAGATCACGATGGACCCCGCCCGGTCGGTAGTAGGTCGCGTGCATGCGCGCGCCCGAAACCGCCTCATAGCAGTCGAGTAGGTCCTCGCGCTCGCGAAAGCAGTAGAGGAAGATGCTCATCGCCCCGATGTCGAGGCCGTGCGCGGCAAGCCACATCAGGTGGTTCAGGATCCGCGTGATCTCGTCGAACATGGTTCGGATGTACTGGGCCCGCTCCGGTGCCTCGACTCCGAGCAATTTCTCGATCGCCCGAACGTACCCATGCTCGTTACACATCATGGACACATAGTCCAACCGGTCCATGTAGCCGATACTCTGGTTGTATGGCTTGGACTCGGCGAGCTTCTCGGTACCACGATGCAGCAAACCGACATGGGGGTCAGCGCGCTCGATGACTTCGCCGGACATCTCCAGCACCAAGCGGAGCACGCCATGCGCCGACGGGTGTTGCGGTCCGAAATTCAGGGTGTAGTTGCGAATCTCAGGCATGAGGCGCCTCTGAACTCACCGCGGTTCCGACGTAACGATGATCGTCACGGATGACACGCGGCACCAGGACACGCGGAGTAATGGATACAGGCTCATAGATGACTCGGCCTTGCGCCGGGTCATAACGCATCTCGACATGGCCAGACAGCGGGAAATCCTTACGGAAGGGATAACCGACGAACCCATAATCGGTGAGGATGCGGCGCAGATCCGGGTGTCCGCTGAACAGGATCCCGAAGAGATCGAAGGCTTCACGCTCGAACCAATTGGCCGCGGCCCAGACCGGCACGATCGATGCCACCACCGGTTGCGCCCCGTCGGCATAGACCCGCACCCGCACGCGTTGGTTGTGTACCAGCGACAGCAGATGGTAGACCACCGCGAAGCGATGCGGATGATCGAGGGCGAAGTCTTGATCACGATCCACACCGCGCCCAAAGCCGGTATTGGAGGCGTCATCAGTCGTCCACTGCGAGGATCCGTAAGCCGCGTAATCGACCCCGCAGAGATCGATCAGCTGTTCGAAGCGCAGGTCCGGGTGATCGCGCAGGATCCAGGCGACCTCGAGTAAGGCCGCCGCCGGAATCACAAGGGTCACCTCACCATGCTCGACCAGGGTCTCGTGTTCGTGATCGGCCAGGGCACCGTCGAGCACCTTGACGAGCGTGGTTAACCGTTCCGGGTTGGACAGGATATCTGTTGCCATGGGATAGACTTCGGTTCTCAGCGGGCGATGGTGTTCGTGCGTCGAATCTTGTTCTGGAGTTGCAGGATGCCGTAGAGCAAGGCTTCCGCCGTCGGGGGGCATCCCGGGACATAGACATCCACCGGCACGATACGATCACAACCACGCACCACGGCATAGGAATAGTGGTAATAGCCGCCGCCGTTGGCGCACGACCCCATCGATATCACCCAACGCGGCTCGGCCATCTGGTCATAAACCTTGCGCAAGGCCGGGGCCATCTTGTTGACCAGCGTCCCGGCGACGATCATGACGTCCGACTGTCGCGGACTCGGCCGAAAGATGATTCCAAAGCGGTCGAGATCATAGCGTGCCGCCCCGGCATGCATCATCTCAATGGCACAGCAGGCGAGCCCGAAGGTCATGGGCCACAAGGACCCGGTACGCGCCCAGTTGATGAGCTGATCGGCGGATGTGGTGACGACGCCTTCTTCGAGAATGCCCTCTATTCCCACTCCAGTGCCCCCTTCTTCCACTCGTAGACGAACCCAACCACCAGGATTCCCAGAAAGATGACCATGGCCCAGAACCCGTACAGACCAAGTTCATCGAGTACCACGGCCCACGGGAAGAGAAACGCGATCTCCAGATCGAAGATGATGAAGAGGATCGCAACCAGGTAGTAGCGTACGTCGAACTTTAAACGCGCATTCTCGAATGCCGCAAACCCACATTCATAAGGGGAGTCTTTCTCTGCGTCTGGACGACGTGGCCCGAGGAAGTATCCCAGCGCCAGCGGACCCACGCCAACCAGGATTCCGACAATGATAAAAATCAAGATTGGCAGATAGTTATCGAGCACCAGCTCCCCCTTGAATTCGGATTCGATGCCTCTGGCAGAGGCCGAAGTCTAGAGCAGGCGTCGCCAGAGTGTCAACCCAAACTCAATTCAAATATTTGGATTTTCAAATCTTTACGCGGATTGGTTGGCAAAAAAAACGGCATGCCACTGAGGCGGCATGCCGTTTGCTTTTGAATGGTGCCGACGGCCAGACTCGAACTGGCACGGCTTGCGCCACTACCCCCTCAAGATAGCGTGTCTACCAATTTCACCACGTCGGCTAAATAGGACAATCACTCGGGCCGGTCCATGTCCGGCTGGTCGAGGGCACCGTCTTCGACGATTACCTCGACATCGTCGAGATGTTCGCCAGGAACGACCTCGATCTCGCGCACATCCTCCACGCCGAAGACAGGAGCGTCAAGCACTCTTTCCTCGGCATCGGTTTCGGTCTCAATCGCATCATCGACCGCACCAGGGACGGATGGCACGTCAATCATCTCGTCCGTCTCGAAGTCCATCGCTTCGCCCGGAATCGCTGGAATGTCCGATACCGGCTCGACGG
Organism: Thiocapsa imhoffii; assembly: GCF_016583985.1. Classification (GTDB taxonomy): domain Bacteria; phylum Pseudomonadota; class Gammaproteobacteria; order Chromatiales; family Chromatiaceae; genus Thiocapsa; species Thiocapsa imhoffii. Next base: position 191,719 of record NZ_NRSD01000005.1, on the reverse strand, counting down.
CATCCGGCATCAGGATCACCCGATCATCGACACGATTCATGATCGTATCTGGCTCGGACCCTTTGGTCGCGTAGTACGCTAGGGCCATGCTGGTCAGGAAGAAGATCGTGGCCATGACCGCCGTCGCCCGCGTCAGGAAGGACCCCGATCCGCGTGAACCGAACACGGTCGCGGAGGCGCCGCTCCCGAAAGCCGCTCCAGCATCCGCGCCCTTACCGTGCTGAATTAGAATCAGACCGATCAGCCCGAGCGAGAGAAAGACCTGGAAAATTGTCAGTATGGTTTGCATGGTTCGCTCACGCCGCTATCGTGCCGAGGCGACAGACTGCTCCCCTGCCCGACAAATCGCCAGGAAGTCTGTTGCATCAAGGGATGCACCGCCGATGAGGCCCCCATCGAGGTCGGGCTGCGCGAGCAGCTCGGACGCATTCCCCGGCTTCATACTGCCGCCGTACAGGATGCGGATCCCTGCCGCAATCTCCGGATCCAGGGCGGCAATGCGTGCGCGAATGAAGGCATGCACGTCCTGGGCTTGTTCGGGTGTTGCGGTCATCCCGGTGCCGATTGCCCACACAGGTTCATAGGCAATCTCGACCTTACGGAAGATCTCGATCCCAATGCGTTCGATCACACCGTCGACCTGACCCGCGATCACGGCATCCGTCTCGCCCTGCTGTCGCTGCTCCAGCGTCTCACCGACACAAAAGATAGGTCGCAAACCGGCGGAAACGGCTTGCGCGATCTTTGCAGCGACGATGGCATCATCCTCGCCATAGTATTCGCGTCGCTCGGAGTGTCCGCAGATCACGACGTGACATCCGAAATCCAACAGCATCGACGCCGAAACCTCACCCGTGAAGGCGCCACCCGACTCGGTGCAGAGATTCTGCGCACCCAGCGCGACCGCGCTGCCCTTCAGCATTCGCTCGCTCTGTTCGAGGTAGGGAAACGGGACGCACACGGCGACATCCACATTCGAGAGGTCCTGCATGCCACCAACGACACCTTCCAACAGGGTCGTCACGCTGGCTTTGCTGCCGTTCATCTTCCAATTCCCGGCAATCAGCGGCTTTCGCATCGAACCTCTCCTAGTAAATCGAGCCGTTAAATTTAGCTGGAGGCCACGCGGAAATCAAGCCTCGTTTGCTTTACACTTCGCACTCAACAGGCATGATGTGCAGCCACATCCGCCCTGAATGTCTTCACTTCGGATCCGCCCGACCGAATTGGTCCAACCCACCCCGTCCGATCCAGGGACCCGACCGGGTGCGCGCCGATGACGACGCAGACAGCGCCCGCGCGCGGAGCGCGACGGCGGCACCAGACAGCCGCGCCACCGCCTCCGGTTGCGCCACGGCCGATCCCTGCTGACGACCCCGGACACGACTGAGCTTCCCATGGCGAAAGGAAAACACAAGAAAGGCGATGGCGGTTCCACGATCGCCCTGAACAAAAAGGCTGGTCACGAATACTTTATCGAGCAACGCATCGAAGCCGGCATCGTGCTCGAGGGCTGGGAGGTCAAGAGCCTGCGCGCCGGCCGGCTCCAGCTTAAGGAAGGTTACGTGAAGATCCTGCAAGGCGAGCCCTTCCTGATCGGGGCACACATCTCCGCTCTCGCCGCGGCCTCGACCCACGTACAACCGAACCCAACGCGCGCCCGCAAGCTCTTGCTCAAGCGCAGCGAAATCAACCGCCTCATCGGTCAAACCGAGCGCGCCGGCTACACCCTCGTGCCCACCGCGATGTACTGGAAGCGTGGCCGGGCCAAACTCGAGATCGGCCTAGCGAAGGGCAAGAAGCAGCACGATAAGCGTGACACTGAAAAAGACCGGGACTGGCAACGCGATAAGGAACGCTTGTTTAAGACGCGATGAGCTTGCCGGGGAACACCTGATCCGCTAGAGTGTCGGATTGTTGACTTGGGGGCGACTTGGCTTCGACGTGGGTCGCAAAACCTAAGGTGCATGCCGAGGTGCGGGTAACCTCGTAAATCCAACCGCAAACCAATAGTTGCCAACGACGACAACTACGCCCTCGCTGCTTAATCCCAGCGGGCCTCACACCGTGACCTGCCTATGGGTAACGGATTCGTGGGGTAACCTCACATAGGATCGTGGTGACGGGAGCTCGGACCTGAACCACTAAAACCCAATTCGAGATCGCCGACCAATCGCCCTGCCCCTCGGGCGGTGGAACGCTAAAAACAATAGAGCGGGCTAAGCATGTAGGACCGAGGGCAGAGGGCTTGCGGACGCGGGTTCGATTCCCGCCGCCTCCACCAAGCACAAGGGTCTGGATCGTCTCCAGGCCCTTTTTCTTTACGCGAATCCCCGCGTAGCGCGGGGTTCCGAGGGTTTGCCCTGCGGGTGCCATCCCCTTCGGATGTGCCGAATCGGCCTATTTCCCGGCCAGCCCAGTCTCTTTTCTCTGTTTTCCCGGCGGGTAGTCGCGTGGCCGAACGCTGCGTTTACAAGGGCTTGGCGCGGCCTTTCCGTGGTCGACCATGCCCACCAATTGGCCGACAAACCGCTACGCATCGAACCCGTCGACCACCCGCCGCTGCTCGATCCAGTCCAGCGGCAGCGGGTTACGCTGGAACCAGATCAGACTCATGCAGCGCGGCTGCTGCCCGGCCAGGATGGCCTGGATGATGGTGGGCTCCAGTAGGGTCAGGCGCAGCAGTTCGTTCACCGTCGAGTGATGCAAGCCTTCGCGCTGGGCGATCTCGCTGCCACTGGCCACCACGCCCTCGTCGAGTAGCTGTTGCCAGTAGAAGGCCCGCGCCAGCGCGACCAGCATAGGGCTGTCGAACTGGCCGCGTGCGGTGGTCGAACTGCCGCTCTCCCCGTCCGGCCGGATCACCACCTTGCGCACGCCGCGCTTGCGAATCTGCAGCGGGATGAAGGTCGAGAGCTTCACGGCGCCACCATCAACGAACCAGTCCAGGTCACGCTGCTCGCCACGGCTGACCTGTCCACTGCCGTGCTCGGACTGCACCAATGCCACGGCGTCGGTGATGACGGCGTCGATGCCGGCCAACATCTGCTCCAACTGCTCGGTGCTGAAGCGCCGCAGATCTTCCTGGCAGAGGCGGCAATGCGCACCGCGTTCGGCAACTCCAGAAGTTGTTCGAGCGGTGTGGTCAGGGCCAGGGTGAGCAGATGCGGATTCATTCCCCAACAGTCTACCGAGGGCGGTCCAGCGTGGTCCACGCAAATCCGTACCGGTGCAGCATTGTCCGGGCCGGCCCCGCAGTCCACCCGCAGGAACCGTCTCCGTGATGATCCGGCGCAAGGTTATGTCTGCGCTTGCAGCGGTGTAAACAATAGGAACCAACCGTCACAACCATCACCACAGTCACGTTGAGCCTCGACCCGTGATGGTCGTGACGATGGTGATGGTCACCCCTATTGTTATGGTCGGCGCACGCGCAGGTGCCCCAGGCGAGAGGGGTCCTTCCCGGCCAGAAGGCCATGCGGGGGGCGGGAGCGCGGCATTGCGCTACCGGCAGGGTGCAAACCGAGGTTTGCGGGGTTTACGGATTGCACTTCGAGATCCGACGGTGAAGCATAATATGCTCGCGTGATAGCATCTCGGAATCACAACGAGGAACCCCAGCATGCGCACAGTGATTGGCATCCGTCCGGCCAAACCCCGCCACCGAGCAGGCGATGGCGCCACTGACCCCGAGCCTACCGTCTGGTTCGATTCCTGGCGGCAGTTGGCCAGCCTGCTGTCGGACGAAAATCGCGCGCTGCTGCGCCTGATGCGCGAGCGCCAACCACGCACCGTGTTGGAGCTGGCCGAATGGTCCGGTCGAGCGGCCAGCAACCTGTCGCGCACCCTGCGTCATTTGGAGCGCCATGGTCTGGTCAAGATGCACCGCAGCCCGGACACCCGCGCCGTGCGCCCGGAGGCACTGGCCACCGAGTTTCTGATCGTGCTGGATTGACCTGAGAGGAACAACGATGAAGTTCGAGGTGTATTGCGACGAAGCCAATCCGGATGTACTGACATCCGCGAATCCGCGTGCACGACACCTCATGATCGGCAGCCTCTGGCTACCCGAGGAATTGCGCAACGAAATCAAATCACGCGTCGGCGCGCTGCGGGAACGTCACCAAGCTTGGGGCGAGATCAAGTGGAGCAAGGTGTCGCCCAACCGCCGCGATTTTTACGTCGAACTGATCGATCTGTTCTTCGCCTATGGCGACAATCTGCGTTTCCGCTGCATTGCCGTTGATCGAACCCAGCTCAATCTTGCTCTGCACGACAACGACGGCGAGCTGGGCTTCTACAAGTTCTATTACCAGCTGCTGCATCACTGGATTCTGGACTTCAACGCCTACCGGATCTTCTGCGACGTCAAGAGCAACCGCGACCCGAAGCGGCTGCCTGTACTGGCTAGATGTCTTGCACGCGCGAATCTCACGTCGAGTATCGACGGCATCCAATCGCTGCCGTCCCATGAAGTGGTATTGATCCAGTTGTGCGATTTATTGCTGGGTGCGGCCAGCAGCCGCATCAACGACACGCTGCGTGACGGCACGGCCAAGGCCGCCGTCGTCCAACGTCTCGAATCAGCGCTGGGCCGAACGCTCGCCCCGACCCACAAGGGCGAAGAGAAGTTCAACATCTTCAAGATTCGCCTGCAGGGAGGCTGGTAATGGCGTTACCGCCTCTTGTTCACTACGCCACGGTCGCTGAATACAGCTCGCATTACGAGCGAGTCTACTGCCGGGGCAACATCCAGACTTTTGACGGCATCCGCGTGTACTTCGGTGTAGGCAAATTTGGCCACATGTTCTACGAGAGCACGGCGCGGGATGGTCGCAAGGATGTCTTTTCCCCGGTGCGCGCACAGCGCATCGATTGGATCAAAGCGACCCTGGAGCACCCCACGGCCGCGCTGTTCGAAGGCTGGGATAAGGCGTCAAGACGGTACGATGCAACGCGCCGCGTGGCCGTCGTCTACGAGGATTTCGTCGTCGTGGTCGCGATGGGACTGAAGCAGGATGGTTCACTGAAAGCCAACTTCGTGACCTGTTACCAGGCCGACAGCAGCATCGGGAAGATCAGAAGTTCGCCGATATGGTCACGGGCAGCGTGCCTGCGCCTGCTGGGAGGTGGCCTGTGATGGCAGCCCAGAAAAAACAAAGGCCGCTGATTCGCTACGCGGGTTCAGCGGCCGAAACCTCGATAGGTTCAAAGCCGATAGGCAGTGAACTCAATGCCAGAGTGTATCCCGAATGGCCTGCTTGTCAAGCCGGGCTGGCTTTGGCTCAAACCCTGGCCTATCTGCCCACCTTGCGCCAAACCGCCGGGCCAAACGCCAGAAACAACGGCGTAACTCTTTGTCCTAATGCTGTTTACGGCTTGGCTCGAATCGGATGCCGGAGCCAAAGCAGGCTGCCGGAATCCCTATCGGACAACCTGCGCCCGATCGGCAATAGCCGGGCGATAGAAAATGGGCGATACGCCCAGGCATACCTGACAAATCGATGCCTTATATCGATCACCACGGGTACGGCAGGGTCGATAGCGGCACAACTGAATCTCTCGCATTCCAGGACGCACCCATGAGCGCCAGCTTTCAACAACTCGCCAACTTCATCTGGTCCGTCGCCGACCTGCTGCGCGGCCCCTACCGCCCGCCGCAGTACGAACGCGTGATGCTGCCGCTCACGGTGCTGCGCCGCTTCGATGCCGTGCTGGCGCCGAGCAAGGAAGCCGTGCTCAAGCGCTATGCCGAGCTGAGCAGCAAGGGCATCCCCAACATTGATGTCATCCTCAACAACCTGGCCAAGGACGAGGACGGCACGCCGCTGGGCTTCCACAACCACAGCCAGCTCGACTTCTACAAGCTCAAGGGCGACCCTGACAACATCGGCCGCCACCTGGCCGACTACATCAACGGCTTCTCCGAGAACATCCGCAAGATCTTCGAGCGCTTCGAGTTCGACAAGGAGATCGAGAAGCTCGAAGAGTCGAACCGTCTGTACCAGGTGGTCGCCCAGTTCGCCGAGATCGACCTGCACCCCAAGCGCGTCGACAACATCACCATGGGTCTGGTGTTCGAAGACCTGATCCGCCGCTTCAACGAAGCCGCCAACGAAACGGCCGGCGATCACTTCACCCCGCGCGAAGTCATCCAGCTCATGGTCAACCTGCTGCTGGAGCCCGACACCCGCGTGCTCACCCGGGCCGGTGTCATCGTCACCATCTGCGACCCGGCCTGCGGCACCGGCGGCATGCTGGCCGAGGCACAGAACTGGATTCGCGCCCACAATGAACAGGCCACGGTCAAGGTCTTCGGGCAAGACTACAACCCGCGCTCCTACGCCGTGGCCGCCTCCGACCTCTTGATCAAGGGCCACAAGGATGGCCAGGTGGTGCTGGGCAACACCCTCACCGACGACCCGTTCCCGGATCACCGCTTCGACTACCTGCTGGCCAACCCGCCCTTCGGCGTGGACTGGAAGGCGGAGAAGAAAGTCATCGACCGCTGGCCCAACTTCCGTGGCTACAGCGGCAAGCTGCCGCGCATCAACGACGGCGCCCTGCTGTTCCTGCTCTACATGATGAGCAAGTTCCAGGACTATAAAGCTGGCGACCGCGACAAGCCCGGCTCGCGCACCGCTATCGTCTTCAACGGCTCGCCACTGTTCACCGGTGGCGCCGGCAGCGGCGAGAGCGAGATCCGCCGCTGGATCATCGAGCGCGACCAGCTCGAAGCCATCGTCGCCCTGCCCGAGCAAATGTTCTACAACACCGGCATCGGTACCTTCATCTGGGTGGTGACCAACCGCAAGAGCCCGCACCGCAAGGGCAAGATCCAGCTCATCGACGCCCGCGAGCGCTACACGCCGATGAAGCGCAGTCTGGGCGACAAGCGCCGTTACCTCGACCAAGCCGCCCTCGACGGCGTCACGCGTGAACATGGTGCCATGGAGAACAGCGAAACTAGCCGTGTGTTCGACAACACCGACTTCGGCTATCGCCGAGTTACCGTGTTGCGTCCGCTGCGCCTGCGCTTTCAGATCACCGAGGAGGCCCGCGAGCGTTTCCTCAACACCTGCCCGGAACTGTTCGATGCCTTGCAGGCTGTGCAGGACGAACTGGACAGCGAACCGCTGCTGGATTGGAACCAGACCTGGGGTGCCGTGCAGCAGGTGTTCAAGAACCTGCCCGGGGACATCGAAGGTTGGGCCAAGGGCGCCAAGGGCTCGGCGCAGAAGAAGATCTTCCGCGACTGTTTTACCACCACGGACCCAGAGGCTGCGCCGGTCATTGCCAAGCGCCACAAGAAGGGCGACGTTCCCGTCAGTTCTGAATGGTTCCCGCAGCAGACGTTGCCCGCAGTTGAATCGAGCGAACTGTATGCACTCTTGGGCTTGTATGCCGATGTCAAAGCCCTCGTGGAATACGAACCCGACCCGGCGCTGAAGGATGTCGAAAATATCCCGCTGAAGGAAGACATCGTCAGCTACGTGCTGCGCGAGGTACGTCCCTACGTGACCGATGCCTGGATCGACCGCGAGATGAGGGACGAACAGGACGGCGGCATCGGCAAAGTCGGCTACGAGATCAATTTCAACCGGGTGTTCTTTCAGTACCAGCCGCCGCGCCCGCTGCACGAGATCGATGCGGAACTGGCCGATGTGGAGAAGCGGATTCTGGACTTGCTGCGGGAAGTGACGGAATGAGTATCGATCGCCCCGAAAAGGAGCTGCTCGGGATCTTGACCGAGCTACGCAAACTGCCCCGTGAAACCGAGTGGGTCGAGTTCAAACATAACAATGCGGATCCCGAGGGAATCGGGGAATACCTCTCCGCTCTTGCCAACGCCGCCGCGCTGTCCGGCAAGGTACTCGCCTGGCTGGCCTGGGGCATCGACGATACGACACACGATATCATCGGTACTACTTTCGACCCAACGACAGCCAAAGTCGGCAACGAGGAGCTGGAAAGCTGGTTGCTGCGTCTGCTCTCGCCCAAGATCAATTTTCGCTTTTACACATTTCAGGCCGAAGACAATCCGGTCGTCCTGCTGGAAATCGGGGCGGCCTTTCGGCATCCGGTGCAGTTCAAGGGGGCGGAATTCATCCGCATCGGTTCCTACAAGAAGAAACTGAAAGAGTTTCCAGAAAAGGAGCGTGAGTTGTGGCGGGTTTTCGATCGCACTCCTTTTGAGAAGGAGATCGCCGCCGACAACATCGCTGCCGAGGAAGTGCTGCGACTGCTCGATTATCCCGCCTATTTTGATCTGCTCTCCCTTCCTCTTCCAGAAGGCAGGGATGGAATTCTGGCGGCCCTTGCGACCGACGACATGATTGCCCGGGGCAGTGGCGGCAACTGGAACGTCACCAACCTCGGGGCTGTGCTCTTCGCAAAGCGGCTGGCCGATTTCCGAACGCTCACCCGCAAGGCGGTTCGGGTGGTGCTTTACAAGGGCGAAAGCCGCGTGGAAACCGTGCGCGAGCAGGAGGGAAGCAAGGGCTACGCCGCAGGGTTCGAAGGGCTGATCGGTTTTGTCACCAACTTGTTACCCAGCAACGAAGTCATTGGCCAGGCCCTGCGCAAACAGGTGCCCATGTTCCCGGAACTGGCCATCCGCGAGCTGGTGGCCAACGCCGTAATCCACCAGGATTTCCACCTCGCTGGCACCGGTCCCTTGGTGGAGATTTTCGGTAACCGCATGGAGATCACCAACCCCGGCCTGCCGCTGGTGCAGACCGACCGCTTTCTCGACAGCCTACCGCGTTCGCGCAACGAGGCGCTGGCCTCCTTCATGCGCCGTATTGGCGTCTGCGAGGAGCGCGGCAGCGGTGTCGACAAGGTAGTTTTCCAGACGGAGCTCTACCAGCTCCCTGCGCCAATCTTCGAAATCACAGATGAGCATACACGTGCCGTCCTGTTCGCCCACCGCGAATTCAGGGATATGGACAAGGCGGACCGCATCCGCGCCTGCTACCTGCACGCCTGCTTGCGCTACGTTCAGCGCGACTACATGACCAACACCACCCTGCGCGAGCGGTTTGGTATCGACGAAAAGAACAGCTCCATGGTCTCGCGCATCATCAAGGACAGCATCGAGGCCGGGTTGATCTGCTGTCACGACGACACCGTGGGTAGCCGCGCTCGCAAATACCTGCCGAGGTGGGCACGATGACCGTGGCCTTGTTGCTTGATCGATGCTTGATCGGATCGCAATATCCGACACTCCTTGCGAATGTTTTGTCGGAATATCAGCCGCTTGGGCGGGTCGCATTGCTTGACCGTTGCTTGACTGGCCGTCGTGCAGGGCCTGCCGGACAGCGGCTCTGCACGATGGGGAATCGCCGCGACTGCGCGACGCCGGACAAGCGCGACGTTGGCATCGGCAAGGTTGACTGCGAGAGCAATTTCAACCGCGCGTTCTTTCCATACCAGCCGCCGCGCCCGCTGCACGAGATCGATGCGGGACTGGCTGGCGTGGAGGAGCGGATTCTGGACTTGCTGCGGGAGGTGACGGAGTGACACCTACCGCTTCGCTTGCTGCGCGGCGCCTGAAGTACGCTGCGACGATTAACGACGAGGCGCTCTCAGAATCGACCGATTCTGATTTCGAGCTGGCTTACATCGACATCGGCAATGTTGACTCTCAGGGGCGGGTACACGACATCGTCAACTATCGCTTCGAAGATGCACCCAGCCGAGCCCGCCGCATCGTGCGCGATGGTGACGTCATCATCTCGACCGTCCGCACCTACCTGCAAGCCATCGCGCCAGTCGAAAGTCCGCCAGAGAATCTGATCGTCTCGACGGGATTTGCAGTCGTCAGGCCATCGAACGTACTTGACCACCGGTTCTGCAAATACGCCCTTCGTGCGAACCGATTCCTGTGGGAGGTCGAAAGCCGATCAACTGGCGTCAGCTACCCGGCCATCAATGCATCCGATCTCGGCGACATCAAGGTCAGCTTGCCGGAAGTTGGAACTCAGCGCCTCATCGCCAACTACCTCGACCGCGAAACCGCCCGCATCGACGGGCTGATTGCCGAGAAGGAACGCATGCTGGCTCTGCTGGAAGAAAAGCGCGCCGCCCTAATCAGCCGTGTCGTCACGCGTGGCCTCGACCCCAACGCCCCGCTCAAACCCTCCGGCTTGGAGTGGCTGGACGAGATTCCAACGCATTGGGAGATCTGCCAACTGAAGCGCGTTTGGGCTTCATCGGACTATGGCCTATCGGAGAGCATCAGGGACGAAGGATACATTGCAGTTCTCCGTATGAGTTGCATCGTCGATGGTCGGGTTGATGTTTCGAAGTCCGGCATGATCACGGAGGTCGACGGCCACTTGCTGCTCCGACGAAACGATCTGCTCTTCAACCGAACGAACAGTCTGGATCAGATCGCGAAAGTCGGGCTTGTGGATTTTGACCCGGAAGAGCCTTTGACCTTCGCTTCCTATCTGGTTCGTATTCGTACGAATCATCGCGCAGTGCCGCAGTACTTGGTCGCGCTACTGAATGCGTCACTGTTTCTAGAGTTCGCCCGAAAGAACGCGATTCCTGCCATCGGTCAGGCCAATTTGAGCCCAACGCGATACGGCGAGATTCATATCCCTCTTCCGCCAAAGGCCGAGCAGGAGGAGATTGTCACATTCCTCAAGCGAGACGCAGAGACTTCGACTCCAGTCCGCGAACACATCAGAAGCTCCATCAATCTGCTGAAGGAGCGCCGCGCAGCGCTTATCTCGGCCGCTGTCACCGGCCAGATCCCGCTGGAGGAGATGCCCGGATGAAACTGGAAACCCTCTCCCTCGCGCACTGTGGCGGCTTCGAGCAGCTCGACATCGCCTTCGAGCCGGATGTGACACTGATCGCCGGCGTCAACGGCGTGGGCAAGTCCACGGTGCTGCACGCGCTGGCGGTATTGCTGTCGCGGGCGTTGCCGGAGTTCACGCCTTCGCGCTCGGCGCCGCTGTACTTCACCGATGACGACATCCACAGCGACAAGGCCTCGCTAGAGGTGTCCGCCCGCATCCAGATCGATGGCCAGCTTATCAACGTCGGGGTGCAGCGCTTGCGCGCGGCGGACGACAAGGGCGACCGCTTCATGCTGCTGCGGCAGGCCGAAGCTGCCACCGGCGACACCGATTTCGCCCACGCGCTGAGCGGCCGCACGCTGACTGGCGAACCGGATGCCGGCATCAAGGAAACCCGCGTTGCGCTGGCGAGCCTGAAGAACGCTGCCCATCCGCCACTGGCGGTGTATTTCTCGCCCAAGCGCCAGTTGCCCGGCCAACCGCGCAGCCTGCCTGAAGCCAAGCCCTTCAACCCGTCCATCGCCTACGGCCGTGCCCTGCATGACCGCGAGGTGGAGCTGCGCGAGTTCATGCACTGGTTCCGCACCCAGGAGAAGTTGGGCGCTGCCAACGAACCACGCCGCCTTAAGGTGCTGGACGCGCTGCGTGCCGTGGTGGGTGAGCTGCTGCCCGAGTTCGGCAACCTGCGCATCCAGGAACAACCGCGACTCGGCTTCGTGGTGGACAAGCGCGGCCAGCCGTTTTACCTGCACCAACTATCCGATGGCGAACGCGGCCTGCTGGCCCTGGTGTTCGACCTCACCCGGCGCCTGGCCATCGCCAACCCGGACAGCGACGACCCGATTGCCGAGAGCGTGGCGCTGGTCTTGATCGACGAGATCGAGCTGCACCTGCATCCCAAGTGGCAGCGCGATGTCCTGCAACGGCTGCGCGACATCTTCAAGGCCTCTCAGTTCGTAGTGACCACCCATTCGCCGCTGGTGCTGGGCGAGGTGCCGGCACGCTGCGTGCGCTTCCTCGAATTCGTGGATGGCAAGGTGGGCGTGACCCTGCCCACCGAGGCCTATGGCATGGATGCCAACCGCATCCTGCAGGAGTTGATGGGCGCGCCGGTGCGCAACCGTGAGGTGGACTGTGAGCTAAAGGCCCTCTTCGAGCTGATCGATCAGGAGCGCTTCAACGATGCCCGTGCCGCAATTGCAGATCTCGAACGCAAACTGGGCGAAGACGAGCCCGAGTTGACCCGGGCCAGTGCCTTGATTCGTTTCCTGGAGGGCAACGAGTAGATGCGGACCATCCAAAAGGGGCCGGAGCCGGCCAGCTTGACCCAGCATCGCCAGCAGCCGCATGCCGATTACGACAACTACGCCGACAAGGCCGCCTTGCGGCAGGCGTTGGTGGCCGAGCAGCGCGGGCTGTGCTGCTACTGCCAGTCACGCATCCGGGCCACACCCGAGGGCATGAAGATAGAACACTGGCAATGCCAGGCCGACCACCCCGGGCGGCAGCTTGATTTCGGAAATCTCCATGGTGCCTGCCTGGGCGGCCGCGGCCGGCCCGAACGGGAGCAGCATTGCGATACCCGCAAGGGCAACAATGTCCTGTGCTTCAGCGTGTGCGACCCCGCCCACCCCATCGAACGGCAGATCCGCTTTCTGGGTGACGGCACGATCAAGGCGGATGACGCGGACATGGACGAGGCCCTTAACACGGTGCTCAACCTTAATCTTCCGCGTCTGATCAGCAATCGCAAGGCCGTGCTCACAGCATTTCAGCAACGCTTGCAGGACGGCCGCCGCGTCGATCCGGCGCGCGAGCTACCCAAATGGGACGGCAGCCAACCCGGCGAGCTGCCGGAGTTCGCACAGGTGATCGTCTATTGGCTACGAAAAAAGCAAGCGAGGGCTGCCGTATGAAGCGCACCAGCGTAGCCGCTTTCGAAACCGCCATCGAAGAGATGTGGCAGTGAGGCCCAATTGCTGGATCATCGCCGGCCCCAATGGCACGGGCAAAACCACCTTCGCGCTGGAATACCTGCCCAGGGTCGCGGGCTGCTCCCATTTCATCAACGCCGACCTGATTGCCGCCGGACTTGCGCCGCTCGCCCCGGAGCGGGAATTGCTCGCCGCCAGTCGGATTTTCCTGCGCGCGATCGAGGAGCGAATCAGGAAACGCGAAGACTTTGCCTTCGAAACCACCCTGGCAGGACGCAGCTATTTGCGGCTGGTTGAGAGGTTGCGCCGCGACGACTGGTGCGTCGAGTTGATCTATCTGGCGCTGCCCAGCGCCGAAATGTCGAAACTACGGGTCGCCGAGCGAGTGGCGCATGGCGGGCATGCCATCCCGCTGGCGGATATCGAGCGGCGCTTTCCCCGTAGCCTGCGCCACCTGCTCGATGATTTCAGCCATCAGGTCGATCGCTGCACCTGTTTCATGAACGATGGGGAAAGTCCGGTGCTGGTTTTTGAGCAATGTGAAGAAAACCGCGATATCTTGCACCAAGTCTATTATCAGCTTCTGATTGAAGAGGCCGAACGATGAACGCCTCACGAAGGACGATTCCATCCGCTGAGGGGCAAAGGCAATTGGATGCGCTTCACCGAGCCGTCACCAAGGCGCTGGAGAAAAAGCGGCGTCTGGGTCAGTACGCTGTGACCTGGCAAGACGGCAAGCCATTGGTGGCCGGGGAGGATGCGCCCGATGTCGAGTTGCAGGGGGCAAGGCACTCATGAATCCCGCTCCCATCAACCCCCTCGATATCCTCGGCCAGCTCGATTGGGCCCAGGGTGACGACCTGGAATTCAAGTCCGCGCAGGGCGGGTTGCCGACGAGTTCTCCAATCCCGGCACCCTGCTGGTCTCCTTCGACCAGTTGTTGCGTGGCAATGTCAGCGAGTGCCGCAACAAGGCGCTGCAAACCATGTTCATGCTGATCGGGGGCGCCGAGAAGGCCGGAAGGAAACGCCGTTTCTTTAACTAACGAACCGGACACGTAAAGGATGACGCCATGAAGTCCACATCCGAAGCCGCCTTCGAAACCGCCATCGAGACGATCTTGCTGGGTGACGGATACACGCGCGTCGATACCAACGGCTTCGACCGCAAGCGCGCGATTTTTCCCGACGAGACGCTGGCCTTCATCCGCGCTACCCAAAGCAAGGTATGGGAGAAGCTGGAGGCGCTACACGGCGAGCAGACCGGTGCGCGTGTGCTGGAGTCGCTGTGCAAGTGGCTGGATACCCATGGCGCACTGGAGATCATGCGCCACGGCTTCAAATGCTTCGGGCGCACGCTGCGGATTGCCTTCTTCCGTCCGGCCCACGGGCTGAATCCGGAGCTGGAGGCGCGCTACCAGGCCAACCGGCTGGGGCTAACCCGGCAGTTGCGCTTCAGCCCGAAGTCGGAAAAGTCGCTCGATGTGGTGCTGTCGGTCAACGGCATTCCGGTCGTGACGCTGGAATTGAAGAATCCCCTGAGCGGCCAGACGGCGGCGAACGCCATCCACCAGTACCGCCACGACCGCGACCCGCGGGAGCCGATTTTCTCGTTCGCCAAGCGCAGCCTGGTGCACTTTGCGGTCGATACCGAAGAGGCTCACATGGCCACGCGGCTGGCGGGTCCATCCACTTATTTCCTGCCCTTCAACCGGGGCCTGGACGGCGGCGCCGGCAATCCCCCCGACCGAGACGGGCGCAACTACAAGACGGCCTACCTGTGGGAAGAGGTCTTGCAGCGCGACAGCCTGCTCGATCTGCTCGCACGTTTTCTACACGTGGACGTGCAGGAGAAGGTCACCGAGGACGGCAAGAAGGCGCGTAAGGAGAGCCTGATCTTTCCGCGCTATCACCAGTTGCAGGCGGTGCGCCGGATGGTGGCGGCCGCAGCCAGCGAGGGCGTGGGGCACAACTACCTGGTCGAGCACTCGGCCGGCAGCGGCAAGAGCAACACCATCGCTTGGCTGGCACATCGGCTCTCCAGCCTGCATAACGCACGCGACGAGCGCCTGTTCGACAGCGTCGTGGTCATCACCGATCGTGTTGTGCTGGACCGCCAGTTGCAGAACACCATCTACCAGTTCGACCACCGTCAGGGCGTGGTGCAGAAGATCGACGCGGACTCGCGTCAGCTCGCCGAAGCGCTGGAAGCCGGGGTGCCGATCATCATCACGACGTTGCAGAAGTTTCCCTTCGTGTCCGGGCAATTGGCCAAGCTGAGCGAGGAGCGCGGCGACGCTGCGAAGAGCCACCTGCCGACCCGCAAGTACGCGGTGATCATCGACGAGGCGCACAGCTCGCAATCGGGCGAGACGGCTACGGAGCTCAAGGGCGTGCTGGGAGGCGCCGAATTGCGCCGCAAGGCTCAAGAGATGGCCGAGGAGGAAGGCGAAGTCGAGCTTGAGCACCTGTTCCGCGCCATGGCCAAGCGCGGCCGGCAGCCGAACATGAGTTTCTTCGCCTTCACCGCCACGCCGAAGCACAAGACGCTGGCGATCTTCGGCCGCGATGGCGAGCCCTTCCACCGCTACACTATGCGCCAGGCCATCGATGAAGGCTTCATCGAGGATGTTCTGAAGAACTACGTCACCTACAAGACCTACTACAAGCTGATCAAGAAGGCCGAGGACGACCCCAACGTCGAGCGCAAGAAGGCGGCCAAGGCGCTGGCCCGCTTCATGCGCATGCATCCGCACAACATCGGCCAGAAGACCGAGGTGATGGTCGAACATTTCCAGCACTTCACCCGCCACAAGATCGGCGGTCACGCCAAGGCGATGGTGGTCACCGGCTCGCGGCTGGAAGCCGTGCGTTACAAACAGGCGTTCGACCACAGGATTCAGGAGAAGGGCTACCCGATCAAGACCCTGGTCGCCTTCTCGGGCACGGTGGAAGACGACAAGACGCCGGAGAAGACCTACACGGAAGTGGAGATGAACGGCGGGGTAAAGGAGAAGGCACTGCCCGACACCTTCTCCAAGCCTGATTACCGCGTGCTGCTGGTGGCGGAAAAGTACCAGACGGGCTTTGATCAGCCGGTGCTGCATACCATGTATGTCGACAAGCGCTTGGCGGGTATTCAGGCGGTCCAGACCCTCTCCAGACTCAATCGCACCCACCCCTTGAAGGATGACACCTTCGTGTTGGATTTCGTGAATGACCCCGCCGAAATCCAGGACGCCTTCCGCCAGTATTACGAAGGCTCGGTCATGGGCGAGCAAGTCGATCCGGACAAGCTCTACGAGGTCAAGGCGGAGCTCGATGCCTCGGGCATCTATCTGCAGACCGAAGTGACCGAGTTTGCTCGCGTGTTCTTCGCGCCGAAGCGCCGGCAAAGCCCAGGCGATCACAAGGCGATGAATGCCGTTCTGGACCAGGCGGTCGCACGCTTCGCACGGATGCAGAACGCGGAAGAGGAGGAGGCCGAGCTTTGGCGCGGCAAACTGCAGGCCTTCCGCAACCTCTACAGCTTTCTGAGTCAGGTGATTCCCTACCAGGACAGCGACCTCGAAAAGCTCTTCACCTATCTGCGCCATCTCGCGCTCAAGCTACCCAAGCGCAAGAACGGACCCGGCTATCAGTTCGATGAAGACGTCGAGCTCGACTACTACCGATTACAGAAGATCAGCGAAGGCTCGATCAGCCTGAACGAAGGCTATGCCAAACCGCTGGACGGGCCACGTGAGGTAGGGTCCGGAATCGTGCGTGAGGAACATGTTTCGCTGTCACGTCTGATCGACATCATCAACGAGCGCTTTGGCGGCGAACTCAACGAGGCGGATCAGCTGTTTTTCGACCAGATTGCGGAGGCGGCGAGCCAGAACGAAGCGCTGCAGAAGGCCGCCGAGGTCAACTCGCTGGACAAGTTCCAGCTGGTATTCCGGCAGGTGCTGGAATCACTGTTCATCGAGCGGATGGAGTTGAACGAGGAGCTGTTCACCGACTACATGGGCAAGCCGAACATGCAGGAACTGGTATCAAAATGGCTCGGCAGCCAGGTCTATGAGCGGCTCTCACCCCGAGGCCCACGGTCGTCGGGCGATATGGCCCCGAAGGCATGACCCGAGCGGGTGCCGGCAAAGACGGATGCCTTCCACCAGTTATCCGAAAATCCCGGATAACTGGTCCCCGCACCCGCAACCCTCCGGAGATTCCGGACAGTTGCCTACCCGCAAGCTCGCGGGAATTCGCTCCGCTTTGCACCGGCCCGAAATGGCCGACTAAGGGAGCATTTCTGCCGTCAACCATCCGCCACCAAGCACAAGGGTCTGGATCGTCTCCAGGCCCTTTTTCTTTACGCGAATCCCCGCGTAGCGCGGGGTTCCGAGGGTTTGCCCTGCGGGTGCCATCCCCTTCGGATGTGCCGAATCGGCCTATTTCCCGGCCAGCCCAGTCTCTTTTCTCTGTTTTCCCTGTTTTCCCTGTTCTGGTCAAGTCGCAGCGGACACGGATTAAGCAGCAACCGCTAAAAAATGTTGCTGTGGGGTGATGTACCCCAGGGACGAGTGGAGTCGGTCGCTGTGGTACTCCATCTCCATCTCGATGTCCTGAACGATGTCTTGCCGGGCCTGCTCACGGTTGAGGTAACGCTGGTCGGCCAGCCACTCGCTTTTCAGTGAACCAAAGAAGCGCTCCATGACCGCATGGTCCCAGCAGGCTACAATTGAACCACCTCAAGTGGCTTGCTTGCTCAAGCATGCCTTTGCAATGGCCTCACGGCGCTGCGTCGCGCCAATCTGGGGGACAAGAAGGGATTGTTCTATTCGGCCTTCTTCGAACTATCGATTGGTCTTGAGCGGGTGTTGAAGCTGGTCTTGAAGCTGGTCTTGATCCTCGACCATATGGCGCGCAACCAGCTGGTTCCTCCCGACAGCAAAACCGTCGAAGATTACGGTCACAAGCTTCGCGCCCTCTTCGATGCCGCAAAGGCCGTCTGCGCTGCGCGCAACGTGACGGCACTGGATGGATTTCAATCCGATTCACTACCAATTGAGATCCTGGGATTCCTTGACACTTTCGCTCACCCCGGCGGGCGCTATTCCAACATCAACAAGCTTACCGGCCACAGGCATCAGGCATCCGGCATCCGGCATCCGGCATCCGGCGATGGTGGACCCCATCGCGCGGTGGGGCGAGATTGCGAACCAGATCATGCTCACCCAGGCTACGCCCCGGGAGCGCGAACGTGCGCAGATGAATGGTCGGATCGCGAGCATTGCGTTTGGCGATGCTGCGGCCAGTCTGATGAGTGATCTCAACCAGCAGCGGATGGAGGTAGAGCCGCTTCATGTCCGAGCCTCGCAACTGGATATTGCCGCCAAGTACGCCATCTACGCACTGGTCACCCTGATCGCCGCGTTGCGCGATGTGAACGGCTCGCTTTGTGACAGTGCGTGGGCGGTCAATCGCACAGCTCAATCCGGCGCGGCTGAAGTGCCAGATATGAAAGAGTTCTTCCAGTTTGCCTGGGCAGACAGGCAGTACGTGATGCGGAAGCGGCAGTGGCCATGACCGATCGCGCAAGAAGCTGATTCTGCGGCAGTACCGCCCGGCGACCTTCAAACATCCTTGACAGTTCAGGAGGTAGGCCAGAGGCAGGCCCTCTGATCAAAGACTGCTTTAATGCTGGCGCTCAATATTAAAGAATTCTTTAATACATGAAGATCATATTAAAGATAGCTTTCGCATGAAGCGAATCACGGGCACTCACGCCATCTCGACGACGTTGGGCGAACCGGTTCGGGCCTTCGTCCCGCATCCCCTCGCGCCCACCAATCCTGAGCTGGCCCCAGAGGCGTATGCCGACCTGAATCATCAGGCAGAGCTGGCGCTCGCCCGCCTTTCCGGGGTGTCCGGGCTGGTGCCGTCGGTGGACTGGCTGCTGTACAGCGCTATCCGCAAGGAGGCCCTGCTCACCTCACAAATCGAAGGCACCCAGGCGACGCTGACCGACTTGTTCGACGAGGAAGCGGGATTCGTCGTCAGCAACACGGACGATGTCGAGGAAGTCACCAACTATCTGCGCGCATTCCGGCTGGTACAGGACAACCTGCGCGACCCCAATGGACTGCCCATCAGCGTGCACCTGCTATGTGAGGCCCACCGTGTCCTGCTGGACGGGGCGCGCGGCGCCGGCAAGCAACCTGGGGAACTGCGGCGCTCCCAGAACTGGATCGGCGGCACCCGTCCGGGCAACGCCGCTTTCGTGCCGCCACCGGCCGACTGGGTGGGAGATCTGCTGGGCGCCCTGGAGCAATTCATTCACGACGAGACAGGCACGCTACCGCCGCTAGTCAGGATTGCGCTGGCACACGCCCAGTTCGAAACCATCCACCCCTTCCTCGATGGCAATGGTCGCATCGGGCGCCTGCTGATCGCGGCGCTTCTCGAACACTGGGGATTGCTGGAGGAACCGCTCATGTACCTCAGCGGCTACCTAAAGCAGCATCAGGCCGAGTACTACCGGCGCCTTTCGATCATCCGCACCGAAGGTGACTGGGAGTCCTGGGTCGCGTTCTTCCTCGAAGGCGTAGCGACAGCCGCCAGTGACGCCGAACGCAGCATCATCTCAGTCGCCAGCTTGATCTCAGCGGATCGGCGCCGCCTGCTAGAAGATCCCAAGGCCGGCCCCGCCAGCTACCGGCTGTTCGAGTTGCTGCCAATGATGCCGCGCTTCACCATCGAGCGGGTGCGGCAAAGACTGGAAACCACCTTTCCGACCGCCACTGCAGCGGTCAAGGTACTGGAAAACCTGGGCATCGTGACGGAAATGACCGGACAGAAGAAAAATCGCAGCTACAGCTACCAGCCCTACATCGAGCTGCTGTCGCGGTGATTACGCAGGAATCGTACCCGTTCGCACCGCTCCGAAATGGCTGACCGAGGACCCATTCCTGCGGTCAACCATCGGCCAGGTTCCCTCACGAACACTCTCTGTCCCGCAGCATCCCGCTCCGGCCTGATCCATCGCTATGCATCACAGTGAGACCGGGTTCACGGGGTCAACCATCCGCCACCAAAACGAAGGGCCCGGAGAATCTCCGGGCTTTTTTTTGGCCGAAATCCCAGCACCACGCGGATCACCAACGGCACCGACAGCTGCGGGTTGGCTTCCTTATAACGTCAGGCCAGGGGTTGGACCGGGTTCAGAACCGAGAGGGACGCGACGCCTCCCCACGACGGGATCCTCGGGAGGCCGCCAAGCGCGGAAGCCTGACGGGCCGTCCTGCGCCGGGGACGCACCTAGAAAGGAATGTCGTCGTCGAAGTCAGATTGTGGTTGCGCACTGCCGCCTGATGCGGGCGCCGGACTTTGGGACCGGGGTCGTTGACCGCCGCCGCGTGACGGCTGGCTGGCGTCGTCATCGAACGGCACGGAGGAACCCATTGCGCCGCCCCCGCCCGAACGACTGTCGAGCATCTGCATGGTGCCGTTGATGTCGACCACGATCTCCGTCGTGTAGCGATCTTGTCCGTCCTGGCCTTGCCACTTGCGGGTGCGCAGCTTGCCTTCGACGTAGATCTTGGAGCCCTTGTGGAGATACTGCTTGACGATCTCAGCAAGCTTGCCGAAGAACACCACCTGATGCCATTCGGTGCGCTCCTGCTTCTCGCCCGTGTTCTTGTCCTTCCAGGTTTCGCTCGTCGCGATGCGCACATTCGCCACTGCGTCGCCACTGGGCATGTACCGCACCTCCGGGTCCGCACCCAGGTTGCCGATGAGAATCACCTTGTTGACGCCTGCCATGCCGTCCTCCAATCCGCGCCCTCAGCGGACGCGCGTGGTGCCCAAAAAGACGCCAACGACCTCAGCGAGAACGCCTCAGGCCCTGGCGGAAAATGTCTGCAATGTTGACCAATCCAAGCGACCACTGTCCACCTTGAGGTAAGCCACGCCTTCATCGAGCGCGACCACCGCATCCTCAACGCCCGGGATCGCCAAGAGGCGCGACTGCAGGCCGGCGCTCTCCTGCACCGAGTGATCACCCAAGGCGAGCACATGCGCCGTCAGGTTTGCGGGCACCACCAGGGTGGCCGCCAAGACGATCCACAGGGCCGCGGTCGTGGCACCCACGAGATAGACCGCATCGGCACCGAAACTCTGATGCGCGAGTCCGCCAAGCAACCCCCCAAGGAAGGCGCCAACGAACTGCGAACTAGAGAAAACGCCCATCGCCGTTCCGCGTGCACCGGCCCGCGCGGCCTTCGAGACCAGTGACGGCAAGATCGCCTCCATGAGGTTGAAGACGGTGAACATCACGAAAAGCAGCACCCCGAGAATCCAGATCGAGTCGTTGAAGAAATAGAACCCCAACATGGCCGCGCCCATCGCCACCACCGAGCCCAGCAGGACCGATTTCACGCGCCCACCTCGTTCAGCCATGATGATGAAGGGCACCATGGCCAGGATCGCCAGCAGGACCACGGGAAGATACAGCAGCCAATGATCGACGGCAGCCAGCCCCGCCGCTTCGATCGACAACGGCAGCACCACGAAGAGACTCACCATGGTGAGATGCAGCAGAAAGATCCCCAGATCGAGCCGCAGGAGGGTTGGATTGGCGAGCACCCCGGAGAATTGATCGAGCACGGGCTGCGCCTCCCGATGCACGCTCGAGCGCTCGGGATCGGGAACGACATAGGCCAACACCAGCATGCCGGCAATTGCGAGCCCGGCGGTCAACCAGAAGACGCCCCCGATGCCCAGCCACCGGGCCAAGGGCGGCCCGAGCACGAGTGCCGCGGCAAAGGACAGGGCGACACTGATCCCGATCGCCGCCATGGCGCGGGTGCGCACCGCGTCGCGTGTCAGATCGGCCGTCAACGCGATGGTCGCCGCCGCGATGGCTCCGCTGCCCTGGAGCACGCGCCCGAAGATGACCCAGGAGATCTGTTCCGACAGGGCCGCGATGACACTGCCGAGGGCAAAGAGGACCAGGCCACCGTAGATGACTGGCTTGCGCCCGATCCGGTCCGACAACAAACCGAGCGGAATCTGAAACAGCGCCTGGGTCAAGCCATAGGCCCCGATCGCAAGCCCGACGAGCAAGGGGGTCGCGCCCTGTAAATCGTGTGCATAGAGCGCGAAGACCGGGAGGATCATGAAGAGCCCGAGCATGCGCGTCGAGAAGATGGCCGCGAGACCGATCGCGGCGCGCTTCTCCAGCGCGGTGAAGGCAACCAGCGTGTGATGGGTCGAAGTCAAACCGAGGGCCCAGACTGAGGAGACGGCGAATCGGCACATGATAACCGATCCGTTGGGGTTTGACGGGCCCATGGGCGACGAGACGGAGACCGGCGGGGCGGGCGTCTGGAGGGACCCCGCGCGCTGGGGCACTGGCGCCGCTGCCAGCGCCCCGTCGAGCGGTCCGATCCGGCTGGGTTAGAATGGCGGTTTGGCCAGCAGGGGCGTGGATCACGCAGCATCATGGACACCATCCGCATTCGTGGCGCACGGACCCATAATCTCAAGAACATCGACCTCGAACTCCCCCGCGGGCGCCTCATCGTCTTCACTGGATTGTCCGGTTCCGGGAAATCCTCCCTCGCCTTCGACACCATCTATGCCGAGGGTCAACGCCGCTATGTCGAATCGCTCTCCTCCTATGCCCGGCAGTTCCTCTCGGTCATGGAGAAGCCTGATGTCGACCAGATCGAGGGACTCTCGCCCGCGATTTCGATCGAGCAGAAGACCACCTCGCATAATCCCCGCTCGACTGTTGGCACCATCACCGAGATCTACGACTATCTGCGCCTCTTGTTCGCGCGGGTCGGTCAGCCGCGTTGCCCAACGCATGGCGAGCCGCTCGAGGCACAGACGATCGACCAGATGGTTGATCAGGTGCTCCAGTTGCCACCCGGCGAGCGCGTGATGCTGCTCGCGCCCGTGGTCTCGGCCCGCAAGGGTGAGTACCATCGCCTGATCGCGGAACTGCATGCGCAGGGGTTCGTGCGGGCGCGGATCGATGGTGATCTCTACGAACTCGATGATCCGCCCGAACTCGATCTGCGCAAGAAACACGACATCGAGGTCGTGGTCGACCGGTTCCGAGTGCGGCCCGATCTGGTCCTGCGCCTCGCCGAATCGCTCGAGACCGCGCTCAAGCTCTCGGGCGGTCGCGCCCGCATTGCCGCGCTCGATGCCCCCGAGCAGGCGCTCCTGACCTTCTCGTCCTCCTTCGCGTGCCCGATCTGTGGTTACAACATCCCGGAACTCGAACCGCGAATCTTTTCCTTCAACAATCCCGCCGGGGCCTGCACCACCTGCGATGGTCTGGGCTCGGAGCAGTATTTCGACCCGGACAAGGTCGTCGCGCAGCCCGAACGCAGTCTCGTCGAGGGCGCGGTCCGGGGCTGGGATCAACGCAACATCACCAGTTTTCAGACCATTCAGGCGCTGGCCGAGCACGATGGTTTCGATATCCGAACACCCTGGAACCAGCTCGCGCGGACCACTCAGGAGCGACTTCTGTTCGGCACCGGCAAGGAGCGCATCAGGCTGAAGTCCAGCCGCGGCCGCGGCGCCGGTCAGGGCCGCCCGTTCGAAGGCATCCTGCGCACGCTGGAGCGGCGCTATCGTGAGACCGACTCCAGCGCCGTGCGCGAGGAACTTGCCCAATACCTCTCACGCCAGCCCTGCCCCAGCTGTGCGGGCTCGCGGTTGAACGAGGCGGCCCGTCATGTCTTTCTCGGCGACCAGACGCTCCCCGCGCTCACCGCCCTGCCGATCGGGGAGTCGCTGCGGTTCTTCACGGGGCTCGAACTGCCCGGTCAGCGCGGGGAGATCGGCACTCGGATCATCAAGGAGATCGCCGCGCGGCTGGGTTTTCTGGTGGATGTCGGGCTCGATTATCTGAGCCTCGAGCGCAGCGCCGAGACCCTCTCGGGCGGGGAGGCGCAGCGGATCCGACTCGCGAGCCAGATCGGCGCCGGCCTGGTCGGGGTCATGTACATCCTGGATGAACCCTCGATCGGGTTGCACCAACGCGACAATGCGCGCCTGTTGAAAACGCTCAATCATCTGCGCGATCTTGGCAATACGCTGATCGTGGTCGAGCACGATGAGGAGGCGATCCGCTGCGCCGATCTCGTCGTGGATCTGGGACCGGGCGCCGGGGTGCACGGGGGCGAGGTGGTCGCCCTTGGGACCGCGGATGAGATCGCCACCGTGCCCGGATCCTTGACCGGTCGCTACCTCTCTGGTGAGGAACGCATTGCCATCCCAAGCGTGCGTACCCCCAACGACCCGCAGCGACAACTGCGGATTCTCGGCGCCTGCGGCCATAATCTCCGCACGGTCGACGCCGCGATTCCGATCGGGAGTCTCGTGTGCGTGACCGGCGTCTCTGGATCGGGTAAATCGACCCTCATCAACGACACCCTCTTCCCGGTCGCCGCGCGCCAGCTCAATGGCGCCAGCCGTCAGCCGGCCGCGCATCGGGCGATCGAGGGTCTTGAGCACTTCGACAAGGTGGTCGATATCGATCAGAGCCCGATCGGTCGCACCCCCCGCTCCAACCCGGCAACCTATACCGGGCTGTTTAACCTGGTGCGGGATCTCTTCGCAGCCGTCCCCGAGGCGCGCTCCCGTGGCTATGGACCGGGGCGCTTTAGTTTTAATGTCAAGGGCGGTCGGTGCGAGGCCTGCAAGGGGGATGGACTGATTCGTGTCGAGATGCACTTTCTGCCCGACATTTATGTCCAGTGCGACACCTGCAAGGGTCGGCGCTATAACCGCGAGACCCTGGACATCCGTTACAAGGGACTCACGATCGACGAGGTGCTGAACCTCACCGTCGAGGACGCGCTCACGTTCTTCGCCCCCGTGCACCTGATTAAGCGCAAACTCCAGACGCTGCTGGATGTCGGACTAGCCTATGTGCGCCTCGGTCAGAGCGCGACGACCCTGTCCGGCGGCGAAGCCCAGCGGGTGAAGCTCAGTCGCGAGCTTGGCAAGCGGGCAACCGGCCGCACGCTCTACCTGCTTGACGAGCCGACCACCGGCCTACATGTGCATGACATCAAACATCTGCTCGACGTCCTGCACCGCTTGCGTGACCATGGGAACACCCTCATCGTGATCGAGCACAATCTGGATGTCATCAAGACCGCGGACTGGATCATCGATCTCGGACCAGAAGGCGGGGATCGCGGTGGTGAGATCATCGCGACCGGGACCCCCGAGACCATCGCCGCTCATCCGGATTCACACACGGGGCGCTATCTGAAACCGCTCCTGGAGCGCGGCTGGTGAGCCTGCCCACCGGTTTGCGGGGGCACAGGGCGGCTGAGGATCCCGGTTCGTCGGCACTCGGGTGTGGACGCGGCGACCAAACGAGGCGGTTTTCCAGGATAATGTGCCCATTCTGACCACCCGGACCGCGCGACATCCGGGGCCGAGTCATCGCGACCCCATTCAACGGCTGAACCGAACGCAAGGCGATCAGCCTCCCGTGATAGCGAATCCTACCCATGACCCCACAAGCCAGCTTCATCAATATCGGCGAGCGCACCAATGTCACCGGCTCGGCCAAGTTCAAGCGACTCATCCTCGATGGCGATTTCGATACCGCGCTCGATGTCGCCCGCCAACAGGTCGAGAACGGGGCGCAGATCATCGACATCAACATGGACGAGGCGATGCTCGACTCCGAGGCCGCGATGGTCCGGTTCCTCAACCTGATCGCCGCCGAGCCGGACATCGCGCGCGTGCCCATCATGATCGACTCCTCGAAATGGTCGGTGATCGAGGCCGGGCTCAAGTGCGTGCAGGGCAAGTGCATCGTCAACTCCATCAGCTTGAAAGAAGGCGAGACACCCTTCCGCGAACAGGCCCGCAAGATCAAGCGCTATGGCGCGGCGACGGTAGTCATGGCCTTCGACGAGGTCGGTCAGGCGGACACCCAAGAGCGCAAGTTCGAGATCTGCGCGCGGGCCTACCGCATCCTGGTCGATGAACTCGACTTTCCGCCCGAGGACATCATCTTCGACCCCAATATCTTCGCGGTCGCCACCGGGATCGAGGAGCACAACAACTACGCCGTTGACTTCATCGAGGCGACGCACCGCATCAAGCGCGAACTGCCCTATGCCAAGGTCTCGGGCGGGGTCTCCAACGTCAGCTTCTCCTTCCGCGGCAACGACCCGGTGCGCGAGGCGATCCATTCGGTCTTCCTCTACCACGCCATCCGCGCCGGGATGGACATGGGCATCGTCAACGCTGGCCAGTTGGCGATCTATGACGACCTGCCGGCGGAACTGCGCGAAGCGGTCGAGGACGTCATCCTCAATCGCCGCCCCGATGCCACCGAACGCCTGCTCGACATCGCGCCCAAGTACAAGGGTGATGGGAGTGGCATCGAGAATAAGCAGGATCTCTCCTGGCGCGAGGCGACGGTGCAGAAGCGCATCGAGCACGCGCTCATCAAGGGCATCACCGACTTCATCGTCGAGGATACCGAAGAGGCGCGCCAGTTGCTCGGCGCTCCGATCAACGTCATTGAAGGTCCGTTGATGGACGGCATGAACGTGGTCGGCGACCTCTTCGGCGAGGGCAAGATGTTCCTGCCCCAGGTGGTGAAATCGGCGCGTGTGATGAAGAAGGCGGTCGCCTACCTGGAGCCCTATCTCGAGGCCGAGAAATGCGAGGGTGAGACGCAAGGCCGCATCCTCATGGCCACGGTCAAAGGGGATGTGCACGACATCGGGAAGAACATCGTCGGCGTGGTCCTGCAATGCAACAGCTATGACGTGGTCGACATGGGCGTGATGGTGCCGGCCGATCGGATCCTCACCAAGGCTCGCGAGGTGAATGCCGACATCATCGGATTGTCGGGCCTCATCACCCCGTCACTGGATGAAATGGTGCATGTCGCCAAGGAAATGAAACGCCAGGGGTTCACCATTCCCCTCCTGATTGGGGGCGCGACCACCTCGAAATTGCATACCGCGGTCAAGATCGAACCCCAGTATGACTTTCCGGTGATCCACGTGAAGGACGCCTCGCGTGCCGTTGGCGTCGCCGGCAGCCTGCTCTCGAAGGACCTGAAAGAGGGCTTCGTCGCCAACGTCCGGGAGGAATACGAGCAGATCCGCCAGCGCCGCGCCCAACGGGATGAGGCGCGCGATCTGGTCCCGCTCGCGCAGGCCCGGGCGAATCGAACCCCCATTGATTGGGAGCACTACCAACCCCCCGTCCCAGCCGAGTTGGGGGTGCAGGTCTTGCATGAGATCCCACTCTCGGAGATCGCCGCCTATATCGACTGGACCTTTTTCTTCCATGCCTGGGAACTGCGTGGCCGTTTCCCGCAGATCCTCGATGACCCGGAAAAAGGCGTGGAGGCGCGCAAGCTATTCGATGACGCCAAAGCGATGCTCCACCAGATCATCACCGAGAAGTGGCTCGGCGCCGCCGCCGTCATCGGTCTCTTTCCCGCGAACAGCGTTGGCGATGACATCCTGGTCTATCCTGACGAGGAACGCAGCGAGGCAATCCTCACCTTCCACTGTCTGCGCAAACAGGGCAAGCAGCCCGCGGGTAAATTCAATGAGTGTCTCGCCGATTATGTCGCTCCGGCGCAGACCGGCATCCCGGACTATGTCGGCGGCTTCGCCTGCACCGCCGGGATCGGCATCGATGCGCGGGTCGCCGCCTTCGAGGCCGATCACGACGACTACTCCGCCATCATGCTCAAGGCCATCGCCGACCGCCTCGCCGAGGCCCTCGCCGAGATGCTGCATGCGCGGGTGCGCACGCGCCATTGGCGCTACGCCCCAGAGGAGGATTTGACGAACGAGGAGATGATCGAGGAGCGCTACCAAGGCATCCGGCCCGCGATGGGCTACCCGGCCTCGCCCGACCACACCGAAAAGGATCTGCTCTGGCAGGCGCTGGACGTCGAACGCAACGTCGGTATCTGGCTCACCGAGTCCAAAGCGATGGTGCCCACCGCGGCAGTCAGCGGACTCTATTTCTCGCACCCCAACAGCCGCTATTTCGCGGTCGGCAAGCTCGCGCGCGATCAGGTCGCCGACTATGCCGAACGCAAAGGCATGCCGAAGTCCGAGATCGAACGCTGGTTGGCCCCAAACCTGGCCTATGAACCGGAATCAGGCTGAGCGGCGGCCGCGGGGAACCCGGTTTGCTGGAGCGCGGCGAACATCCTGGCACACTCGCGAATCCACCCTTGGCGTCCTCGAACACGCTGGTGAAGGAGTTGGCACGTGCGCGGATGCCGGACATTTCCATGGACCGATTCGCTGCGGAAGCAGACCCTTTTTTCGATATGTCATATCGTTATGATATCGATCCGATGGACATTTTCAGGGACTGCTCTTCGTTGGCGCTAACGCCGCGGCGTCACGGGAGACGTCGATCCGACTCGGGCACCCGAACACACTGCATCTGTTGTGGGCAACGTCATCCCGCCGCGGTCAAGGCGAGTCGAGTCACTTAAATGGTCCTTGACTGAGTGGATGCAGCGTCGCAGGTTCGGACGCAGATGGTCGCGTGAGTTCGTGGGTAATCCGGCCGCTTGGGACCGGCGAAATGGGGACGGAGCGGGGACGAAACCGACCTCAAAAGGAAACGGCCTAAGCGTTTTACACCTAGGCCGTTGTTTTTATGGTGCGCCCTGCAGGGCTCGAACCTGCGACCACCTGAATAAAAATCAGCGAAAAGCCGATTTCAGGCCATCTCGGACCATAACTTATCAGTCCGGGAAAACTATCATAAGCCTTAGTTATAATTCTTTTTTCTGCTGCATGTTATAGACTGCTACTAACGCTAGGTAACAGTCTGAAACACCCGATCCTGTTACCTATACTGTCACCTAAACCGGATTAGGTAACAGATCATGCCCAGGAAGCGATTCACCATCCCGTTCGTCGAG
This sequence comes from Thiocapsa imhoffii, assembly GCF_016583985.1. Classification (GTDB taxonomy): domain Bacteria; phylum Pseudomonadota; class Gammaproteobacteria; order Chromatiales; family Chromatiaceae; genus Thiocapsa; species Thiocapsa imhoffii. The sequence goes on along the minus strand of NZ_NRSD01000005.1, from coordinate 163,026 downwards.
AAGGTCTCCCCGCCGGCCGACAAAGCCCAAGAGGATTACTTCGATACCGTCCTCCCCGCGTTCGGTCTGCGCGTCGGCAGGAAGCGCAAGACCTACTTCGTCATGGTCCGCACCCTGAAGGACGGCGCGTGGAAAATGACGCGCACCAATCTCGGAACCGCGACCGAGTTGGACTTGCCCACTGCGCGCCGGCAGGCCCAAGAGGCGATGAATCGCGCCGCCCAGGGACTTGCTCCCACCGAAGTGAAGGCCGAGCGCAAGGTGGCTCAAATCGATGCGAGCCGCAACACCTTCGTGGCCGTCGTCGGCGAGTTCCTGCGCAAATACCGCGGTCGCCAGAACCGCAAGCCGGCGCCGCGCACGATGGCCGAGATCAAGCGCATGCTCGAATCGGATCTGTTCGCCGACTGGAGCGCACGACCGATGGCCAAGATCACCAAGCGCGATGTCATGGACGTGCTGGACGTGCTCGTGGAGCGCGGCTCCGAGGTCATGACCAACCGGACGTTGGCCTATCTGTCGATGCTGTTCGGATCGGCGCTGCATCGCGAGATCATCACCCTCGATCCGACCGCAGGGATCAAGAAGCCGGGCGCCGAGCACAGCCGCGAGCGCGTGCTGACACTCGATGAGATGCGTGCGATCTGGCAGGGCACCGAACCGACCCAGGTCAACCACGGCGACCTGTTTACCGGGATCGTGCGAATCCTGATGTTCACGGGGCAGCGCCGCGAAGAAGTGGGCGGGATGCGCTGGAGTGAGATCAACGGCTCCACTTGGACGCTACCGGAGAGCCGCACCAAGAATCATCGTGAGCACATTGTTCACCTGTCCGAACCGGTCCTGGCGATCCTGGAGGACCGCAAGGCCGAGCAGCGCGCGATGCGCCTCAAGACTGACTTCGTGTTCACGTCCGGCATCACCCGCGAGGGCAAGCCGCCGACATCGTTCTCGGGCTGGTCGAAGTCGAAGGCACGCCTGGACGGTCGCGCTGGCATCGCACCCTGGACGCTGCATGACCTTCGCCGCACGCTCGCCACCCGCATGACCGAGGATCTGCACATCCCGCCGCATGTCATCGAGGCCACCATCAACCACGTCTCTGGCTCAAGGGCTGGCGTGGCCGGCACCTACAACCGCGCGCTGTATCTCGAAGAGCGCCGCGGAGCCCTGGACGCATGGGCCAGCTACGCGCTGCGAATCGTCGGCGAGATCGAGGCCGGCAACGAGGTGGAGATGCCCCGCGCGCAGCGGCAGGGATGACCGATCCGAGAAAGTTGACAGAGGGCACCCTCGCGGTAACGATGGACAACAGTCCGTCTCAATTCATCCCATAATGTGTCAATGACGACGATCCGCCCTTCCGAGCTGAAGGTCCGCTGCTACGCCGAGCGCGAGGCGCCGGGCGTTTGGGTCGCCCTCTGCCTGGACTTCGACCTGGCCGCCCAAGGCGAGACCTTCGAGGAGGCCAAGGGCAAGCTGGACGCCATGATCAACGACTACGTGCGCGAGGCATGGGACGGGGAAGACCAGCCCTATGCCGACGCGCTGCTGAATCGCCGCGCGCCGCTGCGGTACTGGCTGCGCTTCTGGTGGTTCGCCTTCTGGCGCCGCATCCGCCGACACGACGACACCCATCGCCCGTTCAATGGACGCCTCCCGCTGTCACTCGCTCAATGAGCGGGCACTTCCCGCCGCTGACCTGCGCCGAGGTCAAGCGGATTCTACGCACACTCGGTTTCGAGCACCGTAAGGGCGGCAGCGGCTCACACGAGCAGTGGGTCAAGGATGAAGGCGGCAGGCGCTACAAGGTCACGGTGGACTGTCCCAAGGCGCCTTTCTCCCCGACCCTCATCGCGTCGATGGCGCGTCAAGCGGGCGTCTCCAAGACGGCGTTCTATGCCGCGCGTGAGCGATAGACGTACATCGTGACCGATGATGAAGCTCGCAGATTTGAAGGCCCGCCTGCTGGAAGAGACCAAGACCCGCGCCGCATACGAGTCCATGGAGGCGGAATACGCCGTTACCCGCGAGCTGATCGCCGCACGCACCCGCGCCGGCCTGAGTCAAGCTCAGGTCGCCGAGCGAATGGGCACCTCGTAATCGACCGTCGCCCGCCTGGAGAGTGGCCGGACCCTGCCCAGCCTGCGCACGCTCGACCGGTATGCCCGCGCGACGGGATCGAAGACCGTGCTGAGACTGGAGGCCGGACGATGAGGCCGCCTTCCGTTCGATGAGCGCGCCAAAGGGATTGGCCGCATTGGTTCCGGACGACGACCGAACCGATGACGCGCTCGAAGCCGGCACGGAGGAAGGCGACGCGCTGCGCGGATGCACCGAGGCCCTCGTCCGCCACTTCGCCGCATCCCCCGAGGATGGCGTAAGCCTGCTGCGATTCGCCCGCGCGATGGTCGCGCGCGGGCGTCGTCCCGACTTCACGGCCGGCGAGAAAGAGGGTTGGTCGGTAGTGGGTATGATGCCCGAAACGGTGCGTCCGCAGCGCCCGCTGTGTTGAAGGTCGCTTCGCACTGTTGGCAGCGATAGATCGTCGGACCTGGCTTGTAGGCGCCGTCAAGATCCAGCGGATCCTTGAACTCAAAATACCCGGTATGCCAGAACCCCATGGTCTCCTCCTGGAACCCTCATGGTGTCGATTCACTGATCCTGTCGGCGTTAGGTGCGGACGACGCTGGAAGCCGATACATCGGAACCGGAATCGGCGGGATACCCATGCGCGCGCATGTGTTCTGAACATATTCACGCCAATATGGCCAGACGTGATAGCCAACGTTATACCGCCCGAAGGTCTCGAGGGCCGAGTGAAGCGCTTCGTCCTCCTCCGTGACGCCGTTCCCGTCTAGGCCGTATTGCGCGCAAAACGTGGCCATGATGTCGACATAGGCTGCGTCTTCTCCAGGATTCGCGGCTGTTTCCGTGGCTTCTGGCGCTGGACCGTCAACAAGTCGCACTGCCGCCTCGTAAAAGAAGAGAACAGTCGTTTTGCGATCGCCTGGAGCGCAGCTTGCCGGTTCCTGGGACACGGCTCTCGATGTCGTAACCGAGCTTCTCGAATTCACGGTCGGTCGGCTCGAAGCCGAGGCCGCGCTCGACCGCCATGACGATGGCGCGAGCGCGGGCAGCGCTGGCTTGGGTGTCGACCGGATGGGTCGGCTCGTTGCTGGTCTGGCCGGTCATGGCCCGGATCAGTCCGATCGGGACCACCAACAGACCGCCGAGTACCACCGGCGGGAGCGGCGAGAGCTGGGCCTTCCTTTCCAGCTCGCGGTCGATCCACCGGCACTCGGTGCGGTCGAGGATGGCGTCGATTCCCGGCTCGTCCGGCGCCAGCGGACGATAGTCGAGATAGGGGGCATAGTGGACGTAGCGGGTGGCGCCGTCGGCGTCCTGCTCCACATACAGCATGCGCTTGGAGACGATGCGGCGTTCCCCGGCGCGGGTGAGTCCAGCATCCTGGATGGCGTGCTCCAGATAGAAGACCACGCGCGGCGCGGTGCCGGGGTCGCGCTCGTCGACCAGCAGGGTGCCGTGCTTGAGCAGGTCGCGGTTGCGCTCCAGGGTGAGATCGATGACGGCGTCGAGCAGCGGATGGCCGGGGCAGACGAAGGCGGCGGGCGGCTGGCCTTGCGGGGCAACCAGGGGCGCCCCGCAGAGGGCACAGTGACGTGATCTATGAATATGCGCTGTCGGTGAGGGTCATGCCTGACTCCTTAGCGCAGTCATCCGGGGACATGGGTTCCCCCTCCCTTGTGCCGCCCGGGCTCAAGCCGTCGAGGCGATCCGTGAGCTGGCGGGCAAGCTCAGACCGGGTTTGCGGTCGGGGGATTTGGGCGCTCAGCAGCCGCGTGTTACCTACAGCGTCACCTAATTTGGGTTCCGCAATGAAAAAGGGCTTAGGCGATGAACCTAAGCCCTTGTTTAATTTGGTGCGCCCTGCAGGGCTCGAACCTGCGACCACCTGATTAAAAGTCAGATGCTCTACCAACTGAGCTAAGGGCGCTAAAGTGCGTGATTATACGGTCTCACCGTTCGGTTTTGAAGGGCCACTGGCGCTCCTGCTATATCAGGATGTCTCGCAACCAGTGGGGTAGCCGAGACCTGTGCTCATGAGTGGCGCGCAGGTCAACGTGATCGCCTCCATCAACGCACCAGCTCGGTGCGCGCAACGGACGTTGGTGATCCGTTGACCCGGCCAGCGTAAGCAGTGATGCTCAACGCGGGGCCGCGCCCAGTTGATCAAGACGGCTTCTCGCGAGCCGTGCCTCCGTGGTTCGGGGGTAGCGGTTGATGATCTCTTGGAAGATAGCGCGGGCCTGCTCCAGATCCTCCTGCTCGGCTTGGATGGAACCGATCTTGAGCAAGGCACCGGGCACTTTGGGGCTCTGCGAATTCAATTGGACGAGCCGGTCGAATTCCGCCATCGCGGCGGGGTAGTTGCGCTGGGCATAGTAGGTCTCGGCGAGCCAATAGCGGGCATTGTCGGTAAATTGCCCTTGAGGATAGCGGCGCAGGAGATCGTTGAAGGCCTCTTGAGCTTGCTCGAACTGACGATCTTTCAGCAGTTCGAACGCCGCCGCATAGCTGTCGCGCTCGCTACCGCCGCTGGTTTCGGGGGAGGGCAAGGATGGAATTCCGGTCGCGGCGGACGATGTCGGCCCTGAGGCCGTCGGACGTGCGCTGCGAGCGGGATCGCTGACGCTGAGGTCGAGCGCGCCGGGTAGCGAGAGGTCGCTGGGATCATTGGGATCAACCGGAGTGCCATCGCTGAAGCGCGCATCCGGGGGGTCATCGCGCTCACTGCCGAGTCGTGAATCGCCATCGATGAATTGGCCGCGTTGCTGCCGCTGGAGGCGCTGAATCTCGAAATGCTGCAGCTCAACGAGCCCACGCAGTTCCTGCATCTCCATCTGCATCTGTTGCATTTGCAGCAGGAGTTCCGAGCCGGCCTGGTTATCGAGGATCCGTTCGATCCGCGCGATCCGACCTTCGAGCATGGGGTCGGCCACGGCAGCGGCGGGCAGGGCCAGGGCCAGGGCCGCGGTGATCAGCCCACGGGCCAGCATGCATTTGAGCGATCGGGAGTCCATCGCATCCTCTCCTGGAAATGGCTGCGCACGGGCCGCTTGGACAAACCGGCGGCTGGTTCGCGGAGCCTTTAGTATTGGATCACGACCCGACGGTTCTGTCGCCAAGCCTGCTCGGTACGCCCCGTGTTGGCGGGACGCTCCTCACCATAACTCAAGGTCGAGAGCTGATTGGGCTGCACCCCATCGGCGATCATCAACCGCCGCACGGCTTCGGCACGCTGATCGCCGAGCGCGAGGTTGTATTCACGCGAACCGCGCTCGTCGGTATGCCCTTCCAGCGTGACCCGTTGCGAGGCGTGCGTTCCCAGATAGCGCGCATGGGTACGCAGGAGCGGCAGGTATTCGGGCCGCACCTCCGCCTTGTCGTAATCGAAGTAGATGGTACGCTGATAGAGCGGATTGCTGGGATCCTCCCAGGGTCCGGCATAGACCGGGACCGCCGGTTCGAGTGGAGCGGTGCTTGCTGGCGTCGTCATGCCACTCGCGGGTGCCGCGGCTGGTGGGGGCTTGGGCGCACTGGTACAGCCGCTCACCGCGAGCAGCGCCATGATCAGCACACAACCCCATAGCACCTCAACCGGTTTTGAAGTCACCGTCATGATCCCTCGCGCCCTGGCTCAATGGGGCTCAATTGATGAATGGAGACCAGGCGGGCTCGCGCACCTCCCCAGTATCCTGTGACAGGCGTTGATTGCCGCCACCGTCGATCGAGGAGACCGCAAGGATGCCGCGCCCGCCCTGAATGGTCGCGTAAATTACCATGCTCCCGTTCGGCGCGAAACTCGGTGACTCATCGAGACTGCCGTTACTCAAGAGGCGCGTGAAGCCACTGTCGAGATCCATCAAGCCAATCCGAAAGCGCCCACCGGCCCGGGTGACCAGGACGATGGAGCGACCATCTGGCGCATACGAGGCACGCGCATTGTAGTCGCCTTCGAAGCTGATGCGCTGCGCGGGTCCACCGTCCGCGGACATGCGATAGATCTGCGGGCTCCCACCACGATCGGAGGTGAAGATGATCTCACGACCATCGGGCGACCAGGCCGGTTCGGTGTCGATGGCGAAGTGATCAGTCAGGCGCACGAGTTCGCGCGTCAGAAGATTCAGCACATAGATCTCCGGGTTACCGTCCTTGGAGAGGGTCATCGCGAGCTTGCGACCGTCCGGCGAGAAGGCCGGCGAACCATTGATACCGGGGTGACTCGCGACCAGGTCGCGCCGCCCCGTTGCCAGTTCCTGGATGTAGATCGCCGGGCGCTTGTTCTCGAATGAGACGTAGGCCAGACGGCGTCCATCCGGCGACCAGGCCGGCGACATGATGGGCTCGCCCGAGGACACGATGGTCTGCGGATTGGCGCCATCGGCATCGGCCACCCGCAGGGTCACGGTTTGGGACTCACCCTCTCCGCTGGAGGTGACATAGGCGATGCGGGTCGCCGCGACACCCCGCTGACCGGTGAGCTGTTCATAGATGATGTCAGCGATCCGGTGCGCGGCATTACGCAGGCCCGGCGCGGTGGAGGTCACGCTACTGCTCGCGAGCTGCTGGCCGCGAAAGACGTCATAGAGGGTGAACTCCACCTTAAACCCGGCCCCCTCCGGCTCGACGCGCCCAATCACCAAGTTGTTCATGCCAAGCAGACTCCAATCGCGCAGATCCACGTCATCATGGCGCGATGGCATGGCGAGCATGTCACGGGTGGGAAGCGCTCGGAAGCGACCGGTGCGAGCCAGGTCGGAGGCGATCACGGACGCCACATCGACCGGTGGGATCAACCCGTCACTAACTCCGAAGGGAACGATCGCAATCGGCTGCGCGGCCTCAACCCCACCCGTGACCTCGATGTTGAGTCGGGCCTGCGCCGACCCGACTCCGCAGCAGAGACCGCAGAGCAACACCATCAGCAGATCGAGACGCAGTGCGACGCGGGGATGACAACGCGGTTGTCGAGACATGGGCACAGTCCTAGCGCTTATGGTCTGAAGGTGAAATTGAACTCCCGAAACCGCTCGAACAGCGGACCCGAAGGCACGGGGAGGGGTGAGGCCTGATTCACGGCGGCGACGACGGACTGATCGAATGCCATGTTGCCGCTGCTTTGCACCACCCGCACGCTGTCGGGCACCACCTGGCCGCCCGGGATCAAGCGGACGGAGACGACAGTGGCGAGACCACGATCCGTCGCGGGCGGCCGCACCCAGAACTGGCGCACACGATCCCGAATCACGGGGACATAGCGATCGGCTTCACGTGCGAGTTGTTCCGTGGCACGGTCCGAAAAGCGATCACCCGTGGCCGTGCGCTGCGCGGTCTCGGCCGCCAAGCCGCGTTGCTCCTCCTCGGCCAAGCGCCGTGCTTCGCGCGCGATCTGCTCTTGGGCCAACTCCTCGATGAGACGTTGCTCCTCCATCAGGGCAAGCCGTTGCGCCTCTTCCTCGAGTTCGCGCATCCGCTCGGCCTCGATCTCGGCACGCAGAGCCGCTGCGCGCTCGGCTTGCACACGACGCTCCTCGGCGGCGCGACGCTCAGCCTCGGCGCGTTCCTCGCGAGCGCGTTCCGCGGCCGCTAATCGTTCGGCCTCGGCGCGCGCGGCGGCCTCGGCGGCGAGGCGCTCCGCCTCCAGTCGGGCGGCGGCCACACGCTCGGCTTCGAGCTCGGCCTGACGTTGCCGCTCCGCCTGGCGTTCGGCCTCGCGGCGTCGGCGCTCAGCGGCCTGTTCCTCCGCGCGCGCTTGCGCCTCGGCGGCAAGTCGTTGCGCCTCGGCCCGCGCCGCGTCCTCCGCGGCTCGTCGGGCGGCCTCAAGACGCTGTTGCTCGGCCGCCAAGCGCTCGGCTTCCAAGCGCTCGGCGTCCAACCGTTCAGCCTCGGCCTGACGTTGCAACTCGGCCTCTCGAAACGCCTCCTGACGCTCGGCCTCGGCGGCCTGCTCGGCGGCCAGCCGCTCGCTCTCCAGCTGAGCCGCCTGCGCGGTGTCCAGGGGTGCCGCGGCCTCGTCTGTCACGGCGGGACTCGGCGGCATTGCAGCGGCAGTGTCACCCGGGACCGGCTCGCTCAGTTCGGGACCGGCGGCGCGCTGGGTTTGCTCGGCGGCAAACTGGGCGACCATTTCCTCGAGCGCGGCATCACTGACGAGGCTTGCCTGCACCACACGCGCCTTGCTGCCGGCATCCGTGACCGGGTGATCGATGTGGATGCCAACGAAGAGGAGCAAGGCGCAGAAGACGTGCAGCGCCAGCGAACCATAGAGTGCACCAGGATTGCGCCGCAGGATGTTCCACATGTTTGGAGTCGTCGGTGCTAGCGACGCTCGGAACGCTCGGGAGGCACCGTCACCAGTCCGACGTCCGGAGCACCGGCGGCTTGAGCGATCACCATCGCCCGCACCACACGACCGTATTCAACGCGATTGTCCGCCCGCACCAGGATCGGGGTGCCAGGCTGGTATTGGAGCACCACACGGATGCGTTCGAACAAAATCTGCTCGCTCGCCGGGGCATTCTTGTCCTCACCGATATCGATGTAGAAATCACCAAACTGATCGACCGTAATGATGACGGCATCCGTCGTCGGACTGGGAATGCCGCCGGCACGCTCTTGTGGTAACGCGACCTTCACGCCCTGGGTGATGAGCGGCGCCGTCACCATGAAGATGACGAGTAACACCAGCATCACGTCAATGTAAGGGACGACATTGATCTCGGACATCGGCCGGCGCCGCTGCCGGACGCGGGCACGTTTGAGCATGATGCCTAATCCTCGCTCGCTCAGGCCTGACCCTGACGCTGCAACAGGCTCGAGAACTCCTCCATGAACTCCTCGTAGCGGTTGCTCAGGCGCTCGACTTGATCGGAATATCGGTTGTAGGCAATCACCGCGGGGATCGCCGCAAACAGACCGATCGCGGTTGCGACCAGCGCCTCCGAGATTCCCGGGGCAACCAGCGCGAGGGTCGCTTGCTCCACGTTCCCTAGGGCATGGAAGGCGTGCATGATGCCCCAGACGGTGCCGAACAGGCCGATATAGGGACTTGTCGACCCAACGGTAGCCAGGAAGTTCAGACTGGTTTCCAGGCGATCGACCTCGCGGCTCAGCGCCACGCGCATGGCGCGTTCGCTGCCGTGCAGGACGGCCATGAGATCGTTGCCCTCGATCTTGCGCAAGCGCACATATTCCTTGAAGCCGGCACGGAAGATCGACGCCAGTCCCTGCTCGCCCTGCTTGCCTTGGCTGAGATCCATGTAGAGGGCGCTGAGATCCCCGCCAGACCAGAATCGCTCTTCGAAGGCGGCCGCCTTTTTACGCGCACTCGTGAGGACGCGAGCGCGATCGAAGATCATCATCCAGGAGGTGATGGAAGCCAGCACCAGCACCAAGAGCACCAATTGGACGACCAGACTGGCCTGCAGGATGAGGCTGAATAAGGAGAGGTCGGACGTCATGAAGGAGACTCCGCGGGGGCGCGCATCAAGACCAGCAGATCAGACGCAAGGTGACGCGGCAGGCGGGTCGGGCGCAGTGTTTCGGTGTCGACGCAGGCGACCTTCACCTGTGCTCGGCAACAACAGCTACCGTCCGCGTCCCGCAGGGCGTGTTGCTCGAACTCGAGGCTCGCTCCAGCCACGCGGGTCAATCGCGCCGCGAGACGCAAGGCGTCGTTGAACCGAGCCGGAGCCAGATAATCGATGTCGACATGCCGTACGGCAAAGAGGATTCCCTCTTGCTCACGCAGCCGATCCTGTTCGTATCCAAGCGTCCGCAGCCATTCGGTTCTCGCCCGCTCGAAAAAATTCAGATAGCGCCCATGGTAGACGACCCCACCGGCGTCCGTATCCTCGTAGTACACGCGCACAAGCCAATCGAAGGTCAACTCGGGTGTCTCATCAACTGTCGGCACGACTCGGCCTGAAATGTCGCCTAGGACTCAAACTCTGGGAGTCTACCGGAAAGCGGCAATTCAGCCTAGAAGCAAGTGCCTGATGGCTAGGTACGAGTGCACCCGGTTCGGGGTGTCCGCTTCGTCGAGAGACCGCGATGCCCGACCGAACGGGGTGGGCGCGGAGCCGGTCCCGAGCCGCGCCAGTCCGGTGCCCGTTCGGAGCCAATCCAGTCCCGCCGCCACGCGCCGGTCTCAACGCCCGAAGAGCGGGTCACTTGTCCGGCATCACCACTGGGCCCACATAGCCCGTTACAGATTCTCAAACCCAGTCAGTCGGATAAATGCGACCGACTCCCACCGTCCGTGGCAGAGAGGCCCATCATCATGTCCCGTTTCTCATTTTTGCGTGGCGAGCGCGGCGAACACCTCGTCGCCCTGCAGTTCGTCATCTTCTTCGGCTTCATCGTCACCCCGGCTTGGAATCCATTGGTCACTCCAGGCCTGCTTGAGATGCTCGCGCCGCTGCGGTGGCCGGCACTCCTGCTCTGCTGGGGCGCCGCGCTCGCCCTCGGGATCTTTGGCGCACTGCACATCCGTGACTATCTCACCCCCCTGCCCTATCCGGTCGATCACAATCAATTGGTCAAGCATGGGGCCTACGCACGGGTGCGACACCCGCTCTACAGCAGCCAGCTGTTCGCGGCCGCGGGCTGGGTACTCTTCACGCTCAGCCTCTCACACCTGCTGATCCTCATTCTCGGCTTTGTCTTCTTCGACTACAAAGCCAGTAAGGAAGAGGCCTGGTTGAGCGAACGACACCCCGAGTACGCGGCCTACGCGAGTCAGGTGCGAAAGCTCATTCCCTGGATCTACTGATCCGGCCGGGATGGACTGATCCGGCCCGATCGAACCGGTTCACAGCATCACCCGCGTCACGGCTCGCCTATATCTGATTTTCCAGATATCATCCTGGATTGAATCCACCTCCAAGGGATAATGTCAGACCGATGAGCCGGCCACCCACCGCACCACTGGCCCCGTCGAGATTCGTCCGCGCCTTCTCACATGTGCGCGAACGGGTGTTCAGCGAACCGCGCGAGTTGAAGTGGTTGCTCGGCGCGCTCGCGATCTTTGGCTTGATCTGGATCATGCCGGTCGGCACGGCGCGATTCGATACGGCCATACTCGAGGGTCTCGCGCTGCTGCGCTGGTATGCACGCGAGCATGTCCTGCTCTGTCTGGTGCCCGCCTTCTTCATCGCCGGGGCCATCGCCGTCTACCTGGGCAAGGACACGGTGATGACCTATCTGGGGCCGCAGGCGAACAAGTTCGCGGCCTATGGCGTGGCCTCGGTATCCGGCTCCATCCTGGCGGTCTGCTCCTGTACCGTACTGCCCTTGTTCGGTGGCATTTATCGGCGTGGCGCGGGACTTGGACCCGCGGTCGCCTTCCTCTATTCAGGCCCGGCGATCAATGTGCTCGCGATCGTGCTCACCGCGAAGGTTCTCGGGTTCGAACTGGGTCTCGCGCGCGCGCTGAGCGCCGTGCTCTTTGCACTGGTCATCGGATTCATCATGGGCTGGCTCTATCGGCGTGAGGAGCGCGCCCGCGTGGAGCAACAGCGCGGCTTCATCCTGACTGGCGAGGCGGGTCGCCCACTCGGCGAGACCGCGCTCTTCTTCGCGCTGTTGATCGCGATCCTGGTGTTCGCCAATTGGGTTCCCGCCAGTGCCACCGAGAGTCCGGTCTGGCACGCCATCGCCGCGGCCAAGTGGATTCTGACCGCGCTCGCGGGATTGGGCTTGGCCCTACTGCTCATCTGGCGCTGGCACTGGGCCTGGCCCCCCTTGGCGATCACCGCGCTGGTGGTCGCGCTGCTCGCATGGCTGCTGCCGCACCATCCCGAACTCGCGTTCACCGCCGGCATGCTTGGCCTGACCCTGAGCGCTGCGTTCCAGCCCGGCGATGGGCAGGACTGGCTTGCGCAGACCTGGGATTTCGCGAAACTCATCCTGCCACTGCTGCTGATCGGCGTGCTCTTGGCGGGCATCCTGCTCGGACGCCCTGGTCACGAAGGATTGATCCCGTCGCAATGGATCAACGCGGCGGTTGGCGGGAATGGCTTGGGCGCGAATCTGTTCGCCGCCGTGGCTGGCGCGCTCATGTATTTCGCGACCTTGACCGAGGTGCCCATCGTGCAAGGGCTTCTCGGTGCCGGCATGGGCAAGGGGCCCGCACTGGCCTTGCTGCTGGCTGGACCCGCATTGTCCCTGCCGAACCTGCTGGTGATCCGAGGGATCCTCGGAACCGAAAAAACCCTGGTGTATGCCCTGTTGGTGGTGATCATGGCCACTTTCTGCGGGCTGGTGTTCGGCACCGTCTTCCCTTGATTCGTTCCCGACTGATGCGAGGCGTCACAAGACATGATCACACTGCAAATTCTCGGCTCTGGCTGTGCGAAATGCGCGACACTGGCGCTCAATACAGAAACCGCCGCGCAGTCCCTGGGGCTTGATTTCAAATTAGAAAAAGTCACCGACCTCAATGCCATCATCGACGCTGGGGTCATGAGCACACCGGCCCTCGCGATCGACGGCGAGGTGAAAAGCATGGGCAAGGTCCTCTCCGTCGAACAGATCAAGCGTCTCCTGGAGACCTGATCGTCGTCATCGACACTCAACTCATGTCGAGACTGACACCCGCTGGCTCTGATTCGCCACCGCCCGCTGCCGCGCGCCTCCCGGTCCGCGAACGCCTAGGATCGGCACTCTTGCCGATCGCCGCGCTGGGAGCAGGCGTCGCGGCCGACCAAAGCTGGTTGCAATGCCACCCAGTGGAGGGCATCTGCTGTGTCAGCGGTTCTACCGGACCCATCGAGCAACTGGTCGAGTGGCTCGGCCAGCGCTTTCCCCTCGCTCGTCATGGCAACCGGATGTTGCGAGGACCAGGCACTGGTGATCCTGGGTGTATCGCTCGCGAATGGGTCCTTCGTCTCCTGTCTGGCCTGTCTGGTGGCGCTGGCCGCTGCCATCTGAAACCCTTTGGTTGACCGGGCACCGGAGCGCGAGTGGACCGCACGGACTTTCCCGACCACAGCCTCGAACACGGAGCACAGACCCGATGCAGATCGCACTCTTTGGTGCCACCGGTGGGACCGGCCGCCAGATCCTGGCCCAAGCAATCAGTCAGGGACATCAGATTAGGGCACTGGTACGTGATCCCACGCGTTTAACGGCCCCAGCGGGGGTGACGCTGATTCACGGCGATGTCCTTGATCTCGCCCCAACCGCCGAGTGCGTCCAGGGCACCGAGGCGGTGATCTGCGCGCTCGGCTCCCATGGTGGTCGCACCCCCATCGAGGCCGCCGGAACAGCGCACATCCTCACAGCGATGCAAAGCCATGGCGTGCGGCGGCTCATTACCATCACCTCACTGGGTGTCGGAGACAGCCGTGGACAACTCAATCCCGTGTTTCGAATCCTCATGGACCTGACGCTGAAGACGATCATGCGCGCGAAGGCCGAGCAAGAAGAGCTGATCAAGGCGAGCGGTCTGGACTGGACCATCGTGCGTCCCGGCGGCTTGACCGACGGCCCCCACACGGGCACCTATCGGTCCGGACTCGATCCGACCATCAAGGGCGGACGAGTGAGCCGGGCCGACGTCGCGGACTTCGTTTTGCAACAGCTCAGCGACCAAACCTACCTGCACCAGACCCCAGCAGTCACCTGAGCGGCGGACTGCAGTGGAGACTGCGCGCACCGGTCAGCCGGGGCATTCAAGCCTCCGGAGGCCGAGCAGCGGTGCGGACTTCCCGCGCGCGCCGCGACAGCAGCGGTTCCGACAAGGCCGCGTGGGCATCTCGGATCATGCGCTCGGTCGTCGGCCAGTCGATACAGGCGTCGGTGACTGAGCAACCATAGCGCAACGAGGTCAGATCGGCGGGGATGGGTTGGTTCCCGGCCTCCAGGAAGCTCTCCACCATGAGGCCAACAATCGAGCGATTGCCGCCGCAGACCTGATTAATGCAATCGTGCATCACCAGGGGTTGGAGTTCGGGCCGTTTGAAGCTGTTGGCGTGCGAACAGTCGATCACGATGTTCGCCGGCAACGTCGCCTTATTCAGGGCCTCCTCGGCCATGGCGACGCTGACGGTGTCATAGTTCGGGCGATTGCCGCCGCCACGCAGCACGAGATGCCCATAGGGGTTGCCGCGTGATCGGACGACACTGGTCACGCCATCGGCATTGATCCCGAGGAAGCTGTGCGGCTGCGCGGCGGAGAGGATCGCATTGATGGCAATCTCCACCGCGCCATCTGTCCCATTCTTGAACCCGACCGGGGTCGAGAGACCGGATGACATCTCACGGTGCGTCTGGGATTCGGAGGTGCGTGCCCCGATCGCCGTCCAGCAGACCAGGTCCCACAGATACTGGGGCGCGATCGAGTCGAGTGCCTCGGTCGCGGTCGGCAACCCCAGTTCGGTGACGGTGCGCAGAAACCGGCGCGCCTGCTCCATCCCCTCCGCGATACAGAAGGTGTCATTCAGGTTCGGATCGTTGATGAAGCCCTTCCAACCCGTGGTGGTGCGCGGCTTCTGGAAGTAGACCCGCATCACCAACACCAATCGATCCGCGACCGCATCGGCCAGCGATTTCAGCCGTCGGGCATAATCCAGCCCGGCCTCTGGATCGTGGATGGAACAGGGTCCCACGACGACGAAGAGACGCGGATCGCGCCGATCCAGAATCGCCTGCAAGGTCGCGCGGCCGGTCAGCACCGTCGCCGCGGCCTGATCGGACATGGGCACGGCATCATGAATCGCGCGCGGCGAGGGCATCGGGTCGAAACCACTGATGTTCAGGTTTTCTGTTTTCTGCAAAGCGATGGACCCTCGAATATGGAACAAGGCCGTGGGATGCCGGCCCGCATAGCGCCTCGGTCAGGTTGCACATCATGAGTTCGCGGACCAATGAGACCGATCGATTGTCTGCAATGCAGTGGTGCCCTGTCCATCAGGAATGCGACATCCGAGACGGCGGTGCGTCCCCGCTCGGCAGGACCGGTTCCTTGTCGGCCCGCTGCTGAAGACTGCCATGCTCAATGTCGTTCCAGAGCCCAGGTGTTGGCTCAGTGATCAGTCGACGCGCCATCTAGGCGTGTCAGGAAGCGGCTGGAAGCCACGTCCACCGGTGGCGCGCGGGCTCAATCACCGAGCAGGGCGACGGCCTTGATCTGCGCCCAGACCGGCATCCCTCGGCGCAGTCCGAGCTGATCCAGCGAGCGGCGGGTAATCCGGGCGATGATCGTGGTGTCCGCCGCGGCGAGTTGGATCAGAACATGGGCCGGGGTGTCGGCATCGGCGATCTCCACGACGGTTGCTGGCAGCAGGTTGGCGATGCTGGTGCCGGTGGCCCGTTCCAGGGCAATGCTCACGTCACGGGCATGGATTCGCAAACGCAAACGGTGGCCGATCGGTTCCCGCCGTTGCGCGACCACCACATTGCCGCCGGGGAAGTCGAGTCGCGACAGGTGATAGTTCTCGTCATGCGAGGCGATGACCGCCTCGATCACCACCCCGGCGTCCTCGGAGAAAGCGGTCGGCAGATCGAGCCGTGCAAGCGTCTCCTGAAGCCCCCCCTCGGCGACCACGCGCCCCTCAGAGAGCAGCACCACATAATCCGCCAGACGCGCGACCTCGTCGGGCGAATGGCTGACATAGAAGACGGGGATCTCCAGCTCGTCGTGCAAGCGTTCCAGATAGGGCAGGATCTCGCCCTTGCGTTTCAGGTCCAGCGCGGCGAGCGGTTCGTCCATCAGCAGAAGGCGTGGACTGGTGGCCAGCGCTCGGGCGATGGCGACCCTTTGCCGTTCGCCGCCCGAGAGACGATCGGGCATGCGCTCGAGCAGGTGCCCGATGCCGAGCAGGTCGATGGCCTGCTCAAGTGAGACCCGGTGCGCGCCGCCCACCCGCTTGCGGCCGTAGATCAGATTCTGGTGCACCGACAGATGCGGGAAGAGGCTGGCCTCCTGAAACACATAGCCCAGGGGACGTCGATGGGTCGGAACGAAGGTGTGCCGCGCACTGTCCTGCCAGACCTCGCCCTTGAAACTCAGACGCCCCTGACCCTGCCGCTCCAACCCCGCGATGCAGCGTAACAGTGTGGTCTTACCGGACCCCGAATGGCCAAAGAGCGCGGTGACCCCGCGCCCCGGGAGATTCAGGTCCACATCGAGTACAAATCCCGGCCATTGCACCCGAAACCGGGCCTCGACGGTCGACGCGGCAGCTTGGCTCATCGCTTGGGGTACGCCACTCATCTCCATACGCTGGTCTTCCGTGAGTAGAGCGCCAACAGCACCAGAAAGCTGAAGATCAGCATGCCCGCCGACAAGAGATGGGCCTCGGCATATTCGAGCGCCTCGACATGGTCGTAGATGGCGACCGAGACGACACGGGTTTGCTCCGGGATATTGCCGCCGATCATCAGCACCACCCCGAACTCGCCAACGGTATGGGCGAAGCCAAGGATCGCGGCGGTGATGAAGCCGGGCTTGGCCAAGGGCAGCATGACGGTGAAAAAGCGGTCCCAAGGGTTCGCCCGCAGCGTCGCGGCGACCTCCAGGGGTCGTTCGCCGATGGCCTCGAAGGCGTTCTGGATCGGCTGCACGACGAAGGGCATCGAATAGAACACCGAGCCGACCACCAGACCCGCAAACGTGAAGGGCAGTAGCCCGATCCCGAGCCACTGCGTGAACTGCCCGACCGGCCCATGCGGACCCATTGCCACCAGCAGATAGAACCCGAGCACGGTCGGCGGCAACACCAACGGCAACGCGACCAAGGCGCCGACCGGACCCTTCCATTTCGATCGCGTGCGAGCGAGCCACCACGCGATCGGCGTGCCGACCAGCAATAGGATCACCGTGACCACGCTCGCGAGCTTGAAGGTCAGCCAGACCGCCGACCAGTCCGCCTGGGTCAGTGCCGGATGAAACTCAGCCATCGCCCCGTCACTCCTCGACCGCGTCGCCCGGCAGGACGAAGCCATAGTGCGACATGATGGCGCGGGTTTGCGGGCTGGTCATAAAGTCCGCGAAGTCATGGGCCAGCGGGTTGTCCTTGGCACGCAGCGTGACGATGAACCCCTGCTCCAGCGGCTCATGCAGTCTGTCGTCGATCAGGTGATAGCCGCCGGCCTCCGCCAGCGTCGGATTCAGCGCCAGGGCCAGTGCGATGATGCCGACCTCGGCGTTGCCGGTCTGCACGAACTGGGCCGTCTGCGCGATGTTCTCTCCCATGACCAGCTTGCCCTGCAGCGCATCCCAGAGGCCAAGCGCTCGCAGCGCCTCCTCGGCACGCATGCCATAGGGCGCGTGCCGTGGATTGGCGATCGCGATCTTGCGAATCCGCGAGTCCGTCAGGTCGTTCAATGTCATGGTCGTGGCGTCCAGCCCCGGGCTCCAGAGCACGATGCGCCCCAGGGCATAGGGCCGCGTCGGGCCGGCGGACAGACCTTTTTCCTCGAGTCCACGCGGAAAGGCAATGTCGGCCGAGAAGTACAGATCGAAGGGTGCTCCTTGTTGGATCTGGGTGTGGAACTTGCCCGAGGAGCCATAGATGACGTCGACCTTGGCATCCGGATGGGCGACTCGAAAGGCCTCCACGATCTCGTCCATCGCGAACTTGAGATCCGCCGCGGCGGCGATGGTGATGGCACCCGCGCTAGCGGACTCTTCGGCTAGCATCGGAGTGGTCAAGCCCAGGGCCAGGGTGGCGGTGATGGCGGTCAAGAGTGTGCGAATCGAATCCATAACGAGGCTCCAGTTCGAGGGGTTGGCCAGGCGAGGCTGATCAATCGCGGACCGCCAAGATGACATGCGGTGCCTTGATGAGTGCACAGGCCCGCCCGCCTTCGGTGATCCCGAGGTCTTTCTTACTCTCCATCGTGATGATGGCCGCCAGTCGTGCGCCGCCATCGAGCGCCAGAACCACCTCGGTGTTGACCGCTCCCTCGGTGATGCGCTCGAGCGTTCCGCACAGCCGATTCCGCGCCGAGGTCTTCAGCCCGCCGTCCTCGGTCGTCAGAATCACGAACGACGCCTTGATCAAGGCATAGGCTTCAACGCCAGGCGCGAGCCCAAGCGACTGGACGCTCTCATTGGTCACAATGGCGACCAGCGGCGTGCCGCCGACATCGAGTGTGACCTCGGCATTCACGGCGCCCGGTGTCACGGTCGTGACCACCCCGCGCAGGTTGTTTCTGGCACTGACTTTCATCTTCAAAGCTCCGATCAAGGTATGGAAGCGATCGAAATCGCGGATGCCCTCGCGCAGTCGCGCAAGGAATTTTCTGTGCTCCCGCTCGGCGGTTTCGTAGACGGTGATCAAGCGTCGTCCCTCCTCCGTGAGCTCCGTGCCCCCACCGTGGCGTCCTCCAGCGCGCCGTCGCACGAGCGGTTGCTCGGAGAGATTGTTCATCGCATCCACCGCGTCCCAAGCGTGCTTGTAGGACATCCCCATCGCCTTAGCCGCCCGCGAGATCGAGCCGGTCTCGCCAATTCGGCGGAGCAGTTCAATGCGGCCGCGCCCGACGAATCCCTCGTTCTTTCGGTCGAGCCAGAGAGATCCAGCCGGATGAATGCACTCATCAGGTGTGTCGGTCATCTTCAGAGGCGTGGTCGCAGTTCGATCGTTATATCCAGGGCGATATAGCGCTACATGCAGCAGAAACCATGCCGACATCCGATGTCACGCGGATGACCTACTTCCTGCACGCGCTGGTCTCCGCGCTCACCAGCACCCTGCAGCGATGCTGAGGCGCGCACGGCGGATCCCGCTTGGTTCAGTGCCGGGTCGCCACCCCGTCAGGTTTCAAGAGACGGACGATATAACCGCCATCATCAGTGCGCGCGGCGAACCGAAATCAGCGGATCGCGGCCCGCGCGATCGCCTTCCTGTCGCCCGAACCCTGTCGCCCTTGCGACAAATCGGCCCGACTCGCGCGCAAAACCGACAATCACCCGGTTTTAGTCTTTGGCCGAGATGCCGCGCGATGGGATGGGATGGGATGGGATCGTCACAGAAACCGAGCGGTACGGGCACGGCCCCGCGCCCGGCTCCGGCAGGATGGCCAGCAGTGCGACTGGCCACCTGAACCGCTCCGATCAGCCGAGAATCTGCTCGTAGCTGCGACGCAGCAGTTCGAGCTCGACGGGCGGGAGGCCGCGTGCCTGAGTGAGGTCGATGAAGCGGCCACCCTGTGCGTGAGCCGCTTCGAAAGGCGGATCGATACTCTTGAAGCGTGCGAGAAAGACCTGGGTCAGCTCCTGATCCGCCTCGACCTCACAGCGAAACCCGGGCTCGACCTCGAGACTGCCGCTCGGTAGGTCCAGATGCGCCTCCGCCTCACGCACAATCGCCGCGGGATGCCGGACCACGCGGGCGGGTGGGCGTAACGGATCGGTCACCCGGGCCTGTGCCGGGAAAGCGCTGAAACCACAGACACCGCCATAGGCGAGTTTCAGAAAGCGGGTACGGGCACTGGTCGCATGCTTGTGATACATGATCAGGCGCGGACTGGACATGACTTGGCCTCCGGGCGGAACGTCCGATGCAGGGTGCGTCCAGGGGATCGCCACCAGCTTGCGGGGGGTCGAGGTGTGATATTCAAGCAAGGATCGCGCCCGCTTAGGCACTCGCGGAACGGGGCTGGGGCGAAGCCGTGGCACCGCGAGGCCATCCAAGCCCGCATCCCACGAAGGCGCGGCGTTGGCGCGCGTCCACCAGCACCCGATGTGAGCGACGGCCAGACAGCCCGCCGGCATGACTCATTCGCGACCAGCAAGATCCTCGAAGAGGTCATCGCGGATGAACAAGCGTTTGAACCGATCAGTCGAGTGGGCCAGCCGATAACCCGCTTGCAGTAGCTGTTGTGCCGAGTCCCGGATCCGAAACAGATGGCTGCGATCCTGCGAGTGCCACACTTCGTCATACTCGACGAGGATCGCTTTGATATCGAGTTGATCCTCGATCACTGTCTCCAAAACACGGTATTCGGCACCCTCGATCTCCAGCTTCAACAGATCGATCGCCGTATGTCCCTGCGATCGCATGATGTTTCCAAGTCGATCGACCGGAAGTTCGATATAGCGACCCGACTCCTGGAACATCGCCACGGAGTGCGATGGATAGTTGTCTCGGGTGGGTTCGTAAAACCGCATCTGCTGCGCACTGTCCCAAACGCCGATCTCCAGATAGCGCAGGAGCTCGAGACGCTCGGGCCTGATCCGATAGCGAAAGGGCTCACCGTTCTCCGACCAGAGCGGTTCGCCGCGGTTGATGTGATCCTTGACGCGATTGAAATGATTGCAGCCTTCGGGGGTCGGATCGATCAGCAGCACTTGGCAGCCAAAGCGCTCGGCCAGTTCGGTGTCGAAGGTGATGTCTTCCCCGGCGCCCACGCAATAGCAGATCGAGTCGGCATCCAGAAATCCCTCGGGTACCGGGTAACCGTGGACCTCAGAGCCCACCCAGGTCACTTGTGGAAGGGGGGTCACCAACGACTGCGCATCCACCTGCAGGACCTTGCGCGCAACCGTTTTAACAGCATCGATCATGCCGGCACCATCAGACGATTCTTTCGCATCACTCATGACTTGGCCCTCGACAAGATGATTCGCTCTTGCCAGTTCATCACTGGCCCCAGCACCGACAAATAGGCCCGCGCCGCGGCCGCGAACCAGGGATGTCCGCGGAGCCAGAAGGCGTGGACGTCCTCGCGGTACAGGGGCCAGTTCTGCCCGTTCAACTGGACCTTACCCAGCGAGATACAGGGCTCGTGGATACGTGTCGCATGCCACCAACGCGCAGGGAAGAAGATGGTCTCACCCTGTTGGACGGTCGCAACGATTGGCGTTGCCTGCGCGAACAGTGGGAAACGCTCTAGATCGGGCGCGGCGAAATCGACCTGCGAGGTCTTGGGCTCGTTCGGGCGTGGATACATGAAGTCTCCCTGATCTGGCGGATAGAGAAAAAACTCCTTGCTGCCAACGATCTGGGTGATCTGTGTATTGAGACACAAGGCATCATAGTGCACGCGTGGAAAAGAGGCCCCGCGTCCACCGAAGAAGATCTCGTAGACTTCGGTCCCACGCATCAAGATGCGCGGTAGCAGTGGATGATTGACGCGATCAAGGGGGCCGAACGCCAACTCCGGCTGAATCTCGCGCAACAATTCTGGAAAGTACGACTCAAGGTTGAAGTTGAACGGATAGGGTGCCGGATGTTCCGGAGTCGATGCCAGGATCAGATCGATCGCCTCCGCCAAGGTGTAACGCTGGCCATGCACCTCCTTGACTAGGTGGCCATAGTGTTCACGAAAGAAATCGAACGTGAAGCGTTGCAGGCCTGGCCAGGCCCGCGCGGCGTCGGTGAGGATCACCGGCCGCTCCGGGAGGACATACTCCCGCATCAATTCCTGGATCGAGAGACCGGTACGCCGATCGACGCCCTCGGCCGCCGGGGCGCCGACCGGGGTCGCGGTGTTCTGGGATGTGAGGCGATCAGCCTCAGTGACCCTGATGGTTCCCATTGGGGTACCTCCAAAGTGTCAGCCCTTGCCAACATATTCAGTGTGGCTGGAGCGGTCATGGGGGACCGGAGGTTAGCCTAGAAGCCGCTGATTCTCAAGGACAGGGCAGCAAAGAATCCGATCGACGGGACCGCCGCTCGGGTTTCGTATACCAGCCGATAGGCTTCGCGCGACTCCCTGGTTCCAGGTTGAAGCGACGGGCCGCGGCAGACGCGAGGGCGCGGCACGCCAGGTCATGGATTCAGATTGCGGTATCCTAGACGCCCCGATGCCGGATCAGGCGTCGGGACGGCCTCGGGGTCTCGTCATGCGCACAGCCGCGGCATGATCCGATGCCGATCAATCCGCTCTCGGGGCGGGACCCACGCGGCACTGGAGCACGCATGTCCTTGATCAAGCTTGGCATCCCCAAGGGGAGTCTGGAAGAGGCCACCATTGACCTGTTCGCCCAGGCGGGCTGGCGGATCGCCGCTCGCGCGCGTCACTATTATCCCGAGATCGACGATCCGGACATTCGCTGCGCCTTGATTCGCGCTCAAGAGATGGCCGCCTATGTCGCCCGCGGCACCCTGGATCTGGGTCTCACCGGCTTGGATTGGATCCTGGAGTCACGCGCTGAGGTCGAGGAGATCTGTACCCTGACCTACTCGAAGGCGTCGAATCAACCGAGTCGCTGGGTCTTGGTGGTCCGCGAGGACTCGCCGATCCAGTCGATCGCGGATCTTGCCGGAAAAAAAATCGCGACCGAGTTGGTGGGCTTCACGGAGCGCTATCTGGCCGAACGCGGGATCAAGGCCGCCGTCGAGTTCTCCTGGGGTGCGACCGAGGCAAAGGTCGTGGAGGGGTTGGTCGATGCGATCGTGGAGATCACCGAGACCGGAAGCACCATCCGCGCCCATGGTCTGCGGATCGTCGCCGACCTGCTGGTGACTGAAACCCGCCTCATCGCCAATCGGCGGGCTATGGAGGATCCGGCGCGGCGGGCCAAGATCGAACAAGTCGCGCTCATGCTGCAGGCGGCCTTGCGTGCCCGGCAGAAGGTCGCGATCAAGTGCAATGTCCCGGCGGAGCGGCTCGAGACCCTGGTCGACTTGCTCCCAAGCCTGCATGCACCCACCGTGAGTCATCTTTACGATCGCGAATGGCTCGCACTCGAAACCATCGTCGATGCCCACGCCGTCCGGGACCTCATCCCCAAATTGCGCGCCGCGGGCGCCGAGGGAATCTTGGAATATCATCTCACCAAGATGGTCTAGCAGGAGGCTGAGAAGCCGCGGCGATTCGACTCTCGATCCGACTTTCGATCGGAATCAGGGGCGCTCGGCAGGCTGAACTCGAGCCGCCCCCGCGAGCCGCAACCGTTGGCGCAATCGACGATGGAGGTCGGGTTCGAGCGCATCGGCAAAGATGGGCAGCGAACGCCGGGTCCAGGGCCCCAGTTTAAAGTTCAACACCACCAGCGGCAGGCTGACAAAGGTTGATGGCAAGAGGATTGCCTCATGCTCCGCGCCCGAGACCAGTTGCAACTGCCAGGTGCCGTCGGCTTGGCACAAGGCGGCGCAAATCGACCAGGGGGCGCGTCGCAACACCGCGACGAAGCCGACATGGAGCGCACTCAGCAGCACGGCGAGCACAAGTGGCAAGGTGAACCACCGCCAACCCATCACAACCAAGGCCACGCAGGCCAGAAGATGCGTGAAGGTCATGATGAGTGCGAGGTGCCGTGAAAAACCGGGGCGGATCAGCAGCGGTGGGGCGTCGTGCGATGGCACGCTTGCGGTCCTCCGTCATGAAGCCAGACGCCACTTACTTCAGCGCACGCGAACAACCTCCAGTATGTGGCGAACCAGATCCCGAAACGCGGCATCCGGTGGCTCGGCACGGGATAGGAACCAATCACTCAGCCGCTGATCCTGCTCGGCGAGCAGGCGCACGAATTGCACGCGTTGCGCGTCATCCAAGTCCGCGTAGCCCGCATCAAGGAAGCGGTCGAGCACATCATCGAGTTCGAGCATGCCGCGCCGGCACTGCCAGCGCAACCGGCGAATCTCCAATGCGGTCTGCGCGGCGGCAGCGGAATCTTGCGCGGCCGCGGCTTCAGCGGAGTGCACGCTGTTCGTCACAGTGGCCTCACAACCCCTTGTCCAACATCAAATCCTTGATCTTGCCGATCGCGCGAGTCGGGTTCAGACCCTTCGGACACACATCGACACAGTTCATGATGCTATGGCAGCGGAACAGCTTGTAGGGTCCATCGAGCGCATCCAGGCGCTCCTCGGTGGCCTGATCACGACTGTCAGCCAGGAACCGCCAGGCTTGCAGGAGCGCGGCCGGTCCGTGGAACTTCTCCGGATTCCACCAGAAGGAAGGACAGGCCGTTGAGCAGCAACCACAGAGGATGCACTCGTAGAGTCCATCGAGTTGATCACGTTCGGCCGGTGATTGGAGCAGCTCTTGTTCAGGAAGGGGATCCTTGCGCACCAGATAGGGCTTGACCGCACGATATTGCTCGTAGAATTGCGTCATGTCGACGACCAGGTCACGGATCACGGGGCGCCCTGGAAAGGGGCGGACTTCGACCGGCTCCTTCAGGTCCGTGATCGGCGTGATACAGGCCAGCAGGTTACGTCCGTTGACGTTGACACCGTCGGACCCACACACGCCCTCACCACAGGAGTGACGGAAGCTGAAGCTCTCGTCCTGCTTTTTGACTTCGAGCAAGACGTCGCGCAGCATCATTCCTTGGAAGGTGGCAACCTCGTAGTCCTGCATGCGTGGCTTGGAATCGGTATCCGGGTTGTAGCGAAACACGCTGATCTTCATCGATAGTGTCTCCGGTGGCAGGGCCACGCGAGCAAGTCAAATGGAGCATCCTGGCCTTCCGACATCCGATCGGAAAGACTCTGGTCATGGCCGGGTCACCGCGGCCCCGAGACTGGGTCAGGCCGCCCGGCCCTGGCCGCATAGGGTCGCGGCAGCACGGGAACTGGGCCGTTTGCCGACCCCACTCCCGACCCAGACCCAATCCGAATCGTCGGCTTGGTTGAGCGTGTCGCCGGATGGATCACGGGCCGAGGTGGACCCACACTCAGTACACCCGCTCCTTCGGGGGGAAGGTCTCGACCGTCAACGGTTTGGTGCGCACGGGCTTATAGTCCATGCGATCGCCATCCCGATAGTAGAGACTGTGCTTGAGCCAAGCTTGATCGTCACGGCCTGGAAAATCAGGGCGTGAATGCGCACCACGACTCTCCTGTCGATGGAGGGCCGAGACGGCGATCGACATGCCGACGTCCATCATGTTTTCCAACTCCAATGCCTCGATACGCGCGGTATTGAAGACGCGGGAGTGATCGGTGAGGCGGACCTCGGGCAGGCGCTCACGCAAAGCGCTGAGCTTCTCATAGCCCTCGGTCATGATCTCCTCGGTCCGGAACACCCCGGCATGGTCCTCCATGCACTTGCGAAAATCCGCCCGCAGTTGCTGAACCGTCAGTCCGTCCCCTGTTTGATCCCAGCGGGTCAAACGTCCCATGGCTTGTTCCAGGCTTGCCGAGTCGACGGGACGCGGATAGGGGTTCTCGCGCACGAAATCGATGATGTCCTTGCCCGCGAGACGCCCGAAGACCAGGATATCGAGCAGGGAGTTCCCGCCCAAGCGATTGGCCCCATGCACGGAGGCGCAGGCGCACTCGCCCGCCGCGTACAGTCCGACCACCACCTCCTCGGACCCATGACCTGCCGGCATCGCGACCCGCCCAAACCGATCGGTTGGAATCCCACCCATGGCGTAGTGAGCGGTAGGGAACACCGGGATAGGCTCAATCACGGGATCGACGCCAGCAAAGATGCGGCTCGATTCGCGAATGCCGGGCAGCCGCTTCGCGATCACCGCCTCTCCGAGGTGATCGAGCTTGAGCATCACGTAATCACCCTGGGGACCACAGCCGCGCCCCTCCTTGACCTCGGTCACAATGGCACGTGAGACCACGTCCCGACTCGCGAGATCCTTCGCGCGCGGCGCATAGCGCTCCATGAAACGCTCGCCATCCCGATTGATGAGATAGCCGCCTTCACCGCGTGTACCCTCGGTGATGAGCATGCCTTTACCCGCGATTCCAGTCGGATGGAACTGGAAGAACTCCATGTCCATCAGCGGAATACCGGCTCTCAAGGCCATGGCCGCCCCATCGCCGGTATTGATGTGGGCATTGGACGTGGTGCGGAACACCTGCCCCCAGCCCCCGGTCGCGAGTAGGGTCGCCTTCGACTCGATCAGCAGCGGCTCGCCGCTCTCGATCTCCAGGACCAGGGCGCCACAGATGGTCCCTTGCGCGTCGCGCACGAGATCGATCGCGAAATACTCGTCGAAGAAATGCGTGCGAGCACGGATATTCTGCTGATAGAGGGTATGCAGGATGGCATGACCGGTGCGGTCAGCCGCCGCGCAGGTCCGCGCGGCTTGATCGCCACCGAAGTTCTGACTCTGTCCGCCGAAGGCACGCTGATAGATCTTGCCGTCGTCCAGTCGAGAAAAGGGCACGCCAGCATGTTCGAGTTCGTAGACGGTGGGAATGGCCTCGCGGCACATGAATTCGATGGCGTCCTGGTCGCCCAGATAGTCCGAGCCCTTGACGGTATCGAACATATGCCAGTGCCAGGAGTCCGGCAGCACATTAGCCAGCGCGGCATTCACCCCACCTTGCGCGGCAACCGTGTGCGAGCGTGTCGGAAAGACCTTCGAGACGACAGCCACGCGCAATTCCGCGCTCGCCAGTTGCAGCGCGGCATTCAGTCCTGCTCCACCGGCACCAATGATGAGTGCGTCGAAATGACGAGTTGGAATACCCATGCCCGAATTACCCCTGCAATCCCGCGGTGACAATGGCCTTGTAGGCCCACAGGCCCGAGGCGATGAAGACGAAGGCGAACAGGGTCAGCAACCCGATACGCGGTCCCAGACTGTGGACATAATCGATCAAGACGTCGCGAATCCCAATCCAGGCATGCGCGAGGAGCACAGGCACGAAGAGAACCAGCCCCAAGGCGACGAGCGGATGTGTTGCCCAAGCCACGAGCGCGGCGTGGTCGCTTGGCGCCTGTAAGGTAAAGTGGATCAACAGATAGCTGAGAAAGAGCGCCAGATAGAGCGAGGTGGCGCGCTGGATGACCCAGGCCATGAGACCCGATGCTTGTCGACTCATTGCGCCAGACCTCCGCCAATCACCAGGATCAGAACCAGCACCGCGGCCACCATCGCGATGATGGCACTGCGCCGTGCCACGGATCGGTCCAGACCGATCCCGACATCGAGGAGCAGAAACCGAATCCCCGCGAAGAGATGATGGAGCAGGCTCCAGGCCAGCAGTACCAGGAACAGCTTGACGATCCAGCTCTCGAACACCGCCGCCGCGCTCGCGAATCCGGCCGGCCCCGAGAGCGCCAGATGGAACAGCACCGCGGCGAATGGGATCGCGAGGACCATGAGGACGCCGCTGATACGATGGAGGATCGAGACGATGCCCGAGGGAGGCAGTTTGATCCGCCACAGATCGAGGAAAACAGGTCTTGTCGTTTGCATGGTTTGAACCTTTGGTGATTCCAAGCCGATCGATGTTCCACCGCCCGATGCGGCGTCCGGGCACGCTGGGGCTGGCCGATTCGACACCAACATCGTGACGAGATTCGACGCCGAGCGCACCTGCGAGCAGGATGCGAAGTGAAGCGCGGGGTCACCACCCGGATCACCCTGCGCAGCGGATCCTCTCCTCACTCCAGTGCCACCGCCCTGGCTCAGCAGGTCGGCTCCAGCAGCCATGCTGTCCATGATCGGGGCAGATATTGTGCACTGCAACAGGAGGTGATTCAATCAGCCGACAGGCCGGTCCGGTCGCTGGCGAAACCGACGCTGGCGCAGCAGCGTAAGGAGGTGCCTTTGGCTTCGAAACGCACACCGAAGCGGCCTCGCGCGGTCCTCATGACACTATTTCTCAGGCCGGAACGATCAGCACCCGGGTAGCCGCGATTGCTGGATCAGACCTAGGGGGCTGGAGGGGCGGCGTGACAAGGGGATCGACGGGGTAATGCGAATGCCAACGCGGCGAGGATCAAGGTCGTGCCCAGCAGGAACAGATGGAGATTCACCGCGCCCGCCAAGGCCTGTTGTGGATCGACGCCCAAGGGGGTGAGCGCCGCGACGATTGCAATCTCATAGCTGCCGCTCCCCGCAATGCCATGAAACGGCAGCACACTCGACAGCTCGGCGCCCATCACGCCTGTCATGACCCGCCAGAAATCGATGGGTAGGAAATGACCGAGCAGGATCGCGAAAGCCGCGAATTTGAGCGCCCAGGTCAGCAGAGTCCAGAGATAGACCCGTGCCAGAGTCCATATTTCCCGCGGGGCCGCCATGATGACCCGCACCAGCACACGGGTGGTCCCAGCGCGCCGATCCAGACGTCCCGATGTCTTCATGCGGGCCGCAAACCGCCCGAGCGGAACCAGCAGCATGACCGCGCCCGTCCAGGCAATGGCCAGGATCCACCACCACCCGGATGGATCACGCAGGTTGAGAATGAAGATCCCAATCAGCGCCAGACAGTGCAGATCGAGGAGGCGGATCCAGAGCAACGCTGCCGAGGCATCGAGCAGGCCATGCCCGAAGTAACGGCGCATCAGCAGCGGGAAAACCACTTCCCCGGTCCGCATCGGGAGCAGGTTGTTCGCGGCATTGTGAAGGATGCTCAACCGCAGAACAGTAGGAAAACAGCCATTGAAACGGGGGCGAAAATAGTCATGGACCCGCACTGCACGCAGTGCGTAGCTGAGCGCACTGAGCACGAAGAGAACCACCAGCAGTCCGAGCGAAAGCTCCCGCCAAGGCGCGAGCAGTGGCCCCCAGCCCACGGTGAAATGAACCGCCAGCAACAACGCAAGCAGCAAGGCCGTACCGATCAGCCAGTCACGAGGCCGACCAAGGCGCACACCCGCTTCGGAGGGCTCCTGATCGGGGGAATTGAACAGCCGCATGGCGTCGCGCGTCTCCCCAATTCAGCGCCGGCGGCGCTTCGGCGGATAGACCGGCTCAGCCCCGGGCGGACGCGTCTTGAAACGACGATGCACCCAGAAATACTGATCAGGCATCGATGCGATACGGGCCTCAATGACCGCATTCATCCGCGCCGTATCCACCTCGCGATCACCGCTCGGAAAATCGCTCAAGGGTGGATCAAAGATGAGCTCGAGGCCACGGCCGTGCGGCAAAAACCGGGCGAAGGTTGGGATCACGGTCGCGCCTGTCATCGCCGCGAAACGCCCCAGCATGGGCACGGTCGAGGCCGCAAGGCCGCAAAACGGGACAAAGATTCCCCGGCGTCCCGCGTCCTGATCGGGCAGATAGAAAAAGGGCGTACCCTGTTTGATCTCGCGCACGAGCGAACGAAGATCATCCTGGCGCTCAAATGAGAGGCTGCCAAATTGCTGTCGCGCACGCCGCACCTGCTGATCGACGACCGGGTTGCGGATGCGCTGATACATGTAGACGCCTGAATGAACGAGCGCGGTGAACGCGGCCCCACCCAGCTCGAGACCAACGAAGTGAGGGACCATAACAATCACTGGGCGCCCCTGCGCGATCAGGGTATCGATGCGCTCACGGTTGCGGATGACGACGAGGCGGCTGAGGCGGGCACGCGTGGCGCCCCACCCGATCCCTTGTGCCAGGGCCGCCACCCCGAGCCAACCGAAATGCGCGCGCAGCAGACGTTCGCGCGCACGCTCGTCGGATTGTGGCAAACAGAGCGCGAGATTGCGACGCGCCACCACCCGACGGGATCCCGCGAGCCAATAGGCGAGACGCCCAAGCGCGGATCCCAAGGCCCAGATCACCGGGAAGGGCAACCGACCGAGCGCGTAGACGAACCCGACCCCCGCCCAACTCAGCCAGTAGCGTGGATGATGGAGGCTCATCGCTCGAAGGTGAAAAAGATGTCGGCGCCCTGATTGCTGCCCGTCTCGGTCTGAATCTCGATCCGGTTGGTCAAATCGTAGCGCATCCGCACCGAATCACCCTGGTTTCCCAAACCGGTGTCGTACTCGAGAAAGATTTTGGGCGTGATGTAGGTGCCAATCGCGAGACCTGAACTCATCGACTGGTCACCCGTGCCCGGTGCGATTCCGGTCAGCAGAAATTTCGTGATCTCGGCTTGGCTCATCCCCGGGTCGGTTTCGGAGAAAAACGCCAGTTTCGGATCGCGCAGCGTGCCAAGAACCTGCACACCGGCAACGGTCGCCCCACCCTCGCGTTCGGCTTGCAACAGGAGTCCCGGATTATCGATTGGACTGTTGGCGTAAATGACCCGCCCCTGCACGATCGTCAAGGGTGCGCCGAGCTCCGCGGCCAAGCCGAAGCCGATCGCCAACCGGTACTGACCGTCGATGATCTGCAACTGACCATTCCCCAGCATGTCACGTCCCGGCGGCTGCGAGACATTCAATTCGCCGGCGAGACGGCCGCGCAAACCAAAGGCGTCGATATTGACCTCGTTGCCGAGTTTCAGGGTGACATTGATATCGAGCGGAAGTTCGGTCCGCGAGGACTCCTTCTCGATCAGCACCACGTCGCCAGAGGGTGACTTGACCCCCGCCGGGATGGAACGCGGGCGGATCCGCGCCTCGGGGAGGCTCACCTCACCACGCAACCGACTGCCATTGGCATCGGTTTGAAGCTCGAGGGTCGGTGACACCAAGGCGAAATATTCGTTGGTGTCGGCCACCGTGAGATTCGTTCCGTTGATGGCCATGCGCCCCACGAATCCGCTTGCGCCAAGGCTGCCATCACCATCCAACGCGAGCTGACCGCCGCCGACCTGCGCCCGACCATCGAGAACGAAGCGATCGATGGCCGCGGCATTCAGGGACAGATTGAGATCGGAGATCGTCAGACCGATCAGCTCGACATCGAACCCACCCCCTTGCAGCGCGGCTTGCCCACTGATATCGGGCGCTCCGATGGTGCCACCGAGGTTGAGATCGACATTGATGCCACCGGTCATGTTGGTCAGGTCGGGCACCAGATTCGAGATTCGCTCAAGCCCCCGCAGGTCGGCACGCAAACCACCGCCGAGCGCCTGCGTGGGGCGCGCCGGATCATTGAGACGCCATCCGGGGAGGGTCAGTGTTCCGTCGAGTTGGCCGAGGCCCTCGAGGGGAATCCCAAGGCGCGCCGAGAGCGACTGCGCACTCGCGTCGAGGGTCCATTGCGACCTGGAGAAATCGAGTGTTTCCTGACGTCCGCCATCCATCGCAACCGAGAGGGAGCCGGCGGGGATCTCCGCGCTCGCGCGCCCCGTCAAGACCACTCCGTCGGTCTCGAAACGCCCTTCGAGACGCGCGTTGCCTGCTAGATCGAGATTCGTTGGAATGAACGGGGCGAACAGTGTGAAGTCGGCCACCGCGGCATCGAAGCGCGCACGGGTGCGCTCCTCGGCGTCACGATTCAGTTCCACACAGCCGCCAGCACCATAGGCTCCGTCGATGCACAAGGGACCGAGATCGAAGCGGCCATCGGCCACGACCAGCGGACTCGGCCGTCGCAGCGACCAGGTGCCGAATTGCTGACTTACCAGGTCCAGACGCCCGATGCGGCCGGTAAAGGCCCCTTCGGTGGTGAGCGCGCCGGATGCCGCCAGGTCGAGCGCGGCTGGGTCGCCCTCGAGCCGCAATTCGAACTGATGATCCCTCAGTTGCCCCGCGCCACGCACCCGCAGACTCTGCCAGGTCTGATCACCGACGACCAGACCAGTGCCATCGATCTGAATCTCGAAGGGATCATCGACGGCGATGCCGAGATCGACGGTCCCGGATAGCGCCGCAATCCCCTGGCCCGCGTAGGAGGCATCGCGCGCGCTCAGATCGAGCGTGACCCGGGGCGTCTCGCGTGGTCCTATCAGACTCCCACGCATCGTCAGGGCCCCCCGCGCGTCCGGCAGCAGGCTTGTGAGGTCAGACGACTCGGCAACGAACGACAGCGCCAGCGTCTCGTCAACCTGGCCCTGGACCTGCAGGGACGTGGGACCGGAGGCGAGACTGAAATCATCGATATTCAAGGTCTCGCCTTGCATCCTGACCGTGCCCGTGGCCGCCACCACGTAGCCTCGCAGGAGGCCCTCAAAGGCATCGATTCTGGCGAACACATCAGGACCCTGCGGGGTGAGCTTGCCTTGACTCACCAGTTGTCCCTGCAGATTGCCCTCCCATTCCGGGGCGAAGAGGCTCGGGTCGAGCCCAGTCGCGCTCAGGGTCGCATCCCAGGTCACCTCGGGATCCCAGGTGATGACCCCATTGCCATCGATCCGTCCGTTCAAGGCCTCGATGACCAGGCTGTCGAGTTGGGTCCGCCGGTGATCACCCTGGCCATTGAGGCGCAGCAGCGCCACCGGCAGTCCGGGGCCACTCGTGCGCATCTCAAGACCGTAATCGAATGCATCCAGATGTCCAGCACTCTCGAAGGTCAGTGCCAGACGATCCTCGATCCCCTCGATCAGACTTTGCGGGTTTAGATCTTGACCTGACAAGGTCAGCGTCCAGGCGAGTTCGGGAGACCAGGAAACCCTGCCCTCACCACGCACCGCGCCCTCAAGGACGGCCAGCGTCAGCTCGCTGATCCGGGTCTCGGTCGGGCTGCCAGTCCCTAGGAGCACGAGTGTCGCCGCGGGGATCTCCGGACCCTGTGCCGTCACCGACGCGCGATACTCAAAGGCATCGACGGTGCCCGAGGCCGCGAGTTGACCGCCCTCGGATTCCACCAGCAGCTCACCGATCAAGGGCCAGCGCAGCCGCTGCCAATCCGCATCGATGTCGAACCGGCCCGGTTCGGCACGCAAGTCAAGTTGTCCCCGCGCGCTCAGCATGGCGTTGGAGGCCTGCTCGGTGAGTTCGAGACGATGGATGGCCAGCACATCCTGCGCCCAGTTCGTCTCCAAGACGGCCTTGAGGTGACCCAATTCGGGATGATCGGGCGACGTCGCCTCCAGGTGGCCGGTGATCTCGGCCTCGTTCAGATCCCCGATCGTTTCCAGCACACCCGTGAGCGCAATCGGTGGCAACTCAGACTCAAAGTCTGGCAAATCCACGCCTCGAATCTCCAGGCGAGCGTCCCAGCGCGGGGCCTGGATGACCTCGCTCAACCGAGCCTGCAGCTCGGCACGCGCCGAGCCGCTCAATTGATGTGTGATCCGCAATGCCTGCAGATCGCCATCGATGCGGCCATGCCCCTGCAGGTCGATCGCCGGCGCCTGGCGCAGCGACCAAGCCAGTTCGAGGTCCACGGCATAGTCGCCGGACAGCACCGCGCGCCCGTTCGCCTGGGCCTGCAATTCGGGATGGGATAAGGCGACCTCCAAGGCACGCAGTTCAAGGGTCCCAGCCCGGAAATCCGCGGAGAGACGTGCTTGATCGAGCGCGACAAATGGCATCTCTTCATCGGCATGGAAGAGTCGCATGCGTGCGATGCTGACCTCGCCCAAATCGAGATCCAGGGGGAGGCGAATCTCGGGGAGCTCGAAGGCCCCCGCAGTCTCCTCCTCGGGTGCGGGAGGCGGCAGGACCAGGTCGAGATCCCGCAGATGCAGGGAGCGGATCACCAGGTTGCCGCCCAAGGCACCGAACGGCGACCAATCGAGGGCTATGCGGCCCGCGTCGAGTTTCAACTCGCCAAGCTGAAGTTCGAGATCGGTGAGCGCCAGGGCACCGAGCACGCGACCATCGACCTGACCCACCCGGATCATCTCGGGTGCCAGCTCGTGCGCCACGGCAACCGCGAACCTCAGCCCCGTTTGCGTGCCGAGGATGAAGGCCAGCAGCAGGATCAACAGCAGGGTCACGGACAGGAGCGCGGCCAGCAGCCAACGCACGGGACGAAAGATCAAGCGCGCCACCGATGTCCCCGCTCGCGCGGTTTGGGCTTGGGGTTCCGTCATAAATCCGGGCCGATGATGAGCACGAGTCGCGCGGGCGGAATGCCGTCGAACATCTCGTAATCGGTGTGGGTCAAGGCAAAGGCCACATCGACCTGGACCTGTCCGATCGGTGAGGCCCAGCGCACGCCCAAACCGACACTCTGTTCATAAGTGTTGTCGTAACTCGGGTCGAATGCATTGCCAAAATCAGTGAAGACCGCCGCACTCCAGGGACCACGGATGGTTCGCTCGAGTTCCAGACTCCCAACTCCTAGGTAACGCCCCCCGACTGTCTCGCCCGTGCTCGGCTCGGTTGGCCCCAGTGTGTTGAAGGCCCAACCGCGAATCGTACTGTCACCGCCCGTGAAGAACCGACGACTCGCTGGAATCTCGCTGAGATCGCTCGCCAGCGTCACCCCTAAATCGGCTCGCGTGATCAACCGATAGTGCTCGGCGAAACTCCTGATCCATTTAAATTGCAGTCCGCCGCTGAGGTAGGTGCCATCGGACAGAAACCCCTCCAAGGCACCCAGGACACCATAGCGGATCCGATACCCACGGCGCGTATTGATGGGATCGTCCGCAACCGTCTTCGACCAGGATGCGGTTGGGCCGAAGTTCAGCGAGGACCCCGTCTGGATCTCACTGATCTCATAATCTTCATAGAGGAGATCGAAGCCAAGATTGCGCCGCCAATCATTCGCCGTGAGGGTAGAATGGGCAATCTGTAATGACGCCAACCAGCCCTGCTGCGTGACGATATCCGAATAATTCACCTGCGGCTTGATCATGACGTAGTCACGAATGGGATCTTGAATCGGGATGCGATAATCGAGACTCCATTGCGAAAAGACAGGTGACAATTGGAGGTCGGTGCGAAAATTGTGACCGTATTGGTTAACGTAGCGGCGACGCCAATCGGCGCTGACGCGGGGACCATAGTCCGTCGTGTAGCCGACACCAATGCGGTACTTATCGCGCTTGTTGCGGGTGGCCACGACCTCGATCGGAATGAGTTGCTGATCGCCTTCGAGGTCTTTTTGTGGAAGAATTTCGACGCTGCTGAAATATTCGGTGCTCAATAACCGCCCCTGTAGCGTCAGCAGGAGCTCCGGATCGTAAACCGCGCCGGGCTTGAAATTCACGAAGCGTTGCAGGAAGTCGTCGTTCAGGAGATCCTGTTTGAAGGTGACATCGCCGAGGTAGAAGCGTTCGCCGGTCTCGAGATGGAATTCCACGATCGCCTCATAGGCAACCAAATCAATGAGAACCCGATGGCGCTCGAGTCGATAATCGAGGTAACCGCCAGCCGAGGCCCGCGCACGCAGATCCGATTTCGCCGCCTCGTATCGGCTGTGGAGCAGGACATCCCCCACCTTCATGGGAAAGACTGTGGGGAAGCGCGGATCATCCGCCCCCGGCCCCGTCACGACGAAATCCACGACCCCGATCTTGACCGGCGGTCCGGGCACGATGTCATAGGTGGCGACCCAGGTGCCCTGCTCGTTCTCGGGAATGTCGAGTTGCTCGGTCACCTCGACGCGATAGAGTCCAAACGGCGACAGGGCACGCCGAATCTGTTCCGGGGCAGCACGATGGAGTGCGCGCACGCGCGAGGGGGTGAGGTCTGGGGAGGCGCGTTCCTGATAGATGGACAGGAACGCCATGACGTTCGTCGCTTGTTCGCCCTCGACGCCAGTGACCCGAACATCGATTCGGATCGCGTGGGCCGGAGCAACGAACAGGAGTGCGCACAACAGGACGCACCATGCAGCGAGCAGGCGCGGCGTCACGAGGCCCGTGTTGGCGGCGTCGCCTCGCCAAGCCACTACGAGCGATCGTTGATCCATCTCGCCTCCCCAAAGCGTTGGCCAGATGAGGTTGCGCCATCACAGACCCAAGCCCGGACCCGTCGCGCGCATCATGAGGCATGTACCAGAATGTGGAAACAATACAACAAGCCGAGCACAAAAACCAACACTGAGACGCCTCCTGACCATTGGGCTTCAGCGGCACCGCGTCCCTGACAGTGGGTCGCCCGACCGAGCCTGCCCACCCGACCAGTAGACATCGCGAACAGGACGCTGGTACGGTGAATGGACGCAATCCACGACACCGAACATTGCGAACCGAACCTGGCTCAGGATGCAAGCCTGTCAGTCACGATGCGACGGCCACGAGGCCTCCTCCCTGTGGCTGCCCCGAGGGCCGCCACATGACGTCTGTTCGTGTATCGATCGTTCGGGCATCGAGAATGAGGACCGCAACAGTGAAGTTCGCAACGATTCGCATGGCCAGCATCGGGCTGGCGGGCATCGCCCTGGCCTTGAGTGGGTGCAGTGCCCGACAAACCAGCGATTCCTTGGCCGGTGCAACCGCGCAACGTCTCGTCTCCTATTCCATCGATGAAGTTGCCGGGCGACTTCCGAGTGACGACTTCGAACCCCTGCGGGGCCAACGGCTGCTCCTCGTAAGCCATTTCGGTGTGCGGGATGCCCCGTTTCAGGACTACGCCGATCAACGCCTCGCCATCGAGTTGCAACGGCGGTTCGGCATCGAAGTCGTCGAGGATCCAGCGCACGCCGACCAGGTCCTGAATCTGTTTTATACCTCGCTCGGCACCGATCAAGACAAGCAAGGTCTTTTCATCCCCCTGGGCATGATGCCTGGTTTCGACTCGACCCTGAGTGTCGATCTGATCGCCTATCATCGCTTCACCGGGACGAGCGAGTTCTACTATTACCTCGGTCCGGCCGGCCATGAGCATCGCGGGTACGATCTGCGGGGTGTCTCGCACAGCGACACCCTGGGTCTACCGATCATCGAGATCCCGATTTCGGACGAGTCCATGCGAAAGCGGCGGCGTCAAGAGCCGTAACATGCCCGCCCGCCACTCGGCGCGCGCCGAGTGGCGGGCCTCGGGTCGGTCCCCTGGTGACAAGGGCGCGCAGGCCGTTCAGGGCGCTTCGCGACCGCGTTGAAGTTCGTCGCGTAAGGAGGCGATCTCCTCGCGCAAGGCGCGCAGCTCCGTCTCGACATGCAGACTGTCACGGTGAACGGTTTCCTCGATTCGCTCACGCTCGATCGCATGCTGCGCCTCGTGCATCGTTTGCATGGTGTCGACGATGATGCCGATGAAGAGATTCAGCATCGTGAAGGTCGCGATCAAGATGAATGGGATGAAAAAGAGCCAGGCATAGGGATAGGCCTCCATCACGGGCCGCACGATCCCCATCGACCAACTCTCGAGCGTCATCACCTGGAATAGCGTATAGAGGGATGCGGCCAGTGAGCCGAACCATTCGGGAAACCGCGCGCCGAACAATCCGGTCGCAATCACGGCGGCAACGTAGAAGACCAACAGCATCAGCCCAGCAATCGAGGTGATGCCGGGGATCGCCTTCAGCAGGGCCTCGACGACAAACCGCAGCCGCGGGTGAACCGAGGCCAAGCGCAGGACCCGCAAGACCCGCAGGGCGCGCAGGACCGCAAGGGGTCCGCTGGCGGGAATCAAGGCGATCCCAATCACGATGAAATCGAAGACATTCCACGACCGACGAAAGAAATCGAGTCGCTGGGCATAGAGCTTGATCAGGATCTCGATCACGAACACGCCCAGGATCATCCGGTCGATCACGTAGAGCACATCGCCATAGCGCGCCGTCATCGTCGCCGAGGTCTCCAGACCCAGCGTCACGGCGTTGATCACGATCAAGGTGAGAATGAACCGCTGCACGCGGCGCGACTCGATCCATTCCCCGATGACTGCCCGGCTCACCATCACAGCTGACGACTCCATGACCATCCACGACCGCGCCGGCGGCATTCGGGTGGCCGCCGCCGACTCTTCTGTTCTCTTCCCGGGACAGAACCCGGTATCAGCCCCCGATCCTGATACAGCACCAGATGATCAAGGATCCGAGGCGGGCATCAGAGCACCTCGATGCGCGCCTCGTAACCCGCCGCGCTCACCGCGGCAAGCACATCCTCCGCGGCGGCAGGCCCCTGCACCTCGGCGGTGCCGGCTGCGAGATCAACGACGACCTGCTCGACACCAGCGGTCGCCTCGAGTGCCTCGGTGACGGCACGAACACAATGCTGACAACTCATACCTGAAATCGCGATGATCTGCTTCACTGTTCTCGACTCGCTGCGAATGGGGTGGATGGATTCAGGATTGTTGACGCCGCACGCGGACCGCGTCTCGCGGTTCAGGCCAGACCCGGTCGGTCATGCGATCACTGCGCGGCCATGAAACGTGCCGCGCCGATCAAGGGCGCGTGCGGTTGCATGATCACATGCACCGGCATGGCCCGCATCAGAGGTTCGAGCCGCCCCTTATCGAAAAAACCGTCGAGGAAGGCACTGCGTTTGAGTGCATCTAGGTTTTTCGGGGCGATTCCACCCGCGAGGAAGACCCCCCCGAGCGCCATCTGCTTCAACGCCATGTTCCCAGCCTCACGGCCATACAAGCGGAAGAATAGCGCCATCGCCTCCATGCAGATCGGACAGGAACCGGCTGCGGCCGCTTGAGCGATGGCCGCCGCCTCATCGCCCGTCCGCGCGGCCTCGCTCAGCCAATCCGGCCGTTGCGCACCGCGAAACACCAACAAAAAATCGTGGAGATGACGAATCCCCATCCCGGACACGACGCGCTCCCAACTGACATGGCCAAAGCGTTCGGTCAGGACATCATACAGGGCGGATTCCAGAGCGTTGGTCGGCGCAAAATCGGCATGGCCGCCTTCCGTGGCAAAGGGATGATACCGCTGCCCGTCCCAAAAGAGCCCCGCCTCGCCGAGACCGGTTCCAGCCGCGACGACACAGGCGTTCCCCGTCACGGATTCGCCGGGGTAAAGCGTTGCCAAATCCGCTGGCGCGAGCGCGGTGAGACTCCAGGCCGTTGCCTCCAAATCGTTCAGCAGGACCACGTTCGAGAAGCCGAGCATCTGCTCCAAGGCATCCGCATCGAGTTCCCAGGGCAGATTGGTCGTCCGACTAGCGCGCTCGCGCACCGGTCCAGCCACCGCAAAGGCCGCCTTGCGAACGCTCACGTCGGTCTCGGTGAGATAGCGCTGCACGATCGCCGCGAGTGAGGCGAACTCAGCGCTGGCAAACTCCCGTGTCTGCTGCAGCACGACCCGGCTCTGCTCGGTCGTCGCAAGACCTAAGGCCGTCTTCGTGCCGCCGATATCGCCAACCAATACCTGCATCGGTTTCCCCCATTTCAAGCTCTAGACCCTTCCGGGCCGTGCCCCAGGACGCTGCCCCCAGCAGGATGCCGTGGCATCCCGCGATTCAGCCATCCATCCTACCGGAGCGGACCCGGCGGCGCGCGCCCGCTTCGCATTCCGTTAGAATTCACGCTCTCGACCATCAACCAACAGGGTCAACGATGACACCGGAATTCTGGCTGAATCGGTGGGAACGTGGGGAAATCGGCTGGCATCAGACTGAGATCAATGTCCACTTACAGGCCTATTGGCCACAGCTCGACCTTGCGCCGGACACCCAGGTCTTCGTGCCACTGTGCGGCAAATCGCTCGACATGCTGTGGCTCGTCAGTCGCGGACATCGCGTCCTGGGGGTGGAGATCAGTGAACCGGCGATTCGGTCCTTTTTTCAGGATCATGAGCTGCACCCACAGATGAGCGATAAGCCCCCCTTTCGCCGCTATGTGGTTGACGAACTTGAGATCCTGGTCGGCGACTACTTTCAACTCACGGCATGCGATCTCGCCGAGGTCGGGGCCGTTTTCGACCGGGCTTCGTTGATCGCCCTGCCACCCGGGATGCGCCCACGTTACAGCGATCAGTTCAAAGCGATCGTCCCGACAACCGCCACATGCTTCCTGATCACTCTCGATTATGATCAGGAAGAGATGTCCGGCCCGCCATTTGCCGTGACCGACGAGGAGGTCAGCCGCCTCTTCTCCGATCGTTATCGCATCGAATCACTCGCCAGCTTCGACATCATCGATGACGCGCCGCGATTTCGCCAGCGCGGTCTAACGGCGCTGAGGGAGCAGGTTTGGCAACTACAACCACGCGAGGACAGATGACTCAAGGCCAACTCGCCCCTCGTCAACCGCACGCCGAACCTCGGGAGCGCGAAACGGAGCGGTTCCTGGACACGACTCGCAAGCGGACTGGACACAGCCGCCTGCACAGTGATGTCACGAGCGGTCGGGGTCAGATGTGGCGATGCGTTCAGCGTTGGAACAATGATCATCGCGAGCCATGGGGTGCGATGCGGGCGCGGATCGGCCCCTACGTCGCGCCACGGGATCATGGCACTGACGCAGGGGCCCTCGTTGATATTACTGGCTTGAACTGGTGCTCGGCTGAGTCACGCTCGGCCAGGCATAGGGGGCGTAGGTCAGGCCCGGATAGGGTGCGTAAGCTGGCGCTCCCCAACCGTAAGGCGTACCCCAACCATAGGGCGTCCCATAGCCCCCCCACGGATAGCCATAACCATGATAGGGATAACCGTAAAGGCCGCGATGCCAAGGCGATCCCCAAGGTCCGCCCCAGTTGCCCGGGAACATGCCAAAGGGTCCCGAACCCCAACCCCAGAAGGCGTTAGCGGACGCTGAGGCAAGTACCGCAACACCCGCAACCGTCACGGCCAGGACAGTGCGTTTCAGTTTCATCATCACCTCTCTCCTGTTCGAACGACCTGGTTGAACAAGGTACGAGCAGAACGACCTCTCGCACCAGTGCAACAGTATGGCGAAACCGCAACCGATTGGTTGACATTAATCAATATTTTCGAATGTTCAAACATACTGATATGCGAAGGCCGAGACATCGGACTCATGCTGGCCTCTTCATCAACCGTTTGGTGCTTGCCCCCCCGATTGGTTCAGCCGTTCGGCGTTCCCTCCATTCAGGACGCAGATGACGGCAACTCATCCTCAGGCCAGCACGCCCTGCGGACACCACCCCCGTTGTTCAAGATGCGGGGTGCCCGCCCGCGAGACCGCGGCATGGTCGTATGCGCCCGATCTCGCCTCCCGCAGGCCGGCCCGAATGAGGCGGAGTGCTCAACCGAGAACCTGGCGTAGCCGATTGCCGGTCTCCTAACGGGGCCGATCGAACGGATGTGCTGCGCACACCTATATTAGGTCTTGCTTAATTAGATTTTGATAATATACTAACCATAATCTTATCAGAAACACAATTTTGGAGATCATCATGGGTGCATTAGGCGTCGTCGCAGCAGTCGCGTTATTGATTGGTGGGGTCCAAACCACCATGGTGATGACCGAATCGGATCGCATCGCCGCGGAACAGGATCAGACGCCCGTCGTCGAGGTCCAGACCCTGTCTGAATCCACCACCGAATCCGCCCTCACGTCCGAGTTGATCTTCGGTTCCTGATCCGCCATTGCAGGGCGTTCCTCCCGACTGTCCACCGGCTTTCCCCTAGGGTGCCGGTGGGTGGCAGCGACCACCAATCTGAGCGCGCCGAGTTCAACGTCGTTTCCGCCGCCGCACGGGCGGCATCCCCACCGCGCCGACGCGGCCAGATCCCAGGTCCCATCAGTGGCGCTGACTAGCGCCTCCCTCGCAGTAACACCTCGGGATGTCGGTCCAATTGATCGGCAAAGGAGCGTAACGCCCGGGCCGTTCCGGACGCCTCGGTCAGGAAGGTATCAGCCCGCGCACGGGTTCCGTTCAGATCGATGGTCAGCTGACGCAAGACGCGCATCGATTCCTGAAATTCAGCCAAGGCAAGTTGGGTTCCCGTCGCGATGGGGACGACCTGAGCGTCGACCCGTTCGACCAGACCAATCAGGGAATCGGTCGCGGCATCGAGATCCTTGGTCCATGGGACAATGTTGTCGCTCAGCAGTCTGGCAAGCTCACTGTAGTCGCTCAGTGTCGTGCGCAGTTGCGTGGCAATCGGTTCCACCTCGCGGTCGATGTCAACAAACAGCGCCCGGGTCTGGTCAAGCGCCGCCTCGAGGCTCCGTATGAGCTGCAACACCTCGCCCGAGCCAATCAATTGACGAATAGAGGCGAGGGTCAGCGCGGCCTCGTTCACGAGGTCGTCGAGACGAAGATTCTCCAGCATCTCCGTCATGCGATCTCGGGTCGCCTCCAACGAGGGCACCTCGATCACATCGTCCGGGTCGACCAACAACTGCGAGGTGCGTCCGGGTTGGAGCTGCAAGGCAATCATGTATTGACCCGTGACGAAACTCACGGACTCAAGACGCGCATGCAGTCCACGCTCACGCACCAACACGCGCAGGATCTCTTCGGCTGAATCACCGGGCTCCTCCCCGCGAATGTTGACGCTGTC
Source organism: Thiocapsa imhoffii (assembly GCF_016583985.1). Taxonomy (GTDB): domain Bacteria; phylum Pseudomonadota; class Gammaproteobacteria; order Chromatiales; family Chromatiaceae; genus Thiocapsa; species Thiocapsa imhoffii. The sequence continues at coordinate 121,183 of NZ_NRSD01000005.1, read as the reverse complement.
AGGCCAGAGTTCGTAGGAGACCGGAACACTGAAGACTCCTGTCTCGGGCGTGAAGTTCAATTCGATCCCGGTGACACGCCCAACCGTCACGCCCTCGAACTGGACCGGAGCCCCCACGTTCAAACCCTGGACCGAACCGGGGAAAAAGGTCACCATCGGGATCCGCTCGCGCAAGAACGCGCCACTGCCGAAAAGGATCAGCGCAAACGCGAACAGCGCCAAGGCCCCGAGCACGAAGCCGCCGATCACCGTCGGGTTGGCCTGCTTGCTCATGTCTCGCCTCGATTCAGAAAATCACGCACGATCTCCCACTCACTGTGTTCACGGAGCTCACGTGGAGCGCCTGTGGTTAACATGGTGCGTGAGGCCGCATCCAAGAAAACGGCCTCATCGGCAATCGCGAAAATACTCGCGAGGTCATGCGTCACGACCACCATGGTCGTGCCAAGACTGGCTCGCAATTCCAAGATCAGGTCGTCGAGCAGCCGCGCGCTGAGGGGGTCGAGGCCGGCCGAGGGCTCGTCGAAGAAGAGCACATCGGGATCCAAGGCCATCGCGCGCGCGACCCCGACACGTTTGCGCATCCCGCCGCTGATCTGTGACGGGTAGCGGTTGCCGGCATCAGCGAGTCCGACCAACGCCAATTTATAAAGCGCAATCTCACGAATGCGGTCACGCCCGAGCGCGGTGTACTGCTCGAGTGGCAGGCTGACGTTCTCCACCAAGGTCATCGAACTCCATAATGCTCCGCTCTGATACATCACTCCATAGCGTCGCATCAGACGACTGCGCACCGGAGCGGTCACCTCCCATAAGCTCTCCCCGTCAACGAGGATGCGCCCTGCCTTGGGTTCGAGAAGGCCGGTCAAACTGCGCATCAGAGTGCTCTTCCCGCTCCCGCTGCCCCCCATGATAATAAACACACTGCCGCGGCGGATGCCGAAGCTGAGATCACGCTGGATCAGTTGCTCGCCATAACCGACCGCAACCCCTTCGAGAACAAGGTGGGCATCCGCGGTTCGCTTGGTCGCTACATCCGATGACATGGGTTGCTCGATCTGGCTGGGGTGACCTGGTGCCGTGACATGGGAGAAGTCTTTAAAGCGCAGGCTCACCTGGCGCGATGCGTGGGTCAGAAGGCGCCCCCTCATGAGAGGAGGGTATGGATCCTCTGCCGCACACCTGACTGTCGCCAAGCATCAGCGCGTCCAAACTCAGGACAGCCCAATGGCATCGAACACGATGGTCAGCACCGCCGAGGCAATCACGATAAAGACGATCGAGGTTACGACCGCGGAGGTCGTTGCCTCACCGACCGCCGCGGCACTGCGGCCACTCTGCATGCCACGCAAGCAACCCGATACGGCCACGATGGCGCCAAACACGCAGGCACTGATCAACCCCTGCGATAGGTGGTTCCAGCCGATGGCCTGCTGGGTCTGGGTGAAATACTCGGTCAGACTCAGACCACCCGCCACGGTTCCAGCAAAGGCACCACCGAGGATGCCCATCACATTCGCATAGATCGCCAACAAGGGCGTCATGGTGATGAGTGCAAGCAGGCGTGGCAGGACCAGGAACTCGATCGGCGAGATCCCCAGGGTGCGCAGGGCATCGATCTCCTCGTTGACCTGCATGGTCCCGAGTTGTGCCGCGTATGCCGCACCGGTTCGCCCGGCGAGCACGATGGCCGTGATCAGCGCGCCCATCTGGATGACGATCGCCAAGCCGACGAGATCCGCGACAAAGATCCCGGCGCCGAATTGGGTCAGTTGTTGATCGCCGATATAGCCCAAAATCAGACCGACCAGAAAGCTGATCAGACTGATGATCGGCAGGGCGTCCGCTCCGACTTCCTCGATCAGCAACCAGAGGTCAGCCCGCTTGAAGCGGGCACGGCCCGCAAGCAAGGAGCGCAAGGCCAAGGCAACCTCACCGATGAAGGCGAGGATTTCGCCGGTCGAACGTGCCAAAGCAATGAAATCCTGACCGAACCGGCGCACGAACGGATCGGCGCGATCCGGTGCACCGGCGCCGCTCGGCCGCGCCCCCCCCTCGACCAAGCCCAACAGAGCCCGTAACCCCTCGGGGAGCGCGGCGGTCGCGAACGCGACCCCACGCTCCTGGCAGTGCCATGCCAACGCGGCCAGGACACTGGCCAGTCCGGAATCCCATTCAACGAGTTCAGTCGCGTCACAGACCACGCCCGACAGGTCCGGCTCATCGAACAGCTCCGCACGCACCCGGGCGAGATCGGCCGGCTCCGCCCCCAGGCGCCAAGACCCGCCGATCACCAGACACACCTGACCGCCCGGCTCGCGTCGACACGCGATCCAGGGCTGCGGATGGGCCTCATGCGCTGGTCTCGGGAGCTCACTCATCTTGGGGTGCAAGCATGGGCATCGCGCCCCCCGGAAGCAAGTCTTCACGCACCGCTCGGACGGCCTCACGCCTCCTGCGGTTGTTCACGAAGGGCGTCGGTGCCGAGACCAACCGGGACGAGTTCCGGGCGGACCGTCAGGATCAGACGCAGTGCCGCGGCCGTGATCAATCCCTCCACTACCATCACCGGCAGTTGGCCAATCATCACCACAGTGGCCGCGACCCGATATTCACTGCCACTCAGGGCCAGCACTATGGCGACCAGCCCTGCCGAGAGGCCAATCGAGAGCGCGCCAACCAGAAACCCCAGGGAGAGCACACCGAGCGATCGTGGCGAGCCACCGAAGCGCCAGAGCAGATGACGCCCCAGGACTCCCATCACAACCGCCGGTAGTGCCAGATTGAGCGTGGTGACACCGATCACGGTCACACCACCGAACCCGAAAAAAACGGCCTGCAAGACCAATCCGACCAGGATTGCGGGAAACGCGGCCCACCCCAGCAGGAGTCCCAACAGCCCGGTTAGCATCAAATGGGCGCTCGACAGACCGACTGGAACATGAATCAATGAGGCGAGGAAGAAGACGGCGCTGAACAGACCGACCTGGGGGATCGATTCGGGATCGAGTTCATGCAAACCTCGCGCGATCCCAGCCAGCGCCAACAGGGAACCACCGATCAGGACCGGCGCGCTGAGAACACCATCAACGATATGCATCGCAACCACCCGGCGCGCGATGAACGCACCAGCCTCGTAGCACTTAATCCAGATGAATCATATTCTCACCTTAGCACTCGTCGTCAGAGGCGTCCACAGCCGCCGGCGGCAGCACGCCACCCGCGGGCATGGCCGTCTTTCCACGTCCAGGCGACAGCCCGGAGCGCCCCGTTGCTCTTATTTCTGATGAGGCCAATATGTCCAGTGCCGAAGAAACCATTCGCTTCAGCGTCTCGCTGCCACGCCCGCTGCTTGATGAACTCGATCAACGGGTTGTTAAGAAAGGCTATGCCTCACGCTCTGAATTGGTGCGCGATTTGATCCGCGAACGGATCGTCGAGGACACCTGGGAGCGCGGTGACGAGGAGGTCGCGGGCGTCCTCACGATCGTCTACGACCATCACCAGCGGGAGCTGACTCAACACATCCTCGCGGCGCAACACCGTCAGTACATTCATGTGGTGGCCACCACGCATGTCCACATGGATCACCACAACTGTCTCGAGACCATCATCATTCGTGGCAAACCGCACGACATCGAACAACTGAGTCAAGAGATCGGGGGGATGCGGGGCGTTCGCTTCGCCGAGTTGACACGAGCGTCCCGGATCGAACATTGAAGAGGGAGCGTGGGACCAACCAGACTTCAAACGGCCATGCCGCGCCCATCAGGCGGTGTCGGGGATGACGCTCAGCGTTTCCTCAAGCGTCGGCGCGACGCCCACCCCCCGGCATGCCTGACGCAGCGGCAGGACATCCCGGGCATCGCGACCAATGGCGACCCGCACATAGGTCGCGTCGGCGAGAAGTCCCAGGGCGGGATCGACGCCGCGCCAGCCAGCCCCCGGGATCAGGACTTCAACCCAGAAATGGGAGCGCTGTGGGCGGGGTTCGGTGCCAGGTGGGTCCTCGTCATCCGGCTCGAAGTAGCTCGCATCCAGATAACCCGTGACGAACCGCGCCGGCACCCCCCACTGGCGCACCACCGCAATCAACAGGTGCGCGAGATCGGCCGCGCAGCCGCGTCCCAAGTCGAATAAGGCCGGCAGCGCACACACGGGCTTGTCCAACTCGGGATCGAACGGCGTGAGGGTCCGCACCCAAGCACTGAGCTCCTGGATCTGATCGAACAAGGCTCGGTCCTCGCGCCGCTGCGGCACGGGCTGATCCCGGAGCTGGGCCGGTAAATCCGGCGTGAGCGGTCCCTGGTGGAGCACAAAGTCCCATAAGCGAGGGGCCTGATGCAGCGCATCGGCAATCCAAGCCCGCTCGCGTGCCAGCGGGACCGGTTGGAAGTCGAACGGGTTCGTGAGTCGGGTTTCGACCTCGGCGCGCATACGAAACGCCAGTTCATGATGCGCGCCCAGAACCGCGAAGTGGTGGACGAGGTTACCGAACCCATCGCGCACCGCGGCGATCCCAACCTCTGGCGCCACCGTCACCTCGACCCTGAGCAAGGTCTGACTGTCATCGTCCCAAGGTGCCAAGCGCAGTTGCACATGATGCTCGCGCGCCGGAGCGGCAAATTGAATCCGACCGGTCCGTTCGATCTGGTATCTCACGGAGCGTCCCCCAGGTGCGCTTCGAAATAATCGCTTTGCAAGGCTGCGCCGAAATCAGCCAACAAAGCCAGGAAATCGTCGAGATATTCATGCAGACCCAGCTCCAGAATCCCTTGTGGCGTGGCCCCATCGAGATGACCCCGCAACGCGGCGAGGCGTTCCGGGATCTCGCCGTTCGGCAGCGGGCCAACGCGTCCGAGCGCCCGCTCCATTCCGTTGACACAGTAGCTCAATGAACGGGGAAAATCCCTGTTCAACACCACGAACTCGACCACATCGATCGGTCGGATGCCCGTTTGGTAACGACGGCGATAGGCCTCGAATCCAGACAGTGATTTCAGCAACGCGGCCCATTGGTAATAATCGAGTGGCGAACCCACAAGCCGGAGATCAGGCAGCAGCAGATGGTAGCGCACGTCGAGGATCCGCGCGGTCATGTCGGCCCGCTCTTGTAGGGTGCCAAGCGCCATGAAGCCATAGGCGGGTCCACGCATCATGGTGCTTTGCGTGAGCCCGAAGAAGGCGGCGGTTTGACGATGGATCAGGGCGTAGAACTCAGCGGCGCGCCAGGGCTGCAGCGTCGTTCTCAGATGCTTGTCGACGGCCAGCCAGAGTTCGTTGAGCGCCTCCCACATTTCATTCGAGATGCGGTCACGGACAACGCGCGCATTCTCTCGTGCGCGCTTCAGGCTCATCAGCAGCGAGCCCGGATTGGTCCGGTCCTGCGTGAGGAGATGGATGACCCGCTGAACCGTGACCCGCGCATCCGGATGCAAGGCGTCGTAGACCTCATCGGCATCCATGATGGTCAGTAGAGGACGCCATTGCATCTCCTCGGTCGCGCCTTCGTCGGCCTCGAGCATGTAGACAACGTTGATGTCCAGCACCCGCGCGGTGTTGTCGACACGCTCGAGATGACGGGTCATCCAATAGAGTGATTCAGCGATCCGGCTCAACATCGATCCAACGCTCTCAGTCCGCCAGGACCCAAGTATCCTTGCTGCCCCCGCCCTGCGATGAGTTCACGATCAGCGAACCCTTGGTCATCGCCACCCGGGTCAAACCGCCCGGCACCACCTCGATCTCATTGCCGTAGATGATGAAGGGACGCAGATCGAGATGTCGCGACTCCAGTTCACCGTCGAGATAGCAGATGTGGCGCGACAACTGAATCACCGGTTGGGCGATATAATTGCGCGGATTCGCCTCGATCTTGCGGGCAAACTCGGCCCGTTGCGCGGTCGTCGAGCTCGGCCCCATCAACATACCGTAGCCCCCGGACTCGGCCACCGCCTTGATGACCATCTGCTCCATGTTGTCGAGCACGTATTGCCGGTCCTGATGATCGGTCATCTGATAGGTGGGCACACTCGCCAAGATGGGTGTTTCACCAAGATAGTACCGAATGATGTCGGGCACATAGGCAAAGACGGCTTTGTCATCCGCGATGCCGCTCCCAGGAGCATTGGCCAGCGCCACATGACCCGCGCGCCAGGCGTTGATGATGCCCGCGACGCCCAGTTCGGAATCGGAGCGAAAGACCAGTGGATCGAGATAATCATCGTCAACGCGCCGATAGATGACATCGACCTGGCGTAACCCCTTGGTGGTCTTGAGGTAGACCTTGTCATTGCGGCAGACCAGATCACGACCCTCGGCCAACTCGACACCCATCTCCTTGGCGAGGAAGGTGTGCTCGAAATAAGCGGAATTGTAGATTCCCGGGGTCAGCACCACGATGTTGGCCTGCTCGGCGCCTCGCGGGGAGAGATGACGCAAGGCCTGTAACAGAAGCGCGGGGTAGTGCTCGACCCGGCGAACTCGGTAGCGTGCGAAGAACTCAGGGAGGATCCGCCGCTCGACGATGCGGTTCTCGATCATGTAGGACACGCCCGAGGGTGTGCGTAGATTGTCCTCGAGCACGAGATACCGACCTGCTTCGTCACGGATCAGGTCCACACCGCTGATATGGGTGTAGATGTCGTGCGGCGGCGTGATGTCCATGATCTCGCGCCGAAAGTCCTTGCCACGATAGATCAACTCGGGGGGCACGACCCCGTCCTTGAGGATGCGTTGTCCGTGGTAGAGATCCTTGAGAAAGAGGTTAAGCGCGCGAATCCGCTGCTTCAGCCCCGCCTCGATCGGCGTCCACTCCGCGGCGGTGATGATGCGCGGCAGAATGTCGAATGGCCAGACGCGTTCGATCCCCTCGTCGTTCTCGGAATAGACGGTGAAGGTCACGCCCTCGGTGTGCAGGGTTAAATGAGCGTCACGCGCCTTGTGCCCGAGGATCTGCTGCCCCGTTGTCTGGATGTGTTCCCACATCGGGAGGTAGTGATCACGTGGACGAAAGTCGTCGCGATAGAATTCATGGTAGGGCATGGTGCGCGCCGATGCCTGGATCGATGTCAATCCACCACCGCTGGATAGAACTTGTCTCAGCATCCGGAGTCTCTCGACAGGTGAGATGAGGTTAAATGGAGTCCCAAGCAAAAAACACTCCACTCCCCCGGTTGATCGACACCAGGCGCATGAGTCCGCACCACGCGCAGACGTACTGATTCTTGCCGATCGCGTCACCAGCCCCCACCACGCACCGGATCAGGGCAACCCAACGCCCAACGCACCGCAATCGATCATCCACAGCCCCCACCCCCGACTGTGTTGATCGAACCGCAGCGACTTGCCAGGTTTTTGAAACAAGAATACTGTTCCGAGCGACATGACACTCAACCGCAAAATCACGCTCCTACTGATCGCTGTCGCGCTTGGCATCCTGCTGACCTTACTCGTGATCAGCCTCTACGCCTTCCGCGCCTTCTCGCTCGCGTCCTCAACCGCACATGTGCAGACCGCCGCCGAAATCGTGCGTGTCCATCTCACCGAGGCCATGATCAACGGTGTCATCGACAAGCGGGAGCAATTCTTAAACCGCCTCGTCGAGATCCATAATCTACGTGATGCCCGCGTGGTGCGCTCGGCACTGGTCAATCAACAATTCGGTGAGGGTCTCTCGCGTGAATCCGCCGCGGATGCGATCGAGGCAGCGGTGCTCGTGGACGGCGTGGCGCGCTACGAGTTCTCCGAGTGGAACGGCGAACCGCGCTTTCGCGGCACCCTTCCCTATATCGCAACCGCCCGCGGCCAACCAAACTGTCTGCAGTGTCATCAAGTGTTGGAAGGATCCGTCCTCGGCGCTGTCACGATCGAACTCTCACTCGCCGAACTGCGGCGGCGTGCCTTGACTGCGATCATCTTGTCCATCGCCACCATTGGCATCATCACGCTGATCGCAATCCTCGGTGCGCGTCGGCTCATCCTCCCAGTCGGTCATACCGCCGCGGCGTTGGACGGGCTGGTCAAGCGGGCCTTGCAAGGGGATTTCAAGGGGCGCGTCGAGCAGCGCACGAACGATGATATCGGTGCGATCGCCTCACACACCAACCGTCTACTCAGCTTCCTCGATGAAGGCCTCTCACGCATCGGCGCACGCGTGACCGAGTTGACAGGGCGACCACCACATCGCGACAACAACCAACTCCAAGCGACTCTTGAGATGGTGGATGGGCTGGCCGATGCCGCCCGTTTCAAGAGCACCATTGAGGAGGATGAAACCAAGACCGAGATTTACGACCGCTTCGGACGCCTGCTCGAAACGCGTTTCGCGGTCCGTCACTCCTCGGTCTACGAAACCGATGGACCGAAGCGTTTAGCCGCGATCGCCGTGGACGGCAAGATCGGTGCTGATTGTCGATGGTGCGACCCGCAGATCCTGGTGCGCAGCGAGACCTGTCGGGCGAAACGCTCCGGCCACCCGGTCGACGGCCTCCGACAACCCGGAATCTGCTACGCGTTTCGTCCCGGCACGGACTCCCACCCCGCACGCAACGAGGAGACAGCGGGTCCAGGTGCCACGGATGAGCATGACCGCGCGCGCGCTCACCCTGACCGTCATTACTGCATCCCCATCATTCAATCGGGAATGGTGGGCAGCGTGGTCCAATTGATCACGACCGCCGAGGAGGCACCCAAACTCCTCGAGCAGGTGCCCTATATTCAAGTCTATGTCCGTGAGATGGCACCGGTGCTCGAAGCCAAGCGCCTCACCGAAACGCTGCGAGAGTCAGCGCTGCGCGATGCCATGACCGGCCTGCACAATCGTCGTTTCCTTGAGGAATATGTCGACAGCCTGATCGCGACCGCACGGCGACGCAATACCAAGCTGGCATTGCTCATGCTGGATCTGGATTACTTCAAGATGGTCAATGACACTTATGGCCATGATGTCGGCGACACGGTTCTGAAGGCCCTTGCCGAACTCCTGAAACAGAGCCTGAGGGCATCGGATTTGCTCATCCGTTTCGGCGGCGAGGAATTTTTGATCATTCTTCAGGAATCCAGCGAAGAAGGCGCCATGACGGTCGCTGAAAAAATCCGGGAGAGCATCGCGGAGTTCAAATTCAGCATCCCGGGAGGAGGCAACTTGCAGAAGACCATCTCGGTCGGCGTCGCCATGTTCCCAGAGGACAGCGAAACGTTCTGGCAAACCCTGAAGTATGCCGATGTAGCGCTCTATCGCGCCAAGAGCGATGGGCGCAATCGCGTGGTGCGCTTCGCCCCCGAGATGTGGAGCGCGGAGGACGGGATCTACTGAGCTGGCTTGATCCAGGGGCGGCCCAGCGCGCGCCGTGGAGGAACCCCGATGAACCCGAGCACCGCCGACCTACGCCGTCTGATCAAGGCGACGGCTTTCGCCGCCTCAAAGCATCGCAACCAGCGCCGCAAGGATGCCGAGGCCTCTCCCTACATCAACCATCCGATTGCCCTCGCCGATCTGCTGGCGAACGAAGCCGGGATCCTCGACCCGACGGTGCTCTGTGCCGCCATCCTCCATGACACCATCGAGGACACGGAAACGACCGCCGATGAACTCGCGCACCACTTCGGTGACCGGATCAGCGCCATCGTCATGGAGGTCACGGACGATAAGAGTCAACCGCGCGCCGTGCGCAAGGCGCGGCAGATCACAGGTGCCAGACAGGCCTCACCCGAGGCGAAATTGGTCAAACTGGCGGATAAGATCTCCAATCTACGCGATCTCCTGGATTCACCGCCCGCGCATTGGTCGCCCCAGCGCAAAGCGGACTATGTCCTCTGGTCACAGCAGGTGGTCGACGCGCTACGTGGCACCCATCCGGGATTGGAGGCGATCTTCGATGCCCTCTGCGCGCGCCATGCCAGCGGGAGTGAACCTCCAGGATCCCAGACATGATGTCGCGATCGGGTGGACCCTCGCTGCCGCGGGCCGGAAGCGCCGAGTCCGGACGGCACCCCGGCGCGATGTGCTACCGTTCATCCATGTCCCTCATCGAGAACCCGTGACGAGACCATCATGGCAACGCGCTACCCTTTTGTCTTGGTCGACGCCTCCGGCTATCTGTTCCGCGCCTATCATGCCTTGCCCAAGCTGACCAACTCCAAAGGCGAAGCCACGGGCGCCGTCGTCGGTGTCCTCAGCATGCTGCGCAAACTGCTCGACGCCCATCAACCAGAGTTCGTCGGCGTGGTCTTCGATGCGCCGGGAAAAACCTTTCGCGAGGATCTCTATCCCGAATACAAAGCCAATCGTCCCCCGATGCCGGATGATCTGCGCGAGCAAATCCAACCCCTGCAGGAGGTCATCCGCGCCATGGGGCTGCCCCTCCTGATCATCCCCGAGGTGGAGGCCGACGACGTCATTGGGACGCTCGCGAGCCGCGCCGCCGCGCAGGGGATTCAGACCCTGGTCTCGACCGGCGACAAGGACTTGGCACAAGTGGTCAACGAGCACATCACCCTCGTCAACACCATGACCGACGTCGCGCTCGATCCCGCGGGGGTGCGGGAGCGGTTCGGCGTCCCGCCGGAGCGCGTGGTCGACTATCTGAGTCTGGTGGGAGACAGCGTCGACAATATTCCGGGCGTTCCCAAATGTGGTCCGAAAACGGCCGCGAAATGGATCCAGGACTATGGTGATCTGGATGGCGTGATCGCGAACGCCGAGCGGGTCAAGGGGAAGGTCGGCGAACATCTGCGCGCCGCCCTCGATCAATTGCCACTCGCCCGCACCCTCGCCACGATCAAACGTGATCTCGTACTCGAGCTTGATCCCACCGACCTCAGACCCTCGCCCCCGGATCTCGAGACCCTGCGCGGTTGGTACGAACGCCTCGAGTCGCGCCGTCTGCTCGCAACACTCAAGCCTGTACCGGCGGATGCATCCGCTCCCCCGGCCCCCGCGGGAGTGGTCACCGAGACCCCATCACAGCCATACGAGGTGTTGTTCAGCGCAGACGACGTCGAGACCTGGATCGCACGCATCACCGCCGCGCCGCTGTTTGCCTTCGACACCGAAACGACCAGCATCGACGCCATGCGCGCCGAGCTCGTGGGCCTCTCCCTTGCGGTTGAACCTGGGGTGGCTGCCTATCTCCCACTAGCCCATGTCTATCCGGGGGCCCCGGCGCAACTCGACCGCCAAGCCGTCCTTGCACGACTCCAGCCGATCCTAGAGGATCCGAGCCGTCATAAGGTCGGGCAGAACCTCAAATACGACATGACGGTCCTTGCCCGTTATGGGATCACGCTGCGCGGAATCGCGCACGACACCATGCTTGAGAGCTATGTGCTCGAGAGTACGGCGACGCGCCATGACATGGACTCCCTGGCGAAAAAATATCTGGACTATGACACCGTCCACTTCGAGGACATCGCGGGCAAGGGCGCCAAGCAGATCACCTTCGATGCGATCCGCATCGAAGAAGCCGGGCACTATGCCGCCGAGGACGCGGATATCACATTGCGGCTCCACCAGACGCTCTGGCCGCGCCTGGAGGCGATCCCGAGCATGGCCCGCCTCTATCAGGAGATCGAAGTGCCGCTGATTCCGATCCTCTCCCGCATGGAGCGGCATGGGGTGCGCATCGACCCCGACCTCCTCGCGGCACAGAGCAGCGAACTGGCTCAGCGCATCCACGACCTCGAGATCCAGGCCTATGAAACGGCTGGGCGCCGCTTCAACCTGGGCTCACCCAAGCAGATCGGCGCGATCTTCTTCGAGGAACTCGGTCTTCCAGTCATCGCCCGGACGCCCACCGGCGCCCCGTCCACGTCCGAGGCCGTGCTGGAACAACTCGCCGGAGAAGGGCACGCCCTCCCCGATCTCATCCTCCAACACCGCAGCCTCTCGAAACTCAAATCGACCTATACCGACAAACTGCGCCAGATGGTGAATCCAGACACGGAGCGGGTCCATACCTCCTACCATCAAGCCGTCGCGGCCACCGGTCGGTTGTCCTCGAGTGATCCAAACTTGCAGAACATCCCAATTCGCACCGAGGAGGGTCGCCGGATTCGTCGTGCCTTCGTTGCCGCTCCCGGACATCGGCTCATGGCCGCGGATTATTCACAGATCGAACTGCGCATCATGGCGCACCTCTCAGGCGACGAACGGCTGCTCGCGGCCTTCGCCAGTGGTCTCGACATCCATCGCGCGACCGCCGCTGAGATTCTCGGACTCCCTCCCGAGGCGGTCTCCAGCGACCAACGACGCTCGGCCAAGGCGATCAATTTCGGCCTCATCTACGGCATGTCCGCCTTCGGGCTCGCGCGTCAGCTTGGCATCGATCGCGGCGCCGCCCAGGCCTATGTCGATCGCTATTTCGAACGCTATCCCGGCGTCAAGGATTTCATGGAACGCACCCGCGTCCAAGCACGCCAGGATCGTTACGTGGAGACCCTGTTCGGGCGCCGTCTCTATCTCAGCGAGATCGGGCACAGCAACCAAAGCAGACGCGCCGCCGCCGAGCGCACCGCGATCAACGCCCCGATGCAAGGCACCGCGGCGGATATCATCAAACGCGCCATGATCAGCGTCGATCAGTGGATCCAAACCGAACAACCGCCGGTCCGGATGCTGATGCAGGTGCACGACGAACTGGTCTTCGAGGTGGCGGCCGAGTCCGTCGAGCTCGCCGCAGCACGGATCCGGGACGCGATGGAGTCGGCGGCGCAACTCGCCGTGCCCCTGATCGTCGAGATCGGAGTCGGCGAGAATTGGGATGAAGCCCACTGATGCATGCCCTCCGCGTGCCTGCGGACGGCCCGATCCCGAACCGAGCACAGGGAACTTCCGCGTCCCTCATGAGTCCGAACTGACGAGCGCAAACGGGGTTGCCTCCCCCCCTGAAGGCACCCTGCTCCTGGCACATGAGCGCTGGGAGAGCGATTACCCCGGAACCACAACCATGGGTCTCCGGGGTTTTTTATGGCGACCGCATCCGGTTCGCCGACACCCGCACGAACGCCCATCTCCGTCCGTGACTCGACGCCAGCGAGCTGGGGACCTCGGTTGAGCGGGTGACGTTCGTGAGTCACGCCAACCAGACCGAGATCAGGCCAGGTGACACCGGACGGTCAGGTCGCGGCATGGTTTCATCGCCTGGAAGGTCCGCGATCTTCACCGATCCGTCACCGAACCGGCATGCAATGGTCAAACCCGCACTCTAAGATTCCCACCAAATCGCTACACTGGAAACAATCCATGACTGTCGAACGACGCTACGGCGCCCGTGAGCCCATCGATCTAGCGGTGCAGATCCGCTACCGAAAACGCCGGTTCATCACGGCACGCGGCTGTAATCTCTCCGATCAGGGACTCTTCCTGGAGGTTCGAAATCTCACCTTGCCAACGGGGACTCTGATCGAACTCGAGTTCGATTGCCTTGGACAGGAATGGCGGATTCCTGCCTTGGTCGTCCACCATCAGGTGCGTGGCGTGGGGGTGATGTTCAAAGACAAACAGCCCCAGCTGTTCAGCGGACTCTCGCGGCCCCCCTCCCGACCCCATCCGCGCAACCCACCGGCCGGTTCCCCCCGCTACGACCGGCGGATGGAGGCACCGCGCCAGCACCAGAGCGATTGAGCTCAACTTCCATAGAGGGTTCGGGGCAACCAGGTCACCAAGGCCGGCCAAACCGCCAGGATCACCAGCACGCATAACTGGATCAGGATGAAGGGGATCACGCCACGGTAGATCGCACTGGTCTTGATCTCGGGCGGGGCCACACCGCGTAGATAGAAGAGCGAGAACCCAAATGGTGGCGTGAGAAACGAGGTTTGCAGATTGATCGCGATCATGACACCAAGCCAGATTGGATCTAACCCCATGGCGAGCAGAATCGGACCCACGATCGGGACCACAACGAAGGTGATCTCGATGAAGTCAAGGATGAATCCGAGTAGAAACAGGACGAGCATGACCAAGGCAACGGCCCCGACCACCCCGCCTGGAAGCTCCGTCAGAAACGCACTGACCACATCGTCGCCCCCGAAGCCACGGAACACGAGCGAAAAGATGGTCGCTCCGATGAAGATCAGAAAGACCATGCTGGTCATGAGTGCGGTTTGCTGCACCACCTGATTCAAGATCCCCAGATTCAGGCGACCCCGTGTCGCGGCCAGCACCATCGCGCCCAAGGCGCCGACCGCGGCCGCCTCGGTCGGTGTCGCCATCCCGGCCAAGATCGAACCCAATACGGCGACCACCAGCACCAAAGGCGGTACGAGCACGGCGAGCACACGCACCAACAATGCCACACCGCTGAGCGCCCGCTCCTCGCGCGGGATCGCTGGAGCCGCGGCGGGACGCAGCACCGCCACCCCGATGATGTAGAGCATGTAGAAGGCCACCAACATCAAGCCCGGGATGAGCGCGCCGACGAAGAGATCACCGACCGAGACGGTGTCGGGTGACCAGACCCCTTGATCCAGTTGGGCTTGCTGATAAGCCGAGGAGATCACATCGCCGAGCAGGACCAGGACGATCGAAGGCGGAATGATTTGGCCAAGGGTGCCAGACGCGCAGATGGTCCCCGCGGCCAGGCTCGGGGAATAGTTCCGACGCATCATGACCGGCAGCGACAGCAGGCCCATGGTGACCACCGTCGCGCCGACGATCCCCGTACTCGCGGCCAAGAGCATGCCGACCAGCGTCACCGAGAGTCCCAGCCCACCACGCAGCGGACCGAACAACATGGCCATGGTCTCGAGCAGACTCTCGGCCACCCGCGAGCGCTCGAGCATGACGCCCATGAAGACGAATAGCGGGACCGCGATCAGGGTCTCGTTCGTCATGATCCCGAAGATGCGGTTGGGCAAGGCCTCGAGGAAAACGGGCTCGAACACTCCGAACAGCCCGCCGATCAGCGCGAACGCCAAGGCCGTCCCACCCAGCGACAGGGCGACCGGATACCCCAACATGAGGGTCAGGATCACCGCGAGGAACAAGAGCAAGGGCATCCATTCAGACAAGGCCGGAGTCCCCGGATGACACGCGCCCAGCATCATCATCCCGCTCGCCTGGGGGCGCGGGCAGCGCCGCCTCCACCCCGAGCAGAAAGAGTGCGTTGCGCACAGCGATCACGAGCCCTTGCAACAACAGCAACAGCGGCATGATCAGGATCAACGTCTTGAGCAGATAGACCCAAGGCAACCCGCCCGCCTCGCGCGACGACTCCTGCACGCGCCAGGACTCGGCGACATAAAACCAACCAAACCAGATGATCGCCACACAGACCGGCATCAGCAGCAACAGGGTGCCAAGCAGATTCAGTCGCGCACGCGCGCGGCGCGACCAGCCCTCATAGAGGATATCCACCCGCACGTGCGCATCACGCCCCAGGGCATGTGCGATGCCGAGCATGAAGAGGGAGGCCTGCATGTAGGTCACGGATTCCTGCAAGGCAATCGAGCCTTGATCCAAGACGTAGCGCATCACTACGATGGCAAAGGTCGTCAACACCATGAGCAACGCAAGCCAGGCGCTCCACTCACCGATGAGGCGAATGAGCGCCTCGACCCGATCGGCAAAGCGCAGTAGCCTGGTTTGGACTGCCGTGCCGTCCGATCCACTCACGTCAGGACGGCCTGAACACCGCGCGCCCGGACACCCAGCAACGAGCGTCCACGGCCATCAGTTCCATTGAAAGAGCACCCATTGCGGGATCGTGATGTTGGTCGGCGCCGTATCCTGCGCATCCAGAACCCCATCACCGGTCGTGTCAAAGAGGTAGTAGGGCGGCCCAAACTGGGGTTGGACCCGGACCATGTAGAGCTGTCCGCGCACGCGGTATTCGTAGATCACCTGGTCACCGGACTCAATAATGGTGATATCGGGTTCCACGGCATCACCCGTGATGGGTGAGGGCATGACCGTTGGAGCATCCAAAAAACCGCCACCCACGGAACCGGGCTGCTCTTGTGCCTGAGCCATCCCGAGGCACCACAGCGCCAGTACGGTGATCAGTAAAGCCCGTCTCATCATGTGCCTCTCTCGCTCGGGTTAGTCAGTCGTTCGTTGTGATGGTCGATCGTCTCGCGGTGGCGTCGGTCCGCGGAGTGCGCGCACGGCAGCGATGTGCCTGGGTTCGGACCACAAGAGTCGTCGCGTTCCGTGTCCGAGACGGTGTCAAGCCCTCGCACCGATATCGCACATCCAGGCCCAGGTCATACCGACCGGCGGCGCGACTCGGGGCCCAGCTCGCATCCATCCAGCATGACCCGATCATGGTAGTACGAACATCGGCCCTTGTCTCACTCCAGCGCTCACGCGAACACACCCAGGCTGAACCGTCCGACGGCAGACCCTGATCTGAAGACGCCATCGCCACCGCGGCGAGGTCCGAGCGGCCGCGCAGCCCCACGGGAATCGTACGCGGGAATCCGGGTGGCGCGCGCCATTGCAAGCATCCATGGTTGTCCGACACGGGTACAGGGTATCCTGTGCCGTGGCATTCAAACGCGCGCCACCCGCCGCCATCCCAGTCCGACCCACTCCCGGCAACAGGAACCCGCATGCGACCCAGTTCGTCACCCCGCCACCGCCAGGCGCGACTCACGCCGCCCAAACCCCGACGCCCGCCCGCCCGGATCTCTGGATCAGGCTCGCTCGGGACGGGGCGATGAACCGACTGAACAGCCGCCAATACGAGGCCGTCCAGTATCAGGACGGTCCCCTGTTAGTCCTCGCCGGCGCCGGCTCCGGCAAGACCCGCGTCATCACGCGCAAGATCGCATACCTGATCGAGCAAGGCATCGCGCCACACCATCTTCGTGCACTCACCTTCACGAACAAGGCCGCGCGCGAGATGCACGAGCGGGTGGTGAATGAACTCAAGGGCACCCGGACCCGCGGTTTGGCCATTTCGACCTTCCATCGCTTTGGTCTCGAGATGCTGCGTCAGCATCCGGAGCCAGCCGGGTTGCGTCCACGTTTCTCGCTGCTCGACGCCCAAGACGTTGAAGCACTTCTGAAGGAACATCTGCGCGGGGTGCGCAACAGTGAGGCCTTCAGTCCCGCGGCGTTGCAGCAACGCATCTCTCGTTGGAAGAACGATCTCATCGACCCGGTGCAGGCACAGGAGCGTGCCGAGGACAACTTCGAGGCGCGCTGCGCCGCCCTCTATGGCGACTACGAACGCACGCTGCGTGCCTACAACGCGGTCGATTTCGACGATCTGATCCTCCGCCCGGCACGCCTGCTGCGTGTTCATGCCGATCACCGCGAACGCTGGCAGGCGCGGGTGCGCTATCTCTTGGTCGACGAGTACCAGGATACGAACGGGGCGCAATACGACCTGGTGCGTCAGCTCACGGGAGCACGCGGTGCCTTCACCGTCGTCGGCGACGATGATCAGTCCATCTATGCCTGGCGTGGTGCCCGCCCCGAGAATCTCGCCCGGCTCGAGCAGGACTATCCGACCCTGAAGGTCATCATGCTGGAGCAGAACTATCGTTCGAGCGCGCGCATCCTGACCCTGGCCAATGCACTGATCGCCCATAACCCACACGTCTTTGCGAAGCGTCTCTGGAGCGAACATGGCCCAGGGGAATCACCACGGGTGCTGCGCTGCGCGGACGAGACCGACGAGGCCGAGCGGGTCGTGGCCGAGATCCTCCATCTGCGATTTGCCCGCGGGGCCGCCTTCTCGGATTTGGCCGTCCTCTATCGCGGCAATCATCAGGCCCGCCCGCTCGAGCAGGCGCTGCGCCAACACAATGTTCCCTATGTTCTCAGCGGTGGCACCTCCTTCTTTGCACGCGCTGAGATCAAGGATCTCATGGCCTATCTTCGGCTGCTGGCCAACCCAGAGGATGACGCCGCTTTTTTGCGCATCGTCAACACGCCACGCCGTGAGATTGGTCCGACCACGGTCGAGCGCCTGGCGCTCCATGCCCAGGAGCACGACCTCCATTTGCTGGCGGCCTGCGACGCGCTGGCGTCGTCCGAACAACTCAGTGAGCGGCGCCGCGCGCCGCTGCGCGCCTTCGCCACGCTGATCGAGGAGCATGCACGCCGCGGTGAGCGCGACCCGGTTGGCGCCATGCAGGCGCTCGTCGAGCGGATCGACTACGCCCACTGGCTGCGCGAGAACGCCTCGAGTCAAGCCGTCGCTGACCGCCGCTATGCCAATGTGATCGATCTCCTCGGCTGGCTCACCGCGCTCAACACAGGTGAACTCCAGGAGCGCACCCTCGCCGAGATGGCGAGCCACCTGACCTTGATGGATGTGCTCGATCGGCAGGACGAAGCGGAGGGCGGCGACCGGGTCAGTCTGATGACGCTCCATGCCGCGAAGGGTCTCGAGTTCCCCCACGTCTTCCTGGTCGGGATGGAGGAGGAGTTGCTACCGCATCGCACCAGCATCGAGGAGGACACGATCGAGGAGGAGCGCCGCCTTGCCTATGTTGGCATCACACGCGCGCGTGAAACCCTCACCTTCACCCTCGCGCGTCGTCGCAAACGCCATGGTGCATGGGCCAGCAGTGAACCCAGTCGCTTTCTCGGCGAGGTGCCCCAGGACCAGCTCGTCTGGGATGGCGAACATGAAGACACCTCGGTCAACCGCAAGGCACGCGGCCTGACGCATCTGCATACGCTGAAAGGACTGCTCGACGTCGGCTGAATGACGTTCGCTCAAACCAACAAGCGGCACGCGCATGACCGCCAACCCGGCGTCGAACGCACACAGCCCCGGTAGCGGCCTCGCTGCAACCTGACCGACCGTGCGTGCTGTGGCGTGCCGCGCGCACGCGCGCGACCGAACTCAGTCAGGCCACACGCGGCGCGACGGCAGCGGTGAGGGACGACGTGTCGGGATCTGCCCAGCTGTGGAGGGGGCCGGCGCAACCCTTTCCACCTGAGCGGTCGGCGCCGCTGCTGGCGTCTGCGTCGTCGCGGTGGCCGCGCTGGCGCTCACGGACGCACTCCCCTTCGCCTTGCGGATGCTGTCTTTGAGTCGTCGTTCCGTTTGGTTTTCACGCGTGGTCATGATTCGAGGATCTCGGTAATGAGGTCATTGATCTCGGCAACCGCGGCCGCTCCCCGCCGGCCGGCCTGGAAGACGGTCCGCCCTTCGAGCACACAGAGCCGATGAATGGAGCGACGCTGCAGGGCCGTGCGTGCCACCGGCAGATCCAACTCAGCGATCGCTTCGGGCATGATCCGGGACAAGGTGGTGCGCGGTTCCATCTGGTTCATCACCAGGTGGGCGCGCAGACCAGGGTTCTCGGCACGCATGCTGTCGACGACCCGCGCGAGATGACTGGTCGCCCAGAGGTCCATGGGTGAGGGTTGCAGCGGGATCAGCACCTGATCAGCCCAGCGCAACGCCTGCTCGGTCTGGGGCGCCTTGATCGAGGGTGGGCAATCGATCACCAGATGCGTGTGGACCTCGCGCAGGGCTTGAATCGTCTTCTCAAGCGCGAAGGCGGCCGCGATCACGGCAGGCAGGGTGCTGTTCTCTTCACCGATCAAACGCCATTGATAGGCGGACTGCTGGGGATCGGCATCAATGATGACCACGCTGCCCAACCGCGCGAGTCCGGCCGCCAGATTCAACGACAAGGTGGTCTTACCGGTGCCGCCCTTGTTGCCGGCCACCGCGATGACACTCATGCTCGCGCGACCCGCGGGCAGTCAGCGCAGGCGCCGCCCGCACGCAACACCGTGACCAATTGTCGTCCCAAGGTCTTTTCCTCGCACCCGATTCAGGTTCAAGCCCATAAGGCTAGGCGCAGGGGTCGCGGCCCGTCAAGCGCCGTGCCCGCGCGTCCTGTCCGGGCCGATCTCACCCTGGATGATGCACGGGTGACGACGATGGCTGCTGGCCAACAGGGCGCCGAGCTTCACCAATCGCTCCACTTGGGTCACGCGGCACGCTGGAGTCTGCTGGATCATGCTCACGCGGCAGGAGCGAATCGGCGTACATGGGCGCGATGTCCGCATAGCGGCGCGCCGTATAATGGGCGGTGACGACGGCCAGCATCAGCGGGAGCACGATGGCATAGTCCATCGTCATCTCGAAGACCATGAGGATCGCCATCAAGGGGGCATGGGTGGTCCCCGCCAGCATCGCCCCCATGCCCACGACGGCGTAGGCGCTCGCCGGTCCGGTCCCGTCTGGGATCAGCACCTGAACGAGCGTGCCAAACAGCGCCCCGAGCAAGGCCCCAACGAACAAGGTCGGGGTGAAGGCCCCACCGATCGCGCCCGAGCCGTGGGTCGCGGCGGTTGAGATGATCTTCAACACCAAGACAGTCAAGAGTGCCTGCCAGACCCAAGGCTCATTGAGCACCGTGCTCACCACACTGTAGCCATTGCCCCAAACGGCGGGTTCATAGACCGAGATCAGACCCACGATCAGCCCGCCGAGCATCATGCGGCCCGCCAAGGGGACCGGCAGGCGGGCAAAGAGTCGATGTGAGCGCGCCAGCAGATTCAGGAACACGGGCGCGACGTGGCCAGCGATCAACCCGAGCAGCAGATAGAGCAACAACTCCCCATCGCTGACGAGGTGGAAGGCGGGGATGTCATACACGGGAGCGTAACCCATGAGGTCATGCACGGTCACATTCGCAATCACAGCGGCAACGATCAAGGGTCCGATGAACTCGATCGCGATGGAGCCGAGCACGATTTCAGCCACGAAGATGGTCGCCGCGATCGGGGCATTGTAGGCCGCCGCCAGTCCGGCAGCCGCGCCCGCGGCGACCAACAGACGCAGCCGCTCGCGCGGGAAGCGCGCAAGACGTCCGATTACCGAGGCCATCATCGCCGCCAGTTGCACCATGGCGCCCTCGCGGCCGATCGACCCGCCCGACGCCACCGTGACGAGCGACGAGGCGGACTTCACGAGACTGTGGCGAACGCTGATCCAGCCGTCACCTTGCGTCACCGACTCCATGTAGTCGGTCGTCGTGCGGCCACGCAAGCGCGCGCCGATCCGCGTGAGGATCAGCCCCGCGAGCAGGCCGCCCAGGGCGGGGATGAGCAGGCGCTGCCAGGGCGTCAGGGCGTGTGCCATCGCGACCAAACTCCCGCTCTGCCCCACCAACAACCACTCCAGGAGCAGGATGCCTTCACGAAAGATCACGGTGACCAGCGCACCGAGGAAACCAGCAAGCGCTGCCGCAAGCAAGAGCGCGAGTTGGCCGGAGCGAAAGGCTTGCATGACCGCCCGGTGACGGGAAACCGGTGGCGCGGCGCCGCTCAGCGGCAGAACCACCGCGGGCCGATGGCGCACACGGCCCAGGTGCGCGGCCGCGACCAGTGCGAGCACGAGCAGCGCCAGCAGCCAGAGGGGTGCACTGGGGCCGCTTGGGAGCGGGCCATCGATCCCTTCGTGGTGGTCGAGAACGGGAAGGATGGGCGGCGCGGGTGGCCCGTCTGGAAGACCGGGGTCCGCTGCCTGACGCAGCGTGGCCGGCTCCTCCGCCGGGAGGCCGTCTTGCAGGGATTGCGGTTCCGCGGACACCGGCGGGCTTGTCGCTGGCGGGCGCGCGGTCTCCTCAAGCACGGGAGGACAGGTCAGAGGTTGACCGAGCTGGCGCTGGGCATCCCAGTCCCGCGCGTGCTGTGCAATGATGCGCCGCGCCGCGGTCTCATCGGGCAGTGATGCCCAGGGCTGCAGAGGCCACTGCAGACGCGCCCCGACCCGCAAGGTTCCATTGACGTTGCAGGGCGTGGAGACCGCATCGGGATTGCGTTCCAGGAGCGCCAACATCGCCTGCTCGCGGGTCACGCCGATCTCACCCGCCAACCGACCACCCAGCATCCAAAGGGTATCGCCGCGTTGGACAAGGCGATCCTGTCCGTCCATTGCGGCGCACAGGGTCGCCAACCCGAGACACGACAGCAGCACAAAAGCGCTGAGCAGGCGCAACCCACGTGCTCGCGCCCGGAGACCTCGTCTCACCCATCGCTCCCAAACCACACCGGTGCCGCGCCCGGCCTCAAGATGACGACTGCAGGAGGCGCCGAACAGGGGCGAAACTGCGCCGATGTTCCGCGCAAGGTCCGTGGTGTTGCAGCGCCGCGAGATGCGCGCGCGTTGGATAGCCTTTGTGACGCGCAAAGCCATAGTGAGGGTAATGCACATCGAGTTCCCCCATGCAGCGATCACGGGCGACCTTGGCCAGAATCGAGGCCGCGCTGATCGCGGGGATGCAGCCATCTCCACCCACGACGGCCTCGGTCGCGCAGGGCAGATCCGGACACTGTTGGCCATCGACCAGCACGCGCACCGGGGCAATGTTCAATGCGGAAACAGCCCGTTGCATCGCCAGGAGAGACGCCCGCAGGATATTGATGCGATCAATCTCCTCGGCGCTCGCCCAGGCAATGGACCAGGCCAGAGCCTGTTCGCGGATCACAGCATCGAGTGCGTCACGACGGCGTGCATTGAGCCGTTTCGAGTCTGCCAGGCCGATGATCGGTGAGTCTGGATCCAGAATGACAGCAGCCGCGCAAACCGGTCCGGCAAGAGGACCCCGACCGGCCTCGTCGACACCCGCGATCAAAACACTGGTGCTCATGCTATTCGTCGGATGTGTCGCACAAGGGACCGGCACCAAACCCCGGCAGTCGGTATCGGGAGGACACGCCTGGGTTCCTGATGCCGCCCACCGCCCCCGCCCTAGGCGCCAATCCACACGGGGATCCTGGAGACCACGGGAGGGATCGCCCGCTCCTCATCTCAAGACTTGATGAGGTCCAGCACGGCCGCGGCCGCCTTCGCCGCGGCATCTTGACGCAGTTGCAAGTGGATCCGCCGATACTGTTGCTGGATCTCGGTCACCCAGTCGGGGGCGTCGAGCAACGCGATCAAGGCGGGCAAAAGCAACTCCGGTCGACAGCGATCTTGAATGAACTCGCGCGCCAGTTCCTGCTCCGCCAGGATGTTCGCCATCGCCACATAGGGAACCTTGACGAGGCCCAATTGCTTGACCACGAAGTAGCTGAGGGGGTGGACCCGGTAAGCGACGACCATCGGTCGCTTCGAGAGCAGGGTTTCCAGGGTCGCCGTCCCGGAGGCGGCCAAGACGAGATCCGCCGCCGCCATCACATCGCGACTGCGGCCATCGACCAGTGTGATCGGCAGATTCGGGGCAACAGACGCCAAGGTGCGACAAAAGCGCTCGCGTACGCGCGCATTGACCAGGGGGACAACAAACTGGACCTCGGGCCGCGCTGCCACCAGCCGCGCCGCCGTGATCAAGAACGGCTCCGCGAGCCGATCGACTTCACCGATGCGGCTGCCCGGTAAAATCGCGACGATCGTCCCCTGCGACAACCCCAGCGCACGACGTGCCCCGAGCCGATCGATCTCGAGCGGGATCTCGTCTGCCAACGGGTGCCCGACATAGCGCGCGGGGACCCCATGCTGGCGCAGGAAGGTCTCCTCGAAGGGAAACACGCTCAGCATCAGATCGACCGCTCGGCGGATGGTTTTCACCCGCCCCGGACGCCAGGCCCAGACGGTTGGACTCACCAGGTGAACCGTCAGGATCCCCGCATCGCGGAGCCGTCGCTCCAATCCGAGATTGAAATCGGGGGCATCGACGCCGATGAAGACGTCGGGACGGTTATGGAGAAAATGCCGCACCAACCGGCGCCGAATGAGGATCAGCGACGGCAGCTGAGCCAACACCTCGGCCAAGCCCATGACCGAGAGTCGCTCCATATCGACCAGACTGCGGCAACCCTCTTGCTGCATCCGCGGACCCGCCACACCGACGAATTCGACCTCGGGGACACGTCGGCGAATCTCGCGCACCAGGGCAGCGCCAAGGATGTCGCCAGACGCCTCATTCGCAACAATGCCGACTGTCAACATCAGCGGACGATGCTGCGCTGGCTGGAGTGGATGAACTCGACGAGGCGTTCGATCTCATGGGTTTGTTCAGCCATTCGCGTCAATTCATCCAGTGCCTCGGCCAGCGATCGGTTGCCCAGATAGAGACTGCGATAGGCGCGTTTGATCGCCTGGATGGTCTCACTCGAAAAGCCGCTCCGCCGCAGACCCTCGGCATTGATCCCCCGCGGCTCGGCCGGGTGACCGCCCACCATCACATATGGGGGGACATCCTTGCTCAACACCGACCCCATCGCGGTGAAGGCATGGCATCCAATCCGACAGAATTGGTGAACGATCGTAAAGCCGCCCAAAATCGCATGATCCTGGATCCGCACATGCCCCCCAAGCGAGGCCGCGTTCGACATGATGACATGGTTGCCGATTCGACAGTCATGCGCCACGTGAACATAGGCCATGAAGAGATTGTCATCGCCGATTCGTGTCACGCCCTGATCCTGCAGGGTCCCGCGATGCAGGGTCACGAATTCACGAATCTGATTGCGATCACCGATGTCCAACCGGGTGACCTCACCGCCGTACTTTCTGTCTTGGGGATCCTCACCGATGCTCGCGAACTGAAAGACGCGGTTATCGCTGCCGAGCCGCGTCGGACCCTTAATGACCGCATGCGAACCGATTCGTGTGCGCGCACCGATTTCGACATCCGCCCCAATGATGGCATAGGGGCCGACCTCGACCTCCTCACCGAGGACCGCACCGGCATCGACCAAGGCTGTCGGGTGGATCAAGCGGTGAACTCTCGCGCCGTACACATGATATCAGCACTCGCAACCAGGAAACCATCAACGCGGGCCTCGCCCTCGAATTTCCAGATTCCACGCCGCACGTGGCGGAGTTTGACATCGAGAATCAGTTGATCACCGGGTTCGACCGGACGTTTGAACCGCGCCTTATCGATCCCAACGAAATAGTACAGCTTGTTGCCAACCTCATCCGGTCGCGAGACCATCGCCAGCAAACCGGTTGCCTGGGCCAGCGCCTCGACGATGAGAACACCGGGCATCACCGGCCGGACGGGAAAGTGTCCAGTAAAATAAGGCTCGTTGAAGGAGACGTTCTTCAGTGCGATCAGGTAGTCATCGACCTTATAGTCGGTGACCTTGTCCACCAGGAGAAACGGATACCGGTGTGGCAAGAGGCTAAGCACCTTATGGATATCCATCGTGCTCGAAACGGCCTCCGAGTGAGGGGCCACCAGATCAGGATTCGCCGGAAGTGCATGCGATCCTTCCATGCTAGGTCACCTCTCGCCCATTTGATTGTTTCATGGTATCGATTTGTGTCTCGAGTTGCTTGATCCGCCGGACCAATTCATCCAAGTGTCGAAACCGGGCGACGTTCCGCCGCCAGTCCGCGCTCGGCATGGCCGGAATCCCGCTACTGTAGACACCAGGCGCGGAGACCGAGCGGGTCACCATCGCCATGCCCGTAAAATGAACGCCATCGGCAATCTCCAGATGGCCAGCCATCCCGACAGCGCCGGCAATGGTGCAATTGCGCCCGATGCGCGTCGATCCCGAAATCCCCGTATTGGCCGCCATCGCCGTATGATCGCCAACCTCGACGTTGTGACCGATCTGGATCTGGCTGTCGAGCTTCACCCCATTGCCGATCAAGGTATCCCCAATCGCGCCACGATCAACGGTCGTGTTCGCGCCGATCTCAACATCATGACCCAGAATGGCGCGCCCCACCTGCGGCATCCGCACCCACTGTTCTCCGTCGCGAGCAAACCCAAAGCCTTCGCGCCCGATCACGGCACCAGGGTGGATCAGGGCCCGCTCCCCCACGCGGGTTCCCACGCACAGGGTGACCCGAGCGACGAGTCGACTGTCCGCTCCGATCTCGACATCGGTACCGATCACGCATCCCGGCCCCACAAACACCCGCGGGCCAATGAGGGCCCCTGTCTCCACCACCGAGCAGGGACCGATCCAGGCCGTCGGATCGACCCGAGCGGCAGGATCCACCACCGCGCTGGGATGAACTCCCCCAACCACCGAGGGCGAGGGATGGAGGATCCGCGCGGCTCGGGCAAAGATCAAATAGGGGTTGTTGCTCAGAAGTGCGGGGACGGGACAGTGCTCGGCATCCGCCGCCGTGAGGATGACGCAACCAGCTTGTGTCTCAACGAGATGGCGACGCAAGCGGCGATCGCCCAAAAAGGTCAGACTGCCAGGACCCGCGGAGGTCACCGGCGCGAGATGATCAACCAGGGCATCGGCGGGACCCTTCAACGCGACACCGAGTCGGGTCGCTAACTCACCCAGTGTGACAGCCAAGCGGCATCACCCCCGATCATTTACTTTCGAATTCCTGTTTGAGTCGTTCGATCACCTGGGCCGAAATGTCGATTCGGGGACTGAAATAGACCAGCCCTTCGCTGATCACCAAATCGATTTTCTCGGCCTTGGCCACATCCACGATCACCTCACGGACCTGCAGGGCGAGTTTCGTTCGTAACTCATTTTGACGCAGCGCGAAATCCTCTTGGAATTCATCGCGCGCATACTTGATCTTCCGGGTCCGGCTGCGGATGTCGTTCTGCAGGAGCTGAATCTCCTGCTCACTCATCAAGGCGCCTTCGCGTTCGAGACGGCCTTGCAGTGCGGAGATCTGATCCTGTTGCTCACGCAGGATCCGCTCACGCTCCTCGACCTCGCGCTGCAAAGCCGCGCCCGCCGACTCATATTGGGGCGACTGTTCCACGATTCGATTCGGATCCACCACAGCAACCCGAAAGTCGCTACCGTGCGCAACACCGAGCACAAGCGACAAGCCAATGAAGGCCGGCCGTAACGCATTCAACACAATCACTCAATCACTCCATCAGAATGTCTGTCCAAGTCCAAATTGGAAGACCTGCGTCTCGTCACCCTCTTCCTCGTTGAGTGGGTAAGCGAAACTGATCGACAGTGCGCCGATCGGCGACAGCCAGGTGGCGGACAGCCCCGCGGAGAAGCGGAGGTCGTTTAGATTGAAGCCAGTAGGCTCGATCAGCCTGTTCGAGTTCGTCTCCCAGACATTCCCAAAATCGACGAATGCTCCAAGCCTTAGGGTCTTGCTCAGCTCAGGCCAGCCCGGGGCCGGGGCATAGAGTTCAACGCTCCCCACCACCTTGAGGTTACCGCCGACTGGGTCGTCATCGTCCACCTCGCGCGGGCCGAGTGAATTCGCAATGAAGCCACGCACCGAGCGCGGGCCGCCGGCATAGTAGTTCTCGAAGAATGGCAGGGCACTGGTATCCCCGTAGCCGCCCCCGTAGGCCACATCACCCGTTAAACCCAAAACAAAGCGCGAGGTCAGCGGAACATAGTACTGTTCCTGATAGTTCAGCTTATAGTATTCAAGATCGCTACCAGGAATCGCGAGATCCGCCCGCAGGATCCTCAGTCCCCCGCGGGTGGGGAAAATCGCGGTATCACGGCTGTCGCGGGTGTAATTCGCGGATAGGATGACGTCGTTGAAGACGTTGCCGTTCTCGGCGACGAATTCTTGTGCGAGTTCCGAAAACGACCCCGCCTTAAAATTCGTGTATTGATAACGAATCCCTAATCCCGCGCGACTGATGTCGGAGATCGGCAGACCGAAATTCATCCCAAGAATCCCGATATCGGTACTGTAATCCGCCCCGATCAATTCATCGAAGTTCGTCTCACGGTAGGAAATATTGAAACCACGGCTGATGCCGTCGACCGTGTAGAAGGGGTTGGTGTAGGCGATTTGATAGAATTGAGTCGCTTGGCTTGTGTTGAGCCCAAGCGCCACTCGTTTGCCCGTGCCGAGGAAGTTGTTCTGCGTGACACTGGCATTGAGGATGATGCCTTGCGACTGCGAATACCCCACACCGGCCGCAATATTTCCAGCGGGCCGCTCGGTCACCGTGACATTGACATCGACTTGATCGGTCGAACCCGGCACCGCCGGGGTCTCGATCGAGACATCCTCGAAGTAGCCGAGGCGCTGGAGCCGTTCGCGGGACTGGCGCACCAATTCGGCCGAGAACCAGGCTGATTCCAACTGGCGCATCTCGCGTCGCAACACTTCGTCGCGCGTGCGCGTGTTGCCCTTCATGTTGACCCGTCGGACATAGACACGTTGGCCGGGGTCGATGAAGAAGGTCACCGCGACCTCGCGTCCCTCGGTATCGACCTCGGGGATCGTGTTGACATTGGCGAAGGCATAACCGCGATCGCCGAGGAGGTTGGAGATCCGCTCCGCGCTCTCGGTCGTGGCGCGCCGGGAGAAGTAATCGCCGCGCTTAAGCTGAATCAGTGGAAAGAGTTCCTCGGCCGGGACCGTCTGTTCGCCAGCCAGATTGATCTCACTGATCCGGAATGGCTCACCCTCGTCGATCACGACGGTGATGTAGATATCCTTTTTATCCGCGCTGATGGAGACTTGCGTCGAGGTGATATCGAATTGCACGAAGCCACGATCGAGGTAGAAGGATCGCAACGACTCAAGGTCCCCAGCCAGCTTCTGCTTCGAGTATTGGTCGTTCTTGGTGTAGAAGGAGGCCCAGTTCGAGGAGCCCAGTTCGAACAGGTTGAGCAGTTCCTTTTCCGAGAAGGCATCATTGCCGATCAGCGTGATCTGCTTGATGCGTGCGGTGAGACCTTCCGTGATATCGATCCGGACGGCGACGCGATTCCGCTCGAGTGGCGAGACGGTCGACTGGATCAGGACCCCATATTTTCCCCGAGCGAAATACTGACGCTCAAGTTCTTGCTCGATGCGATCGAGGACCGAGCGATCGAAGACTCGCCCCTCCCGCAATCCAATGTCGGCCAAGGCCGCGGTGAGGGCCTTGGTGTCGATGTCGCGGTTCCCGGTGATGTCGATGGATGCGATCGCCGGGCGCTCTCGCACCCACAACACCAGGACATTGCCCTCGCGCTCGACGCGCACATCATCGAAAAATCCGGTCTGATAGAGCGAGCGGATGATGCCGCCGGTGACGCCATCACCAACGGTATCGCCCACCTGCACCGGGAGATAATTGAAAACGGTTCCGGGCGCGATCCGCTGCAGACCCTCGACGCGAATGTCGGCGATCTGAAACACCTCGGCGGCGAGAGGAGTGGTCAACGCCCACAACGCCGCCAGAACGATGATCCGTCGGCGAGCGCCACGTCGAAGTGCCAGAGTTATCGCGCGCAAGACAGATACCCCATGATCGAGCCGGCATCCGGCCGGATGCGCGGCGGCCTAAGTGCCGTAGTATAAGGGATTCTACTTGGCTATCCCAATAGCCGGGACAGGTCGAGGTAGAATGCGAGCGTCATGAGACCAGCGAGCAGAACCAGTCCGATCTTTTGCCCTTGCAGCTGCGCCGCCTCCGAGACTGGGCTGCCTTTGATCCACTCGATGAAATAATACATCAGGTGCCCACCATCGAGGATCGGGATCGGTAACAGATTGAGGATACCGAGACTGATGCTAACGACCGCGAGAAATTTCACGAAGGTCTCAATGCCGTAGCTGGCCGTGCGTCCCGCCGTTTCGGCGATCGTGATGGGGCCGCTGAGATTCTCCACCGAAGCCTGTCCGATCAGCATCCGGCCAATCACCCGCAGTGTCATGGCGCTCATCTCGATCGTCTTGCCCACGGCACGATCGAGTGACTCGATGGGTCCATAGCGGATCTCGACCCGATAATCATCCATGAAGCCATCGGGAACCGCGACCCCAGCGCCGATCCGCCCGATTCGCTCCCCCTCGGCCTCGGTCGCGCGCGGGGTGAGATCGAGGCGCACGAGAGAGCCGTCGGTCCGTTCCACCTCGAGATCAAGCGGAACCTCGGGGTGCTCACGCACCAGGGTCACCCACTCCGTCCAATTGGCGATCGGCGAGCCATCCACCGCCAGGATGCGATCGCCGAGCCGCAGACCAGCCGTGACAGCGGCCTCCCCAGGGACTAATTCACCGATCACGGCCGGGAGGGCCGGACGCATCGGCGTCAGCCCGAGACGGCCGAGCAGATCGGGTTCATCGGCGAGCCGCCGCACCGCATCGGACGGAATCCATCGATCCAATTCCTGACCCGAGGGCTCGCGCACGCGCACCACCAGATCCTGACCATCGAGCGCTTTGCCGATGAAGGCGAACAGGGATGTCTCCCAGCTCCCAGCCTCACGATCACCGATCATCAGGAGTTCATCGCCTGCGCGAAAACCAGCCTGATCAGCGATCGATTGCGGTTCGACCTCGCCGATCACCGGCCGCAAGCCGGTGTCGCCGGACATAAAGATGCCCCAGTAGGCGAGAATCGCGAACAGAAAATTGAACAGCGGACCCGCCACGACGATCGCCGAGCGCTTCCACAGGACCTGCCGATTGAACGCCAGATGGGCTTGCGCGGGGTCCACCTCCTCCTCGCGCTCATCGAGCATCTTCACATACCCCCCGAGGGGAATCATGGCGAGCACATATTCCGTGGCGTCCGGATGGCGTTGGACGCGCACCAACGGCCGGCCAAAGCCGATCGAGAAGCGCAGCACCTTCACGCCCAGGCGGCGGGCGACCCAGAAGTGGCCGAACTCGTGCACGGCGATCAGGATGGCCAGTGCGACGATGAAAGAGCCGATCGTGAACAGGAGATCCATAAGGTTTCAGACGGAACCGAAAAAGGCTGATATACGGGTGAGATGCGATCACTTAGGCGCGGCATCAACGGCGCCCCAACCGCGCGCACCATGCCAGGATGAGTAGGAGCGGCTCAGCTGGTGACCCAGCAACCGCAGCCCCCAGCGCACCTCGGCCAGCGTACTTCGGCCAGGTACTTCGATTAGCGACGCGCCGCCCGGGTTCGAACCTGTTGCTCGGCGGCCACGCGGGCGCGTTGATCGACATCAAGCAGAAACGCGAGGTCCTGGCCGCTTACGTCCTCTCGTGGCATCGCCTCGAGCGTCTCGGCGACGACGGCGGCGATTCCGGGTAGATCAATCCGCCGTTCGAGAAAGGCCGCCACTGCGATCTCGTTGGCCGCATTGAGGATGACCGGTGCCGTCCCACCGAGACGCGCCGCCTCGAAGGCAAGCCCGAGACAAGGGAAGCGCGCCAAGTCCGGCTCCTCGAAATCCAGGTGCCCGACCTTGAAGAGATCCAATGGCGCCACTCCGGCATCGAGGCGCAGCGGCCAGCCCAACGCGTGCGCGATCGGCGTGCGCATGTCCGGATTCCCGAGCTGCGCCAGCACCGAGCCATCCTGGTACTGCACCAACGAATGGATCACGCTTTGCGGATGCACCACCACCTGCACCCGTTCCGTACTCGTACCAAACAGCCAACAGGCCTCGATCACTTCCAGGCCTTTATTCATCATGGTGGCCGAGTCGACCGAGATCTTCCGGCCCATGGCCCAGGTGGGGTGCGCGCAGGCCTGCTCCGGTGTGACTTGGTCCAGTTGGTCGATCGGCCATTCGCGTAACGGCCCTCCCGAGGCGGTCAGGAGGATCCGTTCGACTCCCACGGCGGGAAGGCCCTCGCCGAAGTTCGGCGGCAGGCACTGGAAGATTGCATTGTGTTCGCTGTCGATCGGAAGCAGTTCGGCGCCACTCTCCGCGATCGCGCGCATCAGCAAGGCGCCGGCAACGACCAATGACTCCTTGTTGGCGAGCAGGACGCGCTTGCCCGCGCGCGCCGCGGCGAGGGTCGGCGGCAAACCAGCGGCCCCAACGATGGCCGCCATCACATAGTGCGTCTCCGGCAAGGTCGCCACCGTCTCGAGCGCCGCGCGTCCGGCCAGGATTCGCGGACCCTCTGGTCGATCCGCGAGCCGCTCACGCAGATCACGCGCGGCCTCCTCGTCGACCATGACCGCGACCAAAGGCCGATACCGCCGGCACTGCTCGGCCATCCGGGCGCTGTCGCGATGAGCGCTCAGGGCCACCACCCGAAACTGCTCGGAGTGCCGGGAGAGAACATCCAGGGTACTGACACCGACCGAACCGGTCGAGCCAAGAACGGTGACACCGATCACGCCGAGACTCCAATCAAGGTGATGCCCAATGCAAAGACAGGGGCCGCCGCGGTCAGACTATCGATCCGATCCAACATCCCCCCGTGTCCTGGTAACAACTGGCTCGAATCTTTCAGGCCGCGACGACGCTTCAGCAGGCTCTCATAGAGATCGCCCACCACCGAGATCAGAACCGAGACGGCGCAGACCAGGACGATCAGCAGGGTTTCGAGCGGACCGAAGGATAGCACCCAGGCGAACAGGAGGGCGCAGACCAGCGCGCCGATCATGGCCCCGTAGACCCCCACGCGGGTCTTACCAGGACTCAGGTTGGGGGCCAGCTTCGCGCGCCCGCCACCCCAGGCGCGTCCGACAAAGAAGGCCATGGAATCCGCGGTCCACATGAGCAGAAAGAGAAACAGCACCAGCAGGGGACCGACTTCCGAGAAGCGATGCAGATAGACCAGGGCCGCCCAGGGACCAACCAACACCAGCACGCCAATCACAATCAAGGACCATTGCGCCCCGGACACCCGGGGAACCTCGCGCACCCGCGGCAAGAGCACCGCCTGGCTCCCCCACCAGAGCGCGCTGATGCCAAACAGCCAGGGCAAGGCTGCGGGCCAGCGCCACAGTAGGGCCATCACCGCCAAGATCGCAGCCAGATAGACACCCTGCTCCACTGGGCCATCGAGCCCCATCAGGGTGCACCACTCCCGGGCCGCGACCAGGAGCACCGCGGCCAGAACCAGGGCGAACCAGGGCGTGGGCAGCCACAGCACCGCCGCAACCACCAGGGGCACCAGGACCAAGGCGGTCATGGCGCGGCGCGTCAGCGTATTCGAGACCGTCACGACCATCAGACCCGACCACGGGCGCTGGCATGACTCGTGGTCTCCACCTGCTCGCCCAGCTTGCCATACCGCCGCTGACGCCGCGCGAAATCATCGAGCGCCTGGTGGTAGGCCGCGGCGTCGAAGTCCGGCCACAAGACATCCGTAAAGTAGAGTTCGGAGTAGGCCGACTGCCAGAGCACGAAATTGCTCAAGCGCTGTTCTCCGCCGGTGCGAATCAGCAGATCCGGATCGGGAAGATCGGGGAAGGATAAGTGGGATGTGAGCATCTGCTCATCGATCGCGCCAGGATCCAGGACCCCACGTTGCACATCCTCGGCCAGGCGTCGCGCGGCATGCGTCAGATCCCAGCGACCACCGTAATTGGCCGCCACCTGAAGGTTCAGCCGGGTATTCTCACCAGTGAGTTCCTCGGCCTCGTGGATGCGCTGTTGCAGCCGCTCCGGAAAGGCACTGCGGTCACCGATCACCCGCAACCGCACGTCATTTTCGTTTAAACGCCGGACCTCGCCGCGCAGCGCGCTCATGAAGAGCTCCATGAGAATATTCACCTCGGAGCGCGGCCGCTGCCAATTCTCACTACTGAAGGCGAACAGCGTGAGGGTGCGCACACCACGTTTCGCGCTCGCCTCGACGACCGCGCGCACACTCTTCACGCCCTCGCGATGTCCCGCTGTGCGCGGTCGTCCACGCTGCTTCGCCCAGCGACCATTCCCGTCCATGATCACGGCCACATGACACGGGACGAGTGGTGTGGGATCGGCTATCACGACAGCAGGGTGAGCACTATTCACAAGGGTCCTTGTCGGGATCGCTCAGGCAGATCAAATGGACATCA
Source organism: Thiocapsa imhoffii (assembly GCF_016583985.1). Taxonomy (GTDB): domain Bacteria; phylum Pseudomonadota; class Gammaproteobacteria; order Chromatiales; family Chromatiaceae; genus Thiocapsa; species Thiocapsa imhoffii. The sequence continues at coordinate 87,610 of NZ_NRSD01000005.1, read as the reverse complement.
AGTCCGCTTCCTTCTCCGCTAGGACCGCGTCCACATCCTTGATGGACTGGTCGGTGAGCTTTTGAATCAGCTCTTGACCACGGCGCTCGTCATCCTCGGAGATCATCTTCTCCTTCACGGCTTCCTTCAGTTCATGGTTGGCATCGCGACGGATGTTGCGCACGGCGACCCGCGCCTGCTCCGCCTCGTGCCGCGCGACCTTGATCAGGTCGCGGCGGCGCTCCTCGGTTAAGGGCGGCATGGGGACTCGAATGACGGTCCCGGCGGTATTGGGATTCAACCCGAGATCGCACTGCATGATCGCCTTTTCGACCGCCTGGACCATGTTGCGCTCCCATGGGGTGACCGCCAGGGTCCGCGCATCCTCCGCGCTGACATTAGCCACCTGACGGATCGGCACATCCGAGCCATAGTAGGACACCATCACATGGTCGAGCAGTGAGGGGTGCGCGCGCCCAGTGCGAATCTTCGCCAACTCATGGGTCAGGGCCTCGACACTCTTGCCCATGCGCTCGGCCGCGTCCTTCTTGATATCGTCGATCATGTCAGGTCTCGCTTACAACCAAGGAGCCCACCTCCTCGCCTCGGATCAACCGGGAGAGGGCGCCGGGTTCGTTGATATTCATGACACGCAGGGGCATGCGATGATCACGGCACAACACGATTGCCGTGGTATCCATGACCTGCAGCCCCTCACGCAAGGCGCGATCATAACTGATGCGCGGGTAGAAGGTCGCGTCGGGATCGACGAGCGGGTCGGCGGAGTAGATGCCAGCGACCTTGGTCGCCTTGATCATGAGGTCCGCGCCAATCTCGATCGCGCGCAGGCTGGCCGCCGAGTCGGTCGTGAAAAAGGGGTTGCCCGTCCCGGCCGCGAAGATCACAACCCGTCCTTGCTCCAAATGCCGAATCGCCCGGCGGCGAATATAGTCTTCACACACCTGATTGATTTTTAGGGCCGACATTACACGCACCGCGACGCCATGGCGCTCCAGAGCGTCCTGCATGGCCAGCGCGTTCATCACCGTCGCCAGCATGCCCATCTGATCGCCGGTGACCCGGTCCAGCCCGCGTGCGGCCAGCGCGGCCCCACGGAAGATATTGCCGCCACCGATGACGAGCGCCACCTCGACCCCACTGCCGGCCAGATCACGCACCTCAGCAGCGAACCGATCCAGGATGTCCGGGTCGATCCCCAGCCCCGCGTCGCCGACCAAGGCCTCACCGCTGAGTTTGAGCAGAATGCGCCGGTAGGCAGGAGCTGTCATGGCGGAACCCTCATCGTGGCCGGGTGGATCTACGGGGTTGGATCGAGAGGGACTGAAGCCCCTCTGCAAGTCGGACCAGGACGCCGCCCGTCAACTCCCGCGCGCCTGCGCCATCACCTCTTCGGCGAAGTTCTCCGTTTTCTTCTCGATCCCCTCGCCAACCTCGATCCGCGCGAACCGATGCACCCGCGCGCCCGCTTGCTTGAGCAGTTTCTCAACCGAGGTGTCGGGGTCCTTGACGAAGGCCTGGCCCAACAGCGTCACCTCCTCGAGATATTTGCGCACCCGCCCTTCGATGATCTTGTCAACGATGGCCTCGGGCTTACCGCTCTCCAGCGCCTGCGCCTTGAAGATCTCACGCTCCTTGGCAAGCACCTCCGCGGGAACCTCGGCGGCCTCGACACAGAGCGGATGCGTGGCCGCGACATGCATGGCGAGATCCCGCCCGAGGGTCTCGTCCCCACCACTCATCGCGACCAGCACGCCGATCCGCACCCCGTGACGATAATGGTATAACTGCCCCTCGCCATCGTCGAATCGCACCAAGCGACGGACCTGAACGTTCTCGCCGATCTTGGTGATCAACGCTTCGCGCGCCTGATCAACCGTCGTTCCGGGGTCGTTAACCAGGGGGGCCGACCGCAGACTGTCGACGTCAGTGATCCCGCTCGCCAGCGCGGTTGCCGCCACGGCGTGCGCAAAGTCGGTGAAGTTCCCGTCCTTCGCGACGAAATCGGTCTCGCAGTTGATCTCCACCATCACCCCATGCTGACCGTCGGGCGTCACCTCGATCATGACGACACCCTCGGCCGCCGTGCGACCGGACTTCTTGGCCGCTTTCGCCTGCCCGGCCTTGCGCATCGCCTCGATTGCCGCCTCGATGTCTCCGCCGGCCTCGACGAGTGCCTTCTTGCACTCCATCATGCCTGCTCCGGTCCGCTCACGCAGATCCTTCACCAATGCCGCGCTAATCGCCATCGTTCCTACCTCTGCCCCGGACGGGACCACGTTCGTCAGTCATCTGAATCGCAGTCACAGCCACGGCGTCGCGGATGCAACCACAAGAAATCATCGGCGCGCCCGAGCAGTGCTCGAGCGCGCGCTGGCCGCTCAGGCCTCTGCCGGCGCCGAATCCGCGGATGTCGCCATCGCGGGCTCGCCGATCGCGCCCGCATCACGCCCAACCATGGCCGCCGCGGTATGACGCCCATCCAGGATGGCATCCGCCGCGCCGGTGATATAGAGACGCACGGCGCGGATGGCATCGTCGTTGCCGGGGATCACATAGTCGACCTTGCTCGGATCGTTGTTGGTATCCACCACGCCGACGACCGGGATGCCGAGCTTGTTCGCCTCGGTCACGGCAATTTTTTCGTGACCGACATCGATCACGAACATCGCATCGGGCAGTCCATCCATGTTCTTGATCCCACCGAGACTCTGCTCGAGCTTCGCGCGCTCCCGCGCAAGCCCCAGGGCCTCCTTCTTATTGAAGCGCTCGATCGTCCCTTCCTCGAACATCGCCTCGAGCTCCTTCAGACGCTTGATCGAGTGACGAATGGTCTTGAAATTCGTCAGCATCCCGCCGAGCCAGCGGTGATTGACGAAGGGCATGCCACAGCGTCGCGCCTCCTCCTGGATGGCCTCGCGCGCCGCGCGCTTGGTGCCGACGAAGAGAATCCGCCCCCCATTGGCGGCCAGCGACCCCATAAAGTTCACCGCCTCCTGGTAGAGCGGCAGCGTCTTCTCGAGGTTGACGATGTGAATCTTATTGCGGTGGCCAAAGATAAAGGCCCCCATTTTGGGGTTCCAGTAGCGGGTCTGATGTCCGAAGTGAACACCGGCCTCCAGCATCTGGCGCATGGATACGTCGCTCAAAGTCTTCATTCCTATGATGTTTGGGTTGAGCCTCCACGCATCCCAAACAGTGACCCCACGACTTGCGCGAGGCACCCAACCGTTTGTGTCGATACGTGTGCGGACGAATCCGGATCACACCCTTCAGGTGGGTCCGGCCTGTTTCTCACGCTGCTGCTTGGAGCACGGGAAACCCATGGTCTCGCCTTGAAACCGCTCACCGGGATTGATTCGTCGAACGGATGAACCGATGTGGACGAGTGAGTCGCAGTCGACTCGAGTGCCGGTACCACCGGGCGTGGCCCTATGCCCATGTGAGGACATACAGCCGATTTGCTGCAGCGCGCCCGGTTTTATACCATGACGACCTCATATTGAGCAATTCGCAAACCTTCCTTCGATGAGATCCGGACCTGATGTTGACGCAGCGAACAAGGCGATGAGTGTTCCGATCAAGACACCCGAGGGGATCGAAAAGATGCGTGTGGCCGGTCGGCTCGCGGCTGACGTGCTCGAGATGATCGCACCTCATGTCCAACCCGGAATCACCACCGATGAACTGGACCGGATCTGCCATGACTATATCGTCGAGCAGCAGGGAGCCATCCCCGCGCCGCTGAACTACCGTGGTTTCCCACGGTCGATCTGTACTTCAGTCAATCACCAGGTTTGCCATGGCATCCCGGGTGGGAAACGGCTCAAGAAAGGCGATATCCTCAATGTTGACATCACGGTCATCAAGGATGGTTACCACGGCGACACCAGCAAGATGTTTTACGTCGGCGAACCCAGCATCCTCGCTCGCCGACTGGTGACGGTGACCCAGCAAGCCATGCGCCTGGGCATCGCCCAGGTCCGACCGGGCGCGACGCTTGGCGACATCGGCCATGCGATCCAGCAGTTCGTCGAAAGCCATGGCTTCTCGGTGGTGCGGGAATACTGTGGACATGGAATTGGCAGCGCCTTCCACGAAGAGCCACAGGTGTTGCACTATGGCAAACCCGGTGAGGGTCTCGTCTTGCAAGCCGGCATGTGTTTCACCATCGAACCGATGGTCAACGCGGGGAAGCGGTTCATCAAGCTCCTGCCGGATGGTTGGACCGTCATCACCAAGGACCGGAGCCTTTCGGCGCAATGGGAGCACACGATTCTCGTCACCGAGGAGGGCCACGAGATCCTCACCCTGCGCGAGGAAGAACGCGACCCCTGAATGGAGCGACCGAGCTGTCCATGCCCCCTTCCCGCCCGGTCGTCGTCGCGTCCCCGGACCTGACCGACCTCCCCAACGTGCCGACTCAAGCACTCGTCACCATGCAGGACACCTTGTTCGCGCCAGTCCAACGCTGGAAACATCGTCTTCAACAGGGGCGTGAACAGTTGTTCACGGACTTCGATCAGGGCGCCTCCATCGAAAGTCTGGTGTTGGCGCGAAGTCGCCTCATCGACGAGGTGTTGCGCGAAGTCTGGGTGCATCATCTCGGTGACAGTCCAAACGCGGCGCTGGTCGCGGTCGGCGGCTATGGCCGGCAGGAACTGCTCCCGGCATCCGATGTCGACATCCTGGTCATCGTCGACCCGGACGCCCTGACGGAGCTCGCAAGCACGCTCGAAACGCTCGTCGTTTGCTTGTGGGATCTCGGCCTCGAGGTTGGCCACAGTGTCCGCACCCCCGATGAGTGCGCACGCGAGGCCGTGCGTGACGTCACGGTGATGACCAACCTGCTCGAGGCGCGACTGGTCAGCGGCAACCCCGAGTTGTGTCAGCGCATGCGTCTCGCGACCGCGCCCGCGCAGGTCTGGAACAGCGAAGCTTTTTTCGCCGCCAAGACCGCCGAGCAGAAGGCACGGTGGCAGAAATACGGCGGCACCGCCTACAACCTCGAGCCGAACATCAAGGAAAATCCTGGCGGTCTGCGTGACATCCAGATGATCGGCTGGGTCGCGAAACGCCACTTCGATGCCGAGACCTTACATGACCTGGTCGGTCACGGGTTTTTGACCGAGGCGGAGTATCACGCGCTGATCGAGGGGCAGGCGCTGTTGTGGCGCATCCGCTTTCTCCTGCATCGCGTCGCGGGGCGCCGCGAGGATCGACTGCTGTTCGAGTATCAGCGCACGCTCGCACAACAGTTCGGCTTTCAGGACGGACCCTACAATCTCGCCGTCGAGCAGATGATGCAGCAGTACTATCGCACGGTGCAGGAGCTCAATCGGCTCAACGAGATGCTGCTGCAGCTCTTTCGTGAGGCCATCATCCTCCACGACGAGATCGGGCCGCCGGTGCCGATCAACAAACGCTTTCAGTCGCGCAGCGGCTATCTCGAGGTCACCTCAGCGAACGTCTTCCGCCGCGCGCCGATCGCCCTCCTAGAGGTCTTCCACATTCTGCAAGTGCACCCTGAACTCGAAGGGGTCCGCGCCAGCACCATCCGCTTGATTCGGGAAAACTGCCACCGTATCGATGACACCTTTCGCGCCGATCTGCGCGCGCGCAGTCTCTTCATGGAAATCCTGCGACATCCAAGCGGCCTCACGCAGGCCGCGCGCCGGATGAGCCGCTACGGAGTCCTCGCCGCGTACATCCCGGCCTTCGCCAACATCGTCGGACGGATGCAGTACGACCTCCTGCATGTCTACACGGTCGACGAGCATACCCTGATGCTCCTGCGCAATCTGCGTCGTTTCACCATCCCGCGGTACGACGACGAGTTTCCGCTCTGCAGCGCCGTCGCACGCCGCATTCCCAAACTCGAATTGCTGTATCTCGCCGGACTCTTCCACGATATCGCCAAGGGACGCGGCGGCGACCATTCGCTGCTTGGCGCGCAAGATGCGGCGGAGTTTTGCGAGCTGCATGGCCTGCCTGAGTTCGATAGCCGGTTGGTGGCGTGGCTGGTCGAAAAGCATCTCCTGATGTCCATGACCGCTCAGCGCAAGGACATCAGTGACCCCGAGGTCATCCAATCCTTCGCCGCCATCGTGGGTGACCCGACCCGACTCGATTATCTCTACCTTCTGACCGTTGCCGATGCGCGCGCGACCAACCCAGAGCGCTGGAACAGTTGGAAGGATGGGTTGCTACGAGACCTGTATCACGGAACGCGACGCGCCCTGCTGCGGGGCCTCGAAAACCCGCAGGCACAGGACGATCTGATCCGCCAGAAACAGGGCGAAGCACGCCGTCTCGTGGCACGTTACGGCGGCGACCCCGAGGCCTGCGACCGTCTCTGGAGCCGCTTCAGCACCGATCTCTTTCTGCACAACTCACCCGATGAGATCGCCTGGCAAGCGCGCCAGATCCTCGCCGGAGACCTCACCCAACTGCCACTCGTGGTGATCCGCCCGGTGACGGCGCGCGGCGGCACCGAGATCTTCATCTACACGCGTGATCGCGCGAACCTCTTTGGACGCATCACCGCCCTGCTCGATCAGGTTGGTTTGAGCGTCTTGGACGCACGCGTGATCACGACCATCGATGGCATGGCGGTCAACACCTACCAGGTGCTCGATCAGGACGGCAATCCCGTCCATGATCCGATCCGCATGGACGAACTGCGCGCTGCCCTCGCCGCCGATCTTGCCGAGGATGCCCGCGGAGAAATCCAAGTCGCCCGGTCCATGCCCCGGCGCTATCGCTACTTCCCAACCGAGACGCGCGTCACCTTTTCCGCGGACGAGCCCAACCGTCGCACCATCATGCGACTCACCACGCTCGACCGCCCCGGCCTGCTGGCCGATGTCGGCGCGGTCTTCCAGGATTGTGGGATCCGTCTGCAGAACGCGAAGATCGCCACCGTCGGCGCCGAGGTCGATGATGTCTTCTTCATCACGAATGACGACGACACGCCCATCACCTGTGAAACGGCCTTATCCTGTCTGCGACGCGAGATCCATGACCGGCTTGAAAACCATGGATCGAGCTGATCAGGCGCGCCGCCACGCGCCACGCCACCGGGCTGGAATGCGCGCCCTGCTGGTCGTCCTGGGCGGCTTGTTGGCCTGGTCAGGACAGGCTCAGGAGACCAGGATCCAGGCCATGAACGCGCCCCCGGTTTCCGCCACGGCTCCCCTCATGCCCGAGGCTTCCTCAGAGTCCATGCCACTCTGGCTCGAGGAGGTGCGTGCTCAACGCCAGGCCTGGGAACAACGCCGCGACACGGCACGCCACGCCTACGAGGAGCGACGCCGGGCCACTCGCCCCCATGCGGCAGCACAGCAGGATGCCTGGGAGGAGGAGGTGCGCCGTCGGCGCGCCGCCCGCCTCGAGCGCATGGAGCAGGAACGCACCGTCTTTCGCCATCTGGGTCCGGAACCGCTGCCCTTCAGAGGCGGCCCGCCCTCCCCCTGGCCGGGGCTGACGTGGGCCCCTGGGTCCGCGCTCCCCCCCTCCTCCACAGCCACACCCACACCGGAAGACGATCGCGACTTCGCGCCACCCGGCTGGGACAACCACTGGTATTTTCGGGGCTACTAGAGCGCCTTGCCCGACGACCCGATTGGCATTGGCGCGCCGCGATCGGCCATGCCGACGATGCTCGAGCCTGGCGCTGGGACGCGCCCGTCCGACGACGTTACTCGCCCTGCGCGCGCCACTCAGCCCACGGGTCGGGATTCGATGAATTCGAGTGCGTGGCCATCGGGATCACGACAGAACAGGGCGCGGCGCCCAGAGTGGCTCAGGCTGTAGTGGATTCCAGCCGCCTCGAGGCGCTGCGCCAAGTCCCCGAGATCCTCGATCTGGAGCGCGAGATGCCGGTCCCGGCCGCCGTGTTCCGGGCGTCCCGCCACCGGGTCTGGATTAGGCAATTCGAGCAGATGAAGCTGTTGAGTCCCGATCCGCAGCCAAGCACCCGGAAACGCGAGTTCAGGACGCTCGGGCATCACGTCCAGCCCCAGAATCCCATGATAGAACGCGAGCGATTGGCTGGTGTTGGCAACCAGGACGCTGACATGATGGATAGCATGGATCCGCAACATGGAACACTCCTCGGCAGGAAGACAGCACGCACCTTTCTCGCTACTATAGCGCGCATGTTGGCAGGGTTCGGGCGTGCATTCGGGCACGGGTTCAGCGGTGGTCCTGATCCCACGGCGAACGCACGCCATCAGAGCTAATCGTGAGCGCGGACCGCGACGAGGGGGCATTCGCGCTGACCGACGTGCCGCGACGGGGTGCGCCCAACGCGGCGCCCGGTGTCGCATTCGCCAACGCGGCCCGCCAACCGCCACTGCTTAGGACGACGTGATGAACCCGGACATCGGGCGCTTGCAACCCTACCCATTCGAGCGCCTCGCGGCCTTGAAGAAGGACTTGAAACCACCGGCGGATCGCACCCCCATCGCGCTCTCGATCGGCGAACCCAAGCATCCGACCCCTGCCCTCATCACCGACGCCCTGATCGCGCATCTGCATCAACTCGCCGTCTATCCGAGCACCCGTGGCTTGGGCACATTGCGCGAGACGATCGCGCGCTGGCTCACGACCCGCTTCCAGCTCGGCCACCCCGGGATCGACCCCGAGACGCAAATCCTGCCGGTCAATGGCACCCGCGAGGCCCTGTTCGCCATCGCGCAAGCCGTGATCGATCGCTCGCGGCCGGCCCTGGTCCTGATGCCCAACCCCTTCTATCAGATCTATGAGGGCGCCGCCCTGCTCGCCGGGGCACAGCCGCGTTATCTGAACTGCACGGCCGAGCAGGGTTTCATCCCTGACTTCAACGCTGTCGCGGCGACAACCTGGCAGGACTGCCAGCTCCTCTATGTCTGTTCTCCGGGCAATCCGACCGGGGCCTTGATCGACCAGGAGACTTACGCCACATTAATTGAGCTCGCTCATCGGTATGATTTCGTGATCGCGTCCGATGAATGCTATTCCGAACTCTATCTCGATGAGGCTGATCCACCGCTCGGGTTGCTGCAGGCCTGCGCCGTCATCGGCAACACCGCCTTTAGTCGCTGCTTGGCGTTCCACAGTCTCTCGAAGCGCTCGAATGCACCGGGCCTACGCTCGGGATTCGTGGCTGGAGACGCCGCACTGATGGAGCGGTTCCTTGCCTATCGGACCTATCATGGCTGTGCCATGCCCTTGCCACACCAGCATGCCAGCATCGCCGCTTGGAGCGACGAGGAGCATGTGCGAGCAAATCGCCAGCGTTACCGCGACACATTCAGCGCCGTGCTCGAAATCCTCGCCGACGTGCTGCCGGTCGCGGCACCGCGCGCCGGCTTCTATCTGTGGCCGCGGACCCCGATCCCGGATACGGATTTCGCGGCGCGCCTGTTCGCACAGGAACATGTGACCGTCCTGCCCGGACGCTTTCTCTCGCGGGTCGTCGATGGGCTGGATCCCGGCGCTGATCGCGTCCGCCTCGCCCTGGTGCCACCACTCGATGAGTGTGTGGACGCCGCATGGCGAATCCGCCGCTGTGTTTCCGGCTGAGACGGGGGGTCAGCGGATCGGCTTCCCGAGCGCGCCCGGCATCCAGACCGACCCGGCGCGCCATGACGGCGCGAAAGCCCAGGTACTCATCATCATCATGAAGATCAGGAAGGCGTTATGAGCGATCAACAATCCATCATCGAAGAAGCCTTTGAACGACGCGCGGAGATCACGCCCCGCACCGTCGAGACACGCGTGCGCGACGCCGTGCAAGACAGTCTCGAGCGACTCGATCGGGGTGAACTGCGCGTCGCCGAAAAACGTGACGGCGAATGGATCGTCCACGAATGGCTGAAGAAGGCCGTGCTCTTGTCTTTTCGTATTGAGGACAACTGGTTCATCAAGGGCGGCTTCACCAACTATTACGACAAGGTGCCCTCGAAGTTCGCCGACACCAATTCACGCGAATTTCGTGACGGCGGCGTACGTGTCGTCCCCCCCGCGACCGCGCGCAAGGGCGCCTATATCGCACCAAGCTGCGTGCTCATGCCCTCCTACGTGAATATCGGCGCCTATGTCGACTCGGGAACCATGGTCGACACCTGGGCCACGGTGGGATCCTGCGCGCAGATCGGCAAGAACGTGCATCTCTCGGGCGGCGTGGGCATCGGCGGGGTGCTCGAGCCGGTCCAAGCCGCGCCGACGATCATCGAGGACAATTGCTTCATTGGGGCGCGCTCGGAGGTCGTCGAGGGCGTGATCGTGGGCGCGGGCGCCGTGCTCTCGATGGGCGTCTACATCGGCCAGAGCACCAAGATCCTCAACCGCGAGACCGGCGAGATCATCTATGGCCGGGTTCCGCCGGGAGCCGTGGTCGTCCCCGGCGCCTTGCCATCCAAGGATGGCACCCACAGTCTTTACTGCGCGGTGATCATCAAACAAGTCGACGAGAAGACCCGCTCCAAGGTCGGCATCAACGAACTGCTCCGCGATATCTGATGCCATGATCAGGCTCTACGGCATTCGCAACTGCGACACCGTCAAGCGGGCACGCGCCTGGCTCGAGGAACGAGGGATCGCATACCAGTTCCACGACTTCAAACGCGATGGCCTCGAGCTGTCGCAGGTGCGGACCTGGGCCGTGGAACTCGGCTGGGAGTCCCTGCTGAACCGCCGCGGCACGACCTGGAGACGGCTGCCGGAGAGCCGGCGCGCGAACCTCGATGAGGAGCGCGCGATCGAGCTCATGGCCGAGCACCCGTCGCTGATCCGCCGCCCCCTGCTCGACACCGGTCAGATCCGGCACCTGGGCTTTTCCGAAACCGACTACCAAAGGCTGCTCGGCTGATGTCGCTGTCCCCAACGCTCGCCCTCGCGCAGGAACTGGTCGCACGCCCTTCGGTGACGCCCGATGATGCGGGATGCCAAACGCTGCTCGCGGAACGACTCGCACCGCTCGGCTTCAAGATCGAGTCCATGCCATTCGGCGCGGTCAGAAATCTGTGGGCGCGGCGCGGCACCGCGCACCCGCTCTTCTGCTTCGCCGGTCACACCGATGTGGTGCCGAGCGGCCCTGTCGACGACTGGGACTCCCCTCCCTTCACGCCGACGATTCGCGATGGCCGTCTGCATGGGCGGGGCGCCTGCGACATGAAGGGCTCGCTCGCGGCGATGGTCACGGCGGTCGAACGCTTCGTGCGCGCACACCCCACGCATCAGGGTTCCATCGCCTTTCTGCTCACCAGCGACGAGGAGGGTCCCTCGATCGACGGCACCCGTCGCGTCGTCGAGCAGCTGCAGGCACGCGCGGAGCGGATCGACTATGCCTTGGTCGGCGAACCCTCGTCGCGCGCGCAACTGGGCGACACCATCAAAAACGGGCGCCGCGGCAGCCTGAACGGCGTCTTACAGGTTCATGGGAAACAAGGCCACGTCGCCTACCCACAACACGCCAAGAATCCCTTTCATGCCTGTGCCGAGGCGCTTGCCGCACTCTGCGCCGAGGTCTGGGACCAAGGCAACGCGTTCTTCCCGCCCACCAGCTTCCAGATCGCCAACCTGAAGATGGGCACGGGCGCGGAGAACGTCATCCCTGGACATCTCACCGCCCAGTTCAACCTGCGCTTCTCCACTGAGTCCAGTCCCGAGGCGATCCAGGAGCGGGTGCGCGCGATCCTCGATCGCGGCGACTTCGACTACGAACTCGACTGGCGCCTCTCCGGCCATCCCTTCATCACGCCCGTTGGGGAACTGGTTGCCGCCAGCCGCGCCACGATCGCGGCGGTCACCGGAATCGATCCGACACTCTCGACCAGCGGCGGGACCTCCGACGGACGCTTTATCGCGCCGACCGGGGCTCAGGTCATCGAGCTCGGCCCCGTCAACGCGACCATCCACCAGGTCAATGAGTCCGTCGGCGTGCGCGAACTCGATGATCTGTCGAGCATCTATGAGGGCATCCTGACCCGCCTGCTCGCGACCCGTCACGCCCCGCACCGCGACGGCCCAGCCGCGAGCTAAACCGCCCAGGCCGGTGTGGTGCATGGGGGTCGGGGCGCCAGCCGCGCCGCGCGGCGAGCGCGCCTGCCTCAGGCTACCCCATCGGCCATGAGCGCACGGATCTTCTCCGCGTTCGGCTGCATGACGACGCCTCGCTCGGTCACGATGGCATCCACCAAGGCGGCGGGCGTCACATCGAACACTGGGTTGCGCGCAAGACATCCGGCTGGAGCGAGTTGCTGGTCTCCGCAACCTAACAGTTCCGCGGGGTCACGCTCCTCGATGGGGATGTCCTGCCCACTGGCCGTCTCCAGATCGATCGTCGAGGTCGGGGCGGCCACCATCACCTTGACCCCATGATATTTCGCCGCGATCGCCAAGGGATAAGTCCCGATCTTGTTGGCGACATCGCCATTCGCCGCGATCCGATCCGATCCGACAATGACCCAACCCACGGTCCCGCCCGCCATCAGACTCGCCGCGGCGCTGTCGGCTTGGAGGACCACTGGAATCCCGTCATGCATCAGTTCCCAGGCGGTCAAGCGGGCACCCTGCATCCACGGCCGTGTCTCGTCGGCGAAAACGCGACGCACCTTGCCCGCGGCGAAGGCGCTGCGAATCACACCCAGCGCGGTCCCGTACCCGCCGGTCGCAATGGCCCCCGCATTACAGTGGGTGATGAGATCGGTCGGGCCCTCGATGAGTTCAGCCCCGAGGTCTCCCAGTCGCCGGTTGGCGGCACGATCCGCCTCGTGCAGGGCCCGTGCCGCCGTCAGCAGATCAGCGTAAGGATCGCCCGTGCCCAGGTCCGCGATACAGTCGCGCATGCGCCGGATCGCCCAGAAGAGATTAACGGCGGTTGGACGCGACGCGGCCAAGCGAGCCAGATCGCTTTCGATCGCGGCCTTCCAGGAGCTCCCGGCCGTGGCATAGGCGTCGCGCCCAGCCAGCACCACGCCATAGGCCGCGGCCACGCCAATCGCCGGCGCGCCGCGCACGACCATCGCTCGGATCGCCTCCGCGACCTCGCCCGCGGTCTCGAGACGGAGGTATTCCGCGCGCTCCGGCAACAGACGCTGTTCGGCCAGATAAAGTGCCCCCTGATGCCAGCGGGCGGCATCATCGGGCGTGGGTCCGCTGAGAGTCGTGGTTTCCATTGAGTGCTCCGTGTGGCATGTTTTCATGATTGTCGCCGATCCCCCATGTCCACTGAAAGGGCCATCTCATGCATGCCGAGCTCCTCATCCACGCCGACTGGATGCTCCCCGTCGATCCCCAGAACCGTCAGCTTGATGGGCATGCGATCGCCATCACCGCGGGCCGGATCAGCGCCATTCTGCCCTCCGCCGAGGCACGGCTCAGCATCACGGCCGAACGCGTGATCGAGTTACCGGGGCATCTGCTGATTCCCGGCCTGATCAACGCGCACACGCACGCCGCCATGACCCTGATGCGCGGACTCGCCGACGATCTCCCCCTGATGACCTGGCTGCACGATCACATTTGGCCCGCCGAACAACGCTGGGTCGAGACGGGTTTCGTGGGCGACGGGACGCGTCTCGCGGTTCTTGAGATGCTGCGCGGGGGGATCACCTGCTACAACGATATGTATTTTTTTCCGGAGGTGACCGCGCAGGTCACGGCCGAGGCGGGCATGCGGGCCGTCATCGGCATGATCCTCGTCGATTTCCCGACCAACTATGCCGCGGATGCCGATGCCTACATCGCGAAGGGACTCGCCATGCATGCACACTACCGCGATCATCCCTTGATTCGGGTCGCCTTCGCTCCGCATTCACCCTATGCCGTCTCGGACGCTCCGTTCCAGCGTATCCGCGCGCTGGCCGACGAACTCGAGGTGCCGATCCACATCCATCTGCACGAGAGCCGGGACGAGATCCGCCAGTCCTTGCAGCAATACGGCGAACGGCCCATCGCGCGTCTCGACCAACTGGGCCTGATCGGCCCAGGGCTGGTCGCGGTGCATATGACCCAGCTGGAAGACGAGGAGATCCGTCTGCTCGCGGCCACGGGCGCTCATGTCGTGCACTGCCCTGAATCGAACCTCAAGCTCGCCAGCGGCTTCTGCCCAGTCGCGGCGCTGAGCGACGCCGGCGTGCAGGTCGCCATCGGCACCGATGGAGCGGCCAGCAACAACGACCTCAATCTCATCGGCGAGATGCGGACCGCCGCCCTGCTCGGCAAAGGGGTCGCCGGTTCCGCCGCCGCCTTGCCCGCGAGCGAGGTTCTGCGGATGGCGACGATCAATGGCGCGCGCGCCTTGGGTTTGGACAGCGAAATCGGCTCGCTGGAACCAGGTAAATCCGCCGATCTGGTCGCTTTGGACCTGCGCGACTCACACACCCAGCCGCTCTACAACCCAGTCTCTCAGCTCGTCTACGCCGCCGACCAGCATCAGGTGCGACAGGTCTGGATTCGCGGTCAACAGGTCCTGCGCGACGGACAGCCGACACGCCTCGATGCCGAGCAGATCCTGGCCTCGGCCCAGGCGTGGGGAAAACGTCTCGCCGCCACCTGATCACGGCGCCCGGGATGGCCTGGAGTGCCGCTGACCGTGCTCATTCCCGCGGATCCAGGACCGCTTGCACCGCGCCATCCGTCGCGCTGCGCACACCCGTCGCCTGGGTTGAGGCGCCGGTGTCAGCGGGTGCAGCCGGCTCGGCGGGTTCGCGCGGTGCGGGAAAGGCGATCCGCGCCGGGCCCACCGGGGCGAAGAAAGCCGCCCGCAAGCGCGCGTCGCGCTCATAGTGATCCTGACGGAACTGGACAATCCCCTGCGCATCGGCGAAGGCGGTCAGGTAATAAAGCAGGACCGGGAGTGACTCGGACAACTCCACATAACGCGTGCGCCCCCGCTCGATCACCTGCTTGATCCCAGCCAGATCCCACGCCGGCCGGTCGAGGATGCGTTCGGCGAACTCCAGCGGATTCTCGACACGCACACAGCCGTTGCTCAGGGTGCGACGCTGGCGCGCGAAGAGCGCACGCGACGGGGTATCATGGAGATAGATGGCATGTCGATTGGGAAACATGAATTTGACTCGGCCGAGCGCATTGTTGGGGCCGGGTCGCTGTACCAGCCGATAGCGGTTGACATCCCGATGATCCCCCCCGGCGGCGGGCTGACCCGTCCGTCGGTCAACCACTTGGAAATCGCTGGCAACCCGCGTCTTCGAGCGCTGAATCGACTGTGGCACGATCCAGGTGGGGTTGAAGACCAGATGGTCCATGTTGTCGCGGAACATCGGAGTCTGCGTCTCGACCGTTCCGATGATGGCGCGCGTCGACCAGACGAATTCGTCGGAGCGGGCCAGATGCACCATCAATCCCGCGACATCGACAAAAACGTAGTCCGGCGGGAGTCCCTGATAGAGCCACCGCATCCGCTCGAGGTTGATCCGGATCCGATCCATGCGGTCCGGATCCGTGCTCTTGTTCAGCACCGCAAGCGTCGCCGGTCCCACAACCCCATCGGCGACCAGACCCGAGCCTTGCTGGAAGGCGATGACCGCGGCATGTAATGCGTCATCGAAGACCTCACCCGCCGGAGCCGCCTCGGCTGATTGACCGGCGAGCAGGGCCAGGCGTTCGCGCACCATCGCCACCCGCGGTCCCTGGTCCCCACGCGCGAGATGGGGTCCGGCGGGGACTGGGGGGCGCTCTCGCATCGTCTCCCGGACGCGTTCAGTGCGCAGCGCGGACTTGAGATCCTCGTACCAAAAGGGCGCGGGAAACCGGCCCTCGAACACCCGGGTGAGATCCCGGGCATCCAGTGCGGCATCCAGATCGGCCCGTAACACCTCGCTGTCCGGCCGTGGCCGATCATGCCACGCCCGATCGAGCCGAACCGGGTCGACCTTGCCATAACGGTGATGGTGCACGTAGCGTAACAGTGCATCACTGAGCACGAGATCGGCCCGGACGCGCTCCGAGGGCGCGAGAGTCGCCCAGTGATCGGAGTCCGCCAGGATACGAAGGGTGTCCGCCCGAAAATCATTCGGATCGAATCCGGACTCGACGCTGCGTTCGGCCAATTCGAGTAGGGCCGCGCGCCGCGTCGCGGCACCCCAAAGCAGCTGATCATCACGCGCGGCATAGAGTTCGCTCAGGAGACGGCTCGATAGGAGCGCAGTCCCCTCCAGCAGCGGCTGGTCCGCGCGCTCCAGTGCCGCGATCGTCGCCTGTGGCGAGACTGGAGCCTCCGCCCTCACCCCCAGGGGCAACGCGAGCGCGGTGAGAATGACCATACCGGGCCACCAAGCCCAACGGTTACCTGGGCGGTCAAGCGTCCTGGTCACGGCGGCACGCGGTCTACAACTCACCAAGCAGACTGACTCGACCCTGTTCGTCGACGGATTCGAGGCGCACCCCGAAGCCCCAGAGCCGCCGCAGATGCCGCAGCATTTCGTCGACCGACTCGCCGAGCGGTCGGCGATTGTGCTGATAGTGGCGCAGGGTCATGGAGCGGTCACCGCGCCGATCGACGCTGAAGACCTGGATGTTCGGCTCACGCGAACCGAGGTTGTATTGTTCGGCCAGGGATTGCCGCAAGGCCCGATAGCCTTGCTCCTCATGGATCGCCGTGACCTCGAGATGCTCATCCTGATCATCATCACGGATGGCGAAGAGGCGAAATTCACGCATCAGATTGGGCGAGAGATATTGTGCGATGAAGCTCTCATCCTTGAAATTCCGCATCGCGAAGTCGAGCACTTTCAGCCAGTCGCCACCCGCGATGTCCGGGAACCAGGCCCGATCCTCCTCGGTGGGTTCCTCGCAGATGCGCCGAATATCACGCATCATGGCAAACCCCAAGGCATAGGGGTTGATGCCATTGTAGTAGGGACGGTCGAAGGTGGGTTGAAGCACGACGCTGGTGTGCGACTGCAGGAACTCCATCATGAAGCCATCCGTGACCAGGCCGGCCTCATAGAGGTCGTTCATGAGAGTGTAATGCCAAAAGGTCGCCCACCCCTCATTCATGACCTGTGTCTGGCGCTGCGGATAAAAATACTGTCCGAGTCGTCGGACGATCCGCACCACCTCGCGTTGCCAGGGCTCGAGTAAGGGGGCGTTCTTCTCGATGAAGTACAGCAGGTTTTCTTGCGGCTCCTCCGGCCAACGCGCCTCCGTCGCAACGGCATCGACGCTATCCACCGCGGGCAGGGTCCGCCAGAGGTCATTGACGAGGGACTGCAAATAGGCCTCGCGTTCCTTTTGCCGCCGCTTCTCTTCGGCGAGCGTCAGGGGTGCCGGGCGTTTGTAGCGATCGACGCCGTAGTTCATCAGGGCGTGACAGGAGTCGAGCAAAAGCTCGACCTCGCTCTCGCCATAACGCTCCTCGCATTCGGCGATGTAGCGGCGGGCGAAAACCAGATAGTCGATGATGGCATCCGCGCTCGTCCAGGTACGGAACAGATAATTTCCTTTAAAAAAACTGTTGTGTCCGTAACTGGCGTGGGCGATGACCAAGGCCTGCATCGGCAGCGTGTTCTCCTCCATGAGATAGGCGATACAGGGATCGGAGTTGATCACGATCTCGTAGGCCAATCCCATCTGACCGCGCCGATAGGTTTGCTCGGTGGCAACGAATTGCTTCCCGAAGGACCAATGCTGATAGTTGATCGGCAGACCGACCGAGGAATAGGCATCGATCATCTGCTCGGAGCTGATCACCTCGATCTGATTGGCGTAGGTGTCCAGTCCATACACATTATGCGCAAAGTTCGCGATCTCACGATCGAAGCGCTCGAGCAGCGGAAACGACCACTCCGAGGACTCAGAAATCACGCTTTTCTTCATGCCTCCTGCCTCTTGAACAGTTCACGGAAGACCGGAAAGATATCCTCGGGTCCGCCGATCTCCTGCATCGCAAAATGACGGTGCGCGCCAGCCACCTCCTGGTAGGCATACCAGAGACTCTGATGCTGGCGCGGCGTGATCTCGACATAGGCGAAATAACGCATCAGCGGCATCAGTTTCTCGACCATCACATCGCGGCAGACCAGGGAGTCCGAATCCCAGTTGTCACCATCCGAGGCCTGCGCCGCATAGATGTTCCAAACCGTCGGATCATAACGCTCACGCAAGATGTCATAGGCTAGGCTCAGCGCGCTCGAGACCACGGTCCCGCCGGTCTCGCGGGAGTAGAAGAAATCCTGCTCGTCAACCTCTTGGGCAATCGTATGGTGGCGAATGAAGACCACGTCGATCTTGTCGTAATTGCGTTGTAGAAAGAGGTATAGGAGGATGAAAAAGCGCTTGGCCAGATTCTTGCGGACCTGATCCATCGATCCCGACACATCCATGATACAGAGCATCACGGCCTTGCTCTGGGGTTGCGGCAGTTTGGTGAAGCTTTGGTAGCGCAGATCGAAGGTATCGATGAAGGGGAGCGCCGCGATCCGGGTGCGCAAGCGATCGATCTCCTCGCGCAGTTCACGCACCCGCACATCGACCTCGCCGACTTCGGCGGCCAGTAGTTGCTCGAGTTCGGCCTCGAGTTCGCGCACCCGTGCCCGCAACGGCGCACCGATCGCGGTCCGCCGGGCAATGGCGCCCTTCAGCGAGCGTACGACATCGATGTTCGACGGGGCACCATCCGTGGAGTAACCGGCCCGCACGGACTTAAATTCGGTCGTGCCGATCAGTTGGTTGCGCACCAGGTTGGGCAGTTCCAGGTCATCGAAGAGGAGATCCATGAACTCCTCGCGCGAGAGCTCGAACATGAAATCGTCTTCGCCGCGTCCGTCCTTGCTCGCCTGGCCTTGCCCGCTCCCGCCGCCACTCCCGCCTTCGGGACGCCGGATCCGGTCACCGGTCACGAACTCTTGATTGCCCGGGTGAACCATGTCCCGGCGCCCGCCGCGCCCATGATGGAACACGGGCTCGGAGATATCCCGGGTGGGGATGCCGACCCGTTCACCCGAGGCCATGTCGGTGATACTGCGTTTGTTGACCGCCTCGGCAACCGATCGCTTCAGTTGTGACTTGTAGCGCTTCAGGAAGCGCTGCCGGTTGACCGCGCTCTTGTTCTTGCCGTTGAGACGGCGGTCGATGAAATGTGACATCAGGACATTAGCCTACTCGGTTTGGGTGAACCAGCGACACGCCACGCGAGCGTGCGCCTCATCCCGATACGACGCCGGGTGGATCCGCATCGCAGCGACCAGGTTACTGAGACTTGCGCACACGCAGATACCATTCCGACAATAGCCGCACCTGCTTTGGCGTATAGCCCTTCTCCGTCATCCGATCGACGAACTGATCGTGTTTCTTTTGCTCGTCCACCGATGCCTTCGCATTGAAGGAGATCACCGGGAGCAGATCCTCGGTGTTGGAGAACATCTTCTTCTCGATGACAACCCGCAGCTTTTCATAGCTGGTCCACTTCGGATTGGCACCCGCGTTGTTGGCCCGCGCGCGGAGCACGAAATTCACGATCTCGTTGCGGAAATCCTTGGGATTGGAAATCCCCGCCGGCTTCTCGATCTTTTCGAGTTCCTCGTTCAGGGCGCTGCGATTCATCATCTCACCGGTATCCGGATCACGATACTCCTGATCCTGAATCCAGTAGTCCGCGTAGGTCACGTAGCGATCGAAGATATTCTGACCGTACTCGGCGTACGATTCCAGATAGGCGGTCTGCAGTTCCTTGCCAATGAACTCGGCGTAACGCGGCGCCAGATACTGCTTCAGAAAGCCGAGATAGCGCTCTTGGGTTTCGGGTGGCAGTTGTTCACGGGTGACCTGGCGCTCGAGCACATAGAGAAGATGGACGGGGTTGGCGGCCACCTCGCTGTGATCGAAGTTGAACACTTGCGAGAGGATCTTGAAGGCAAACCGCGTGGAGATCCCCGACATGCCCTCATCGACCCCGGCATAGTCACGATATTCCTGCACCGACTTCGCCTTAGGATCGGTATCCTTGAGGTTCTCCCCGTTGTAAACCCGCATTTTTGAGAAGATGCTCGAGTTCTCAGGCTCTTTCAAGCGGGTCAGCACGGAGAATTGCGCCATCATCTCAAGCGTTCCAGGCGCGCAGGGAGCCTCGGCCAGGGAACTGTTGCGCAGGAGCTTATCGTAGATGCGGGTCTCCTCGGCCACACGCAAACAATAGGGTACCTTGACGATGAACACCCGGTCGAGGAAGGCCTCGTTATTCTTATTGTTGCGGAAACTCTGCCACTCCGATTCATTGGAATGCGCGAGGATGATGCCTTGGAAAGGGAGTGCCGACAGCCCTTCGGTGCCGTTGTAATTCCCTTCCTGGGTCGCCGTGAGCAGCGGATGCAAGACCTTAATGGGTGCCTTGAACATCTCGACAAACTCCATCAGCCCCTGATTGGCACGACAGAGCGCCCCCGAGTAGCTGTAGGCGTCGGCGTCGTGTTGGGCAAAGCGTTCGAGTTGGCGAATGTCCACCTTGCCGACGAGGGAGGAGATGTCCTGATTGTTCTCGTCGCCCGGTTCGGTCTTGGCAATCGCGATCTGTTCGAGGACCGACGGATAGAGCTTCACGACCTTGAACTGGGTGATGTCACCGCGGAATTCCTGCAGGCGCTTCACCGCCCACGGGGACATGATGGAACGCAGATATCGGGTGGGAATCCCGTAGTCTTCCTCGAGAATGGGTCCGTCCTCCTCGGGCGAGAAGAGACCCAGGGGCGATTCGAACACGGGGGAACCGTGAATCGCGTAGAAGGGCTTCTCTTCCATCAATTCCTTGAGTTTCTCGGCGAGCGAGGATTTCCCCCCACCGACGGGACCGAGCAGATAGAGAATTTGCTTTTTCTCCTCGAGCCCCTGCGCGGCATGCTTGAGATAGGACACCAGGTGCTCGATCGACTCTTCCATACCGAAGAATTCGGAGAAGGCCGGGTAACGACGAATCATCTTGTTCTGGAAGATGCGGCTGAGCCGAGGGTCGTCGCGCGTGTTGACCAACTCGGGTTCGCCGATCGCCATCAGCAAGCGCTCCGCCGCTCCCGCGTAGGCGCTCGGATCGTCTTTGCACAACTGTAGATACTCATCCAGGCTCAGCACCTCTTCGCGGGATGCTTCATACCGCGCCTGGTAGCGCTCGAAGATCGACATACGCAATTACCTCATTTCGGAAGCTGTTGATGCTTGCCCGACCCCAGTGACGATCGCGCTTTGCCGCTCCGTGCCACGATGGCTCGTCCACTATAACTAGTGCTCGGGGCGCCCCCCGTGAAAGACAAGATGTCGAAGGCAAAGGTCGTCCACCCTGGCGATCGTTTCTGCAATTCCCGGACCAGCGGCGGCAATCCGAGGCCACACCCGCATTTGGGGCTTTGCGCCACGTCAACCGCACGCGGCTGGGACGGGGCGGCCACACGATGGCCCATGCGATGCACCAGAATAGAACATTTCACGCGTCGGGCGACAGATCCTCGGGTTGACCGACTAAAAGACAGCAAAAGCAGAGGCGGGTTCAGGACCAACGGCCGAAGAGCGCCGCGGCGCGATCCCGCTGTCAGGACGCGCGTCCAGCGAGGAAGCGTTGCAGCAGCGCCTGCGTGGAGCCGTCATGCTCGGCGCTCAGTCGCCCATCACGCAACTCCTCAAGGATCACCCCCGCAAGTTGCTTACCGAGTTCGACGCCCCACTGGTCAAAGGAGTTGATACCCCAGATCACGCCCTGGACGAAGATTCGGTGTTCATAGAGGGCGAGCAAGGCGCCCAAGGTGGCGGGTGTCAGGCGCTCCATCAGAAGACTGTTGGTCGGTCGATTCCCTGGGAAGGCGCGGTGCGGCGCGAGCAGACGCGCGCGCTCGGGCGCCATCCCGGCCCGCGTCATCGCCTCGAACGCCTCCTCGCTCGAACGCCCACGCATCAGGGCTTCGGTTTGCGCGAAGAAGTTTGCCATCAACATCGGATGATGCTCACCGAGTTCATTATGGCTCCTGATCGCGCCGATGAAATCGGCCGGGATCATCTGGGTCCCCTGATGGATCAACTGATAAAAGGCGTGCTGGCCGTCCGTGCCCGGTTCGCCCCAGACCACCGGACCCGTGCTGTACGGCACGGGAACCCCGTCACGGGTCACCTGTTTTCCATTGCTCTCCATGTCACCTTGCTGCAGATAGGCCGGCAGCAGTCGCAGATACTGGTCATAGGGCAGCACCACATGAGTGCGGGCGCCCCAAAAGTTGGCATACCAGAGTCCGATCAGGGCGAGCAGGACCGGCATGTTCGCCGTGAGCGGCGCGGTGCGAAAATGCTCGTCCATCGCGAAGGCACCCTCGAGCAATTGCTCGAAGTGCTCGTAGCCGATCGCCAACGCGATCGGCAACCCGATCGCCGACCAGAGCGAATAGCGTCCACCCACCCAATCCCAGAAGCCAAACATGTTGCGGGTGTCGATTCCAAACGCGGCGACCTGCTCGGCATTGGTGGACACCGCCACGAAGTGCTTGGCGATCGCCGCGGGGTCATGGGCCGCGGCCAAGAACCACTCACGCGCGCTGGAGGCATTCAGCATCGTCTCCTGGGTGGTGAAGGTCTTGGAGGCGACGATGAAAAGGGTGCGTGCCGGATCGAGATCCCGGATCGTCTCGAGCAGATGCGTCCCATCGACATTCGACACGAAATGCACGCGCAGCTCATTGCCCCGATAGGCACCGAGCGCGGTGCACACCATCTTGGGTCCGAGGTTCGAGCCCCCGATGCCGATATTGACGACGTCGCGGATCGACTGACCCAGAAATCCCTTCCACTCGCCCGAACGCACCAGTCCGACGAAGGCATCGATCCGATCGAGTTCGCGATTGACCGCGGGCATCACATCGCGCCCCCCGACCTGGATCGGGCGGTTGGAACGATTGCGCAGGGCCACGTGCAACACCGCGCGCTGCTCGGTGAGATTGATCGGCTCGCCGTTGAACATGCGCGCAATCCAGGTCTTCAGATCGACCGTCTCGGCCAGCTCGGAGAGGAGTTCGAGCGTCCGCGCAGTCAGGAGATTCTTCGAAAAATCCAGATGGAGTCCGGCGGCCGAGAGCTGCATGCGTTCGACACGGTGCGGATCCGCGGCAAAGAGGTCCCGCATGGCGACCCCGCGCAGATCCTGCTGATGCTGTTCCAGCGCCTGCCAGGCCAAGGTCTGATGGATGAGCGACATCTTGACATCTCCTACTTTCGGGTCGTGGGCCTCTGCACACTCGTCTCGCGCGCCACGCGCGGGTCAGTCGTCGAGCCCTTCACGCCACACCTGATCGTCGCGATCGAAGAGACGATTCGCTTCCGGTGGACCCGCGGAGCCCGCCGGATAGGTGTGGATAAAATCACGCTCGCTGGCCCATCGCTTCAGGATGGGGTCCACCACGCGCCAGGCCCAGTCGACCTCGTCGAAGCGCAAGAAGTGGGTATGGTCGCCCGTGATCACGTCAAGCAGCAGCGCCTCGTAGGCACTGATCTGCTCGGCGGGGATGGTGCAGCGGCTGGCGTCCAGACGTTCGGTCTGGGTGCGCATTTCCAACCCCGGCTGCTTGACCTGGATCTCCAAGCGAATGCACTCGTTGGGCTGAATATTCAGCAACAACCAGTTGGGTTTCAGTCGCTCGATCGGGGTATCGCGGAACAACTGCTGAGGCGGATGTTTGAAGCGAATCGCGATCAGCGAGTGGTGACCCGCCAGGCGCTTGCCCGTGCGCAAATAGAAGGGAACGTTACGCCAACGCCAATTATCCAGATAGAGCTTCACGGCGGCATAGGTTTCGGTGGTGCTGTGGCGCCCGACCCCCGGCTCGTCACGATATCCCGGCACGCGCTCGGAACCAGCGGTGCCAGGGCCGTACTGCGCCCGAAAGGCATGCGCATGCACCGCCGCATGGGGAATCGGCCGGATCGAGCGCAGCACCTTGACCTTTTCATCCCGCAAGGCCTCGGCGTCGAGACAGGGCGGTGGTTCCATCGCCACCAGGGTCAGCATCTGCAACAGATGGCTCTGGATCATATCGCGTAGGGCACCGACCCCATCGTAAAACCCCGCGCGCTCCGCGATACCCGATGACTCGGCATGCGAGATCTGAACATGGTCGATGTAATTGCGATTCCAAAGGGGCTCGAGCAAAAGATTAGCGAAGCGAAAGACCAGGATGTTCTGGACGGTGCTCTTGCCGAGATAATGGTCGATCCGATAGATCTGCGACTCGTCGAAACACTGATGGATGCGTCGCTCGAGCATCGCCGCGCTTTCGAGATCGAAACCGAAGGGTTTCTCCACCACCAGGCGCGACCAGCTTCCGTTCTCCCCATTCAGTCCCTGCGCCGCCAGCCGATCGACGATGCCCCCATAGTGCTTGGGCGCAACCGCCAGATAGGTCATGAGGTTCGCCGGCATGCCCTCGTCGCCTTGCAGTCGCTCGGCGAGCCGCGCATAACCACCCTCCTCCTCCACATCACCCTCGACGAAGTGTGCCCGGTCCAACAACCGCGCGAGCACCTGGGGATCGAGCCCCGCCCCGAGGCGCTCGCTCAACTGGGCGCGGATCTGGTCACGCCACTGCGCATCCGACCAGGCGCGGCGCCCGAAGCCGATGAGACGGGTCCGTGCGTGCAGACGCTCCGCCGCATCGAGCCGATAGAGTGCCGGGAGCAATTTGAGCTGAACTAAATTGCCCGTGGCGCCGAAGATCAAGATGGTGCAGGGATCCGACATGGGCTTGCTGCCTCGATTCCGAACAAATGTGATAACGTGAGCGGCATCATACTGTTGCCGTCACGGACTCACGCCGCCGACAACTGATTCGCACGTCTGTGTAGGAAGCCTCCATGGAGCCATCGTCTCTTCCGTTCCCTGACCTGACCGCGCCGGCACGACCGCTGCGCCTCCTGATCGCCAGCAGCGAGGCGCACCCCTTGATCAAGACGGGCGGCCTCGCCGATGTGGCGGCCAGCCTGCCCGCGGCCTTACGGGAGCTGGGCCAGGACGCCCGCCTCGTCTTGCCGGCCTATCCGCAGGCGCTGCGGCGCACGCGTGCCGCCAAGCTCCGCTGCGAGCTCAAGGTCCCGGGAACACGGGGGATGGTCCGTCTCCTCGAGGGTCGCCATCCCGATCATGACCTGCCCATCTACCTCGTCGACGCACCCACGCATTTCGGGCGCGAAGGCAACCCCTATACCGATCTCAGTGGTCGTGACTGGGGCGATAACGCCGAACGGTTCCTGCTCTTCTGCCGGGTCATCGCCCTGATGGCTCAGGGGCTGCCGGCCTTAGGATGGACGCCCGACCTCCTCCACGGCAACGACTGGCAGACCGGCCTGGCGCCCGTGCTGATCCGCGATCACCCGCACCGCCCGGCGAGCATTTTCACCATTCACAACCTGGCCTACCAGGGACTGTTCGATCGCGCGACCTTCGACCGGCTCGGGCTCCCAAGCGCCCTGTGGAACCTCAGCGGACTGGAGTTCCACCAGCGCATGTCCTTCATCAAGGGCGGGATCATCTTCTCCGATCGCGTCAACACCGTTAGTCCCACCTATGCCGACGAAGTGCGTACCGCACGTTTCGGTTGCGGACTCGACGGGCTGTTGCGACAGATTGGCAACCGTTTCAGCGGCATCCTCAACGGCATCGACTACCGCGCGTGGAACCCGGCCCAGGATCCCTTGATCCTGCAATCCTATGACCGCGAGACCTTCGAACTCAAGGCAGAGAACAAACTCGACATTCAGCGTGAACTCGGGCTGCCTCGCAACGAGGATGCCTTCGTGCTGGGCTACGTTGGACGGCTGGTGGAGCAGAAGGGCGTTGATCTGATCATTGCGATCCTCCCCCGCCTGCTGGAGGATACGCGTGTACAGCTCGTCGTGCAGGCGACGGGCGAGCATGCCATCGAGGAGGCGCTGCGTGAGATCGCCGCGGCCTATCCACGCCAAATCGGTCTCGAGCTCGACTATGACGAGGACCGCGCGCACCGGATCGAGGCCGGCGCGGACGGCTTCTTGATGCCATCGCGCTTCGAGCCCTGCGGGCTGAACCAGATCTACAGCCTGCGCTATGGCACCCCCCCGATCGCGCATCGCACCGGTGGCTTGCACGACACCATCGTATCGGCGAATCCGCACACCCTGGCGGATGGCAGCGCGACCGGCTTTCTATTCGACGAACCCTCCGCGGACGCCCTCTATGCGGCTGTGATCGAGGCACACCGGCTCTACCGCGAGGATCCCGCGGCCTGGCGACAACTGGCCATCACCGGAATGACGCAAGATTTCAGTTGGGAGGCGAGCGCGCGACGCTATATCGCCCTGTACCTGGAGGCCATCACCGAGCGCATGAGCATCGCCCAGAGCGCGGCGCCAGCGGACAGGGTGCCCGCCTAGCGCCCGTTTAGGATCCCGGGCGCGGCCGATCTCGGGCGAGCGCGCGCGCCCACGGATTCAGGCGACCTGCGCGGGGATGAAATGGCCCGTGCGCATAACACAATTGTGTTCGTTGAGATAGACCAGGGCCGGCTGATGGACATCGGCCTCGCCCTCGGTCATGGTGGCGTAGGCGCAGATGATCACCCGATCGCCCGGCGCGGCCTTATGCGCCGCGGCGCCGTTGACCGAGATGATGCGCGACCCGGGTTCGGCGCGAATCGCATAGGTCGTGAAGCGTTCCCCGTTGGAGACGTTATAGATCTGAATCTGCTCGTACTCCCGGATCCCAGCCAGCCGTAAGAGATCCTCATCGATGGCACAGGAGCCCTCGTAGTCGACCTCGGCGTGGGTCACCCGAGCTCGGTGCAATTTGCACTTCAGCAAGGTCAGATGCATGGTGTGTGTTCCTCCGAAAGGCCGCCTCGGCCACGTCTTCGCAGCGCTGCGAAGAGGATCTCGCGATGGTTTGACATGACGCATCGCGCCGGTCAAGGGGCGATGCGGATCGGTTGTGGGTGACACGTCGGCCATGGCCGCGTTGTCACGGTGACGCCTCTCCGAACGGCTGGTGCCCACATCGGACGGACGCGCATGGGCACTAGTTTAACGCAGCTCTTGCTGCGGTGCAGCATTCCGCTCACGCCGCGCCTCCGGGCGGATCGCGCCGCAGCCGCAGATTATCGATCAGCCGCGCATGACCGAGTCGGGCGGCGGCCAGGATGACCAGTTCAGCATCCGTCGCGGTCACCGTGCGCAGATCCGCGGCCGCCCGCACCGCGACATAGTCTGGCAGCAAGCCGGCCGCGCGCAAGTCGGCGCACGCCTGCTGCTCGACCCTGGCAACCGGGAGCCCCGTCTGCAAGGCGTCGCGGGCGGCGCACAGGACCCGGTAGAGCGTCGGGGCGAGCGCCCGCTCGCTCGCCGTCAGATAGCCGTTGCGCGAACTCATCGCCAACCCGTCTGCTTCGCGCACCGTGGGCACCGCGAGGATTTGGACCGGCATGGCCAGATCCTCGACCATGCGGCGAATGACCAGCAGTTGCTGGAAGTCCTTTTCGCCAAAACAGGCCAGATCGGGCTGAACCATGTTGAACAGCTTACAGACCACGGTCGCAACGCCCCGAAAATGACCGGGCCGGCTCGCGCCACAGAGGACATCGGACAGCCCGGGGACCTCGACGATCGTCTGCGCGGCACTCCCCCGCGGATAGACACTCGCGACGGCCGGCACGAACACCAGGTCACAGCCGCCCTCAGCGAGCCGTTCACAATCCCGTTCCAGGGTGCGTGGATAGGCCGCGAGATCCTCCTTGGGACCGAACTGCAGGGGGTTGACGAAGACGCTCACCACCACCCGCTCGGCCTGAGCGCGCGCCGCCTCCACCAGGGCCAGATGCCCGTCATGCAGGTTCCCCATGGTGGGTACGAAGGCGACCCGCGCGCCCGCCGCACGCCATGCGCCGATGCGCGCGCGCAGCCGCTCCACCAACTCGATCATCTCCATCGCCGTGTCCTCGCAACCGCGCCCGCGTGTCGGCGAAGGCGCACGCTGGCCCAACCGCGCATTAGTAGAGTGTCTCCGCGGGGCCGGGGAAGGTGCCGGATTTGACCGCCTGCACATAGCGCCGCACCGCCGCGATCACCGAGTCACCGCCCGTCATGAAATCACGACTAAAACGAGGTACATGCCCCAGGTTGATCCCGAGCATATCGTGCAGCACCAAAACCTGGCCATCACAGTCCGCGCCCGCGCCGATCCCGATGACCGGGATGCGCAGCCGGGCGCGCACCTCAGCGGCCAGGGTCCGCGGCACGCACTCCAAGACCAGGAGGCTCGCCCCGGCCTGCTCCAGCGCCAGCGCATCCCCTCGAATCGCATCCGCCGAGGCCTCGTCGCGCCCCTGGAAGCGATAGCCACCGAGGCGATGCACCGATTGGGGCTGGAGCCCCAGATGCGCACACACGGGAACGCCCTGATCGCTCAGGAGACGCACCGTCTCGAGCACGGGCGCCCCACCTTCGATTTTCACCACCGCCGCCCCGCCCTCCTGCATCAGCCGACCGGCGGCCTGGAGCGCGCGCTCCGGGGTCGCGGCGGCGAGGAACGGCAGGTCCGCCACCAGCAGGGCGCGCCCGCGCCCACGTGCGACGCACGCGCTGTGATAGACCATGTGATCGAGCGTGACCGGCACCGTGGTGGCATGGCCTTGCAAGACCATCCCCAACGAATCGCCAACCAGCACGACATCCACGCCCGCCGCGGCGAGCAGACGCGCGAAGCTGGCATCGTAGCAGGTCAAGGCAGCGATCGGCTCGCGCTGCTCCTTCATGGTGGTGAGCGTCGTCAGCGAAATCGGCGCGGCAGACATGGCGGTCTCCGAGAGATCAACAGAGAAGGCGTGCGCGCTAGGCGTGACCAAACCGGGGCGAGACCGCCCCGGTCCGAACCCCTGCTCATGGGAGGCCTCATCGCGCGGACTCAGTTGGCCGCATCTAGGGTGTCGGCATGCGACGGCGCGTCCGTCGCTTGGGACGACTTGCGCCGCCGCGGCCGCCGCCGGCGACGCTTCATGGCCCCACGTTCCAGCATGCTGGCGCGCTCATCCGCGCTCGCCTCTTGAAAACGCGTCCACCAATCGGCCAGCTCAAGATCCGCCTCGCCCGCCTGCGCCCGCAACACCAAAAAGTCGTAGGCGGCGCGAAAACGCGGATGCGTGAGCAAGCGTTGCGGTCGTTTGCCATCCCGCTGCTCGAACCGCGGTTGCAAGGACCAGATCTCGCGCATCGGCAGTGAAAAGCGTTTGGGGATCGACACCAACGACTGCTGACGCCGCGACACCTCGCTCGCGGCCTTGAACATGGCCTCGCTCGCGATCTCCCCATCCGCGAGCAACTGCTCGAAGCGACGCCGCACGGGCTCCCACATGAGCACCGCGAAGAGGAACGCCGGCGTGACCGACTGTCCTTCCGCCAGCCGTCGGTCGGTATTGGCCAAACCGCGACTGACGAAGGTGATCGGAAACCCGTCCTGCTCATGGGCCAGACAGGCCTCGGTGGCGGGAAACAGTTGCGCGAAGAGCCCATATTGGCGCAGTTTCTCGAACGCGGCCAATCCGTATCCGGAATGGAACAGCTTGATCGACTCGTCGAACAGGCGCGCTGGGGCGATATCCTCCAACAAGTGACCGAGCTTGAACAAGGGCGCCTCGGTCCCCTCGTCGAGCGTGAAGCCCAGTTTACAGGCAAACCGCACGGCCCGGAGCATGCGCACCGGGTCCTCCCGATAGCGTTGCTCGGGATCGCCGATCAACCGTAAGCGCCCGTGCCGCAGATCGGATAATCCATCAGCGTAGTCGAGCAATGAGAAATCGGCGATGTTGTAATAGAGCGCATTGACCGTGAAATCCCGGCGCAACGCATCCTCGGCGATGCTCCCGTAGGTGTTGTCGCGCAGGATTCGGCCGGTTTCGTCCTGTTGTTCCGTCTCCTCCCCATCCGGGACGGCATTCCCACGGAAGGTCGCGACCTCAATGATCTCTCGCCCAAAATGGACATGCGCCAAGCGAAAGCGCCGGCCGATCAGACGACAATTGCGAAACACCTGGCGCACCTGCTCCGGAGTCGCATCGGTCGCGACATCGAAATCCTTCGGCTCATGGCCGAGCAGGAGGTCGCGCACACCGCCCCCGACTAGGTGTGCCTGGAAGCTCTCCTGGCGCAGCCGATACAGCACCTTGAGCGCGTTCTCGCTAATGTTCGCGCGGGAGATACTGTGCTCCGGCCGGGGCACGATCAGGGGTTGCGGCGCGCCTGGGTTCGAGGCGCTCGTCGGTTCACAGCCGGACCCGCTGGCAGGCTTGCGAGCGGGATGGCTGGCGGACGATGGGGGGGATGAAGGTTCCTGCATCACGATGTGGTGTTGGAATTCCTGAACGACGTGGACGACGCGTGGTCCGATGGGACTCGACACGCACCGCGATGCACGATGAGGCGCACCACGGTGACGGCTTGTGGAGTCACGTGATCGGCGTATAATACGCGTTTCCACGACGCCATACCTGCTCCCTTCGTCTAGTGGTTAGGACGCTGGCCTCTCACGCCGGTAACAGGGGTTCGAATCCCCTAGGGAGCGCCATCCCCCCGAAGGTCATCCGATTCACATCGGAAATCCGCCCGGTGGCATGCCACCTGGAGGGAAACCACCCCCCGGCGGGAAGCCTCCCGGCATCCGGCCTTGCATGGACCGCATCATTTTCGCCATGCCGCCGCTCTTGACCTTCTTAAACATCTTCTGCATCTGCGCGAATTGCTTCAGCAGCCGATTGACATCCTGGACCTGAGTCCCCGAGCCCAGGGCGATACGGCGCTTTCGCGAGCCCTTGATGACCGCCGGGAAACGCCGTTCGTGCGGCGTCATCGAGTTGATGATGGCGATCAGTTTGGTGATTTCCCGATCACCCGATTGATTCTTGACATGCTCGGGTAATTGATTCATCCCCGGGAGCTTCTCAAGCAGCCCCATCATGCCCCCCATGCTGACCATCTGATCGAGCTGAGCCTTGAAGTCGATCAGGTCGAACTCCTTACCTTTCTTGAGCTTCTTCGCAAGCCGATCCGCCTGATCCTTGTCGACCTTGTGTTGGACCTCCTCAACCAGCGAGACCACGTCGCCCATGCCGAGGATGCGCGAGGCGACCCGGTCGGGGTAGAAGGGTTCGAGCGCCGTGGTTTTCTCACCGGTTCCGAGAAACTTGATCGGCCGGCCCGTGATCTGGCGGATCGAAAGGGCGGCACCGCCGCGGGCATCGCCGTCGGTCTTGGTCAGGACAACGCCCGTGAGCGGCAGCGCCTCGTTGAAGGCCTTGGCCGTATTGGCCGCATCCTGCCCTGTCATGGCATCGACCACGAAGAGCGTCTCGACCGGCTTCAGGGCCGCATGAATGGCCTGGATCTCCGCCATCATGGCCGCATCGACATGCAGTCGACCCGCCGTATCCACGATCAGCACATCCTTGAAGTGCTTGCGCGCCGCCTCGAGCGCGCGCGTGGCGATCTCGACCGGTTGCTGATCCGGGGTGCTGGGGAAGAACTCGGCGCCAACCTCACCCGCGACCGTCTTCAATTGCGCGATCGCGGCGGGGCGGTAGACGTCGCAACTGACGACCATGACCGTCTTTCCCTGCTTCTCCTGGAGCCAGCGCGCCAACTTCGCGACACTGGTGGTCTTGCCCGAGCCCTGTAGCCCCGCCATCAGCACCACCGCGGGCGGCTGCGCCGTGAGGTCGAGTTGCGCGTTGACCTCGCCCATCAGCTTGACCAGCTCGTCATTGACGATCTTGATCAAGACCTGCCCCGGGGTCAGGCTGCGCGTCACGGTCTCGCCCAGCGCCTTCTCCCGCACCTCCTCAACGAACTGACGCACCACCGGGAGGCTGACATCCGCCTCCAGGAGCGCCATGCGCACCTGCCGGAGCGTCTCCTTGATGTTGTCCTCGGTCAGGCGCCCTTGACCGCGTAGATTGTTCAGGACATCGCCGAAGCGGTCCTGGAGATTCTCGAACATGCCTGATTCACCTCAATCCCGATGCGGATGCCGCGCGGGGAGACATCCGGCTCTTCGAACGCGCCGGATGGCGCCTCGATAAAAACCATTCAAAAACCGGCCCGGCCCGGCCTGGTGCGACAGTTCTGAGTATAATGCCGAGTCATGACGGACGATACGATGAGGCGATGCACCAAGATCGCCGCGCCCCTCGTGCCCACGTCACCCTCTGCGATCCCCTCTCAAGGACTATCGGTTTCGATCTATGACCCATACCCTGACCGCCGTCGCCGCCATCCTCTGCTACTCGGCTGCCGCCGTGCTCATCGGCATGCGCCTGTTTCGCACGAGCCCCGGTTGGATGCCACCGCGGCAGTTGACGCTGGGCCTGATCCTGGGCGGCCTCCTCCTGCACAGTTGGCTGTTATGGAACAGCATTTTCAGCCACGCCGGCCTGAATCTCGGATTCTATAACGCCCTCGCCCTCACCACCTGGACCGTGATCACTCTGCTGTTCGTCTCGAGTCTGACGAAGCCGGTCGAGAATCTGGGGCTTGTCCTCCTGCCCGCGGCGGCCCTCAGCCTGATCTTCGAGGCGGCCCTCGGTAACGTCGACTTCATGCGCCCCAACGCGGACTGGCCCCTCAAGATCCATGTCCTGCTCTCGATGCTGGCCTACAGTCTGCTCACCCTCGCCGCGGTCCAGGCGATCTTGTTGGCGATCCAGGACCACCAGTTGCGTAGCCGTCACCCCGGTGGCTTCGTGCGGACACTCCCGCCCTTGCAGACCATGGAAAGCCTGCTCTTCGAGATGATCACGGCCGGGTTCGTGCTGCTCACGTTGGCGCTCCTCAGTGGTTTCGCCTTTCTCGAAAACATGCTGGCACAGCACTTGGTGCATAAGACCGTGCTCTCTCTCCTCGCCTGGCTGATGTTCGGTGGGCTGCTGCTCGGACGATTTCGCAGAGGTTGGCGGGGGCGCACCGCGATCGTCTGGACCCTAGGCGGTTTCGCCGTCCTGATCCTCGCCTATTTTGGCAGCAAGGCGGTGCTCGAACTCATCCTGCAGCGCGTGTGACCTGACGTGCTCTGGTCGGGCTTCAGCCCGACCAGAGCACCAGCAACCGCGCCGCGGCTGAGTCCCATCCGCTCACCCGCAGCGCGCCGAGGTGGCCGCGCTCAGGCCCCGTGCGCGGATGCCCGCGTGGCCCGCAGCCGCTGGTAGCGTTCGAGATCGGCGGGCCGGTCAAGATCCCAGAGCATGGGCAGCTGAATGCAGTCATGGCCCAGTCCGTGCAGTCGCGACCGGGTCAAGGCCCCGACCGTCGCGCTCCCCCAGGGCATGTCGCGAAAGATCTCGGGAACCATCGTCTTCAGACCCAGCAGCACATAACCGCCATCCTCGGCCGGTCCGATCACACTCGGCGCCTGCTCCAGTCCAGCGAGCGCACGCGCGCAATACTCGGCGTCCAACTCGGGGCTATCGGTCCCGACGAGGAGCACCGCCTCGGACCGACGCAAGGCCTCCGCGGTAGCCCACGCCAGCCGCTCCCCGAGATCACGGCCCTGTTGTCGATGCAGGCTCAGGCCATGCGCCGCGGCCAGCGCCTGGAAACAAGGATGGCTGGAATCGGGCGCGCACCAGAGTTCGAGCGGGGCGAGTGCGGTGCGCGTCAGGCGCTCGACGCATTCGACGAGCAGATCATGCGCAAGCGCCGCGGCCCGAGCGGGCGTGAGCACCGGAGTCAGTCGGGTCTTCACCCGGCCCGGAACCGGCGCCTTGGCGAAGACCAGGATCCGTGCCTCAGGGAAGCGCATGCTGATTCAGGACGCGACCAGCCCCGTCGACACCGCGACCGCCGACTCCATCCCCTGCGCACGAATCAGTGTTCACACCGCAACCTCCGGTTTCCCATCCCTGCTTCCGGGACAGGCTGCCCACACGCAGGGCAGGAGCCAGACGCCCAGCTCATGCGAGCGCCCCCCCGCAACTGCTGCCCTGCCCGGCCGCACAGCCGAAACAGTGTTGCCCCGTACGGATCGGCTGACCGGCGAGCCGCACCGGATCGAAGTCCGCGATGTGCAACCGCTGGCGTTCCTGCTCCATCCCGAGTCCGAGCATCTGGTTGAAGTCGCAATCGTAGAGAAACCCTTGCCAGTCGACGCTGATCAGATCCCGGCACATGAGGGCATCGAGGTTGTCCTCGCGGTAGGCGCCTTTCAACAACGCGAGATAGCCGTCGAACTGGCCGGTGGATTGCAGCAGACTGCCAAATCGCTTGATCGGCATGTTCGTGATCGTGAGCAGATGATCGAAGCGAATGCCGTAGCGCTCGCTCAGGGCCTGCTTGTACTCAGCCTCCAGACTGCACTGAGGTGGCGGCAAGGTCGCGCCCTGCGGGTTGTAGACCAGATCCAACACCAGGCCACTCCCTTCCTCGGCATAGCCGTGTCGGTTCAGGGTCCGCAGTCCCTCAAGACTGGCAGCGAAGACCCCTTTGCCACGCTGCGCCTCGACATTCTCAGCGAGATAGCAGGGCAAGGAGGCGATCACCCGAACCCCGTGCTCAGCCAGGAAGCCAGCTAGGTCCTCATGACCCGGCTCCTGCAGGATGGTCAAATTGCAACGATCGATCACCGTCATGCCCCGCCGCCGCCCCTCGCGCACCAGCCGGCGAAAGTGCGGATTCAGCTCCGGGGCCCCACCGGTCAGATCGAGCGTCCCGAGCGGACAGCGATCAAGGAAGGCAAGCACGGCATCGACCGTCTCGGATGTCATCGACTCGGAACGCTTCGGACCCGCATCGACATGACAATGCTGACAACTGAGGTTGCAGCGATAACCGAGGTTGATCTGCAACGTTTTGAGTTCGCGCCGCGCAATCGCCGGGAACTCGGATGGAAAGAGTAAGGGGAGTGAGTCGAGCATGGATCCTCCGTGCGGCCTCACGATCGAGCGACTGGGGTCTTGTATCGATCGGTCGACCAGGTGCACAATGCCGCCCTGTTCGGGATTGATCATCGATGGTCTGGGCAACAGCACGACGATACAATCCCGCAGCCGATCGACTTGGGGCCGTAGCTCAGCTGGGAGAGCGCCGCGTTCGCAATGCGGAGGTCAGGGGTTCGATCCCCCTCGGCTCCACCATATCAATATACGATCACGAACTACCTCGGCCATTCTGTCGCGACTGCCGGATGACTGCATCAACGGATTCCGGCCCCTTGGTGATCCCGCCGTACGCGACCGCTTTCGGGTTCTCCCTGCGCCGCTCGGGGGGCCACATGTCACGGTCCCTGATGCTGCCCGATCTGGGTTTGCTGTTTACCGCCGTTCCCGTCACGGCCGGTCGCGCGGACTACCGCGCCGCCATTCTGGCCGAGAATGTCCTGGGTAAGCCAACCTTCTCCAGTCGCCGAAAGAGCGAAAAGCACATTTACGAGCTGTACGGACTCGACCCGGCCCTCGCCCTGTTCCGTTTGCTGCGTCGCTTCGCCGCGGAAGACCCCGCGTCGCTGCCGCTCCTCGCACTCACCTGCGCCTTCTGCCGCGATCCCCAATTAAGGTCCAGCTTCGACTTGGTCGAGACCCTCAAACCCGGCGAGGTCCTCACCCGCGCGCAGATGATGGCGTACCTAGAAGAGGTTTACCCCGAGCGCTTCAGCCCGGTCATGCTGGCCAGCCTCGCCACCCGGCTCGGGGTCACCTGGGCCGCAACCGGCCACCTGAAGGGCACTGCAAAGCGGACCCGGACCCTGCCCGTCGTGACCCCGGCCGCCTGCACTTACGCGATGTTTGCCGGCTACCTGCTTGGCCTGCGCGGGGATCTGCTGGTTTCCTCGGTGTTCACCCACTTGGTGGGGGCCGACCCGTCCACCGTCCTGTCGCACCTCGCCGTTGGCTCGCGCAACGGCTGGTTGCGCCTGCGCCACGGTGGCGGGGTCACGGAGATCGACTTCTCGGGCCTGCTGCTCCCTGACGAGGAGGCGTTGTTGAATGGCACGCATTGACCAGCTGCTGGCGAGCTACCGCCGCCACGTCTCGCTCACTCCGCGCGGCAATCTCCCCTTGAGCCAGCGCGTCTGGTTCGTCGTCTATCCGCCCGAGGACGAGCGGCGCCTGGTGAATCGCATCCCGGAGTTCGAGATCGCCACGCGCGATGAGGGTCTCGACTGGCGGCGAATCGATCTCGGCGGCGCGTTCGCCGACTGGATGGACACCTTCGATCCCGATGAGCGCACCGACTGCCTCGCCGTCCCCGACATCGTCGAAAACTACGCCGACCCCGGTTTCGTCGACTATCTCGTCGAGCGACTAAGGCGAGAACTGGCATCGGTACCGACCGCGGCTGCGGTCCACACTGTCTTCGCCGTCTCCGGGCTGATGGAGCTCTACGACTTCGTCCACGTCTCTGCCGTCCTCGAGTCCCTGGACAGCCATTTGCCGGGCATCGTCGTGCTCTTCTTCCCGGGCGAGCGCGAGGGCAACACCTACCGCTTCCTCGGTGCCCGCACCGGCTGGAATTACCTCGCCACCCCGATCCTCACGGACGACTGACCATGCAAAACCGAGAGCTGTTCCTGAAAGACCCCCTGACCTGGCAGATCGCCAACGAGGGCGTCTCCAGCAACAATGTCGAAGATCCCGATACCCTGCGCTACGAGTTGGACACCTTCGTCTGCCAGGGTGAATACCAAACGGGTCTCGCCAAGATCCTTCAGGGTTATCTCGACAGTCTCGGCAAAGAGCAGAAGGCGGCCTGGGTGAGCGGCTTCTACGGCAGCGGGAAATCGCACCTCGTGAAGGTGCTGCGCTACCTCTGGACAGATTTCGCGCTGCCCGGCGGCGTCACGGCGCGCACCCTGGCAACCCTGCCGCAAGACATCGTCGATCTGCTCAAAGAGCTGAGCACGCGCGGCAAGCAGGGGGCCGGGCTGCACAGCGCAGGCGGTACCATGAAGGCCGGGGTCGGCAGTGTACGACTGCGCCTCGCCGGCATTGCACTGCTGTCGGTTGGTCTGCCCGAGAACCTGTCGGTGGCCCGCCTGCTGATGGACCTGCGCGACGAGGGGACGTTGGCGGACATCCAGGAGCGCATCCGCCAGGCGGGGAAGGACCCGGCGCAGGAGTTAGGCCGGCTGTATACCTCCCGCGCACTGCACGAGGCATACCTCGCCCACCACCCCCACCTGGGCGACATCAAGAACGTCAGCGAGGCGCTGCGCTCTCAGTATCCCGCCAAGCTCGACGAGATCAGCATCGACGAGATGCTCCTCGTCGTGCGCCGCGCCCTGATGCGCAACGGCCAACTGCCCTGCACCGTGATCGTCCTGGACGAGGTCCAGCAGTTCATCAACAACAGCCCGGATGTCGCCCACGACGTCCAAGAGGTGGTGGAAGCACTGTCCAAGGAGCTGGACGGCCGGGTGCTGGTGGTCGGTACCGGCCAGAGCGCGCTGACCGACACACCGGCCCTGCAACGCCTGATGGGGCGCTTCACCACCAAGGTTCACCTGAAGGACAACGACGTCGAGAAGGTGGTCCGCACCGTGGTCCTGCAGAAGAAGCAGCAGGCCAAG
This sequence comes from Thiocapsa imhoffii, assembly GCF_016583985.1. Taxonomy (GTDB): domain Bacteria; phylum Pseudomonadota; class Gammaproteobacteria; order Chromatiales; family Chromatiaceae; genus Thiocapsa; species Thiocapsa imhoffii. Next base: position 50,070 of record NZ_NRSD01000005.1, on the reverse strand, counting down.
GCCGAGATCAGCGACTTGGTCTCCAAGCGTTCGGGCGAGATTACCCGCCAGCTCAAGTCCACGCGCCTCGCCGCCCGCGCCGAGGACGACGCGAGCTATGTCCCGGACTATCCCCTCCTGCCGGTGCGCCGCCGTTTCTGGGAACAGGTCCTGCACAGTTGCGACCCGAGCGGCAGTGCCGCCCAGATGCGCACCCAACTGCGCGTCACCCACGAGGCGTGCCGCCTGGTGGCCGAGCGGCCGGTCGGCGCCATCATCCCCGCGGATTTCATCTACGACCAGCAGGCCAGTGAACTGGTGATCTCCGGCGAGCTGCAAAAGCGCTTCCAGGAGATCATCGAGGAGCAGAAGACCCGCCCGGACGGCACCCTGCGCAGCCGCATCTGTGCCCTGGTGTTCCTCATCAACAAGCTGCCCCGCGAGGGGGCGGACAGCGGCGTGCGGGCCACCCCCGAGCACCTGGCCGACCTGCTCACCGATGACCTGGGCGACTCCGCCACCACGCTGCGCGCGACGGTTCCCGCGCTGGTCCAGGACCTCGTCAGCGACGGCGTCCTGATGGAAATCGAGGGCGAGTACTATCTTCAGACCACCGAAGGCGCCGCCTGGGAGTCCGAGTTCCGCCGTCGGCGCACGGCGCTCCTGAACAACGAACCACAGCTCGCGGCCCAGCGCGGTCAATTGCTTTCGAAGGCTGTCCAGGCGGCGCTGGCCGGCGTCAACGTGCTGCACGGTGCCGCGAAGGTGAAGCGCAAGGTCACACCGCACCACGGCATGAGCCCGCCGCCGGTCACCGACGACCTGACAGTGTGGGTACGCGACGGCTTTCAGGAATCCGAGACAGCCGTCATCCAGGACATCCAGCAGCGCAGCGTCGCCGACGCCACCATCCACGTCCTGATCCCCAAGATCAAAGCGGACGCCCTGAAGAACGCCCTGGCCAGCGCGCTGGCCACCGAGGAGACGCTCAACTTCAAGGGCCAGCCCAGCGGGGAGGAGGGCAAGGAGGCGCGTCGGGCCATGGTCACCCGCCAGGCGCGGGAAGAGGCCAAGGTCGAGTCGCTGGTGAGCGAGATCGTCGGCGGCGCGCGACTCTTCCTCTCCGGCGGTCAGGAGCGACCCGTGGTGGCAATGAAGGACGCCACCGAAGACGCCGCACGGGACGTGCTTGACCGGCTCTATCCTCAGTTTCATGTCGCGGACTCCGCCAACTGGCCGACCGTCTGGAAGAAGGCCAAGGACGGCAGCGCGGGCGCACTCGGTGCGGTCAATCACGCGGGCGACCCCCACAAACACCCGGTCACCGCCGCCATCCTGAGCTATGTGGGTGCCGGCAAGAAGGGCTCCGAGATCGTCGCTCACTTCGGCGGCGGCAGCTTCGGTTGGCCCAAGGACGCGATCCAGGCAGGCATGGCCGTGCTCATGGTCAGCGGCCATCTGGGCGCCCGCATCCAAGGTCAACCGGTCAAGATCGCCGATCTCGATCAGAACAAGATCGGCCAAGCGGACTTCCGGGTCGAGCATCCGGTCCTCACCGCCATCCAGAAGCTCAAGATCAAAAAGCTGTTCCAGGCCGCGGGGCACAAGTTCCAGCCGGGCGACGAGGCCAGTGCGGCCCCCGGCTTCGTCAACCTGCTCGGAGACCTGGCCCGAAGCGCCGGGGGTAACCCGCCTGCACCCGCCGCGCCCCAAGCCCCGGAGGTCACCGCACTGCAAGGGCTCAGCGGGAACGACCTCCTCTTCGGATTGCATGAGAAGGCCGACGTCTTGACCCAGCGCATCGCCGACTGGAAGGCGACCGCCGACAAGATCGCACAGCGTGCCCCGGCCTTCAGCCTTGCCGAGCAGTTGCTCGACCAGGCGGCCGGCATCGCGGGCATGGACGCCGAGGCGTCCACCCTGGAGGCGATCCGCGCCAACCGCTCGCTGCTGGACGATCCGGACCCCACCAGTACGGTCCTCAAGGCCGTCGGGACGGCTCTGCGCGGCGCCCTCGCCCAGGCCCAGGGCCGGTACGCCGCCACACTCGCCGCGGAGCAGGCCAAGCTCAACGCCCATCCCACCTGGAGCGCCCTGTCGTCAGCGAAACAGGCGGCGCTGCTCCAGGCCGCGGGCATCTACCCGCTCCCCATGCCGGGTACCGACTCCGACGAGGACCTGCTTGCTGCGCTCAAGGCCCGCGACCTGTCCGCCTGGCAGACCCTCACCGACGCATTGCCGACCCGTTTCGACCAGGCGCTAGCCGCCGCGATTAAAGAGGCCGAGCCCAAAGCGCAGCGGGTGTTTCTGCCGGGCGCAACCATCCATGACGAGGCCGAGCTGGAGGATTGGCTGGCCGCAGCCCGCGCCGAGATCGCGTCCGCACTGGAGCAAGGGCCTGTGATTCTCTGACAAGAAGCCCGGATGTCTCGTTTCGGTCCAAGCGTCACTTGGACCACGTGCGTCCAACGTACTAACATAGAAGCCACCGACCTCGACCTCAGCAGATCAAGTATGTCATCCACCGTTAAGTACAGCGGTACGCCGCCACCGGAACGCCCTGCCCGCGCTGCGCGTTCCGCGCGCTTGGGCCTGCGTGCCACTCCCGAGCAAGAGCGGGTGCTGCGCCGTGCCGCCGAGGTGGCCCACAAATCCCTCACCGACTTCATCTTGGACAGCGCCTGCCAGGCGGCGGAACAAACCCTGCTCGACCAGCGCCTGTTTCTGGTCTCCGGCGTCGAGTATCAGGCACTTCTGGACCTGCTGGACCGACCCGCGCAGGACAACCCGGGCCTACGTGACCTCTTCTCCCGTGCCGACCCCTGGGAGACGCAGTGAGCCTGGATGCGCCGCAGCCGCTGGAGACGTTCCATCGGACCGACACCTTCGACTGCGGCAAACCGGCGCTCGACATCTGGCTCGCGCGTCACGCCCGCCAAGCCCGGGCGAGCGGCTCGGCCAACACCTTCGTCGTCGCGGATACGGATCGCGTCATCGGCTACTACAGCCTGACCGTCGGCCAGGTCGACCGCCTCGACGCCCCGCAGCGGATCCGTCAGGGAATGGGCCAGCACCCGATCCCCGTCGTTATCCTGGCCCGGCTGGCCGTGTCCCGCGAGGACCAGGGGCGGGGCATCGGCTCCGGGATGCTGCGCGATGCGATCCGCCGCACCCTGACCATCGCCGAGCAGGTCGGCATTCGTGCCCTGCTGACGCACCCGATCGACGACTCGGCAGCCCGCTTCTATGCACGGTTCGGTTTCATGCAGTCACCGCTGCACGAACAGCAATGGCTGCTCCTGCTCAAGGATGCGCGGCGCCAGCTCGCCAAGGTGTGACGTCAATCCATGACTCCGCAAAAGTCCGTATAAGGCGAGCGCACCACATCGAATAGCCGTAAGGCACCTAACGCATCGCAAGGAAACTAGACATGCCCGGCACCCTGAGCAAGGACCAGCGCTCGACCTTGGAGAAGATCACCCTCAAGGCCCGCGAGGCGGCAGAGGTCGCAGCCCGTGCCGCCTTGGACAATCTGGCTGTCCATGAAGAGCGGCCGCGCGCCCATCTGGACGAAGACCAGCGCCGCCTCCGCAACCGCCTGCGCGCCCGCGGCCGTGCGCTGGGGGATCGGCTGGATCCGGGCGGTACCCAGGCCATCGACCAGCTCGCCGAGGCCACCGCCTACGTGCACTGGCACCGGCTGCTCTTCACCCGTTTTCTGGCCGAGAACCACGTGCTGCACACCAGCGCCGAGCACGGCAACGTCCCCGTGACCCTGGAGGAGTGCGACGAGCTGGCCCCGGAACTCTTTCCCGACGGGGGCGCCCCCGACGGCTTCGATTTGGCCTGCCGCTTCGCCGCAGAGATCCTGCCCGGCATCTTCCGACTGGACGATCCGGTGCTCGATCTGCGCCTGGCGCCCAACCACGTGGTCCAACTGCGCCGCCTGCTCGACGAGCTACCCGCCGAGATCTTCCGCACCGACGACGCCCTGGGTTGGACCTACCAGTTCTGGCAGGCCAAGCGGAAGGACGAGGTCAACAAGTCCGGGGTCAAGATCGGCGCCCGCGAGCTGCCCGCCGTCACTCAGCTCTTCACCGAGGACTACATGGTGGAGTTCCTGCTCCACAACTCGCTGGGGGCTTGGTGGGCGGGACGCCGACTCGCCGCAGACCCTGCCCGGTGGTCCCTGGCCCAGTGTCCGGGCGAGCCCGAAGCGCGCCAGGCCGCTGCGCTACCCCCACGCGACGGGCTGCCCGGCATCGACTGGACCTATCTCCGCTTCGTCCGGTCCGACCTCACCCCCGCACACCCTTCGGGGGAGAGCCGAGGTGGGGGCAACCTCGCTGACGACCCACCCGAACCGACCAACCCCCACTGGACCCCCGCCGGCGGCACCTTCAAGGGCTGGCCCAAGCGTGCCGCCGAGATCCGCTTTCTGGACCCCTGCATGGGCAGCGGGCACTTCCTGGTCTTTGCTCTGCCCATCCTCGCCCGGCTGCGGATGGAGGAGGAGGGCTTGAGTGCCGCCGCGGCCGTCGCCGCCGTGCTGCGGGACAACCTGCATGGGTTGGAGATTGATGAGCGTTGCACTCAGATCGCCGCGTTCAATGTGGCATTGACCGCCTGGCGGCTAGGTGGGTATCAGGCGTTGCCGGTCCTGCATCTGGCCTGCTCGGGACTTACTCCTAATACGCCGAAGGAAACTTGGATTGCGTTGGCGGGGGAGGACGAACGGTTACAGCGCGGGATGGCCCGATTGTACGGGCTATTCAAGAATGCGCCAGTTCTAGGCAGCCTCATTGATCCCAGAAAAGCAGATGGCGACCTCATTGAGGCCGATTTCATAGCTCTAATACCTATTTTAGAGCGGGTGTTTACGTTTGATTGCGGTATAGATAACGATAGACATGAGCTTGGGGTAGTGGCGCAGGGATTGACGAAGGCGGCAGATCTGTTGGTGGGGTTGTATACGATTGTTCTGACTAACGTACCCTATTTGGGACGTGGCAAACAAGATCCACTGCTCCGAGAATATTGTAGTCAAATGCATCCTGCGGCAAAGACCGACGTTGCGGCTTGTTTCATTGAGCGTTGTACGCGGTTTTGCCTCGGTAATGGTTCAGCGGTCTTGGTAACTCCGAGCAACTGGATGTATATGGCAAGCTATCGCGAGCTACGGCGTAATCTACTTTTGCATCAACGATGGAATATTGTTGCCCGTCTGGGTGCCAGGGCTTTCGAATCAATCTCTGGCGAGATAGTCAATGTCACGCTCATTGGATTATCCAGGCGGTCACCTAATGCCGATGACGGAATCGCCGGTCTTGACGCATCTTCGGAGCTTGATGCCAGCGCTAAACGCAAGGCATTAGAATTATCTTCATTGCGGATTGTTCCTCAGCGACTACAATTGCAGAATCCCGACGCAAGAATATCTCTTGCGAACCACCCAGATTGCGAGCGTCTTTCAGCTTACTGCTCCTCTTTCCTTGGATTAGGAACAGGAGACTATCCCCATTATGGAAGACTTTTCTGGGAAATCATATTTCCATCTAATTCTTGGGCATTCCAGCAAGCAACTGTTTCTTCTCCGCAGATTTGGTCCGGTCGCGAACACATCCTTGCTTGGGATAGCAAAGATGGGCGCATTCGGGGCATGAGTGAAGCCGAGCGCGTGCAGATCCATAACCAAGATCAAAGCGGACAACAAGCTTGGGGTCGAACCGGAGTGGCTGTTGGCTTGATGAATGCATTGAAACCGACTCTATATACCGGAGAGAAGTTTGAGAAAATGCTCGCCGTCCTATTGCCGAAAGACCCTGAAATAATTCCAGCACTTTGGGTTTACTGCAATAGTTCAGAATTCGCGAAAGCCGTTCGAGAACTCGATGCTGGCGTCGTTGTTCCAAACGCAACGCTAGAAAAAGTGCCATTCGACTTAGCGCACTGGCAGCAAGTCGCCTCCGAACAATACCCCAACGGCCTCCCCAAACCCTACTCCGACAACCCGACCCAATGGCTCTTCAACGGCCACCCCAAGGGCTCCGACGCGCCGCTTCAAGTCGCCGTCGCGCGCCTTCTCGGCTACCGCTGGCCGCGCCAGACCGGCTCCGAGTTTCCGGACTGCCCGGCCCTGGATCCCGACGGGCTTGAGTCTCATGCGGACGCAGACGGCATCGTGTGTCTGCCGCCCATCAACAGGGAAGCGCCCGCCGCCGTGCGCCTGCGCACCCTGCTCGCCGCGGCCTTCGGCGCGCACTGGACCTCCGGCACCGAGCGGGACCTTCTGGCCGCGACCGGCGCGAAGCAAACCAACCTGGAAGACTGGCTGCAGGACGCCTTCTTCGAGCAGCACTGCAAGCTCTTCCACAACCGCCCCTTCGTGTGGCAACTCTGGGACGGTCGCAAGGACGGCTTTCACGCCCTGGTGAACTACCACCGGCTGGACCGGGCCAATCTGGAAAAGCTCACCTACAGCTACCTGGGCGACTGGATCCGTCAGCAAGACGCGGACGCCAAGGCCGACAAGCCCGGCGCCGCCGAGCGCCTGGGCGCCGCCCGCGCACTGGAGACCGAGTTGGTCGCGATCCTGGAGGGCGAGCCGCCCTATGACCTCTTCATCCGCTGGAAGCCGCTCACCGAGCAGCCCCTGGGCTGGCAGCCGGACATCAACGACGGCGTACGCCTCAACATCCGCCCCTTCATGCAGGCCCGCGACGTCGGCAAGAAGGGCGCCGGCATCCTGCGCGCCAAGCCCAACATCAAATGGGATAAAGACCGCGGCACCGAGCCCCACCGCGACAAGTCCGACTACCCCTGGTTCTGGCACGCCGAAGAGCCTCCGCTCGCCTGCCCCGGCGGCCCCGAATTCACCGGTAAACGCTGGAACAATGTCCACCTGACCCTGGCCCGCAAACGGGCCGCCCGAGCGACTGTTCGCCAAGAGGGTTCACAATGAACGAAACCGAGCCACTACTGCGCGTCAAGAGGATCCAGGTCGACAGCCTCTTCGAGGCATTCAACCACAGGGTGGATCTAAAACTGGACGACCGTGTCACCATTTTGCATGGCCCCAATGGTGTGGGGAAGACCATGCTTCTCAAAATGGTGAATGCGCTCTTGGATGGAAGGTACAGTCTGTTCCAGCGCGTGCCTTTTGGCCGTTTTATCCTGGAATTAACAGACCATAGAAGAATAGAGTTGACCCTCGGACCGCCGAAACCAGCTGGCAAGACGAGGAAGTCTTCTAGAAAGGCGCGTCAAGAGCCTTTTCGGACGCTGCAACTGAAGTTGTTTGAACGTGACAAGGAAGTCGATCGGCATGAGGTCCTGACCAACCAGGATGTTGTTGTCATTGCGGACGCGATTGGAAGCCGTATCCCTTGGGTTCATCGGCAAAGCGACGATCTGTGGCTGGATGAAAGAGAAAGTGACGATTTACTCTCGCCGGAAGAGGTAGTTGTGCGATACGGCGACGAGGTTTCCGCAAACCTCCTGCTGACAGGGCGATCGACCGACCCGGACTGGCTGAAAGAAATACACGACAAGGTTAAGGTGCATTTCATCGCCGCTCAGCGGCTGCTTCGTGTCGGCCCGGAACATCCTCGACTTTATCCGTCTCGACCTCGAACCTCATCCACCGTTATGGATTACGCACGGGATCTGAGGTCACGCATTAATGACACCATGGCACGTTACGGCCAACGCTCCCAAACGCTCGACCAATCGTTTCCGCAGCGCCTCCTTAGCAGCGGCTACATGAGGCTGCCTGCCGACGATTTGAAACAGCGCATGGAGAAGCTTGACGAGCGACGGAAGGAGCTCAAAGGAATCGGATTGCTGGACAAGCTGGATAGCCACCCGTTCGATACCGCGAAGTTGGAGAGCCTTGAGCCAGCTCAGGAAAGTGTCATGGCTCTCTATGTTCAAGACACGGAGGACAAGCTATCCGAGCTAGACGATCTCGCGCAGCGTGCACGCCTGCTGCTTGATAATGTCAATCACAAGTTTCACCACAAGCAGATCCGCATCGACCGTGATCTGGGATTAATCGCCGAGGGCGAGCAGGGCCGAGCCTTGGAGTTGGACGCATTGTCGTCCGGTGAACAACACGAGTTGGTGCTCCATTATGACCTTCTGTTTCGGGTGCGGCAGAATACCTTGGTCTTGATCGATGAACCCGAGCTCTCATTGCATGTTGCATGGCAGAAACGGTTCCTCCCGGATCTACTTGAGATTGTCGAGACCGCTCAGTTCGATGTGCTCATGGCGACCCATTCGCCCTTTATCGTGGGTGATCGATCAGACCTCATGATCGGATTAGACGCGGAGCTGGTATGACGCTGCTCGGCCACAAGGATGCCGGTATCGTCGCCACAGAGGTGATCATGACGCGCCAACTCCATGGCGGCAGCTTTTTGATCGTCGAGGGCGAGGACGACCATAAGTTCTGGAGTCCTAGGGTTGCGCCCGGTCAGTGTGAACTCGTCATCGGCAATGGCAAGCCGAACGTAGAGGGCGCGATCGCCCGCTTGGACATGTCCCGATTCCGCGGCGCGCTCGGTGTCGTGGACGATGATTTCGATGGTCTGAAGGGGCGCTCCCGCCCATCGCCTAATCTGATCGCTACGGACACCCACGATTTGGAGTGCACGTTGATTCGCTCCCCTGCTTTGGAGCGCGTCCTGGCGGAGCTTGGCACCTCCGCGAAGATCCGTGAAATGGAAGAGCGCCAAGGTCACTCGATTCGGGATTCCCTGCTGGAGCGTGGACTGGAGTTCGGCCGGCTGCGTTGGGTGGCGCAGCGCCGGGGCTGGGAGATCCCGTTTGAAAAGCTCGGACCAGAACGCTTTCTGAAACGCGAGACCTGGTTGGTCTTGCGGAACGAGCTACATGATGCAGCGGTAGAGACCGGCGCAGTCCCATCCATCGGCGATCTGCGTGCGGCGTTGGAAACGCTCCCGGTCGCTGATCCTTGGTTAGTCTGCCAAGGTCACGACTTGGTGAGCATCCTGCGTATCGGTCTGATGCGGATGCTGGGTAGCCTCAAGCCAAGCAAGGGGGTAGACGACATCGCGGCCATGCTGCGCAGCGCTTTCGACGATCAAGAGCTTCACGGCGGCCATTTCGGCGCCGCGATACGCGGCTGGGAGCAGGCGAACACGCCTTATCTGGTGCTCTAGCTTGGTTGGCGGTCTGACGCAGTGCGGCGTTGACTGCAGGACCTCATTGGCTCGACATCGACTTTCCTTGCGGGGTCTGCCTTGGAGAATGGCCAGTAGATGCCTTCCACTGCCGAGGAACTGGACGCGGAAACCCGCAACCCGGCGGGCCGTGTCGCGGGATAACGCAGGTGAGGGTTAATCTCGAGCAGTGACTTCGACATGTCGTGTCGGCGACCTCGGGATCGCTGGACAGACGGCGGGATAGGAGAATGATCGCACAGACCGCCCAAGGTCGCCCGACACCAGGATGAAGGGCGAACCCGAATACACTTCGAGTCGCCGAGCGCAACTGACACATCTGGAGGTTTCGACGATGAAGGCAGCGGACGAGGACGGCGTTTGGTTCAAAGACAGGGATGCTCGCATTACCGTCCATCCGGATCTCTGCAACGGGCGCCCGACGATCCGCGGCCTGCGGATCACTGTCGAGACCATCATCGGTTTGCTGAGTGCCGGTGAATCCCCGGATCAGATTCTGCGCCAGTACCCGTCGCTGGAGCCGGCGGACATTGACGCCTGTATCACTTTTGCCATGGATTTGCAGGCTCATCGTGTCAGGTTACGCGGGTTGTCCAACACCTCAACGAAACCGCACGACATCTCCGATCTGTTCGGCAAGGTGCAGATCGATCTCGATTACAACTACAAAGCCCTGCGGCAGGCGGCGGGGCATCCCGCCTCGCGAGTTGCCGGGACGGGACGCCCCGACTCACCCGTATCATGACAACAACCATCCTTGAACAACTAATCGACCGCCTCCGCGCGGCGGCGATCTACAACCGCCACGACCTGGCTGCGCCATCCGTGGTGCTGTGGACCGACGGGGAGGGCCTGTGGTCCCGAGCCATCCCGCTGCTGCAGGACGCGATGCCGGAATTGCTGGTGCTGGCACCGGAGATCGCCGATGAGCGCACCGGTCCCTCCACCTGGCTGCGTTACCGGCTTGCGCGTGGGACTTGGGGGCACGCGCCGTTGGTCTATCTGCCGGGTGTGGCGCGGTATGCCTTTCGGGGCGCCGCCGGGTTCCCGGAGGCCGCGCGGCATCTGTTCGCGCTTCAGTTCCAAGGTCAGTTCTGGAGTCAGCAGAATGGAAAGGACTGGACGCCGTCCGCCTTCATGTCGTCCAAGGAGGGCGGGCTGGGGCTTGATCTGGCCCGTGACCGCGCGACCCTGGATGCGGTGGGCGCCCAACTGACGCAGGTGCTGCGCGCGCCGGTCTCCAGCCTTTCCGGCCGGCGCCTGGAGGCGGCGGATCTGCATGGGTTGGCGGCCGGCGATCCGGTCGGCCTGCTGCTGGAGTGGATGGCGACCAGCGACGGCAGCCATGGCGACTGGTCCACCGAGCGCTGGGCCGGATTCAAGGCCCTGTGCAAGCCGACCTTCGGTCTGAACCCGGACAAGGACGGGATCATCGCCGCGGTGGACCGGCTGGTGGCTGGCGGCGGGATCTGGGATCAGGTCTGGACGCGCTACTGTCAGGCGCACAAAGCCTTCGCCGGGGTGCGCAAGGCGCTCGACCTGGCGCATCCGAAGGACTTGCTCGATGGCGCCAACGACCGGATGCCGGCCACCAACCGTCAACAGGAAGACGGGTTGCGCGCCGGCCTCTTGGGCCTTTCGGATCGTCCGAGGGCGGAGGCGCTCACGCAGCTCACAAAACTGTGCGGGCAGCATGCCTCGCGGGCCGATTCCCTGTGGGCGGATCTGGGCGAGGCGCCGCTGGCTCGGGCCGTCGTGCAGTTGAAGATCCTGGCGGAGGGGATCTCCGCGGGAGTCGGCGGCCACGATTGGGAGGCGTTGTCCGCGGCCTACCAGGAGCGCGGCTGGGCAGTGGATGCCGCCGCCTGGCGCGCGTATGCGACGGTGCGCGATGCTCCGGATCTGGATGCCGTGACGGCGGCGCTGCGCGCCGTGTATCTTCCGTGGCTGGCCGGCCTCGCGGAGCAGGTTCAGGGTTGGGGCCTGAGCTACCCGATGGCCAACCCAGCCCAAAGTCCCTTGTTCGAGTCGACCCCGGGGACGGTCATGGTGTTCGTGGATGGTCTGCGTTGCGACTTGGGCCTGGATCTGGCCCGGCGACTCCGGGCGGACGGACTCACCGTGGAGACCGTCACCCGCTGGACTGCCCTGCCCACCGTGACCGCGACGGCCAAGCCCGCGTGGCGCCCGCTGGCAGAGACCTTGATCGGCAACAGTCTGCCGGAGGGGTTCGAGCCACAGCGTACCGAGACCGGCAAGAATCTGACGACTCAGACCTTTCGCACCCTGTTGGCGAACCATGGGTGGTCCTGGCTTGAGACGGCGTCCACCGGGGATCCGAGCGGCGCCGCCTGGACCGAGATCGGGACCTTCGACCATGACGGGCATGCCCAGGGAGCGCGTCTGGCTTGGCGACTCGATGAGGAGCTGCGGGCGGTGGCCTTGCGGGTGCGCGAGCTGCTCGCGGCCGGTTGGCAACGCGCCGTCCTGGTGACGGACCATGGGTGGCTCCTACTACCGGGGGGATTACCCAAGGCGGACCTGCCGGCACATCTGACCCAATCGCGCTGGTCACGCTGTGCCGTGCCCCAGCCTGGCGCTCAGCATGGTTTTCCGGAACTGCCTTGGTTCTGGGGCGGCGGCCACTCGGTGGTCTACGCCCCGGGAGTCTCGGCGTTCAAGCTCGGCATCGAATATGCGCACGGGGGTCTCAGCCTGCAGGAGGCGTTGACCCCGACACTGACCGTCACGGCCGACGGTCCGGCCGCCCAGGCGGCTGTCGCGGTTCTGAGCGCCGAGTGGAAAGGCATGCGGTTGCGGGTGCAGTTACAGGGCGGATTCGCGGGGACCCTCCTCGACATCCGCACGCAACCGGCGAACGCGGCATCGAGCCTGCTCGACCCGGAGCGACGGATGCAACCGCCGGACGTGGATGGCGCCGCAGCCGTGTTGGTCACGGACGACAGGAACGAAGGGGAGAAGGCCGTGCTCGTGGTCCTGCGCGACGGGCAGGTGGTGGCCAAGCAGCCCGTGACCATCGGAGGGGATTGATCCATGCAGCTCGACGCGCTCGACCAGCTCGCCGCCCAGGCGTTCGACGGATTTGTCGTTCGCAAAGACCTGGTGCGCCGGTTCAAAGGCCAGTATCCGGTGCCCACCTATGTGGGCGAGTTCCTGCTCGGGCGCTACTGCTCCAGCACCGACGAGGCAGAGATCCAGGAGGGGCTGGACATCGTGCAGCGCCAGCTCGCCAGCCGCACGGTGCGTGCAGGCGAGGAGGAGCTGTTCAAGGCCCGCGCAAAGGAGCAGGGTCGCGTCAAGCTGATCGACCTGATCACTGCACGCCTGGACGCCAAGAACGATTGCTTCGTGGCCGAGCTGCCGAGCCTGCGGATCAAAGATGTCCGCATCGACGATGCCCTGGTGCACACCCACGAGCGGATGCTCACCGGCGGCTTCTATGCCGAGATCGACCTGAGCTACGACCCGAGCATCGCCGAGGAGAAAAACGGTCGGCCCTTCGGCATCGAGTCGCTGCGCGAGATCCAGCTCTCCAAACGCGATGCGCTGGACACCCTGGCCCGCGGGCGTGCCGCCTTCAGCTTCGAGCAGTGGCAGGCGTTCCTCTTGCGCAGCGTCGGGCTGGAGCCCGAGAGCCTCACGCCCCGCACCCGCGACGTCATGCTGCTGCGGATGGTTCCCTTCGTTGAGAACAATTACAACGCGGTGGAGTTGGGGCCGCGTGGGACTGGCAAGAGCCATCTGTTCCAGCAGGTGTCGCCTTACGCGCACCTGGTCTCGGGCGGCAAGGCGTCGGTGGCGCGCATGTTCGTCAACAACAGCACCGGTCAGCGTGGACTGGTGTGTCAGTACGACGTGGTCTGCTTCGATGAGGTCTCAGGGATCAGCTTCGACCAAAAGGACGGGGTCAACATCATGAAGGGCTACATGGAGTCCGGCGAGTTCAGCCGCGGCAAGGAAAGTATCCGCGGCTTCGGAAGCGTCGTCATGGTCGGCAACTTCGAGGTGGATGTCGTCCACCAGCAGCGCGTTGGCCATCTGTTCGGCCCCATGCCGCCTGAGATGCGCGACGACACCGCCTTCATGGACCGCATCCATTCCTACATGCCGGGCTGGGACATCCCCAAGGTCAACCGCGAGCAGCTCACCGACCATTTCGGCCTGGTGAGCGACTTCCTCTCCTCCTGCTGGAATCACCTGCGGGCGTCCTCGCGCTTGCAGAACTTCCAGGGGCGCATCCAGTTCGGCGGGGCCTTGACCGGGCGCGATGTCAACGCGGTCCAGAAGACGATGAATGGGCTCCTGAAGCTGATGTACCCCTACGCCAACACGGAAGGCGCCGGGACGGCGTACCAGGAGATCCCGGATCACGCCATCGAATGGGCCGCCCGACTGGCGCTCGAGTGCCGCCGCCGCGTCAAGGAGCAACAGAAGCGGATCGGCTCCGCGGAGTTCCGCAACACGCACTTCAGCTACCAGATGGGATTAGACGGGGTAGAGCAGTTCGTCTCCACCCCGGAGCTGCAGAACGAGGACAGCATCGGCGACGACCCGCTGCCGCCCGGACAGATCTGGGTTCTCTCGCCCGGCGGGCTGGACGAGCATCCCGGGCTCTATCGTTTGGACGTCACCCAGGGGCCGGGGTCCGGGGTCAAGATCCTCAACCAACCGCCGCCCGCGCCCTTCAAAGAGAGCGTTCGCTGTGCCGAACAAAACCTCTATACGCGGGCCAAAAACCTAGTCGGCGACCGCGATCCGCGGGCACACGAGTTTTCGGTGCAGATGCGCGCCTTCGACGCCGGCAAGTCCGGAACTGCCACAGGCGTCGGGGCCTTGCTCGCGCTGTGCTCGGCCCTGCTGGAGAAAAGCCTCAAGGGCGGACTGATCGTCGTCGGCGGACTCAACCTGGGCGGGTCCATCGAGCCGGTCTACAACGTGGTTAGCGTGGTCGAGGCTGCGGCGGACAAGGGGGCAAAGACCATCCTGCTGCCGGTGACCACGCGCAAGCAGCTCATCGAGCTGGATGACGACATCGCCACGCGCGTCACCGTGGTGTTTTACTCCGACGCCAGGGATGCCTTGCTCAAGGCGCTGATCGAGTGAGAGGCTCGGGTTGTCGGGACTTCGTGCGTAGCCGTGCACGACCGTTCGTCGGATATTTCGAGTCGGTTCACATGGGAAAAACTCGATTGCTCTCGCCGAGGGTCGAGCCGCTATCGACCCTCAACGAGGGGCAGGTTTGGGGGCAACTCCGCGCAGCACGTGGATGGATAACGTTTATGAATCAGTGCGGAAAGCGGGCAAGTTCGGTAGACCTCGGCTCCACCACCCCCACCCAACATTCAGCAATCACCAGCGCCTCTCAGGCGATGAGATGCTGAATGTCGTGAATCCTCCGCGTGCAGAACGCCCCCCGGCTAGTGGCTCGATCGCTCAGGCCACCGCCTGACCACCCTGCAGACGATCCTTGCCGGCGGCGCGCGCGGCGAGCGCGATGAAGAGATAGGACCAGCCGTTGAAGATGAGCTCGATCGCGATGAAGAGTCCGATGATAAAGAGGCCTGACGCGGGCCATTGGGCCAGGATCAGGCCCCCGAGGATCAAGGAGACGAGCCCAGAGAGCAGCGGCCAGTACCAACCCTTGGCGGGCTTCACCTGAAAGGCCATGATGGCGCGCAGGATGCCCACGGTGATGAACATGATCCCGAGCAGCAAGGTCAGGGAGACCGCGGCCAAGGTTGGATGCAGGGTCATGTAGACACCGGCGGCCACGTAGAGTAGGGCGATCAACACATGCCAGGCGGTGCTTTTCCAGCCACTGCACTTGAGCGCGTCGAGCAATTGAAACACGCCGCCCACGATCAGCAGGGCGGCAAAGAAGACCATGGCAAGCTCGGTCAGCAAAAAGGTCATGCCCAGCCCCAAGGTTCCGAGCAGGATCGAGAAGAGCGCAAAGGCAAACAGCCAGCCCCAATTCTTCTCGAGATCCCCGAAGGGAGCGATGGTCGGTAGCGTCATGGTGTCGTTCGGATCGGCCATGGTAGCGGTCTCTCTTGTGGCGTTGAAAAATCAGGCTTGAGGATCCGGCGGCAGCGCGACGCCAGACTGCAGGCACGGGGTCAAGCCCCGAAGTGCGCGCCCAACTGGCGCTGCGTCTCCTGTAGGAGTCCCAACAGCTGGGGCATCGATTGGACGATGAAATTGAGGTCCCCGCCCCGCCCCGCCTGTTCGAATGACAGCGCACAAGCGCTCAGTCGACAGGCCCCAAAGGTGAGCGCACTGCCCTTGAGCGCATGCGCCTCTTTAGCGGCTTCCAAGGGATCGCCGGCCGCGATGGCCGCCTCCAGGCGCGTGCAGCGCCGCGCCGCCTCGCTCCCGAACAAGGTCAGGAGTTCGCGAACCGATTCGCGGCCCAGATCCGCCTCCAGACGAATCAAAACCGCGAGATCGAGCACCTCGCCGGGGTCCGGAGCAGGCAAGGGCCGGGACTCGTCGTCGGCCGGGGCAGCGCTCTGCCCCGCCGGATTCGCTGGTGTCGCCGTCACGCTAGTCCACCAGGCTGTCACGGACCTGCTCGAGCAGGCTCCGCACCTCGGTAGCCAGCGGCGTCACTCCGGCGTGATCGATCAAACCCAAGACGGTGACCGGGTCCATGAAGGAGACGAGGATGGTTCCGTCATCCTCTTCCCGCACCACGACATTACAGGGCAGCAAGAGCCCCACCTCGGGGTCGAGGTCGATCGCCTGGCGGGCAAAGTGAGGGTTGCAGGCCCCGAGGATCCGATAGGGCTTGCGCTCAACGCCTAACTTGGCCTGTAAGGTGGCTTGCACGTCGATATCACTCAGCACGCCAAACCCATTGTCCTTCAAGGCGAGCGTGACCCGCGCGATTGCTTCGTCGAAACGGGTTGAGAGCCGGACATTGAAACCATACATTTCGCATTCCTCTGGTGACTGTAAGGGATTAGGATGGGTGCTCACCTCATCCGGGATCTTGAAGTGCACGGAACTAGGTGCACGGCATCGGTCGCACGACACCTGTGCAAACGCTGCGACAGGCTCCAGTGACCGCTGTCATGGCGGATCGCCGCGGCGTTCCAGGGGGCCGCTGCCGCCCGCTGGCTGATGACGCTGATTGATCGGGGCAACCGATCGATGTAATACGAATAATCCAATTTCGTTATCAACCCGCACGCGCTAAGGTAGGCGCTGAGATGAGATCAGGGCTCGGAGCCATCGGATCCAGACCCCACCATGATCCTTGCAGTCGTGTATCGAGCTCAACCCGAACCTTAAACCAAACCAGGAGATGAACGCTATGTTAGAAGATCGCACTGGCAGCCGCATTCCGCAGGTGACCTTCCGCACCCGTCGTGGCCACGAATGGGTCGATGTCACCACCGACGAGCTGTTCGGCGGCAAGACCGTGGTGGTCTTCTCGCTGCCGGGCGCCTTTACGCCAACCTGCTCTTCCTCGCATGTGCCGCGCTACAACCAGCTGGTGCCGACCTTCAAGGCGCACGGGGTCGACGACGTCATCTGCATGTCGGTCAACGACACCTTCGTCATGAACGAGTGGAAGAAGGCCCAGCACGCGGACAATGTGACCTTCATCCCGGATGGCAATGGCGAATTCACCGCGGGCATGGGAATGCTGGTCGACAAGGATGATCTCGGCTTCGGCAAGCGTTCCTGGCGCTATTCCATGCTGGTGCGCGATGGGGTCGTCGAGAAGATGTTCATCGAGCCCGAGGTCGAGGGCGACCCCTATGGTGTCTCCGATGCCGACACCATGCTCGCTCATCTGGCACCCGGAACCGCCAAGCCGCTGGATATCACGGTGATGACCCGTGATGGTTGCCCCTTCTGCGCCAAGGCAAAGGAAGCCCTGCGCAATGCCGGTCTGGACTTCGAGGAACTGGTGCTGAACCGCGACTACACCGAGCAGACGCTGCGCGCGGTCGCGAACGCCGCGTCCGTTCCACAAGTCTTCATCAACGGCAAGCTGGTTGGTGGCTCCGATGATCTGGAGGCCTGGCTGAAGGCACGCTAAACAGCCTGACGCACGCGGGCAAACCGGCACTCGCCGGAGCGCCCGCGCCGCAACCGATCCGTTCGCTAGATTGAGGAGTCGAGGAATCATGAGCCAGCAGTTCGACCTGATCGCCATTGGTGGCGGTAGCGGAGGGCTTGCCGTTGCCGAAAAGGCCGCGCAGCTCGGGCGCCGTGTCGCGGTGGTGGAGTCTGGCCAACTCGGCGGGACCTGTGTCAATGCCGGCTGTGTCCCCAAAAAGGTCATGTGGTATGGCGCCAACCTCGCGAGCGCGGCCGCCGATGCCGCCGGATACGGCGTGCGCGTGCGGACCGACGGGATCGACTGGCCGACCTTGGTCGCTGGACGCAACCAGTATGTGGCCAACATCAACAGCTACTGGGACGGCTACGTCGAAGACCAGGGCATCACTCGAATTCAAGGCCAAGCGCAGTTCGTCGATGCCAAGACCATCGCCGTCGCGGGCCAACACTATAGTGCCGATCACATCGTTATCGCCACCGGCGGACGTCCCATCGTGCCCCGGATGCCAGGCGCGGAACTCGGGATCACCTCGGACGGTTTTTTTGCCCTCTCGGAGCAACCCAAGCGCGTTGCCATCATCGGTGGGGGCTATATTGGAGTCGAACTCGCGGGCGTGATGCGCGCCCTCGGAACCGAGATCACCATCGTCGCGCTCGAGGACCGCGTGCTCGCGCTCTTCGACCCCATGATCAGCGAGGTCCTGGCCGAGACCATGACCGCCGATGGGATGACCCTGCGGCTCGAATTCGAGGTCGCCGCCCTGGCGCAAGACTCCGATGGGCTCGCACTCGTCGCCCGCGACGGGGAACGTCTCGGTGGCTTCGACACCCTCCTGTGGGCCGTCGGTCGCGCGCCCAATACCCGCGATCTCAATCTCGAGGCCGCGGGCGTGACGGTCCAACCGAACGGTCTCATCCCGGTCGATGCCTACCAGAATACCAATGTCCCGGGGGTCTATGCCCTCGGTGACGTGACCGGCCGCGAGCCGCTCACGCCGGTCGCCATTGCCGCGGGGCGGCGTCTGGGCGAGCGTGTGTTCGGCGGGAAAGCCGATCTCAAGCTGGACTATGAGAACATCCCCACCGTGGTCTTCGCTCATCCGCCCATCGGCAAGGTCGGCTTGACCGAGCCCGAGGCCCGTGAGCGTTTCGGCGACACCCTGACCGTCTATGAGACCCGTTTCACGCCGATGCGCTACGCCCTCAACGCGCATGGCCCCAAGACCGCGATGAAATTGATCTGCACCGGCCCGGAGGAACGCGTCGTGGGGATCCATCTCATCGGTGATGGGGTCGACGAGATGCTGCAAGGCTTCGCGGTCGCGGTGAACATGGGCGCAACCAAGGCCGACTTCGATGCGACGGTCGCCATCCATCCCACCAGCGCCGAGGAGTTGGTCACGCTCAAGGTGCCGGTGCGCCGCCCGGGCGAGTCCACTTGATGCGCATGCGCCGGGATGACCCACCCGCACACCGCTGAATCATCCTGCCCGTCGGCGCGCGCGCGTGCCGGCGGGCGGGATGCGGGGCCCGATCGCCGCCTCGCGGTTGCCCCCATGCTCGACTGGACCGATCGGCACTGTCGTTATTTCCTGCGGCTGATCACCCGGCACACCCTGCTCTACACCGAGATGATCACCACGGGAGCCTTGATTCATGGTGGCCGTGATGGAGGCCGCGAGCGCTTCCTTGGGTTCGATCCCGCCGAACATCCGATCGCGCTCCAACTCGGTGGCTCCGACCCCAAGGAGATGGCGATCTGCGCCCGGATGGGTGCGGAACGCGGCTACGACGAGATCAACATCAATGTTGGCTGCCCATCGGATCGGGTTCAGAACGGGCGCTTCGGCGCCTGCCTGATGGCCGAACCGCGGGTCGTGGCCGACTGTCTCGCGGCCATGAAGGATGCCGTCACCATCCCGGTCACGGTCAAGAGTCGCATCGGCATCGATGAACTCGACAGCGAAGAGGCCCTGCTCGACTTCGTCTCCACCCTCGCCGAGGCCGGTTGCGACGCCTTCATCATCCATGCCCGCAAGGCCTGGCTCTCGGGCCTCAGTCCGCGCGAGAACCGCGACATCCCCCCGTTACGCTACGAGGTCGTCGAGCGCCTGAAGTCGAAGCGCCCCGACCTCGCCATCATCGTCAATGGCGGGATCACCTCCCTCGACGCGGTCCAGGATTTCCTGACCCGGCTCGATGGCACCATGATCGGCCGCGAGGCCTATCAGAATCCCTGGCTGCTCGCCACCGCCGATCGGGAGATCTTCGGCGATGACCACCCCATACCCAGCCGCCATGCGGTCCTCGAGGCCTTCCTGCCCTATGCCGAGCGCCAGCGCGCGGCCGGCGTGCCGCTGAGTGCCATGAGCCGACATCTCCTGGGTCTGTTTCAGGGTCAACCGGGCGCGCGGGCCTGGCGACGCCATCTGAGCGAAGAGGCACATCGCCCCGGTGCCGGGATCGGCGTCCTGACCGCCGTCTTGCCGCCCACCCCACGGACTCTCGTCCCCGGCTGAGCCCATCGCCACGGCGAACCGTGCGCGCGTGACGGGGCAGAGTCGGCGCACACCCGGGCACACGGCGGGCACAGCCCTTACCCACACGCCATCGGCTACCTTGCACCCGAGCACATCAGGTATGGACTGGGTCAGCCTCTCATTGCTCTGCGCCTTCAGCCTCGCCAGTGCCGACGCAGCCACCAAGGCCTGGCTGCAAGGTTTCGCGGCGCGCGAACTCGTGGTCGTGCGCTTTGGTGTGGTCGGACTCCTGATGGCGCCCCTGCTACTCGGCATGCCGCCCATCAAGTCGCTCGACCCCGCATTTTGGCTCTGGATCGCCGCCCTGATCCCACTGGAGATCGCCGCCATGCTCCTCTACATGGCGGCGATCCGTGATCATCCGCTCTCCCTCACGCTGCCCTATCTCGCCTTCACCCCGGTTCTGGTCATGCTGGTCGCTTGGCTGCTCCTGGGCGAGACGGTCACCGCCCGGGGGGCCGTGGGTATCCTCGCGGTGGTCGCCGGTGCCTGGCTGCTCAACTGCCAACAGGTGCGCCTGAACGATCGCCGCAGTTGGCTGCACCCCTTCCGAGCCATGCTCGCGGCACCCGGCTCGCGCATGATGCTCCTGGTGGCGGCCATCTATGCGGTGACCGCCACGCTCGGTAAGGGGGCGATGCGGTATTTGGAACCGGCGTATTTCGGGGCCTTCTACTTTGCCTTGCTGGGCCTCGCCGTTGGCGTCCTGATCGTCCTGCCCCGCCCGCGCATCCTGCTGAAGCTCGCAAGTCGCCCCGCCCCGGTGTTGCTGGTCGCCGCGCTGATGGCGGTCATGGTCTACACCCATTTTCTCGCCCTGCAAGAGGTCGAGGCGGCCTACATGATCGCCGTGAAACGCACCAGTCTGCTCTTTGGCATCCTCTATGGCGCCCTGTTGTTCCGTGAGCCTGGACTTGCCGCGCACCTGCCAGCTGGCCTGCTCATGGTTGGTGGCGTCACCCTGATCCTCGTGTGAACACATCGCTCCGGATCAGCCGTCAAGAGTGGGACCCGCTTTTTCACCCACACCCGCGGACGGGCGCTGTGCCGCACATCCGGCGAACGCCGACTCGATCCGTGCGAGCAGGGTCTCGAGCGGTATCGGGCGGCTCGTGTCGAGGTCGACCGCACAGTGCTGTTCCTCCGGCGTCAACGGCTCGCGTGCCATCCGCTGGCGCTCCAGCACCGTCAGGGTCGCGTCGGAAACGTCCTCACCCGCGGCCAGTCGGGCTTGAATGCGCTCGCGCAACACCTCCAGCGGCGCATCGAGCACAAGGATCGCGACCCGCACACCGAGCCGTTGCGCCAGGGCCCGAAACCGCGCGCGGCGCGATCGCTTGATGAAGGTCGCATCCACCAGCACATCGTAGCCGCTGCAGAGAATGGCGTCGGCCAGACGCAGGAGGCGTCCATAGGTCCAGTCGGTCGCGGCAGGGAAATAGACCCCCGCGTCAATCGGTGCCCTGCTGTGCGCCGCCTCCGCCACGCCGAACAGCCGTTTGCGCTCCATGTCCGAGCGCAGATGGATCAATGGCATCCGCTCGCGCAATTGTCGCGCCAGATAGCTCTTGCCAGATCCCGAGAGCCCGCAGGCCAATAACAGACGCGGCTGCCGGTGTTCGGTATAGGACTCGGCAAGCGCGAGATAGTCCAGGCAATCATGCCGGCTCGCCTGGGCATCAGCCGCTTCCAGACCGGCCTGTCCGAGACGAATCGCGCTGACTTTCGCCCGGACCAGCGCCCGATAGACCTTGTAGACATCCAGTACCTCAAGCGCCCCATAGTCACCACTGCGCTCCAGATAGCGGTTCAGGAAACGCCGCGCCAAGGCGAGCGCGCCCGAGTGCTCGATGTCCATGATCAGAAAAGCGATCTCGCTTGCGGTATCGATCCAGCGCAGCGCGGGACTGAATTCGAGCGCATCAAACAGCCGAATGGCACCATCGATCAGGACGATGTTTCCCCGGTGCGCATCGCCGTGGCACTCGCGGATATGACCGTGACGACGACGACGTTCGAGGACCGGACGCAGGGCCAACCACCGCGTGCGCGTCCACGCCTCCAAGCCATCGAGCCGAGGGGACTGATCCGCGAGCATGGGACGCTCGCGGATCTGGGTCAGGTTCTCGATCATCGGCTCCAGAACAGCCGCGGGTGTGCCATGGGACGAGGCCGGAACGGCGATCGGGATGCGCGCGTGGAAATCGGCCAGTTGCTCGGCCAAGGCATCCATGAGGCCCTCGCTCAGCGGTTGGTGGGTCAGCAACGCATCGCTCGCGAAGCGCACCATGTGCACCGCATACTCAAGCACCGGTCCCGACGCGCCGACCCGTGGGGCCGTCGGCGTCCCCGTGATGGGGACCACATCGAGATAGAGTTCGGGCGCGAGACGGCGATTCAGCCGCAATTCCTCCTCGCAGCACTGACGGCGGCGCGCGAGCGTGGAGAAATCCAGGAAACCGAGGTCCAGCGGCTTCTTGATCTTGTAGGCATGGTCCCCCGCGAGGAAGACATGCGAGATGTGGGTCTCGAGATGTTCGACCGGATCCGCCGGATGCGGGTAGGACTCCGGCCGCGTCAAGGCCCGCACCAAACGGGGAAAGTCATCGGCGTTCACGGCACGGCTCTCCTCGCGGTCCCGCGCCGAGCCGCGACGTCTTGTGATCGCGGGCGCGAGGTTAGTGGATAGTGGTTGGTGGGAATCAGCCGAGTGATCACGTGCGTTGAGTAGCCTAGCGCTTGCTCCGATGCCACCTGGTGCAACGCGGATCTAGCCTTGGATCGGTGCTGGAGATGCGAATCAATGGGCATCGGCTGGTTGAATGAAGTATAAGCGTTCTTTAATATCCTGCTGTTCCACTGTCCTTGTCCCATTCTGGTTCGGTTTTCCGACCCTCAGGAGCGTCACATGACCATCGATCGCATCGTCTTGGCCGTCGCCGGCACCTTTGTCTTGCTGTCCGCGTTGCTGGCCTATCTGTTCAGCCCGCTGTGGCTGTTGTTCACGGGCTTCGTCGGGCTGAACCTCCTGCAATCGGCCTTCACCGGCTTCTGCCCGCTCGCACTCATCCTGAAGAAGATGGGTAAGGAGAGCGGCGCAGCCTTCTAAGTGGGTCCGCTTGCGCGCAGCGCGCGAGCCTGCGCGCGCCCCTCAACTCCGGTTCCCTGCACACCACCCCGATCGCGACCGCGGCGCCCGCGGACATCCCCACCCTCAAGACTCGCGCACGCACGGTTCCGACCGCACGGATCGGCTCAGAGTGGATCGACGGGACGCGCCCACAGATCATGCTCGTCCGCAGCCACGACCTCGACCTCGATGAAATCGCCTGGATCCAGTTCCCAGGCCCCCTCGATGATCACCTGACCGTCGATTTCGGGCGCATCGGCCGCACTGCGGGCGACCACGGAGTCCTCTTCGACGGCGTCGACCAGCACCGTCAGGCGCTGTCCGATCCGCGCCTGCAGCTTGGCCCGACTGATCTCGGCCTGCACGGCCATGAAGCGGGCGACACGCTCCTGTTTGAGGGCATCGGGGACCGCATCCGGAAGGGCATTGGCCGCCGCGCCGTCCACCGCTGAATAGGGAAAACATCCGACTCGATCGAGTTGCGCCGCGCGCAGGAAGTCGAGCAAATCGTCGAAATCCGCCTCGCGCTCGCCGGGAAACCCCACGATGAAGGTGCTGCGAATGACCAACTCAGGACACTGCTCACGCCAACGCGCGAGTCGTTCGAGCACCTTCTCGGCGGCGGCGGGGCGCCCCATCGCCTTCAGGATGGTCGGGCTGCCGTGCTGCAACGGCAGATCCAAATAAGGCAGGATCAGTCCGTCCGCCATCAAGGGAATCACCGCATCGACCTGCGGATAGGGGTAGACATAGTGCAAGCGGATCCACGCCGGGAATTGTCCGAGCGCACGGGCCAGGCTCGTGAGATCCGTCTTCAGCGGCTGTCCCTTCCAGAAATCGAGCCGATAGCGCAGATCCAGGCCATAGGCACTGGTATCTTGCGAGATCACAAGCAACTCACGCACCCCCGAGGCGACCAAGCGTTCGGCCTCGCCGAGCACCTCGCCGAGGGGGCGGCTGACCAAATCACCACGCAGACTCGGGATGATGCAAAAGGTACAGCGGTGATTGCAGCCTTCGGAGATCTTCAGATAGGCATAGTGTCGGGGGGTCAGTTTGATCCCCTGCGGCGGCACCAGGCTCGTCCAGGGGTCATGCGGCGCGGGCAGCGCGGCATGCACGGCCGTCATGACCTCATCCAGGGCATGTGGACCCGTGACCGCCAACACCCCTGGATGAACCTCGCGGACCAACTCGGCCCGTGCGCCCAGACAACCCGTCACGATCACCTGGCCGTGCTCCCGCAGGGCCTCGCCGATGACCTCGAGCGACTCCTCGACCGCCTCCTCGATGAAGCCGCAGGTGTTGATGATGACCAGATCCGCATCGCGCTCCTCGATGGCGTACCCCTCCGCTCGCAGTTGGGTCAGGATCCGCTCCGAGTCCACGGTCGCCTTCGGGCAGCCGAGGCTGATAAAACCGATCTTGGGGATCTCGTGCATGGTTCAGGTCTCGTCGCGGCAAGGGGTGGACATGGCAGGCATCCGTGTCATTCTATACGGTGAATCCCCCGGATCGGCCACTCATGCCCTCCCACCTCCACGACCAACGACTCGACGCCGTCCTGCGCGCGGTGCGTGACTGCCGCCCCCGCACGCTGATCGACCTCGGCTGCGGCGAGGGCGATCTGCTGACACACCTGCTCGACCAACCGGGACTGGAGCGGATCATTGGCATCGACCATGCGCCCGCCGCGCTCGAGCAAGCGCGACTGCGGCTGCAGGCCCACCAGGACGAGGCGACGGGCACCCGCATCGAACTCGTCCTCGCCTCCATGACCGAACGCGATGTCGGTCCGCGCGGCGTCGACTGTGCCCTCTTGATTGAAACCATCGAGCACATCGCGCCCAACCAATTGTCCCGCGTCGAACAGGTCCTGTTCGACCACCTGCGCCCGACCCATATCATCATCACCACCCCCAATGCCGACTACAACGGCATTCTCGGTGTCCCACCGGAACGCTTCCGGCACCCCGGACATCGCTTCGAGTGGGGGCGTGCCAAGTTCCGCCAATGGAGCCAGGGCATTGCGCACCGTCATGGCTATGAGGTCGCCTGCACGGACATCGCCGGGCTGCACCCCCTCCATGGCGGAGCCAGTCAAATGGCCCGCTTCACGCGCCGCGCCCCGACCTAGGCCACACCGCACCCGACGCGGTGGAGTTAGCCTCACCGAGCCGCCGGTTCTAGGCAGTCGAGGGGGTGGAACTGGGCCATTCAACGCCCCAAAAGACCCGAAAATCATGATGCGTCACGCGTTTGCCGGTCGTGCGATACTCAGTATTGAATTGAATGAGGGTGGTCAACAGCGGCGGCACCGAGTCGGACTGACGTCCGCCCCACGATTCAGGGAGTTGGACTGAACGTCCGACCAGCCACGCATCCAGACACTTAGGCTGATTGACATGAGGGGATGTAAACTCTGCCGTTATAGCTCAGTGTGCAACGACCTGCCGGGGATCTGCATCCTGATGATCTATGCCACGATCGCGGTCGTGGTCGGGGTGCTCATTTTTTTGTTCATCACCCAAGAACTCCTTTGAACGCGGGTTGCGCGCCAGGAGATGACCCGCCAGGTGGCGTTCGTGGGCGTGGACGGATGGCCGTCTCCTGTTGCTTCCGACCCGCTGAGCACAGGGATTCCCGCCCCCCGAGGGAACGTTTGAGGAATAGGATTGCAATCTGCTTCGGAGAGATAGACCGATGAAATCACCCGTTGTCCTCGTCGGTGTCGGCGAGATGGGCGGCGTTTTCGCCCGCGGCCTGCTCAGACTGGGACACCCGGTCTTTCCCGTGGTGCGTGGTGCGTCGCTGAGCGCCGCCGCGGAGCAACTGCCCGAGCCACAGTTGGCCCTGATTGCGGTGGGCGAGGCGGATCTCGCCACCACCCTCGCCGCCATCCCCGCGACCTGGCGCGGCCGGCTCGGTCTGCTGCAGAACGAATTACTTCCGCGCGACTGGGACGGCTGCCCCGATCCGACCGTCATCTCGGTCTGGTTTGAAAAAAAACCCGGACGTGATCATCAAGTCATCATTCCCTCACCGACCTATGGCCCCCAAGCCGACCTGCTCATCGCGGCCCTCACCACGCTGGCAATCCCGGCACGCCGTCTTCCCGATGAGACCGCGCTCCTGTTCGAGTTGGTGTTAAAGAACCTCTACATCCTCACCACCAACATCGCGGGACTGCGCACGGGCGGGACCGTGGGGCAACTCTGGTCGACGCATCGCGCGCTGGCCGAACAGGTGGGCCACGAGGTCATCGACCTGCAGGAGGCCCTGACCGAGGCGCGGTTCGATCGCGACGCCCTCTTCGCTGGACTCGCCGTCGCCTTCGCCGGTGACCCCGAGCATGCCTGCATGGGCCGCAGCGCTCCAGCACGTCTCGCCCGCGCCATCCAGCACGGCGACGCCCTGGGACTGGCCCTGCCCCTGTTGCGCCGGATCGCCGCCGAACAGGGCGGCAACGCCCCATGAGCACGACGCCCACCCGTGCGCCACCGGATGCGCGCGCGCCAGCTGCGCGGCCCGAGGAGCACCAACCCGCGGATCAGTGTGGCGCGGGCATCGCCCCGGGTTGCTCGGTGAGCCTGCATTTGGAGGTGCGCTTCGAGGACGGCTTCGTCGCGCTCAGTACCCTCGGTGAGGAACCACTGGTCTGTCGGATCGGCGATGGCACCCTGACGCCCGCCTTCGAGGCGACCCTGCTTGGGCTCGAGCCGGGCAGTGAGACCCACATCATCGGCCATGGCTCGGAACTCTTCTCACCCTACGACGAGAGCAATGTCCACTGGCTCGCACGCGACGATTTTCCGTCACCAATCGAACCCAGGCCCGGCCTCGTCGTTGCCTTCGAGACCCCCGGCGGATACGAGACTGGGGGCGTGATCAAGAGGGTCGAGGGCGAACAGGTCGAGGTCGACTTCAATCACCCCTTTGCCGGGCACTCCTTGACCATCCGCGTGCAGGTGCTGTCGGTCACCTGAGTGGCGAAAGGAACCCCATGACAGGGGTGTCGGCGATCCCCACATCCCAGGCTTGGATACGTCATCACCGCGTTCCTAGAGACTGGATCGAATCAACCTCATCCCCTAAGCTCTTGCCATGAACATCGAACTTGCCAACCCACGTGGTTTCTGCGCGGGCGTCGACCGCGCCATCGAAATCGTCGAGCGCGTGCTCGAACTCCATGGCGCGCCCGTCTATGTGCGCCACGAGGTGGTGCACAACCGCTTTGTCGTCGATGGACTCAAGGCCCGGGGGGCCATTTTCATCGAGGACATCGCCGAGGTCCCGGATGGGGCCAACCTAATCTTTAGCGCGCATGGGGTCTCCCAGGCGGTCCGCAACGCGGCCGCGGGGCGCGACCTGCGGGTGTTCGATGCCACCTGCCCATTGGTCACCAAGGTCCATCTCGAGGTCGCCCGGCATTGCAAGAACGGCATCACGGTCGTCCTGATCGGACACGCCGGGCACCCCGAAGTGGAAGGCACCATGGGTCAGTGTTTGCAAGAGGGTGGCGCCATTCATCTGATCGAGACGGTCGCGGATGTCGCCAGCCTCGCGATCGCCGATCCCACCCGCCTTGCCTATGTCACCCAGACCACCCTCTCGGTGGACGAAACCCGCGACATCGTCGCGGCCTTGCAGGCACGCTTCCCCGCGATCCAGGGACCCAAAAAGAGCGACATCTGCTACGCCACCCAAAATCGCCAGGATGCCGTGCGCGCACTGGCCGAGCGCTGCGACCTGCTGCTTGTCGTCGGCTCGGCGAACAGCTCGAATTCGAACCGACTGCGTGAGTTGGCCGAACGAGAGGGCTGCGCCGCCTATCTGATCGATGGTCCAGCGGACATTCGCGATGATTGGCTCGCGGGCTCGCCCCGCATCGGTCTCACCGCCGGAGCCTCCGCGCCCGAGGTCCTGGTCGAGCAGGTGATCGCACACCTGAAACACCTCGGGGTCACCCAGGTCACCGAACAGGATGGCATCCGCGAACAGGTGGTGTTTCCGGTGCCGCGTGAGCTGGCGACGGAGTCCCCGACATGACGGAGACGATGGCGAACACGGGGCGCGCGAGCGACGTCATTGTCGTCGGCGGCGGCATCATTGGTCTCCTGACCGCTCGCGAGCTGGCCATCAGCGGTGCCGCCGTCACTCTGATCGAGATGGGCGCGACGGGGCAGGAATCATCCTGGGCCGGCGGCGGGATCGTCTCGCCACTCTACCCCTGGCGTGATCCGGAACCCATCACCGCGCTCGCGCGCTGGAGTCGCACCGCCTACCCCCGGCTCGCCGAGGCACTCATCGACGAGACCGGCCTCGACCCGGAATACACCGCGAGCGGCATGCTGGTGCTGGATCGCGAGGAGCAGCCCGCCGCGCACGCCTGGGCCGCGCGCCACGGCGAACCGATCGAGACACTCGCCGCCGCGCGTCTCCATGAACTCGAACCGCAACTCGGCAGCGAACTGACCGACGCCCTGCGGTTGCCCGAGATCGCGCAGATCCGCACCCCGCGCCTCGCCAAGGCGGTTCGCCGCTCGGTCGAGCCACGCATCAGGCTGCGTGAGCACGAAGAGGTCATGGATCTCGAGATCACCAGCGGACGGGTCACCGGGGTGCGAACCCGCTCCGGCACCGTCGCGGCCAGCGCGGTGGTCATCTGCGCCGGGGCCTGGACCGCACGGCTGCTCGCGCAACTCGGTCAGCCACCCGAGATCACGCCGGTGCGCGGGCAGATGATCCTCTTTCATGGCAAGCCGGGGCAGATCACCCACATCACGCTGTATCAGGATCGCTATCTGATCCCGCGTCGCGACGGACGGCTCCTCTTCGGCAGCACGATCGAGCACAGCGGCTTCGTCAAGGCCACCACCGCGGAGGTTCGCGAGGCCCTCTATCGTGCCGCCTTCGCGATGTTCCCGGTGCTGAAGCAGACCCCGATCGAAGAGCATTGGTCCGGGCTGCGCCCGAGTTCGCCGAGCGGGATCCCCTACATCGGCGCCCATCCCGAGGCCACGGGGCTCTTTATCAATGCCGGACATTTCCGCAATGGCCTGGTGACGGGTCCGGCCTCGGCCCGACTCGCCGCCGATCTGTTGCTGCAACGCCCGCCGATTCTCGATCCCACCCCCTACGCCCTGCAGGCCCAACGGTGAACACGCCCGAACCCCCAAACGAGCAAACCACCCCCGCCCCACCACCATCGCGGCCCATCCGCAGGGTGCTGGGTATCGAGACCTCGTGCGACGAAACCGGCATCGCCATCTACGATTGCACCCAGGGTCTGGTGGCCCAGGCGGTCTACAGCCAGGTGCCGATTCATGCCCAATACGGTGGCGTGGTCCCGGAGCTGGCCTCGCGCGATCATGTGCGCAAGACCCTACCGCTGATCCGTCAGGTGATGGAAGAGGCCGGCATCGAGCCCGGGGCGATCGATGGTGTCGCCTTCACCGCCGGTCCCGGACTCATGGGCGCGCTGCTCGTGGGGACGGCCCTTGGGCGCAGCCTCGCCTGGGCCTGGGGGGTTCCCTCCATCGGGGTCCACCACATGGAGGGACATCTGCTCGCGCCGCTGCTCGAGGAGCCCGCGCCCGCCTTCCCCTTCGTCGCGCTGCTGGTCTCGGGTGGACACACGCAACTGGTCGAGGTCCGCGGCATCGGGCGCTATCGCATCCTGGGTGAATCGCTCGACGACGCCGCGGGCGAGGCCTTCGACAAGACCGCCAAGATCCTCGATCTCCCCTACCCCGGCGGACCGGCCTTAGCCCAGCTCGCCGAGCGCGGAGACCCGACCCGGTTTCATTTTCCACGCCCCATGACGGACCGACCCGGGCTCGACTTCAGCTTCAGCGGTCTCAAAACCTTCGCCCTCAATACCGTGCGCGAGCAACTCGCTCAGCCCGCTGATCGCGACCAAACCCGTGCCGACATCGCGCGCGCCTTCGAAGACGCGGTCGTCGACACCCTCGTCATCAAGTGCCGACGCGCACTGAAAGAGACTGGTTTCCAGCGTCTCATCCTCGCCGGCGGCGTCAGCGCCAACCGCCGACTGCGCGCGCGCATGAACGAGGCGATCGCCGCCGACGGTGGCGAGACCTACTATCCGCGTCTCGCACTCTGCACCGACAACGGCGCCATGATCGCCTACGCCGGCTGGCATCGTCTGAACGCCGGACAGTGTGAGCCGCTTGGTTTCAAACCACGGGCACGCTGGCCGATGGAGAGCTTGGCGGTGGTGAGGGATGAGGGATTAGTGAATAGTGGTTAGTGAATAGTGGTGAGTGAATAGGGATTAGTGGTGAGCGCGATTCTCTGGACTCAACTGGGTGGTCATCAATCCGGTCGGCGTTGGTCGGGTCGGAGCCTGGGGGTGAAGTAGACATCGGCGTCGTCGAGGTCGACGTCGTGGCCCGCCTCATCCACTAGGGGTTGTTCGTAGTCCTTCCAGCCACGCAGTCCGGTCTGCAGTGACGCCACCTTCCGATAGCCGAGGACCGTCATGGCGTGAGCCGCCAGCACGCTGCGATAACCCGAGCGACAGACCACCACCACCTCACGGTCACGCGCCTGGACCAACTCGGGGATGGTCTCTTCGTAGTCCCACTCACAGGCCGATTCCAGGATCCC
Source organism: Thiocapsa imhoffii (assembly GCF_016583985.1). GTDB lineage: Bacteria > Pseudomonadota > Gammaproteobacteria > Chromatiales > Chromatiaceae > Thiocapsa > Thiocapsa imhoffii. Next base: position 19,486 of record NZ_NRSD01000005.1, on the reverse strand, counting down.
GCGCGGGACATTCAGCGACCCCTCGATATGCATGGCCGCGAACTCGTTCGGTTCACGGACATCGAGAATCAGCAGATCAGGGTTCGATTCACGGCGCTCCTCAAGGTCCCACGGCATGATCTCCCTCACGTCCGTCAGACAGGATTTGATGAGTTCAAGAAAGTTTTTCATCTACTCAAGCCTCTCACCACTCACCACTCACCACTATCCACTCACCACTCACCACTATCCACTCATCACTAATCACTAATCACTACCCACTACCCACTACCCACTCCCTCCCCGCTCACACCAGCCGCGCTCGACCGCGATCACCGCGGCCTCGACCCGTGAATGGACCTCAAGCTTGCGCAGGATCGCCTTCACGTGCAGCTTCACGGTTCCGTCCGAGATGTTCAGACAGCGCGCGATCGCCTTGTTGCTCTGTCCCTCGGCGAGATGACAGAGGATCTCGTGCTCGCGTGGAGTGAGGTCCGCGATCCGGGTGGATGCCGCCGCGCCCGCCACCTCGCCCTGCACCGCGCGGGCTAGGACAATGGCCAGCTCCGGGGCGACCACGGTGCGACCCTGCACGATCTCCTCAAGCGCCGCGATCAGGGCATCGGGTTCCATGTCCTTGAGCAGATAGCCCTGGGCGCCGCCCTGCAAGGATTCGATCACATCACGCTCCTCGGCGCTCGTCGTCAGCATCGCCACGGGCATGTGGGGATGCGCGGCACGCAACCGCCGCAGGGTCTCCAAGCCGGTCAGTCCGGGCATGCGCATGTCGAGCAGCACCACATCCGGCGTGGTTTCGGCGACCCGCTGCAAGCCGGCCTCGGCATCACCGAGCGCGGCAACGACCTTGATCCCACGCCGTTCGAGCAGCTCTTGGAGCCCAAAGCGAAAGAGCGCATGGTCGTCGATCAGCAGCACACGCATCAGCTCGTCACCCGGGGCGTCCGTGTTCCGCGTCGCGCGGCATCGAAGACGATCTCGACCCGCGTCCCTTCCCCCACGTCACTCTCGATCCGCAACTCGGCGCCAATCCGCCGCGCCCGCTCCTCCATGATGCTGAGACCGATGTGCTCGCCCGGATTGACACCCGGAGCCGGGGTGGCAAACCCGACGCCATCGTCCTCGATCAACAACACCTGCTGGGCGCTGGCATCCCGCGTTAGGAGCACCCGCACCGTATGGGCGTGCGAATGTTTGCGAATGTTGGCCAGCGCCTCCTGCACGATCCGCAGAATCTGCAACTCGTCGGTCGCGGAGAGTTCGAAGGGACGACAGTCGTTCTGAAACAGCACGTGCGCACCGGTCTCCTGACCAAAGCGATGCGTCAGCTTCTCCAGCGCCGGAACCAGCCCACGCCGATCGAGCGGGGCGCGAAAACTCACCAAGAGTTCACGCAACTCGGTGTGTGCCTCGTCAAGACCATTGCGGATCCGACTCAGATCATTGCGCGCCTCCAGCGAGATGGCGCTGCCCCGCAGCGAATCCGTCAGCATCCGCGATTGAAACCGCAGGCTCGCCAGGGTCTGCGCGAGCGAATCATGCAGCTCGTGCGCCAGTGAGTTGCGCTCCTCGATGATCGACAGGCGCCGCGCCTCGGCATCCGAGCGCTGCTTCGCGATCGCCACCCCCAGATGATGTCCCACGGTCGCGAGCAAATCCAGGATGTCTTCGCGCGCCCCCACGCCCGGGCGCTCGACGAAAACCGTGTAGACCCCCAGCAGCTCCCCGCGATACTCCAGGGGCACGGTCACGATCTCCATCTCACTGCTGGCAAACATGCGCCGCCCGTAGATCCGCGAGCAGTACCTGGCATCATTGCCGCAGACGATGTCACCCGGGGTCAGCAGACTCCCGCACAAACAGAGATCGACCGGGCCGATGTCCTGCTCGCGCACCAAATCATCATCCAGCCCGATCGCCCCCACCAGACGGCGTGAGCCATCCGCCATCACCAACCGCACGGTCGCCGCCCGACCGTTGACCATCTCCTTGATGACTCTGAGGAAACGCAACAGCAATTCCTCCAGGCTCTCAGCCTGATGGATTCCCGCCGCCACGTCATAGAGAATCTTCAAGGAGGCGGTCTTCTGTGCCAGCCGCATGGTCTGGCGGGCCACGCGGTTGTCCATCTCTTCGTAAAGATCGGTCAGCTCCTCGTTCAGACTTCGAATATCCCGCGCGATCGCCTCCAGGACCCCAGCATCGCGCAGCGCATCACTGGCCCCAGGTTCGCCCTGGCAGACCCGCGAGAGTGAATGTTCCAGACGCACCAACGGCAGCAACAATTGCTGACGTAGCCGCGACCAGGTGATGGCGAGCGACACCGCCACCCCAAGCAAGGCCAGCAGCCCGAGCGGCAACAGCCAATCCTGCTCGGGCGTCAGCACATCGAGCACCAACGCATAGATCGCCAGACCCAGACTCAAGACCACCCCACGCATGGGTCCAGACAGCCCGGCGGCGCGCAGAATGGCGTCCAGACGCGCCGGATCCCCCCGCGCCGTGCGGTCGCGCCGCGCCACCATCAGGGTATTGGATGTCGCCATCATGACCGCGGTGCTCCCGCCGTCCCGCCGTCACTCGACGCCGTCTCCACACCCCGCGGTTCGCGGCCAGCCGCGCCGGGGGCCAGCGGGTCGGAGGACACCGCGTCCGTCAAGGCCGGCGCGGTGTCTTCCTGCTCGGACATCGTCCGCGCCTCGCGCTGTTGCAGCTCCCACATGGACGCATAGTGCCCACCCGCCGCGAGCAGTTCGCGATGCGTGCCCTGCTCGCGGATCCGACCCTGCTCCATCACCAGAATGCGATCCGCATCCACCACGGTCGAGAGCCGATGGGCGATCACCAGGGTGGTGTGATTCTCGGCCACCTCGGCGAGGGTCTGCTGAATCGCCTGTTCGGTGTGACTGTCGAGCGACGAGGTCGCCTCGTCGAACACCAGGATGCGTGGGCGCTTGAGGATGGCCCGCCCGATCGCCACCCGCTGTTTCTCCCCGCCCGAGAGCTTCAGCCCGCGCTCACCGACCCGGGTCTCCCACGCATCCGGCAAGCCCTCGATGAACTCACGGATGTGCGCCATCTCGGCGGCCCGCTCCACCTCGGCGCGCGTGGCCTCCGGGCGGCCATAGGCGAGGTTGTAATAGATGGTGTCATTGAAGAGGACCGTATCCTGCGGCACGATGCCAACCGCGGCCCGCAGACTGGTTTGCGTGACCGCGCGCAGATCCTGCCCATCGATCAGAATTCGCCCGGCACGGACGTCATAGAAGCGAAACAGCAGCCGCGCCAGGGTCGACTTGCCCGCCCCACTGTGCCCGACCACCGCGATCTTCTGACCCGGGGCGATCTGAAAGTCCACATCACGCAGAATCGCGCGTTCGCTATCGTAGTGAAAATCCACATGCTCGAAGCGGACCGCTCCCGCGCGCAGCACCAAGGGCTTGGCGGTGGGCGCATCCTGAATCTCGGGCTGGCGCTCGAGTAACTTGAACACCAGATCCATATCGGCGAGCGCATATTTGATCTGGCGGTACACGATCCCGAGAAATCCCAAGGGAATGAAGAGCTGTAACATCAAGGCATTGACCAGCACCAGATCCCCGACACTCAACTCACCCTGGACCACGCCATTGGCCGCGAAGGCCATCACCAGCGTCACCCCAACGGCAATGATCGCGCCCTGACCGAAATTCAGCAGCGACATTGAGGTCTGACTCTTCACCGCCATCTCCTCCCACTCGGCGAGGGTGCCGTCATAGCGCTGCAGTTCGATCGGCTCGTTGCCGAAATATTTCACCGTCTCATAGTTGATGAGACTGTCGAACGCCTGACTGTTGGCCTCCGAGTCGAGCCGGTTCATGCGGTGGCGGTATTCCATCCGCCACTCGGTGATCGCGAAGGTGAAGGCGAAGTACACCGCGACCGTGCCGAACACCACGAGTGCGAAGGCTGGCGCGTAACCACGCAGCAGGATCACCGCGACCAGGGTGAACTCCACCAGCACCGGCAAGACACTGAAGGCGAGATAGTTCAAAATGGTCGAGACCGACCGCGTGCCACGCTCGAGATCGCGACTGACCGCGCCACTCTGGCGCCCGAGATGGTAGCGCAGCGACAGGGCGTGTAGATGCGCGAGCACCTTGGTCGAGAGCCGCCGCATCGCGCGATAGCGCACCCGCGCGAAGATCACATCACGCAATTCGTTAAAGAGCGCGGAGCTGAGCTTGAGCACGCCGTAGGCGAACAAGAGCGACAGCGGCAGCACCAGGACCTGATGCGGCGAGGCCTCGAAGGCATCGACGATCTCCTTCAGCACCACGGGCACGCCAACATTCGCGACCTTCGCGGCGATCAGACAGAGCAACGCCAACAGCGCTCGCCCACGGAACTCCCACAGGTAGGGCAGCATCCCACGCAGATTGAGCCGATCACGGCGGTCGGCATGCACGGGCTCGGTGGCGATGATTCGATTCATGCGAGTCTTTTATTCATCTCGTTCGGCTCCTACCTGAATGCTTCGCGACTGAATGGATCGCACCTAACGTCAGTATGCCCGCGGATTTGCAAGGGGCACGCCGCCGGACCTGAGCCAGACATGAGGACACATCATGGCAGATCCCACTCTCGGCAGCACGGGCTGCAGCATGCACGAGCCTTACGCCTTGCAGGTGCTCGGCGATCAGATGGAGCCTGAATTCCCCGATGGATGCATCGTCATCATCGAACCCACGGACGAGCGCAAACCTGGCCGTTTCGTCTTCGCCGAGGTCGAGGGCGTGCGCTGGTTCCGTCAGTACATTCGCGAAGCGAACGGCGATGAGCGTCTCGTCGCCCTGAACGCCATCTATCCCGAGATCGAACTGCGGGGGCTCGATTGGCGCGTGCTCGGGGTCATCATCCAGCGCAACATCCGCCGCCAGATCAAGCACTATGATGACGCACACGAACCCGTGCCCACCCCCACCTCGCTCAGCGCACTGAAGGATCTCACCGGCACGTGATCCTCAGCACGCTTGTTCCCGTTGAGCCGCGATCGCCCCGAAGGCGCCGCGCGCGCTTGCTCGCGCCCCTGCTGGGCAGCATCGCCCTCGTGCTGAGCCTGCTCGGTGGTTGTTCGCGCGAGGAGGCGAGCACGCCCGGTTCCGCACGCGCGCCGAGCGAGCATCTGGTCGCCGCGATCCAGGTCGAGCCGGCCTCGACCATCACCCGGCATGAACGCCCCGGCTCCTTGCGGTTCCGGCGGTTGGTGCGGCTCTTCAGCCAGGAGGAAGGACGGGTCACCCAGTTCGATCTCTTCGAGGGCGATCGGGTCGCGGCCGACGCCTTGCTCGTCGTCCTCGACGACGACCTCCTGCTCGCCGAGCTAGACCGTGCCCGCGCGACCCGGGCACAGGCCGAACTCGATGTCCAACGGCTGAGTGATCTGGTCGCCCGTCGCGCCGCCTCGGACGCCGAACTGTCGCAGGCACGCACCGCGCTCGCGGTCGCCGAGGCGGACGTGCGACTGCTAGAGACCCGCCTCGCCTTCACCCGGATCAGCGCCCCCTTCGCCGGCGTGGTCACCGAGCGGTTGGTTGAACCGGGTGATTTCGTTGGCAAGAATACCCATCTCCTCACCATCGCCGATCCCGACTCACTGGTCGCCGAGGTCTTCGTCTCCGAGTTCATCCTGCCCGGCGTGCGCCGTGCCGATCCGGCACAGGTGCGGATCGATGCCTTGGGCACCGCGACCTTCCCGGCCCAGGTCCTGCGGATTCATCCGCAACTCGAGGCGACCAGCCGGCAAGGTCTCATCGAGCTGGCACTGGAAGAGGCGCCACCGGGGGCCGCCGCCGGACAATTCGTGCGGGTGACGCTCGAGACCGCCGCCGTCGAGCGCCTGATGATCCCGTTTCGAGCCCTCCGCCGCGATCGTGATGGGGAACTGGTCTGGGTGATCGAAGAGTCTGGAGCGGTCGCTCGGCGCAGCGTGCGCAGCGGTCTACAGATGGACGATCGCATCGAGATCCTTGACGGACTCACGGCGGGCGAACGCATCGTCACGCGCGGCTTTCTCGGCCTCAGCGAAGGCAAAACGGTCAGGGTCGTTCCCGAATGAATCTTGAGCACCTCTACACTGCCGTCGAACTCGTGCGTGCCGACTGCACGCGCGATCGCCATCGACACGCCACCTTCATGCGCACCTATCCAGTGCTGCTCGCCACCGCGCGCGCGCCGGCACCGGACGCCACCGCGGCCTTCCTGCGCGCCGCGAGCCTGGCCTACACCTGGGTGCCCCAGCGTCTGCGCCTCGAACCGGGCCATCTGAGCGCGGCCGTGGAAGCCTTCGAGACCGCCCTCGCGCTCAGCACGGACACCGCGGCGGCGATTGCGCACGAGGGGATCGACGCCATCGCCGCCTGTCTCAGCTCGGTCGCCGGGGCCTCGCGGGTGTTGCATTTGGCCAATCCCGGGCTCTATCCGATGTGGGACGAGGAGATCGAGACCTTCCGTCTGAATGAAGAACCCACGCCCTATCACATGGGCCAGACCCGTCATTACGTCGACTTCATCGAGGGGATCCGCGCGCTCTCGGGTCACCCGCTGTTCCTGACCTTCCATCACGACTACTGCACCGCCTATCAAGGACGCTTGCAGCGCCTGCGGATCCCACCCTATCCACTGACCGAGCCCCGGGTCGTGGAGTCGGCGATCCGCGAGCTGGTCACCGACTAGCGTCGCGCGGGTCGCATCCCCATGGCCGCGAGCATCTCCACCTGGTCGGTGCGCCATCCCATCGGAGTGGTCGCCCTGACCCTGGCCGTGATGGTCCTCGGCGCCGTCTCGCTCAGCCGTCTCAACATCGATCTGCTGCCCAACATCGTGTATCCGGACATCCAGGTCCGGGTGCTCGACCCCGGCGTCCCGGCGGAGGTGATGGAGAACGAGGTCACGCGCGAACTCGAGGAGCAACTCGCGATCACCGAGGGCGTGATCGCCATTCAGTCCCGCACCACCGAGGGACGCAGCGCGGTCGATCTCTCCTTCCGCTATGGCGAGGACATCGATCTCGCCCTGCGCGATGCCAGTTCCCGTCTCGACCGCGCCAAGCGGTTCCTGCCCGCGACCGATGATCCACCCATCATCTTCAAACGCGACCCCTTCCAATTGCCGGTCGCGGAGTATGTGGTGAGTTCCACGATGCGCGACCCCATCGAACTGCGCACCTGGGTCGACGAACGGCTCGGGCGCCTGCTCGTCACCCTCCCGGGCGTGGGCGCGGTCGAGGTCGGCGGCGGACTCGAACGCGAGATCCAGGTGGTCGCCAATCAATTTCGTCTCGCCGGACTGGGGCTCGATATCCTCGATCTGCAGACCCGCCTGCGCGGCGCCAATCAGGATGTCGCGGCCGGACGTCTACGCATGCCCGATGGCGAGATCAGTGGCCGCACCGAAGGGCGCTTTCGCAACGTCCAGGAGATTATCGACCTCCCCCTGCAAGCCAATACCGGCACCAATCCCATGGCCCTGCTCCGGATCGGCGAGATCGCTCAGGTCATCGACGGCGCCAGCGAGGACCGCATTCGCATCCGTCTCGATGACACCCCCGGCATCAAGCTGGCGATCCAAAAGCAGCCGCTCTCCAACACGGTCGCCGTGGTCGATGCCGTGGCCGACGAGCTGAGCCGCCTGGAGGACGCGGGACAGATCCCGCCCGACATTCGTCTCGAACGCGTCGATGATCAAGCCCGCTATATCCGCCACTCCCTGTCCAATGCCATCACCGCCGCCGTCAGTGGCGCCCTGTTGGCGATGGCCGTGGTCTATCTCTTCCTCGGCAGTCTCAGGCGCACCCTGATCATCGGCGCGGCGATCCCGATCGCCGTCCTAGTCACCTTCATCCTCATGGCCGCCAACGGCCTCACCTTCAACATCATGACGCTCGGTGGACTCGCGCTCGGCATCGGCATGCTGGTCGACAGCACCATCGTGATGCTGGAGAACGTCTACCGCCACCAGCGCCTCGGCCAATCCGCGCTGGTCGCGGCGGATACGGCCAGCCGCGAGGTCACTGGCGCCATCGTCGCCTCGACCTCGACCAACCTCGCCGCCGTGCTGCCGTTTCTCTTCGTCGGTGGTCTGGTGGGGCTGCTCTTCCAGGAACTCATCTTCACCATCTCGGCGGCGATCCTCGCCTCGATGCTGGTCGCCCTGACCCTGGTTCCGGCGTTGGCGGGGCGCGTGACCGCGACCCAGGAGGGCAGCGTGCGGCGCGGGGTCGATCGAGCCATGACGGCGCTGCAAGAGGGCTACACCTGGGCCCTCGCGCGGCTGCTGCGCATCCGCTGGCTGGTGCTGGCCGCCTTCATCGGCGGTCTCCTCTGGGCTGGACCCTGGTTGATCAACGCCAAGCAGGAATTCCTGCCCGCGTTCGACGAGGGCGATGTGCGCATCAACCTCACCGCTGATGAGGGTATCGCCCTCGACGACATGGACGCCCTGACCCGCCGTATCGAGGCCCTGGTCGCGGCCCAACCGGAGGTGCAGGCGATCTTCACCACGGTCGGAGGGTTCGTCTTCGGGCGCTCCAGCTTCGAGAGCGCCAACCGAGGCAGTCTGCAGGTCTTGCTCACCCCGCGTGCGGAACGCGGCCTCAGCAGCGAGGCCTGGATCGCGCGCATGCGCGAGGAGATCCGCGCACTCGAGATCCCGGGGCTGCGCGTCAATCTCTTCACCCGCGGCATCCGCGGCATCCGCTTCAATCGGGGTGACGACGATGTGTCGCTGCGCATCGCCGGTCCCGATCTCGATGAACTCGCGCGCTTAGCCGACCTGGTGACCGAGCGTCTGAAAACCGTCACGGGGCTGAACAACGTCCGCCACTCCGGCGAGGATGTCACGCGCGAGATTTCGATCCGCCTCGACGCGAAGCGGGCCGCGAGTTTCGGCCTGAGTGTCGAGGACGTCGGCGCCCTGCTGCGTTTCGCGATGGAGGGGCGCGTGGTCACCGAATTGATCGATGGCGACCGCTCCATCGATCTGCTCCTCCGGCTCGACCGGCTCGACATCGCCTCGCCTGGTGATCTCGAATCCATCGTGCTCTTCAGCAAGACCGAGCCCCGCCGCCCCTTGCGTCTGAGCGATGTGGCGACCATCGAGATTTTGCCCAAGGCCACGACCATCCTGCGCGACCGCCAGCAACGCATCGTCGAGATCACCGCCTCGGTCGGCGACGGACTGACGCTGCCACAGGCGATCGAACTGGCCTTGGCCGAGGCCAGTACCCTGCCCCTCCCGGGCGACTATCGGCTCTACGAAGCCGGCAGTCTGGAGAATCTCAAGCAGGGGCAGGACCTAAGCCGCATTCTCCTCGGGCTCGCCCTGTTCCTGGTGCTGGTCGTCATGGCCGTGCAATACGAATCGGTGCGCAACCCCTTGATCATTCTCTTCTCGGTTCCCTTTGCCGTGATCGGAGTGGTGCTCGGCTTGCAGTGGACCGAGCTGCCCGTCTCGATGCCGGTGTGGCTCGGGCTCATCATGCTGGCGGGGATCGTGGTGAACAATGCGATCGTGCTGGTCGAATTCATCGAGCTCGAACGCCGTGCCGGGCACCCACTCGATGCGGCCATCCTCGAGGCCGCGCGGCTGCGGCTGCGGCCCATCCTCATGACCACCCTCACCACCGTGGTGGGGATGCTGCCGCTGGCACTCGCGATCGGCGAGGGTTCCCAGATGCTGCAACCGCTGGCCGTGACCATCGTCTCCGGGCTGTCCTTCTCGACCCTGGTCTCGCTCCTGCTGGTGCCCCTGGTGTATCAGATGGTTGGACAGCTGAGCGAACGCGGGGCCGCCGAGCCCGAGGCCGTGACGCCAACGCACTCCTGATCAGGCCAGGTGCGATGGCACACCCGCAACCGGCGTTCTCGCAATCACTGCGCTCGCGCATCCGTGCGCGTCACCCGGTTCATCCCCACCCCGAACCCTACTCCGCTTGGAGCGGTTCGGGGGCTGGACTCGGTTCAGGATCCGGAACCAGCTCGGGAGAGACGACGATCGCCGGCGCTGCCGCGGACGGCGCGGGCCGGGCACGCTGGCGCTCCGGCTCGGGCACGCCCTCGAACCGGAGCGGCGGGATGGGGGGTAAGGGTGGCATCGCGGGCATCGGCGGGATGCTCATGGGATCGCGCACAAAGGCCGGGAAATCCGGGTTCATCCAATTCGGCTGCGCGATCTTCTCGGCCGGGGGGCGCAACCGCGACACATAGTCGAGCACGGCCGCTTGATGACGCGGGGTGAAACCATCAATCTGCTTCACCATCTTCGGGTCCGAGTTATGTCGCGTCCCCGAGCGGATCGCATCGAATTGGCGCATCAGATAATGGTAATGCTGTCCCGCGATCATCGGCATCGCCTTCTCGTCATTGCCCTCCGCCGCGTCCCCGTGACAGCGGGCGCAGTGCTCGCGATAGACCTGACCGCCAAGTTCGAGATCGACACCAGGACCGCGCCCGTTCTGTGGATTCATCGGCAGTGAGGCGACATAGGCCGCGACATCCGCGATGTTCTGCGGTCCGCCCAGGATGCGCGGCACCGAGAAGGGATACATGAGTGGATTGTCGCGATTGCGCGCCCGAATATCGGCCAGTTGCTTGATGACCACCGTGCGCCATTGACCCGCGATCTGCGGGTAGGCGCCATCGGGCGTGCCCCAACCCTCCGGGTGATGACAGACCGCGCAGGTGAGATACACCTGTCGGCCATTCTCGATATTCGGGGTCAGCGCCATGACCTGCTCGTATTCGAGCCGGGCCGTCTCGGCCGCTTCCTCATCGGCGACCGCATGCGGCACGGCCGCGACGAGGACGCCCGCGCAGGCGACCGAGAGGCAAGCGGTAAGGACTCGGGGTGACATCTCGACCTCCAGGCAAAGGGATCAGGCGGCACACCTGATCGCAGCGGATTCAAACCCGTGAGCGGGCCCACAGGGTGCGCGCGCAAGACACACTGGGCGCGAGCGGCCAAGTTACGGGGAATGGACCTTAGACCACCCGCCCTAGGACGACCCACCCGGCCGCAACCGGCATGCTCACCAACGGGACCGAGCGGGGTCGTCCAGGGACATTCGGGGTACGGCCGATCAGCTTCCTTTCAGGCCACTCGTGACATTCGCCTGGAAAATGGCCTTATGCACGTCTCCGATACTCAGCATGCCGAGCAGCCGGCCATCCGAGGCAACCGGGATCCGCCTGAAGTTGTGTCGGACCATCACCGTCGCGGCCCGCAGCACGTGCATCTCCGGGTCGACCGTGACCGGATTCGGTGTCATCAATTCGGACGTTTTCATGCGCAGGGTTTCGGAGTAACGCGCCATTTCCTGGTCCAAATCGACCGAGTGCAGCCCCTCCGCCACCAGTTTCTCCAGTTTGGGAAAGAGGGTGTGCAGCAGATCGCGCTCGGCAATGATCCCGACCAAGCGCTCGTCCGCATCAACCACCGGCAGTCCGTGGTAGCGATAGAGACACATCAAGGAAGCCACCTCGACGACCTGGGTCTCGGGCGTCACCGAACGGACCGACCGGCTCATCACATCTTTGACTTTCATGGTTGTTGTCCTCCAGTTGTGTGGCAACTGATCGTTTTTGTCATGACATTGGAGTTTGGGCACGGATCAGATGAGGCGCAAGCCCCTCGCCCGGTTCCAGAACCGATACCCGAGCCATCACGGATTCCACCGCCACCCAGCGTGACTCAGGCCTCACGACTCCTGAGACACTCATGCCGATCACAGTTCACGGACGCTTGTCGTCTCGGGTTCCGCGACCGCTATTCAATGAATCAGGTTCGCGTGCGTGAACGCACCCGCGGCCCACGTTGGGCATGACGCCAGCACCGGTGTGGATCGCACGCGAACGCTCACACGGGCATCGATCAATAGAGCAATGGATTCAAGGTCACCAAGCCGCGCATCGTACCTGTGACGTTCCTCAAGACCACCTTGGTCCCGGACTCAGGCACCACGACCTTATCATTGACCGCCAGCAGGGGGTCGTCCAGTTGCCCCCGCTGAACTCGGTTCAGGTCGACCACATAGGCCGTCATCGGTTGTCCGGGCAGCGTGCGAAAGACCACCACCTCATTGATCTTCGCAATGTCACTGGGCCCACCCGCCATCGCAACCGCCTGGATCAGGGAGATCTGGCCCGCCATCGGGAACACGCCTGGTTTGTTGACCGCCCCACCAACCGTGATGTTCTGGTTGGCATATTCCAGGACCAGGACACTCACTTGCGGATTCTGCAAATGATCCTTCTCCAGCTCCGCGGCGATCTTGCGGCCGGCCTGCTCGGTGGTCAATCCCGCCACCGACACCGGGCCGATCAGGGGGATCACCACCAAGCCGTACTCGTTGATGCGCTCTTTCGTCGCGAGATCCGGGACCCGAAAGACATCGATCTGCAGGAGATCACCCGCACCGAGGCGATAGCTGCCAACGCCCATCGCGGGGGTTGGCGGGACCCCGATCTCGGCGGGAATCCCCGCGCCCGCCGTCGCGCTCACCGCACCCGGCGCCATGGACCCCGCCGCCGTGGACCCCAGGGCGCTGGACCCCAGGGCACTGGGACCGGGCGCACCCGGTCCTGTTGCCATCGACGCGGCCGGCGACGCCATCGGCGTCGCCGGCAAGGTCCCCGTCACGTTCGGATTCGACGCACAACCGCCGATCGCGATCAGACACACCAGTACGCCCAAAATCTGTTTCACCATTCATCCTCCTGCGCATCCCATTCGGCCCCGAGAGTCAGCCCGGTCAACAGAACGACACGCTCGTTCCGGAACACATGAATCGACTCATTAAACTGACGGTTAATACACTAAACACCTGCCTCATCGCAAACCGACCGCCGCGCCCCGCCAACCGGCGGAGCGTGCCTCGGCTAGGATGCCAGCCCCCGAGTCACCGGCAGCGCGGGCACGCCCGCTCCGACAATGCCCTCGTTCACGGCGTTCGGGCGTTGCGTCGGGCTGGTCGAGGCTCAGGCACCGCAACGACTCCAGTGCTAGACTGCCGCGGTGGGTCAATCGATCCCGAAGACCGGGCAACCAGACGACGCTTGGCCCGACGACCGGATGACGCCAGGCCAGACCACGCACTCGGTCCGCAGCGGTCGAGACCATCATTCGTGAGAGGTCACATATCGCCATGACATCCGCTGTCGCACTCTACGAGGCCCTCAGCACGGCGCCCGACGAGCGCAGTCGCGCACGCGTGATCGCCGAAGCTTTCGAACGTCTGGAAGATCGCTATCCACACCTGCCCGATCTGGCCACGCAAGCCCATGTGCGCGAGGCTGAACTGCGGTTGCAGAAAGAGATCGAGCAGATTCGCGCCGACTTGCGCGCGACTGAGCTGCGGTTACAACAAGAAATCGAGCAGATCCGCGCCGACTTGCGCGCGACTGAGTTGCGGTTACAACAAGAAATCGAGCAGATTCGCGCCGAGTTACGCGCGACTGAATTGCGGTTACAACAAGAGATCGAGCAGATCCGCGCCGAGCTCAAAGCCGATATCGAGCACGTCCGCGCCGACTTGACGTTGAAAATCGAACAATTGCGCGGCGACATCGCCCAAACCAAGATCGACCTGCTGAAATGGCTCGTGCCGCTGATGTTCGCCCAGGTCGCCGCCATCGCCGCCTTGGTCAAGCTGCTCTAACCTGCCCGAGAGAGCGCATCCGGGGACAGATCCCGAGGTCTCACCACACCTGTGCAGCCGGATGACGGCGGCGTTAGGATCCCAATCGGCCCCGAGCGGCTGGGGGATCGCCCGCAAGCGGGCTCCTACGGGCCGCGGATACCCGCCCAGGCGTGGGGGAATCGCCCGCAAGCGGGCTCTACAGGCCGCGGATACCCGCCCAGGCGTGGGGGAATCGCCCGCAAGCGGGCTCCTACGGGCCGCGGATACCCGCCCAGGCGTGGGGGATCGCCCGCAAGCGGGCTCCTCCGCGCTGCGGGCACCCGCGCTGTAGGAGCCCCGCTTGCGGGCGACCCGACCCGACCGGCTTTCAGATTCGTCACGACTGATTCCGGCCGACCCAATGTCGCCCCTGTGCTGGCGACGCGCATTGACCCAGGCGATGAAGCTCTGCTTCATGAGGCGTCGGCACGTACGGCCGATGCGCGAAGCGAAGCGTCTGCTCGGGGGTAACGAAGCCGGAGCGTCGTCACCAGAGTCAGGACAGGCACCAAGGACGGTATCTTATCTGGCGGCGCATCTGTCGGGCACGCTCGCCCAGGTCGAGGCGGTGGTGCGCGCGGCTGAGCAGTCCCCGAGCCTGGAAGCGCTGTCTGTCTCGGTTTCTTCCCCTGGCGTGTGGCAAGAGTCAAGACCTGCACCGAGTGTTGCCACGACCAATGAATTGACCCTGGCCCTTTTCGCCTTTTCGATGAAGGACTACCCCATGAACATCGTTGAACAAATTTACGAAACCGTCAAAGACCTGCCCGAAAGACAGGCCACTGAAGTGCTCGACTTCGCCGAGTATCTGAAGGCGAAACATCCGACGTCGCCCACATCCTCCATGCCAAGCGAGGAGGCTCGAAAGCTTCGGGCCGAGCTCCGAGCCTGGGTCACCTCCCAACCTGAACAACCCGAGAATGCGTCCGACTTCATCTGTCGCCTGCGTGACGAGGCTCGGGATTGATGGCATATGTCGATACCAGCATGTTGCTCGCGCTGTTCCTCAACGAGCCCAAAACGGCGGATGCTTGGTCCTGGCTCGACCGGCAAGCGTTAGGGGCGACCACCGTGAGCGACTGGACGCTCACCGAGGTTTCGAGCGCCTTTGGCTCGACGGGATCTTCGATGCCGTGAACTTGGAAGACCTGATCGGTCCCGCGTCCGGCTAAAGGGGCCGCCGGTGCCGATGGATTGACTGTTTCTTCGCCGAAATCCGCGCACGCCGGAAACAAACCCGGGAGCGAAAAAAGTCACGGATCAAGACCTGAACCCGGCCTTTGCTTTTCTCCCTAAGTCTAGGACTAGCGTGGTACCAATGGTGACGTCTGCATGAGCAAACTGGAGAAGCTGATTGCAAGTATTCTTGCCAATCCGCGTGGAGTACGCTTTGAGGAAGCCTGCCGAGTGGCCCGCGTGCTCGGATTTATCCATGAAGGTGGCCAAGGCTCGCATCGGGTTTTTAAGCGCAAAGGGGAGCCGGCACAGTTGAACTTTCAGAGTCGTAACGGCCTGATTCCTGCCTATCAAGCGCATCAATTGGCCGCAATGATTCGCAAGTATGGGGAAGACGCATGACCAAATATCTCATTGAGGTGTTCTGGAGCGACGAAGATCAAGGTTTTATCGCCATCGCGCCAGACCTACCTGGATGCTCGGCATTTGGAGAGACGGCGGCTAAGGCAGTCCGCGAGCTGGAAGATGCCCAATCCGCCTGGATCGAAGCATGCCAATCAAGCGGTGATTCGATCCCGGCACCGACGGCAAAAGCTCGCCATGCGGCATAGCGGAGTCCAGCCAGGTGCCGGGATGGACTGCGCGAGCAGGATGTCCCGCGCTGCTCTGGTCACGCTGCTCCGGCTGAGTGACCCAGGCGATGACGCTCTGCTTCATGAGGCGTTAGCACGCACGGCTGATTCGCGAAGCGGAGCTTCTTCTCGCGGGTGACGAAGCCGGAGCTTCGTCACCAGAATCCAAAGAGTGCGTCGGTCTCGCCGGTGATCTGCTTTAAGGGAATCGCCAGCAAGCGGGCTCCTACGGGCCGCAGGCAACCTCTGTTTTCTGGTCGCGCAGCTCCGGCTGCGTGACCCAAGCGATGACGCTCTGCTTCATGAGGCGTTAGCACGCACGGCTGATTCGCGAAGCGGAGCTTCTTCTCGCGGGTGACGAAGCCGGAGCTTCGTCACCAGAGGTTAGCCCCCTCTGCACTCGCGAGAGAGCAACTGTGTTCAGGTCAAGTGGTTTTTCCATGCGCGGGATTCCAGGGGTTCTTCTCGCTGTTGACGAAGCCGGAGCGTCGTCACCAGCGTCCAAAATCCGTGGCGAACCCGCTTCCATGGCTCAAGGCCACGGAACAACCCACCGACCTCCGACCACCCCACCCTGCCGTCGTTGACCCAACCACGCACACATGGTGAGATGCCGCCGCTCAGTTTCAATCCATGAACCAACGACGACCAGACCATTCGCCCCCTCCGCAGCTGATACCGGCATGACAAGGTAGGGCGGTAGTGTGCGTGAGTGTTGATTGCACATCGGCCAAGCCGAGAGGTAATCCGCCGTTGTGTCAGGCACGCAATCCCATGGTATCCCCCCTTACCGAAGAGAATGGACGCATGTCGACCTCCTACGATGACCTCCTCGCCCGCCTCCCCGCGCAGCCCCAAACCTGGCTCGTCACTGGGGTGGCCGGCTTCATCGGCTCCAACCTGCTTGAAACCCTGCTGAAACTCGACCAAACCGTCGTCGGGCTCGACAACTTCGCCACCGGTCACCGACACAACCTCGACCAGGTCAACGCCCTGGTCACGCCAGCCCAATGGGCGCGCTTTCGCTTCATCGAGGGCGACATCCGCGCCCCCGGTGACTGCCAACGCGCCTGCGCCGGCGTCGACATCGTGCTGCATCAGGCCGCGCTCGGTTCCGTGCCGCGCTCCATCGAAGACCCGCGGACCACCAACGCCGTCAATATCGACGGCTTTCTGAACATGCTCGTCGCGGCGCGTGATCAGGGCGTCGGGCGCTTCGTCTACGCCGCCAGCAGCTCCACCTACGGTGATCACCCCGGCCTGCCCAAGCAGGAAGACATCATCGGCAAGCCGCTCTCGCCCTATGCCGTCACCAAATACGTCAACGAGCTCTACGCCGACGTCTTCGCGCGCACCTACGGTCTGAGCAGCATCGGTCTACGCTACTTCAACGTCTTCGGCCCGCGCCAAGATCCCAATGGCGCCTATGCCGCCGTCATCCCCAAATGGACCGCCGCCCTCCTCACTGGCGCGGAGGTGTTCATCAACGGCGACGGCGAGACCAGCCGTGACTTCTGCTACATCGACAACAGCGTGCAGGCCAACCTCCTGGCCGCGACCGTCGCTGATCCAACGGCCATCAATCAGGTCTACAATGTCGCCGTTGGCGAGCGCACCACCCTTAATGCACTCTTCGAGGCCATCCGCGATGCACTCGCGCCGCGCTTTCCGCACCTGCGTGACGTCCAGCCTAGCTATCGCGACTTTCGACCTGGGGATGTGCGTCACTCGCTGGCCAATATCGAGAAGGCGCGCACGCGACTCGGGTATGCACCCAGCCACCGACTGAGCGATGGGCTCGCGGAGGCGATGGATTGGTACGTGGAGGATATGGGCGGGCCCCATGCGCGTTAGCTCCCCGGTCCCGGAGCGCTTCATCGCGACGTGGATTCAGCGTCACCGATGTGCCAGTGGTCGCGTCGGAAAAGGTGGTCTACCCCTGAGGTAGCCCTACGATGAAATAAGGGATGTCCATTCACCGCACACGTCTGGCGACATGGTTTGCCGCGGTAGCGGCCTCTGTGAGCGGACCGGCGTGGTCGCTGACCGATGTGGGACGACGCTGTGGCGGGACCGCCGCGCTCCTGCTCGCCGACGGCGCCAGTGGGGGAATCGCCCGCAAGCGGGCTCCTAAGCGCCGCAGGCAACCTCTGTTTTCTGGTCACGCAGCTCCGGCTGCGTGACCCAAGCGATGAAGCTCTGCTTCTTGAGGCGTTGGCACGGGCGGCTGATGCGTGAAGCGGAGCTTCTGCTCGCGGGTGACGAAGCCGGAGCGTCGTCACCCCAGTCAGGACAGGCACCAGGGACGGTATCTTGTCTGGCGGCGCGTCTGTCGGGCACGCTCGCCCAGGTCGAGGCGCTGGTGCGTGCGGCTGAGCAGTCCCCGAGCCTTGAAGCGCTGTCTGTCGCGGTTTCTTCCTCTGGCCTATGGCAAGAGTCAAACAGGCCAGAGAGCGGATCCGAGAACACGGACACCGTCCCAAGCAGCGATGAACCGTCACGTATCCTCGGCATCTTATCGACAGGGCGGGAAGCCGAAGAGCCTTCAGTCAGTGCCATTCGACCCGGCGCCTTGTCGCCTTTTCGGGCTCCTTTTCGTCTCGGTTGACAGTGTAAGGCGCTTTCCTTACATTTCTGCTGTTATGATGATGAGAGGTAAATGTCATGACTGGCATCCACGAAATTGCCACCCTGACCTCCAAGGGCCAGATCACCCTGCCCAAGTCCATCCGGCAGACGCTGGGTGTGACCACTGGTAGCAAGGTGGCCTTCGAGCTGCGTGGCGGCGAGGTCATCGTCACCCGCGCTGAGTCCGAGCATCAAGATCCGGCGATCGGAGCGTTTCTGAGTCTCCTGGAAGCGGACATCCGCACCGGTAAGCAGGTCGGAGCATTACCCGTGGAGCTTGCCCAAGCCATGCTCGCAAGCGCCGGTCACGCCGTGGACTTCGATGAAGACATTGAGGGAGACGTGGCACTTTGATCCAGCGCCACGGATGGGTGCTCCTATTCCATGGTTGCATCGTAGCGCAGCTTCAAAAGCTGCAAGCCGCCGCCGCACGTGCCGAGCGCAACGATCCGATGGACTTTGAGCGCAATGCCAATGTCAAGCTGTTTCGTGCGTTGAGCCAGTTGATGCTGGAGACCGTGCCGAGCGATCCCGCGCGGGACGAATACCGCCAAGGCAACACCCTTGGTCCAGCCTATCGGCATTGGCGACGCGCGAAGGTCGGACGGCGGTTCCGCCTGTTCTTCCGCTACGATTCTAGAGCAAAGACCATTGTATTTGCCTGGGTCAACGATGAGCAGACACTGCGGGCGGCAGGTAGCACGTCCGATCCTTACGCCACATTCGAGAAGATGCTTGAGCGAGGGCATCCGCCGGATGATTGGGATAGCCTGGTTGCTGTGAGCCAGTCGGATTGGTCGACAGGTGAATTGTGACCTGTCCCGGTTATTCCCCCTGTTGTGGTCACGCCGCTCCGGCTGCGTGATCCAGGCGATGACGCTCTGCTTCGCTGGCCGTCATCGATGCATCGAGGAATATGATCCAGTGAAAACCGACCATCCCGTTTACCTGTTTCTATCCGCCGGCCCCGAGGCGTTCCGGGTGCTCACCGGTGGGCATCGCTTGGAAGGCGACTACCGTTTCTGCTCGCTGACCATCAAGGGTCTGGAACGGCGTCTGGACGGAATTTTCGAGCCCGAGGGGCACGCCGGGCCGGTCTATGTGGTCGAATTCCAGGGTCAGGCCCTCGGGAAGGCTTGGTACAATCTCCTGTCCAAGATCGGCCTGTACGGCGAGCAGCATCCCGAGCGCGAGGTGGTGGGTGTCGGGGTGTTTCTGCGCGAGCAGGATGTGCCGGGGTGTCCGAGCTGGGCGAACCGGGCCGATGCGCCGCTGCTGCGCGTTGCGCTGCGCGATGTCCTTCCGGAGTGGCTGGCGCGCGAGCCGGATAACCCCTATG
>NZ_NRSD01000004.1 GCF_016583985.1 Thiocapsa imhoffii | reverse complement strand
TGGGGGCGGTGGTGGGGGCGGCAGCAGACCGCCGTCACCGATCCAGATCGCGGCGATGGCGACGGCGAGTGCCGCGGCGAAGGCGATCCAACCACCACCGACGGCACTCCTCGCCGTGGCCAGCGTGACCACCTTGCGTCCGTGAATCATCGGCAGGATCAAGTTGTCGCGACGCCAAAAGGTGTAGAAGAGCACCGCGACAATGTGCAGAGCGATGAGTGCTCCGATCAGCCAGATATTCTGACGGTGCAGTCCGGTGAGCCAGTCACTCGTACTCTTGGTCACCAGGGTGTAGAGCGGTCCACGGAAGGCGATGTCATCGTTGGTGAAGAGGCCACTGATGACTTGAAAACTCACGACGATCAGGAGGGCCAGCACGGACAGGGCGGCGAGTGGGCTGTGCCCAACGCCCTGCCAGCGACCGCGCAGATAGTCGAGAATCGCCCGCGGTCCGCGCACGAATTGGCTGAAGCGCGCATAGGTCGAACCGAAGAGTCCCCACGCGAGACGGAACGCCAGCAATCCGAGGATCCACAGGCCGATCCGGCCATGCCAGACCATGAGCTGGCCGCCTTGCAAGCCGGTCACGAAGGCCGCGGCGATGAGCACGGCCAGGAGCCAGTGAAAGAGGCGGGTGGGGAGATCCCATACCAAAATTCGGCGATGATCCATCGGGCAGTCTCCTAGTGTGGCAAGGTCTGAGTTGGGGCAAGGCCGACCCCTGTCCATCCGTTGTGAAGGAGCGGATCCACGCGAACTATAGGCGGTTCGTTGCGCGGATTCCAACAGCCGGCGGAACAAGACGCCGGTCTGGCTAAGGCAGCGGAAGCGGTGTTGCCAGCAATACAGACGCCGCGCCCAAATCATTGCATCTGTCGATTCTGATGATTGACAAATCTGACTGTTGCTTTCGACCTTCTTTGGGTAAACACGCGGCGCAGATCCATGATTGCCTGACCCGAGGTTGTGGGAGATGTTGGACAACGAGAGCCTGTATGGGGACGAAACCAATGAGCGCGTTCCGCCGATCGTGGGTGGCGAGACACGGAGCGCATCGTCTGATTTGCTGGTGCGTCGCCGGATCGAGCACATGCGCGAACTGAAGCGGCTGCGCGAACTGCTCGATGATCCGGACTTCGATGATTTGAACTAGCTCTGTGTTGTTACCGTGCCGGTCAGCTCAGCGCCTGGCTCCCGCTTCCGTGTCGGGCCCACTGGTTCGTCGAACGATGGCGCATCCTGCAGGAGACGGATGTCGAGCGGTTTGCGTTGGTCGAGATGGACATCACGTTGCGGGAAGGCCATGCCGATTCTCTCGGCGCGGAAGCGGTCGTAGATCTGTTGGTTGAGTTCGGTGATGACGCCCATGCGTCCGTCGAGCGAATCAAGATAGCAACGCAGCGCGATCGTGAGGGCATTGTCGCCAAATCCCTCGAAGCTGATTAAGGGTGCGGGATCGCTGAGCACCCGCTCATGGTGCTCGGCGATCTCGGAGAGGATCGCTAGGGCCTTGCGGGTGTCGCTTCCGTACTCGATTCCGATGGGGATGGTGATGCGATTCTGCTGATCGGTCAGGCTCCAGTTTAACAGACGCCCCGTGATGAACTCCTTGTTTGGAACCAGCAGTTCTTGCTTGTCCCAGTTGCGGATGGTGGTGGCGCGGATCTGAATGTTGGTCACGACCCCGGTGGTGTCGCCGATCGTGACGATGTCTCCGACGCGCACGGGCCGTTCAAATAGGATGATGATGCCGCTGATGAAGTTCGCGACGATTTCCTGGAGACCGAACCCGATCCCAACGCTTAAGGCCGCGACCAACCATTGGACCTGGCCCCAGTTCAATCCCAGGGTGCTGAAGGCCGTCAGGAATGCGACCACGGTGATGCTGTAGCTCGCGAGCGTTTTGATGGCATAACGGCTCCCCGCGGACACCGAGTTCGTTTGCAGCAAGAGGATCTCGATCAGGGCTGGGAGGTTTTTGGCGGCGATCACGGCGGCCATGACGATGACCAACACCAAGCCGAGATCAGCAGCCGTCACGGGCACCATTTGTTCGCTACCCTCGATCAAGGCGCTGTAATGCCAGAGTTCAAAGTGTTCGAGAGCCGAGAGCGCCGGGAGGACATTGGACCAGGTTAACCAGACGCCAAGGACGCCGAGGAAGAAGATCGAGGCATTGAGGAGTCGTCTGGTCTGCTCGTCGAGCGCCGCGAGATCCGGTTCGGGCTCCTCGACCTGGGTCGGTGAGTTGGCTGAAGGCGTGGCCGTCCGTTCCGCTTCGGTTTGTACGCGCCGCGTGGTGGCACGATCGATCGCGGCCTGCAGGGCAAGGCGACGACGGATGATGATCAACCAACGCACGATGACCTGATGCAGGACGATCAAACCGAGTGCCAACCAGGTCTGTTGTACGAGGGATTCGAACAAGATCCCGGCGGTGTAGGTGTAGCCCAGGAGCGCGAGCAGGGCGAGCGAGAGTGGCGCGGTGACGACGAGCGGAAACCACAAGTAGCGCAGTCGATTCAGCCAGCCGTTCGGGTAGTTGGCGAGCAACTGCTGGAAGACTCCGGTCTTCGGGCTGAGCAAGCGCGCGAAGAAGACTGAAAAACCAATCATGGTTGCGACCAGCGCGAGCCGTCCGAGACTGTTGGTGACGTCGGGGTCACTGTCCCGATAGACGACGATGGCGGTCAGTGCGACCGGCAGCAGATAGACACTGATCCAGTCGAACTCACGCCGAACCCGTGCTTGGGTTGCTTGGCTCCAGCGAAAATGGCGCTCGGCGACGCCCCCGCGGATACAGAGCGATCGGAAGGTCCGCACATAGAAGAGTCCGAACGAAATCGCGATCAGCCCCACGCCCAGTGCCCGCGTGAAGGTCGTCGCCTGGGTCGACCCCGAGAGATTGATGCCAAGGACGAGAATCAGCAACGGGAGCGGCGCGGCAAACAACAGTGTGAGTCCGATCGCACGGAGAGTATGGCCGAGACTGTCCGTGCGGATTCGCCGTAAGGGTTCCGCGGTCGCACGGATCGCTGCTAACAGGGCGGGGAGCTTCCAGACCAACATCAGGATGACCGCGAGTGCCAGCCACAAGAGTGGTGCATGCTGCAATTGGTAAAGCAGGACGGAGATCGTTTCGACGCCGTGACGATGGTCGAGGAGCCAGGCCGTCGCCGCCGGGAGGCTGGCGAGGGTCGCCATGCTGACCGGAAGAGCGCTGCGCACCCAGAGGAGGCTACTGGCAAGAAAGTCCTCGTAGCTCTCGACGATCCGAATCAACTGATCGGCGCTGTAGTTGAGTTCACCCAACTGGCGCACCGACTCTTCTCCGACGACGAGCGCTTGGTCGATCAGTCGCAGTCGCTGTTGGAGCGTCTCGCGCAGTTGCGTGCGCAGTTCCTCGTTGGATTGGTCGGTGTCTTTGTCTTGCGCGACCAGGTCATTGACATAGGCGTCAAGGTCGCCGAGGCGCCGTTGATCCTCGCGATAACGGATCAGGCGCAGGGTGATCTCCGCGATCTCGTCTTCATTTGCCTGGATCGCGCGGCGATACGAGCGGAGATCCGGGAGCTGCTCGCGCCGTTCGACGAGGACCTGGCCGAGTGCCCGGCTGATTCCAGCGGCTTCCACGCGCTGTTGCGAGGACTTGAAATCCGCATCAATTCGTTTGGTGAGGGTCTCGAGTTCCTCGCTCTGGGTATCGAGGATTTCGAGCCGTTCGGTCAGGTCACGCGTCGAAGCCGAGATCTCGGCGTTTTCCTTGGTGGCGGCCTGGACCAACGCATGCTTGCCGGTCGCGTCACGTTGTGCCTGTTCGGATTCACGTTGCGCCGTCTCCGCTTCGGCGCGCCGCCGTTGTCCTTGGAGGTCTTCGAGCCGTTGTTGTTGTGCGCGTAACAGCTCCCAGCTCTGACGCGCTTCATCGCGTTGCGCGCGATGCAAGGCCTCGCGTGCCTGTTGACTGAGCAACTCTTGCTCGAGCATGCGGGTCTCGGCCGCGATGGCGGAGCGGCGACTTTCGAGCACCCAGCGGCGTGCCTCGATCGGGTCGGCTTGCGTCCCGGGCGCCGGCGGTTGGCGCAAATCGTTCTCGGTCTGTTCGCTCGCGATCTTCAGCTCCGCCAGGCGTGTCCGGATCTCGCCGGGTCGGCGCATGCTGTTCTCAATGAGCGCATCGAGTGCGGCGGCGCGCGTCTCCTCGATCGCGGCATCCGCGGAGACCGTGCTTAGACGGTTGTTGAGGTCATCGGGAGCGAGGTCATCCGGGATGGCGGCGGCGACGTCCGCTGGAGATTCGCGCCGCTGCTCGAGCCGCTCCAGGATCGCGCGGGTCTCGGCGGGCGCACTCGTCAGGGTGTGGGCAAGCTCAGCGGTCTTGCCGTTGAAGGTCCTAGCGATCTCGATGTTTGCCAAGGCTTGTCGATATTGTTCGATCAGGGCGGTTTGGCTCGCCTCATCGAGCGTCGGGTCGGCACTCACCTCGGCTAATTTGGCCTGAATTTGCGGCACCATGGTCAGGGTGGTGTCGCGTTCTTCGGCACCGGGCGCGATGGACTCACTGGCATCCTGCGCCGGCGACAATGGCGCGGTCAGGAGCATGAGGAGTCCAAGGATGAGACGCCAGTTGGGTGTCACATCAGGCGCAACAGACTGCTGAACGTATAAGAATGAGCGTTGGGGCGACATGGTGATAGCATCATGGTCAGAGAGCGAGAGGACAGGAGGCTCGCGAACATCCAATTGGGAACCGCCAGGGCGATCGGGTTGTGCTGTCTTGGTTCGGGAGACTCCCACTGGCGCTGTTGGTGCGGCACGCGTCGCAACGGCTCGGCCGTCTCCGTCTCGACCTCCATCCCAGCGCGCGAGTCATCCCGATCAGATCGTCTTGATAAAGACCTTGGAATTGCGCTGAAAGTTGTAGAGCGTTTGCCGTTGCATGGGTAAGGCGTCGATCGATGCCGGTTCGAAACCGCGCTCGCGGAACCAGTGCGCGGTTTGCGTCGTGAGGACGAACAAGCGGGCGATCCCCATCGTTCGAGCGACGTCCTCCATGTGCGCAAGCAGCCGGTCACCGCGGCCACCCGCACGATAATCAGGATGCACGGCCAGGCAAGCCAACTCGGCCATTCCCTCGCTCGGGTCGGGATAGAGTGCCGCGCAGGCGGTGATCAGGCCATCGCGTTCGGTGAGGACGAAGCGGTCGATCTCCGTCTCCAAACGCTCGCGGGAACGCCGCACCAAAATGCCATGCTGTTCGAGCGGATGCAGTAACTCGAGGATACCGGTGACGTCGTCGATGCGTGCTGGGCGCAGATCCTCGTAGGGTTCCGACGAGATCAGAGTCCCGCTTCCGTCGGGCGTGAAGAGTTCTCGCAGCAATGCCCCACTGCGTTGTCTGGGCACCAAGTGCACGCGGCGGATGCCGTTGCGGCAGGCCTCGGCACCGGCGCGCAGACACTGGGCGAGTTCCTCGCTGATACCGATGGTGTTTGCGAGTTGTGCTTCGACATCCCGGACTAAGAGGTTCGAGCCCAGTAGCGCCGGTTCACCAGCATCGGGTTTGGCAACCGTCAGCGGTTGTTCGACGAGGAAGATCAGTTTCTCGGCGCCGAGGGCGACCGCGGCACTGCGGGCGACGTCGGCCGCGCTGAGGTTGAAGACCTCGCCCGTCGGTGAGTAGCCGAGCGGTGGCATGAGGGCGACGGCGCCCTGGTCGAGGACGGCCCGGAGCATTGGGCGGTCGACACGCCGTACGGCGCCAGTATGCGCGTAGTCGACCCCGTCGAGCACGCCCAGAGGCCGCGCCGTGATGAAATTTCCGGAGACGACCGGGATGCGCACCCCTGCCATGGGGGAGTTGGCTAATCCGAGCGAGAGGAGTGCCTCAATCTCGACCCGAACCACGCCCGCGGCTTCTTTCACACAGGCTAAGGCGGTGCGGTCCGTAACCCGCAGGCCGTTGACGTAACGCAGTTGCGCGCCGCGTGCGGCGAGGCGGGTCTCGATCTGGGGACGCGCTCCATGCACCAGGACGAGACGGATCCCGAGCCCATGCAGGAGCGCAACATCATGGACCAGCTCCGGGAATTCGGGGTCGGCGACGGCCTCGCCCCCGAAGGCGATGACGAAGGTTCGACCACGGTGTGCGTGGATATACGGCGTCGCCAGGCGGATCCAATCGACGAAGGGATCGCGCGGGGCAGTAGCCTCCTGTGCCGTGGTGGATGGGGAACGCGGATGTGAGGTCATGGATGGGTCGCGCAGCACGCGCTTACTGTTGCCGTTGCTCTATTCGATGCCGAGTTTTGCGAGACGATAACGCAATGACCGCAACGTCATACCAAGCTGTTTAGCGGCCGCGGTCCGGTTCCAATGAGTCTTCTCAAGGGCATCGAGGATGACCTTGCGCTCGATCTCGCCCAAATAGTCCTCAAGCGGAACCGTCTCCTGCGGATCGTCGTCAGGAGGTGACGTCGCCGGGGGGGCGGTCACGGGCAGATAGAGGTCTTCGACCCCAATGGCCGTTTCTTCACAGAGGGCGGTCGCGCGCTCAAGGATATTTTCAAGCTCCCGGACATTGCCGGGAAAATCGTAATCCATCAAGGCTTGCCGCGCGGCGGTCGTGAGCCGCCATTGCGGCACATGGTCTGGATCCGGTGCCAGCCGCGCGAGGATGCGCTCGGCAAACAAGGGGATATCCTCAGGGTGTTCGCGCAGGGCGGGCATGCGCAGTTCGATGACATTGATGCGGTAGAACAGGTCTTGGCGGAACGTCCCCTTGTCGACCGCCAGTGCGAGGTCGCGATGACTGGCGCTGATGATGCGTACATTCACCGACGTTTCTTGCTGGGCGCCGACCGGACGCACGGTTTTTTCTTGAATGGCGCGCAAGAGTTTGACTTGCGTCGCCAACGGCAACTCGGCGACCTCGTCGAGAAACAGGGTGCCCCCGCAGGCGGCTTGGAACAGACCGTCTTTGTCACTCACCGCGCCGGTGAAGCTGCCCTTCTTGTGGCCAAAGAGTTCGCTTTCGACCAGATCCTGAGGAATCGCACCACAGTTGACGGCGACGAAGGGAAACGCGCTGCGTGGCCCTTGTGCGTGGATCATGCGCGCGGCCAACTCCTTGCCGGTCCCACTCTCCCCGGTGATGAAGACGGGCGCCTGATTGCGGGCGAGTTTCAGGATCAAGCGGCGAATCTGCTGCATGATCGTGGAGGCCCCGATCAACGTGGTCCCAGTCCCAGTAAGATGAGCAGAGGCCAGGTCATCATCCGCGGCCGCTTGGGCGATGCCGCGCAAGCGCAGCGCGGCCTCGACGATCAGGCGGAGCTGTTTGAGATCGACCGGCTTGGCGACGAAATCGAAGGCTCCGGCCTTCATCGCGGCAACCGCTGACTCCATGTTGCCGTGTGCGGTGATCATGGCCACCGGCAGCTGTGGTCGTTGCGCCGCGATGAAGCGAATCAAGTCGACACCATTGCCATCAGGGAGGCTCATGTCGGTCAGGCACAGATCGAAACGGTCTGTCTCGACGAGTTGTTTGGCCTTGGTGAGGTTGTCTGCCGTGGAGACCTGGATGTCCATGCGCCCGAGGGTCATCGACAACAGATCGAGGATGTCACGCTCATCATCGACGACGAGTGCACGCGCCTTGGTCATGACCCTGACTCCGTCTGCGGGAGCGACGCGCGGCAACACCTTGTCAGGCGTCTCACGGGCACCGTTCTCAATGCGTTCCCGGCGTTCACGACGAGCGGGCAACGGCACGGAGCGCGCGGCGGACGTTGGCACGCATGAGGCGTTGAACCCGGGTGCCGATCACCGCGTGCGGCCACCACGCTGCCGGGTCTTCGATGGCGCGGAATGATCATGTTCAATGGGTGGGGGCCGGATTCAAGCGGGCGCCGAATACCAGTCTGAAACGGCTGCCATGGGGTTTGGCAGGCTCGTGGCTCAGGCCGATTCCGTTGGTTTCGGCCAACTCGCGCGCGATGTAGAGTCCAAGGCCCGTGCCGGTCGATTTGGTTGTGAAGAAGGGATTGAAGATGTCCTGCACGATGGCCTCGTCGATGCCCGGGCCCTCATCGCTGACTTCGATCACCGGGAGAGGGTGCTGAGCATCGTCGGTCTGTGTGAGCCGAATCTGAATCCGTGCGGGTTGGTCCTCGGTGTCGCCGTGAACGAGGGCATTTTCGCAGAGATTGGCGAGGATCTGCTGGAGATGCCGTGCATCGACCTCGACCCATTCGGGTCGTACCTCGATCGTGAGTGTACAACGGTTTTCCGCCAGTCGGTGGGTCTCGCGAAACTCCTCGACCAGATCGCTCAGCCAGCTTGCGAGGTCGATGGGCGCGGGGTCAATCTGGTTGCGACTGGAGAGTTGCAGGACACTGCGCACGGTCTCGTCGATGCGTGCGCTGTTGCGTCGAATGATGTCCAGCAGGTGCCGATCTTCCTCCGAAAGCTGTTTGTCCTCGGCAAACAATTGACTCGCGTGCGTAATGGCACTCAGCGGATTGCGGATGTTGTGGGCGATGCTCGCGGTCAGGGTGCCGAGCGCAGCCAGTTTGATCTGTTGAGCGATGCGGTCGACCTCTTGGGTGTCCTGCAGGTAGATGAGTGCTCCGGACGCAGGTGTCTCGCCAAGCAGTTTCATGCTGACGCGCAAGGTCCGCGCGCCATGGCGCACCGTCGTGCGATCCTGCTGCACGATGGGCAACTGCTGTGTAAACCAAGCGTGTAGTGATGGTGACATCTGTGCGAGCGGGCGCCCCGGCCGAGCCTTCGTCTGATTCAGCAGCACCAAGGCTGCTTTGTTGGCGAGACGAATGCGCCGTTCGCCATCGACCACCAACACGCCCATGTCGAGATGCTCGATGACATAGGCGTTGAGGGTGGTGAGATTGGCCAGGTCGACGCTATGCCGAGCGACCGTAGCCTCGGCCGCCCGCACACGACGGTAAAGAATGTGCGCCAGCAAGGCAACGGTGAAAAAGAGGACGCCGAGCAAACCCGCTTGAGTGTAGCCCGTTGCCGCTCCGCCGCCATGGAGATTGGCGTACATCTCCGCGGTGAGCACCGCGAGCGTGGCCAGGGCGGCGAACAGCAAGGCGAGGCGACCCTCCATCATGAGCGCGCCGGCAGCAATCGTCACGCCGATCAGCAGTCCCAAACCGCTGGTGATGCCGCCACTGGCGAACATCAGCAAGGTGAAGGCGATGATGTCGAGATAGATCGCGAGGTGAACCTGACTCGCGCGCCCAGGGCGACGCGCGGCGAGTGCGATGCCACTGAGCAGGACGAGCACGCCATAGACCGCCAGGATCAGCCATGCCAGCGGGAGATCGACCGTCTCGGTGAAGACTTCATTGACGAGTGGCGAGAAGAGCAGGAGCAGCCCGCCGAGCAGGACGAGCCTGAAGAGGAACAACCAACGCAGTGCCGACCAGGTCGGATGAAGAGCCGCTGGCCGGGAAGGGTTGCCATGACGCGAAGGCGCCTGTTGCATCAGCGGACCTTGGCGCTCGGGCGCATGATTCATTGTCATTCGAAGCCTGCGATGCGGTGTCGTGCCACGCTCTTGGCGCACTCGCAAACGGCATACGCGATCATGGACATGTGACGCACCTTTGCCAACCATTGGCCGATTAGACCAGAATGTCGAGGTTGCGGCCAAGCAGGGGCACGCGACCTCGAGGGTTCGGTACTGGCGTCATGGCAGGCAGATCATGAATCTACACGAATACCAGGCGAAAGGCCTCTTCCGGGAGTATGGCATCCCGGTTCCGGATGGGCGTGCGGTGCGCAGCGTGGAGGCGGCTACCGATGCCTGCCGCCAACTGGGTGGTGAACGCTGGTTGGTTAAGGCGCAGATCCATGCCGGGGGGCGCGGGAAGGCTGGAGGCGTGGTCATGGCCGAGACCCCAGCCGCAGTCGAGGCCGCGGCCCGGCGTCTCTTGGGTCAGCGTTTGGTGACGGCGCAGACAACGGCAGAGGGGCGACCGGTCGACTGGGTGCTGATCGAACGCCCCATCGCGATCGCCCGCGAGTTCTATTTGGGGCTCCTGCTCGAGCGCGAGACCGAACGGCTGCTCTTCGTCGGTTCGGCCGCTGGCGGCGTGGACATCGAGCGCACCGCCGCTGAGAATCCGGAGCGTTTGGTGCGGGTGCGGCTCCACCCTGCCGTCGGGTTGCAGCCCTACCAGGTGCGCCGACTTGGTTTCGAGCTGGGTCTGAACCAGGATCAACGGACGGCTTTGGGACAGTTGCTGGCGAGTCTCTATCGGCTCTTGATCGACACCGATGCCAGCCTGATCGAGATCAACCCTCTCGTGGTCACGGAGGCCGGGGCCCTGATTGCCTTGGATGCCAAGATCACGCTCGACGACAATGCGCTCTATCGCCACCCGGAGCGACGTCTGCACCAGGATCCGAGCCAAGAGGATCCACGCGAGCTGGCCGCGCAGCAGCATGGTCTGAACTACATTGCGCTCACGGGCAATATTGGCTGTATGGTCAATGGGGCTGGTCTGGCCATGGCCACCATGGATCTCGTGAAATGGCACGGCGGCGCACCGGCGAACTTCCTCGATGTCGGCGGTGGAACCACCGCGGCACGGGTGACCGAGGCCTTCAAACTAATCCTCTCCGAGCGGCAGGTGCGGGCGGTGCTCGTCAATATCTTTGGCGGCATCGTCCGCTGTGACCTGATAGCCGAGGGGCTCATCGAGGCTGTGCGCGAGGCCAGGGTCGCGGTCCCTTTGGTCGTGCGCTTGGAGGGCACGAACGCGCGTGAAGGGCTGAGCATGCTCGCCGAGAGCGGATTGGCCCTCGAGACGGTGGCGAGTCTCGACGAGGCGGCACGGCGTGTCGTCGCGGCGGCCGCGGCGGCATCCGCGACGGTTGATGGGGGTCCATCATGAGCATCTTGGTCGATCGGGAAACACGGGTCATCTGTCAAGGGTTCACGGGTCGTCAAGGCACCTTTCACAGCACGCAAGCGATTGCCTATGGCACCCAACTCGTGGGGGGGGTCACGCCCGGCAAAGGCGGGCAGCGTCATCTCGAGCGCCCGGTCTTCGATACCGTCCATCAAGCCGTCGCCGCGACCGGTGCGGATGCCACCATGATTTATGTGCCGGCGGCGCATGCCGCCGACGCCATACTCGAGGCCGCGGACGCGGGCATTCGGGTCATCGTCTGCATCACCGAGGGCATCCCGACGCTTGACATGCTGCGGGTGAAGGCGGCTCTAGCGACGAGTCCAACAGTGCTGATCGGCCCCAACTGCCCCGGGATCATCACGCCAGGGGGCTGTAAAATCGGCATCATGCCAGGCGAGATCCATCGTCCGGGTCGGGTGGGGATCGTGTCGCGATCGGGAACCCTGACCTACGAAGCCGTCTGGCAAACGACACAAGTCGGGCTTGGCCAGAGCACCTGTGTCGGCATTGGCGGCGACCCGCTGCATGGAATCGACTTCGTGGCCTGTCTCGACCGTTTCGAGGCGGATGCGGAGACCGACGCCATCATTCTGGTCGGTGAGATCGGGGGTGGTGCCGAAGAGGCGGCAGCCGAGGTGATTCGTGAGCGTATCAGCAAGCCCGTCGTCGCCTACATCGCCGGCGTCACCGCGCCGGCGGGCAAGCGGATGGGGCATGCGGGCGCGATCGTCACCGGTGGGCGTGGTACCGCCGAGGGCAAGTACGCGGCGTTGGAGCAAGCCGGCGTGGCGACCGTCCGCTCCCCCGCGGAGATGGGACGACGGCTCGCGGAGCTGCTTGCAACCTGATGCCATCACGGCGCATGCTCGCCGAGCCGAGATCCTTAAGACTGAAGTGTTGAGACGAGAGGGATTCACCGTGGGATGTCGTCTTCGCGTTGCGCAGTTGAATCTCTTGGTCGCGGATGTGACGGGCAATGCCGAGCGGGTGATTGCCGCCGCGGCGCAGGCACGCCAGGATCGGGTCGATCTGCTTGTCTTCCCCGAATTGACCTTGACGGGCTATCCGCCGGAAGACCTGCTGCTGCGCCCTGAGCTGACGCGGCGGGTGGAGCGCGCCGTGGCGCGGATTCGCGCCGAATGCCATGGTGTCACCCTGGTGCTGGGCTACCCGTTGAACGCCGTGGGCGGCCTCTACAATGTCGCTGGGGTGCTGCGTGATGGACAGGTGCTCGGCGAGTATGCCAAACAGCATTTACCGAATTACAGTGTGTTCGACGAGAAACGCTATTTCCAACCGGGAACAGGGCCGTTGGTCCTTGATCATCTCGGCATCAAGATCGGCCTCAGCATCTGCGAGGACATCTGGCAGGAGGAACCGACCCGGCAGGCCGCCGCGGCTGGCGCGCAGCTCCTGATCAGCCTCAATGCCTCGCCCTTCCATGCCGGGAAGCGGCTGTTGCGTGAGGACCTGGTCGCGCGGCGGGCCCGTGAGCAGGCTCTTGGCGTGGTCTATGCCAACCTCGTTGGCGGGCAAGATGAGTTGGTCTTCGATGGGGGGTCCTTCGCGACCGACAGCCGAGGCCACATCAGGGCGCGCGCATCCCTGTTTGCCGAGGACCTGCTGACCCTCGAGGTCGAGGACTTGCTCGCGTCCGCGGCGGGGGATGTGCATCAAGGATTGCCGTTGGCCGCGTCCGGGTCCACCGCGGACGCGCCAGAGGAAGAGGACTTGGCGAGTCTCTATGAGGCGCTGGTCCTGGGGGTGCGCGACTATGTGCGCAAAAACGGCTTCCAGGGCGCGGTACTGGGTCTGTCTGGGGGCATCGATTCGGCCCTGACACTGGCGATCGCCGTCGATGCCCTCGGGGCTGATGTGGTCGAGGGCGTCTTGATGCCGTCGCGCTACACCTCTGACATGAGCAATCAGGATGCGCTCGAAGAGGCCGAGCGGCTCGGTGTGAAGACGCGGTGCATCGGGATCGAGCCGGCCTTCAACGCCTTCCTATCGATGCTTGAGCCGGCGTTCGCGGGTTATCCAGCGGATGTCACAGAGGAAAATATTCAGGCTCGCTGTCGCGGGATCATCTTAATGGCGATGAGTAACAAGACCGGCCGCATCCTCCTCACCACCGGAAATAAGAGTGAAATGGCGGTCGGTTACGCGACCCTCTACGGCGATATGGCCGGTGGTTTCGCACCGATCAAGGACGTCCCGAAACAGCTGGTCTATCGGTTGGCGCATTATCGCAACCGCCGCGCGCCGGTGATCCCCGAGCGCGTACTCACCCGCGCGCCATCCGCGGAATTGCGTCCGGATCAGACGGATCAGGATAGTTTGCCGCCCTATGAGCTTTTGGATCCGATCCTGCGCCTCTACATCGAGGAGGACGAGAGCGTGGAGCAGATCGCCGCGCGCGGCTTTCCGGTTGAGGTCGTGCGGCGGGTGACTCGCATGGTGGATCGTAACGAATACAAGCGACGTCAAGCCCCCCCGGGAGTGCGGATTTCAAACCGGGCTTTCGGTCGCGATCGTCGCTATCCGATCACCAGTGGATTCTAGTCGCCCGTCGCGCCCTTGCGCGCGCAGGCACCGATCCCGCTGCGCCGAGTGGCTGCGGGATCTGCTTTGTTGTTGATCGGGAGGTCTGGCTTTTATACTCACGCGCCGAAGTCGGCGGATTCTGATACTGGAGAGCGTCATGAAAAAGGTTGAAGCAATCATCAAGCCCTTTAAGCTGGACGACGTCCGCGAGGCGCTCTCGGCCGCGGGGATCACCGGGATGACGGCGATCGAGGTCAAGGGGTTCGGGCGCCAAAAGGGTCACACGGAACTCTATCGCGGTGCCGAATACGTCGTCGATTTCCTACCCAAGGTCAAGATCGAATTGGTGCTCGGCGATGACCAGGTCGATGCCTGCATCAGCGCCATCACGACCGCCGCACGCACCGGCAAGATTGGCGACGGTAAGATTTTCGTCTCCGATGTGGTGCATGTGGTGCGGATTCGCACCGGCGAGGAGAACGAAGCCGCGATCTGAGGCCGCTGTCATGATCCCTCACCCCGGCTCCGTCAGGGGTGAGGGCAGGGGTGAGGGGGCGGTTGACAGGCTCAATCAACAGATTGCAGGCCCCATGCCGTGGGACATTGACGGAGAGTGGCCGCGCCGGACGCTCAATTTTCGTCGAGGCTGAGGTAATCCCAGAGTCGCCGTGCCAGACTGACATCCCCGGGCTGCGGTTGATCGGCAATGAAACGCCCGGCTTCGCGATTAAGGTCGAGCACGCGCTGGGCGTCGGCGGCGAGCTCGGGTTTGTCGAGCGCACGATAGGCATCGACCAGGATTTCAAGCGCACTCTCGACCGCACTCGTGCGCTGAAAACGTTCAATCACGTACGTTGCGCGATTGGCTGCCGCGACATAAGCCCCGCGCCGCATATAGTAGCGGGCGACATTGACCTCGTGTTTGGCCAAATTGTTGCGAAGATAGAGCATGCGCTGTCGCGCATCCTCGGAATAGCGACTGTCCGGAAAGCGTTCGACGAGGATCGAAAAATCCACAAAGGCATCGAGCGCTGATCCCGGATCGCGTTGAGAGGGATCGGTCGGGATATAGCGGTCGAGAAATCCCACGCTGCGATTATAATTCACTAAACCTTTGAGATAATAAGCGTAATCAACATAGGGATTTTGCGGATAGAGCTTGATGAAGCGGTCGGCGGCGGCGATCGCGGCCTCCGGTTCATCAGCACGATAGTGGGCATAGGCGATGTCGAGCTGTGATTGCATCGCGTAGCGACCAAAGGGAAACCGTGCCTCAAGCTTCTCGTAGTATTCGATCGCTCTTTGATAGTTGCCCGAATCCAACTCGGAGGACGCCGCGGCGTAGAGTCGTTCCGCGCTCCATCCTTCGGTGAGATCGATCTCCTTGCCGAAGATCCCGCATCCGCTGAGTAGGATGACGAGCACGAGCGCGGGGAGTCGTGATAACGTTCTGCTCATGAATCGGAGATACCTGTTGAATTCGTTGGCGAGTATAACCGAAGGTCGCACGCCTCGCGCGTGCGTCTGCGGACCCGTCCGACTAAGGATGGTGACGTGACCGATCCTCGCCTCAGTGGCGCGGACGGGTTGGGTTGCCCCGCCGTGCCGGCCGCGGAGCGATTTCGCCGCGCGATTCGGGTCGATCCCGGGCTTGCCGCACGACGGCTTGATCACGTCCTCGCGGTGAGCATTCCAGAGATTTCGCGTAGCCGTCTGCAAGCCTGGATCGCGTCGGGTCAGGTGCGGGTCGACGGCTCGCCGCGACGGAGCCGCGATAAGGTTTGGGCAGGCGAGGTCATTGAGTTAGAAGCCCGGATCGAGCCGATTGGAGACTGTCGCCCCGAGTCGATTGCCCTCGATGTGGTCTTTGAAGACGAGCAGATCCTGGTCGTCAACAAACCCGCTGGCCTCGTCGTCCATCCGGCAGCCGGCCATCCGGATGGAACCCTCCAGAATGCCCTGCTCCACCATGCCCCGAACCTGGCGAGCGTGCCACGCGCGGGGATCGTGCATCGCCTGGATCGCGACACGACCGGGTTGCTTGTCGTGGCCAAAACGCTGCATGCTCATTGTTCCCTGGTTGCGCAGTTGCAGGCGCGACGCGTGCACCGGGAATATTGTGCCCTGACGATCGGTGAGGTAGTCGCGGGCGGACGCATCGAGGCACCAATCGGGCGTCATCCGACCCACCGCACACGCATGGCGGTGGTCCGTGACGGGCGCTTTGCGGCCACCCGGTATCGTGTGCTCGAACGATTCAGGGGCCATACACTCCTGGCCGTGGAGCTTGAGACGGGACGCACGCATCAGATCCGCGTCCATCTGACATCGATCCAATTTCCCCTGGTTGGAGACCGGGTTTACGGAGGGCGACCGCGACCGCCGAAACAGGCGTCGCCGGCCCTGGTGTTGGCGCTGCAGACCTTTCCACGGCAAGCGCTCCATGCCATCCGCCTCGGCCTGGAGCATCCGACGCTGGGGACGACGATGACCTGGGAGGTGCCGATGGCCGCGGATTTCGCGGATCTTCTCGGTCTGTTGCGACACGAGTCCGTCACGTGCAGTTGATCGAGCCTGATTGGCCTGCCCCCCCGGGCGTGATCGCGGTTTCAACGACGCGCAGCGGTGGCGTGAGCCGTGGGCCCTATGCGAGCCTGAATCTGGGGACCCATGTGGGGGACGAGCCGGGACGAGTTGCCGTCAACCGCGCCTTGATCCGCGAGCGGCTGCATCTCCCATCCGAGCCCTTGTGGCTCTCACAGATCCATGGCTGTCGGCTGCTTGAGGTGGATCACCCGCATCAGGAGCCTCAACCCGCGACGGCACCTCGGGGTACGTGCGAGGCGGATGGCGCCTACACCCGTGTCCCTGGGGTGGTCTGTGTCGTCTTGACCGCGGATTGTTTGCCCGTCCTCTTGTGCGACGACCTTGGAACCTGCGTGGCGGCCGTGCATGTGGGGTGGCGCGGTCTCGCCGCGGGCATCCTGGAGTCTGCTTGCGCGACCCTCGGGAAGCGTCGTCCCGAACGACTCATTGCCTGGCTCGGTCCCGCGATCGGCCCGGATGCATTCGAGGTCGGGGCCGAGGTCCGGGCGCAATTCGTGACACAGGATCCGGAGGCGACGGAGGCGTTTCGTCCCGGCCGGGCGGGGCGCTTCTTCGCTGATCTTCCCGCGCTCGCGCGTCAGCGTCTGCGCCGCTGTGGAGTGCGGGAGATCCATGGTGGTTGTCACTGTACGGTGGCCGCCCCCGCAACCTTTTTTTCATATCGGCGCGACGGGGTCACCGGCCGGATGGCGAGTTTGATCTGGCTCGACCCGCACGGCGCAGCCGCTGATGGAGGCACGCGTCATGCCTGATTGGAGCATGTTGACCTTGGTCGGTGCGGACCGTCCGGGAATCGTTGCGCGGGTCACGCGCGCCCTCTACCTGCACGGCTGCAATCTCGGTGAGGCCTCGATGATCCGCCTAGGCGGTTGCTTCACGATGATGCTGATGGTGAGTGGGGGTGAGCGTCGCGCGGATCTCACCGCGGCATTGCGCCCGATCGCCGAGGAGTTGGGTCTGCGCATCCATCTCGAGCCCGCGCCTGGAGGACTGCACCAACATCTGCTTCCCAATCTCCAAGTCCGGGTTTTTGGCGCTGATCGGGCGGGTCTGGTCGCGGATGTCACGGGCATCCTCGCCGCGCAGGGATTCCATGTCCTGGAACTCGAGTCCGATGTCGCGGGTGATGCCGAACGCCCCCTCTACATCATGAGCATCCAAGGCTTTTGCGAGCGGAGCATCGAGTCGGTGCGCGCCGCGCTCGCCATGCTGAGCGATGATGGGGTGTCGGTCGACGTTGCCTCGGTCGATCTTCTAATTGGTTGAACCATGGCGATCCTCGAGATCCTGACGTTGCCCGATCCGCGTCTTGGCCAGAGTTCGCGTCCAGTGGAGATCTTCGATGCCGCCTTGCGCGACTTCGTGGCGGACCTCGAGGAGACGCGTCGTGCTGGACCGGCCGCGGTGGGGATCGCCGCGCCACAAGTGGGATGCTTCCAGCGCATCGTGATCGTCGATGTCTCCGGTCGGCGCAAGACGCCGAACCATGGCCATCTGATCCTGATCAACCCCGAGATCGTACATTGGGACGGCTTCGCCATCGGGCGTGAGGGGTGTCTCTCCGTTCCCGACTATACCGGGAATGTGATCCGTGCCACGCACATCCAGCTCAAGGCGCAGGATCTCGAGGGCCAGGAGCTCGCTTTCGAGATGGAGGGCTTCGAGGCGCGTGCCGTGCAGCATGAACTCGATCACCTCGACGGTCTCTTGTTCGTCGATCGGGTGGTCAGCCGCCGCACTGACCTGTACCGGCGAAAGGTGTATCAAACGTGACCGCAGCCCCCATGTCTCAGTGGTGACGATGCGCGACGCTTGAACGTCGCAAGCGCGATGCTACTGGCTGATGCCGCGGAGACGAGGACCCGGGCCCCATCGCTGCCGAACCGCGCGTGACCAATGTTGTCTCTGTGCACAGAGATCGAAAGACGAGAATCGACCATGAGACTGCGCACCAAACGCTTCGTTATCGGATTCATTGCACTCTGTGTTGCGACGCTGGCCGGCGCCGCGCCGCGCCAGATCCCACTCTCGGAACTTTTTCCGAGCCCCTCGCAGGAAAAGTCCGCGGTCGTCATTAACCGTGTTCTTGAGCGCTTTCATTATCGCAAAATCACACTCGACAACGCCTTTGCCCAATCGGTGCTCACGAACTACCTGAAGGCACTCGACCCCGCGCGGTCATTCTTCCTTGCTCGTGATATCGACCGCTTCCAGAGCGGCGCAAGACGACTCGAGCAGGGGCTGCGGCGTGGTGAATTGGGTCTGGCCTTCGATGTCTTCCGGGTTTATCGCATGCGCGTCGATGAGCGGGTTGAGCATGCGAAACGACTCCTCGCACAGGATTTCGACTTCGGGATCGACGAGACCTTTGTGCTCGATGCGGAACAAACGCCGTGGGCGAAGGACGGCGCGGAACTCGATGAGCGTTGGCGTCAGCGCGTGAAGAATGATTTTCTGAGTCTGCGCATGGCAGGCAAACCCGATGAGGAGATCCGCGATCGCTTGCGCAAGCGCTACGAGGGCCTAGCCCGCCGAACCCAACAATTCGACGGGGATGATGTGTTCCAGACCTTCATGAACGCCTTCACCCAGACTCTCGAGCCGCATACCAGCTACATGTCGCCGAGTACGTCGGAGAATTTCGACATCAGCATGAAGCTGTCGCTGGAGGGGATCGGCGCCGTGCTGCGGGCGGATAACGACTACACGGTGATCCAAAGTACCGTTCCCGGTGGGCCGGCGCGCGAGTCGGGACAGGTCCAGACGGGAGATCGCATCGTCGGTGTCGCGCAGGGTCTTGAGGGGCCAATCGAGGATGTGGTGGGCTGGCGTCTACAGGATGTGGTCGACAAGATCCGTGGGCCCAAGGGCTCGGTCGTGCGTCTGCAACTGCTCCCGAAATCCGCCGCGATGACCGGGCGCGTCCGCGAGGTGTCGCTGGTGCGCAATGAGATCAAGCTCGAGGATCAGGCAGCGAAAAGCTTTGTGATCGATGACCTCGGCAATGCGCCTGGTCTGCGCATCGGGGTCGTCGAGATCCCCGCCTTTTATCGCGATTTCCAGGCCGAGGGTTCTGGGGACCGGAATTTTCGCAGCACCACCCGAGACGTTCGGCGGTTGATCGATGCACTGGTGATGCAGGGCGTCGACGGCATTCTGATCGATCTGCGGGGGAACGGGGGGGGATCGCTCACCGAAGCGACCTCATTGACCGGGCTCTTCATCGATACCGGCCCGGTGGTCCAGGTTAAGGACTCCACCGGTAAGGTCGAGGTCGAGCGTGACCCCGAACCCGGCTTGGCCTATCGAGGCCCGCTCGCGGTCTTGGTCGATCGTGACAGTGCCTCGGCTTCGGAGATCTTTGCCGGTGCGATTCAAGATTATGGGAGAGGACTCGTGATCGGTGAGCCGACCTTTGGCAAGGGGACGGTTCAAACCCTCATCGACCTGAACCGATATGTACCGGGTGAGCAGAATAACCTCGGTCGTTTACGGTTGACGATGGCGGAATTCTTCCGCATCAGTGGAGGCAGCACCCAGCTCCGTGGGGTCGAGCCGGATATTCGCTTCCCGACAGCGGAGTTCGTCACTGATCATGGCGAGCGCGCCCTCGACAACGCCTTACCCTGGACGCGGATCCGCGCGGCGGACTACAAGAAGGTCGGCTCCATCAGTGTCGAGCTGCTGGCCTTGAAATCAGCGGATCGGGTGTCGCGTGACCCCGGTTTCGCGATGCTGATCGAACGCAATAAGCTGATGCGCGATGTGGAAGCCCAGTCTCAGGTCTCGCTGCGGGAGGATGTGCGTCGCGCGGAGGATGAGCGTCGTGGCAGCGTCTTTAAGCAGCAGCAGGAGAGTTTTCTGCGCACACGCGGCATGGAGCCGATTGATGAAGACGCGGAACAGATCGACGAAGACAAGCTCGACGCGCAGCGTGAGGTGATCGCGCGCATTCAGGTCGACGAGGCCGCGCGCATCCTCGCCGATAGCATCCTGCTCGATCGCACTGATCGTCCGCGCGCCGTCATGCGGGACTGACGCACGAGACCAGACGCCCGCTGATCGGGCTGGTTGGGCGTGCAGTAGCGTCTCGCCCCCAGGCCAGAGGTTCTGCTGAACAACAGACCGCGATCTCAGTCAGGCATCGCGCGACAAGAGAAGCTCCGCTCGTGGCCACCGCCCGAGCGGTCTAGCCATCCTTGCACGCAATGGAACGATGTTCGGTACGTGCCGGGCCGTCCACCCGGCACGCCATGGCTCAGAAAATGGGGATGCTGGCGTAGCCTTGGTTCTGATAGCCGATCTGGGAGACGAAGGTGTTGCCGACGAAATCGATCCCGGGCAATAGGGTTGCGCGTTCCACCCCAAACAGGCGAGCGGCAATCGAGCAGGCCTCCATGCGCACCCCGGGCTTGGCGAGCAGATCCTTAATCTGGGATGCGATCGCCTCGATGTGTTCCTCCTCGTCGAGGGGCACATCCTCGTGCTCGGTCGAGATCAAAGGCAAGGACGGGCCACGGAAGGTGAAGACCATGTCTGGCTCGACCCCTTGACGCTTCAGGTCCTCGTAGGTTTCATCGATGACCTTTAAATAGAGACTGAGTGATCGGGCATTGCCCATATTGATGTCCCAGGCAACCTTGCCGGATGTCACACCCTCCAAGGCCCGGTGATCATCGGGTTTTTCAGCGGCAGTCAATCCCAGCGGGAGACTGAGCAGACAAACGCCAAGCAGGACGCTGGACAGGATGCTGGAGACGGACGGAGTGGTGGGGCGAGACATGTTGTGATCCTCTCGGTCGTGGTTGTGGTGAGGCGCCGGTGTCCAGAGGCGCGCCCGGGCGGTGAGGAGGAGACTGCAAGGGATCGTGCGTGGAGCACCTCATGGCAGCACTCCAGATCCTCGTTTTCTGGTGTTCCGGGTACGCGCGACTCGACGCGTGAGCCTGTGATCGGTATCTTGGTCGGTTGAACCAGCTCGTTTGAACCTCATTCATGCGCCGTTGCGGTAGTGGATGCATGCGCCCC
This sequence comes from Thiocapsa imhoffii, assembly GCF_016583985.1. Classification (GTDB taxonomy): domain Bacteria; phylum Pseudomonadota; class Gammaproteobacteria; order Chromatiales; family Chromatiaceae; genus Thiocapsa; species Thiocapsa imhoffii. Next base: position 250,053 of record NZ_NRSD01000004.1, on the reverse strand, counting down.
AGTGACGAACAGCCGATCGCAGGAACACACTTTGAATCGACCCCGGATGGATCTCGCAGCGCGCATTGCTCGCCTGAGCTGTGAGGGCGCGACTGAGCAGCTCCAAGGTAATCTCATCGGATTGGAAAAGGAAGGGCTCAGGGCGTCGCCATCGGGACGACTGGCGACCACGGCGCATCCGCGTGCGCTCGGCTCGGCGCTGACACATCCGCATTTGACCACGGATTTTTCCGAGGCGTTACTGGAGTTCATTACCCCCCCAACAGCGTTGGTGGATGAAGCCCTTGCCTTGATGGCGGATCTGCATGCCTACGCCTATCGGCACCTTGGCGAAGAACTGATCTGGCCGACCAGCATGCCCTGCGTGATCGATGGCGGCGCGGGCATTCCGCTGGCCTCGTATGGGAGTTCGAATGCGGCCACCATGAAGACCGTCTACCGGCGCGGGCTGGCGAATCGTTACGGACGCACCATGCAGGTCATTGCCGGGCTGCACTTCAACTTCTCCTTCACCGACGGCTTCTTCGAGCTCTATGGCGCGCTTCAAGGCGTGAAAGAAGCGGATGTCGTCTTTCGCTCTGATGCGCAGATGGGCATGATTCGCAATCTGCAGCGTATTGGGTGGCTCGTGCCCTATCTCTTTGGCGCCTCGCCCGCGGTCTGCGCGAGCTTCGTCGAGGGTCAGGAGACCGATCTGGAGGTCTTCGATCCGCACACGCTCTATTATCCTTTTGCCACCTCCTTGCGGATGGGCGATATCGGTTACCAGAATCAGCAAGAGCAGGGTACGGGAATGAAGGCGAGCTACGATAGCCTCGATTCCTATATTCGGAGCCTGACCTGGGCGATCGAGACTCCTTGTCCACAGTATGAAAAAATCGGCATCAAGGTGGGCGAGCGCTATGAGCAGCTCAATGCGAACGTGCTGCAGATCGAGAACGAGTATTACAGCACGGTGCGCCCAAAACAGATCACCGGCTGGATGGAGCGCCCAACCATGGCGCTGCGCCGGCGCGGGATCCGCTATGTCGAATTGCGCTCACCGGACATCAATATCTTTTCACCCGTGGGCGTGACTGCCGAGCAGATTCGCTTTTTCGAGATCTTGATGCTCCATTGTTTCCTCCTCGACAGTCCTCGCATCGCCGCACGCGAGCGGCGCGAGATCGACGAGAATCAGGTGCTGACGGCACACCATGGACGCGCACCCGGGCTGAGTCTCTGGCGTTCCCGCGCCCAGGTTCCGTTACGAGCCTGGGCGCATGAGATTCTCGACGACATGGTGGGGTGTGCGGAACTGCTCGATGGGGCCTCTTCTGGCCCCTATGGCGAGAGTGTCGCGCGGCAACGGGACAAGGTCCTGGAACCCGAGGCGACGCCGTCTGCCCAGATTCTTGCCCAGATGCGCGCATCGGGGGAGAGCTTTTTTCGCTTTGCCTTGCGGCACGCCATCGCGCATCGGCACACCTTCGAGCAGCATCGAATCGATCCACAACGCGAAGCCCTGCTCGACCACCTGGCGGTCGATTCGCTGGCGCGGCAGGCGGCGATCGAGGCCGCGGATGACCGCGATTTTGACCGTTTTCTGGCCGATTACATGGCGCAGGGGCGCGCCATGGACGAGCCCTCGCTCGGGTGATGGACGTCGTGATTTAGAAGAGCCGATTCAGACCGTTGAGCGCGGCAACCCGATAGGCCTCGGCCATGGTCGGGTAGTTGAAGGTCGTCTCCGTGAAATAGCGCAGGTTGTTCCCCGCGCCTGGCTGCGACATGATGGCCTGGCCGATGTGAATGATCTCGGCGGCTTGCTCGCCGAAGCAGTGGATCCCGAGGATCTCTAACGTCTCGCGATGGAAGAGCAGCTTGAGCATTCCGACCGTGTGACCGGTGATCTGGGCGCGGGCGATGCTTTTGAAGTCAGCCTGAGCGACCTCGTAGGGAATCTGCAGCGCGGTGAGCTCCCGTTCACTGCGGCCGATGGAGCTGATCTCGGGAACCGTGTAGATCCCCGTCGGAAATTCCTCGATTAGGGTCCAATCGCATGACCCATCGGCGATGTGGGCACCAACGAAACGCCCCTGGTCGTAGCTGGCGCTGGCCAACGCCGGTGGTCCCGCAACGTCACCTACCGCGTAGATGTGCGGGTGCGTTGTCTGATAACTCTTATTCACCTCGATTTGGCCCCGCGTGTTGGCGGTCAAACCAATGGCGTCGAGCGCGAGTTCATGGGTGTTGCCGGTGCGGCCATTGGCCCACAGCAGGATGTCGGTCTTGAATTTTTTGCCCGACGCGCAATGCAGCACGATCCCGTCGTCACGTGTCTCGACGTACGAATAGGTCTCGTTGTGCCGAATCACCACGCCTTGCTGACGCAAGTGGTAGCCGAGTGCGTCCGTGATCTCGTCATCGAGGAAGGACAGGAGTCTGTCGCGGGTGTTGACCAGGTTCACCTTCACGTCGAGTGCGGCCATGATCGAGGCGTATTCGCAGCCGATGACCCCAGCGCCGTAGATGGTCATGGATCGTGGCGTGTACTGGAGTGCGAGGATCGAATCGCTGTCATAGACGCAGGGATGGCTGAAGTCGACGTCATCCGGTTGGTAGGGACGAGATCCTGTCGCGATGACGAAGTGCCGCGCTTGCAGTTGTTCGGCGATGCCTCCCGGGCGCTGCACCTCGATGCGCTGGGGATCCAAGAAGCGCGCGCGCCCGAACACCACTTCGACGCGATTGCGTTGATAGTAGCGGTAACGTGTCCTTACCTGCTCGTTGATGATCGTGTCAGCGGCACGCAAGAGGTCGGGAAAGGCCGCCTCGATTTGATGCTGTGTGTGCTGGAAGAGAGGGTTGCGACGATAATCCGCCAGCATCTGGATCGAATGACGCAATGCCTTGCTGGGGATGGTGCCCCAATGGGTGCATCCACCGCCGACGGCGTCATGGACCTCAACCACGGCAACACGCTGCCCTGCCTTGGCCAGCTTCATGGCGGCCCCCTCACCTGCGGGGCCAGAGCCAATCACGATGGTGTCGTAGGTCCTGCTGGTCATGGGGGCGGTCTCCGCTGAGGTGTCAAGGGCGGTTACGGGAGGGGTGGGGCCTTCCTCCGGGATACTGAACGGCGACTTCCGTGTCGCCGCGTGCAGACGCACTCACTCACCCGAGGCGGCTCGGGGAAGGCGTTGGGTCAAAGAAAGTCTGGCAAGCTCTGGCGAATGGACGCGGGCGGTTGCGTGGTCAGATTCTTGTCGATCTCGCCTGCAACCAGTTGCTTGAGAGGCGGGGATTGATGCTTGCGAAGGAGACCGAGAAACGCCGGGGCCGCGATCACGTAGAGTTTTTGGAACGCTCCCTTGTTGCGGCCGGTCTCCAGGGTATCGCAGATAAGACTCGCGAAGCGCTCCGCATTCTCCTGCCGATGTGCCCCTTCCGTGTCGATTCCGTGCGCGCCCCGAATGCTGTCATGTCCGCGTCCACCCTTGTCGGTTGTCAGGTCGCCCTCGTGCAGGCGGCCCTCGGGGAATGCAAGGGTATGGATCTCATACAGTGGGTCTGTGGCCTTGGTGGCAGTGAAGATGCGCGCGCGGCTGTTGTCAGCGGCCAATATCCAGGTTGACATGATGTCGCGGTACTCCTGTTTTGAGCCTGACGTTCTGAGCCCGGTCGTGCTCGACCGGGACCGGACCTCTCGCGCGGGCTGGCGATCATCGCGTGCATTGCCGGCAACCCCTGGATCACAGGGCCGCCCCGGTGAGGCGTCGGCTGCGACGGATGCTGGCGTCAGGATCCGCCGTTGGCGATTCCTGCGACCCTAGCGAAGGTCATAAGAGGATGCGAGTGTCAGCCGGGGCCTCGGTTGGACGGCTGGTTCAGCGCACCCGTCAACTTCAGTTTAACAGGCCCGGAGCGGAAGTCATGGGTGTGAGCGAGCCGGTTGCGCGGCCCGTCTGATGCAATCGAGATAGCCCGTCACATCGAAGGGGGCCTGATTGCGTTGCGACCTCCAGAGGGCCTCGGCAAGACAGTCCATCATCTGGTGTTCGCTAGCATGGGCATCACCACCGGTCGCTTGCATGAGCCCTTGATAGAGTCGCCGAATGCCCGTGGGCTGATCGATGCTGAGTTGCTCGAGAATCGCAAGGTGCAGGCCCAGGTGAAGGAAGGGGTTGGGCCGGCCTAGCTCAGGTGGGAAGTCCTGATCGAGCAGCGTCTCGGTCGCATCGAGGTGGACGTGATATTCAGGATGTTGGCGCAGGAGAAGCACAATCTGATCCTCCAGCGGCTCAAGTGGTACGCCGGCTTGAGCCTTTTGCCAAGCCTGGATGAAGATCCTGCGATGGCCTTGACGATCGGAGGGGAACATGTCGGCGTCCTTCAGGCGTGATGGATCTCGATGACGTGGGGCGGCCGTACGGCGAGCCCGCACAAAAACACAATTGGGTCAGAGCATAGTGGGTTAAACCGCCGCTGCTGTCTTGTCGCGATAGTCGCAGAGATCGGCGATCAGACACTCGGGACAGCGCGGCTTGCGCGCGAGACAGGTATAGCGTCCATGCAGGATCAACCAGTGATGGGCGTTCTTGAGAAAGCGCTTTGGAATGTGGCGGAGCAATGCTCGCTCGACGGCGAGTGGTGTCTTGCCCGGTGCGATGCCCGTCCGGTTAGAGACCCGGAAGATGTGAGTGTCGACCGCCATGGTGAGTTCTCCGAAAGCGGTGTTCAGAACGACATTGGCGGTCTTGCGCCCGACGCCCGGGAGTGACTCCAGAGCCTGACGGTCCCGTGGAACCTGCCCCTCATGCTCGGCGACGAGGATGGCGCAGGTCTTGATGATGTTCTTCGCCTTGCTATTGAACAGCCCGATGTTGCGGATGTGTGTCCTGAGTTCGTCCTCGCCGAGTGCGAGGATCGCCGAGGCTGTATTGGCGCGCGCGAAGAGCGGCTGGGTTGCCTTGTTGACGGATTTGTCGGTGGCTTGCGCCGAGAGGATGACGGCGATGAGCAACTCGAACGGTGAGCCGTGGATCAATTCGGTCGTCGGCGCCGGGTTGGCTGCGCTCCATCGCTCGAAGATCTGAATGCGCTTGTTCTGATTCATGACACCACAATGAGGTTTGCTCGGCGCCGTGACCGCCTGGTTGCGGCGGATCATCGCATCCCAGATCCTGCACGGGAACGGCATGCCTGAAGGATCGCGGCACCGGCATACTGAAATGCGATTGAAATGATCCGGTTGCTGGATAAACTATCAGCTTTGACGGTGGCAGAGAGATAACAACCACGATGCGTGGCGAATTGACACAACGTCAAGGTCAGATCCTGGAGCTGATCAAGGTTCATATTCAGGAGACCGGCGTGCCCCCAACACGCGCAGAGATCGCTGCGAAATTGGGCTTTCGTTCCGCTAACGCGGCAGAAGACCACTTGCGGGCCTTGGCGCGTCGTGGCGTGATCGAACTCACGCCGGGCCGCTCGCGCGGCATTCGCCTGATCGGGTCCAATCCGTGCCAGGGCGAGTGCCGGCTCCCGATCATCGGGCGGGTTGCCGCCGGGCGTCCGATCCTGTCCGCGCACCATGTCGAGGACGACTGTGGGATCGATCCGAACCTCTTCCGACCCCGCGCGGACTATCTGCTGCGCGTGCGCGGCGACAGCATGCGCGATGTCGGCATCCTGCACGGGGATCTCCTGGCCGTCCATGCCACCTCCCAGGCGCAGAGTGGCCAGATCGTCGTGGCGCGCTTAGACGACGAGGTCACCGTGAAGCGGTTGTATCGACCGGATGCGGCAGCGCACCTGGTGGAATTGCGTGCCGAGAATCCGGATTTTGCTCCGATCCTCGTGGATCTGAACGCGCAAGAGCTCGTGATCGAAGGCTTGGGTGTCGGGGTGCTCCGGGTCGGGTGGGGTGATCCACAGCCTCTGGCAACCGCGGCGCAAGCCCATCCCACGTCTTGAGATCAGCCGGAGTGGGTTCATCAAAGAAACGCGGGATGATGCTATAGTGTCTCGGAATTGGTTATCAGTGTCATAAGTGATCCTTGATCATGGGCACCATTCGTCCATGGGACGTCTAAAGCCCCCCAGAGATCGACCCACCACAGACTGACGGATACCCCTTGCTCCATCGTCATGTCAGGTCGGTTGGCGAGTCCGCACGCAGCGTACGGACTCGAAACAGAATCCGGACCCTGTCCATGCCGCATCTCCTGCTCGCCGTGACCGCTCACGGTTTTGGCCATCTGGCGCAGGTGGCTCCGGTGATCGATGAACTCATTCGACGTTGGCCCAGGTTGCGGCTCACGTTGCAGAGCGACATCGATCCCGATCTGGCCCGTCGCATTTTGCCCGCGCCGTTTCAGCATCTGCCGGAGGCAACCGACGTCGGTCTGCTCATGGACGGCCCCCTGCGCACGTGCTGGGCGGACAGTGTGAAGCACTATGCCGCATTCGAAGCCGATTACGACCAGCATCTTGAGCGTGAGATTAGTCTCTTGCGCGCCGCGGCCCCCGATTTGGTGTTGGCGGATGTCCCTTGGTTGCCGCTTGATGCCGCGCATCGGTTGGGCATCCCGGCCGTGGCTTTGTGCTCTCTGAATTGGTTTGATATTTTGCGCTTGGGGCCGGTTGCGGATCAGGTGCCGGCGACCGTGATGGAACGCATGCGAACCGTCTACGCGGGGGCCGACCTCTTCATTCGTCCGGCGCCTTCGATGCCGATGGAGTGGTTGCCGAACGCCCGGGACGTGGGTCCGATCGCGCGCCGTTACCCGGACCTTCGCGCGGCGCTTCGTGCGCGCCGCGGGATTCCGAACGAGCGCCCCTTGGTCCTGGTGCAATTCGGTGGCTTTGCGGGTTTCGATCCGCTACGCGACTGGCCTGAACAGGATGAGGTGCATTATTTGGTCCAGGAGCGTCCCGCACGCAGACGCCGCGATGCAACCAGCCTGAGCGCGCTGGGCTTGATCGTGCCTCAGGTCATTGGATCGTGCGACCTGATGATCTGCAAACCAGGCTACGGAACCTTCGCCGAGGCGGCGGTGAATCGCACCTCGGTTCTCTATGTGAAACGCGGCGATTGGCCAGAGGAACCCGCCTTGGTGACCTGGCTGACCGCACGCATGCCTGCCCGCGAAATCGCTTTGGATGCGCTCCTGGCTGGTCGCCTGAGCGACGCGATCGCGGACGTCTTGGGTGCGACGCAACCGCCCGCCCAAGCGCCAACCGGAGCCGCTGAGGTGGCGGATCTCCTCTCGCCCTGGCTCGGCTCCGCATCCATGGACCGAGGGGCCGGGCAAGGCGGCCCGGATGCGCCCCCGCTCCTGCCCGTCGACACAGCGAGGTGAACGGATGAAGCCAAGATCATGCGCATGCTCCGCGCACGTCAGACGCGGGCTTGCTGCCCTGGTACTGTGCGTGCCGCTCGTCAGCTGGGCGAGCCTGCCGGGGACCGTGCCTAAGGCCAACGCAGAGCCCGCGGATGCGGCCACGGCCTCAGCGCCTCAAGCCACCACCGCGGCGGCCACACGAACCACCTTCGCGGTCCCGCCACAGCGGCCGCGCCCCAGTCGCGCCGAAGTCAAGGCCATGATCCCAGCGGTCGCGCAGCGTCACGGGGTTGAAGTGGCGCTTGTCCAGGCGGTCGTCGCCGCGGAATCGAATTATGACGCGCACGCCATTTCCCGTGCCGGTGCGATCGGTCTCATGCAGTTGATGCCGCCCACGGCTGCCGATTATGGCGTGGTGTCGGTCGACGATCTATTTGATCCTAAGATCAATCTGGACACTGGCACCCGTCATCTGAAACGGCTCTTGCGCAAATACGACAATGACTATGGCCGGGTCATCATGGCCTACAATGCCGGGGAGGGGGTTGTCGATCGGACCAACAGTCAAGTGACCTATCGGGAGACCCTGAATTACACCGAGGCGGTGATCAATTTCTATCGCCGCAATGGAGGGACGCAGCCCACGCAGGCCGCGCTGAATCAGGTGCATGCGCTGCGCGGGACACGCAATCTTGGGGATGCCCGGCGCTTGATGAAACGCTACCTCGATCCCTCGCTGCTCTCCTTGAAGGTCAAACCATCGCTGGATCTGCATCGCTTGAATCCGGCGCTCCATGATGCTGGTCCAGAAAGCAGGCCGATGTTCGAACTTGGGTCACAGCGTTGGCCCTGAGTCTAGGGCATCCCAGGCTGAGGGCAGTGCCATGAACCAACAAGGCCATTCAGCGGGTTCCCGATGTCTTGAGCGCGTGTACTGGAGGGTTCGTACAGGCTGAGTGTGATCTGGCTCGCGCCACCGAGTGCGCGCCGCCGCGCATCGCTGATGAAACCGAGCGCTAGCGGTCCGCTCAGGCTTCCGGGGTCCAAACCAGAGTCCGCGCTTTGTTGACCTTTGCGGCGAGATCAGTCATCTTGAATTGGGGACAGCCACGTGTCGCGACGTTCGCCGCGTTACCATCGGCGCCGCCTCCGTCACATCAGCTTGGGTCATGCGGGTTTCCGCCCCGGCCAGCCGTAGCGACCGGGTCACCGCAAGGAAAGCAGGTCGATTCAACATGTTCGTCATCGCCGTTGGACATAGCACTGCCGCAGACATGGAGATCTGCGCCACTGCGCTCGTCGCGCAGACGACCGCCCAGTTGCATGGTGAAACACCTCATGCCGCGCTGCTCTTCTCCACCTTTGGTTTGGACCATGCCACCCTGCTGCGGGAGTTGAAGCGGCAATGGCCCGACTGTTCGATCGTGGGGGGAAGCTCGTATGGCGAGGTCTCGCGCGCACTCGGGTATCGCCTGGGTTCGTCATTGTTGATCCTGTTCGCGAGCGATACGATCGAGATCCGCACTGGCGTGCTACGCAATCTGAGGGGTGACGACGAACTCGCCCAAGCCGATTCCATCGAGCGACAATTGGGGCATCTGCGAGCACCGTCCGAACAGCCTGCCCTCGGCCTGCTGCTGCCAGACGGTCTGGGCGTGGACGGGACATCCGTGGTTCGAAACATTGCCAATGTCTTGCCGAAGACGCCATTGTTTGGCGGCTCGACTGCCGAAAACCTGCAGAATCAGCGGACCCTGCAGTTCTTCGAGACCGAGATCCTCGAGCACGCGGTTCCCTATCTCCTCTTTTTCGGTCCACTCCGGTTCAGTTGGTCGGTCACGCAGGGTTTGAGCGCGGGCTGGGATCCGGTCAGCGAGCGGCTGGACGCGGTGTGCGAGGGGCGTTTCATCCGCACGATCGAAGGGGAGCCGGTGTTCGATTACCTGACGACGCGCTACCCGGTAGAAGGTCGCGACTGGTCCTACGTCCATCCCTTCGCGATCTATCCAGATCGCGCGAGTGACGACCATTTGCTGTGTGATGTGATCCGTTTCGACACCGCAACGGGTATGCTTGAGTGCGCCCAGAGCCTGCCCAGCTTGTGTCAGATTCAATTGACCGAGCCAGATCCTCCTGCCATCGTCCGGGCGGCGCGCCGCAATCTGCTACAGACGCTCGCCAACGACGCGGAGCTGACTCCCGCCGCGGGGGTGCTGTGGTTTTCTTGTGTGAATCGCGCACTCGTGCTGGAGAAGGATCCGGCCGATGAATATCGCGCGGCGACCGAAGGTCTCGTGACCCAGATGCCGATCGTGGGTTTTCAAACCTACGGCGAGATCGCCCCGCGGGGACCCGCGGGGGATCCCTTCTACTATAGCTGTACCCTGGTGACACTGCTGTTGGGTGAGGTCCCGCGTCCGACTGGGCTTGCCGCCGATGCCGCTTCGGCGATCTCAACCGCCAATCTCAAGCTGCGCAATCAAGCCCTGGCCGAGTCGCTGAAGGCCGCGCAGGACGAGCTGGAGCAACTGCGCCTGAAGCTCTCGGAATCTGAATCCGTGGCGCGCTTGACCATGCATGGCCGCACCGAGCAACGATTGCGTTATCGTGCCCTCGCGCTCGATTTGCTCTGCGAGATCCTGGACTCACGCTTCAATGACGTCAGACGCGTGGCGATCAAGGGTGATGCACTCCGACTCAACAAATCCGGTCTTGCCCGGTTGATCGATGAACAGCATCGGCGACGCCATGACGCTCCCTTCCCACTGACGATCGCCCAATTGGCCCGCCTGCTCTCACCGGGGATGGATCAGGAGTAGCCCGGGTCGGACTGTCGCGTCATTCCCGTCCTGCCCAAGCGGATTCGGTTCGTGATGAGCCGAGTGGATTCCAGCACATCGCATCACCGGCGGCTGCCAATCGTCTCAGGGCTTGTGACGCGCATGCGGCACGAGTCTCTGCTTACAGGTGTCCTCAGAACCCTGCCCAGAATCAGAGTTCGCGCAGAAAAAAATTCTATCATATTAAAAATATTTATTGATTGATTGTATTATTGATTGATTACCCGATGTGAAAGATTTTTGCGCGATGGCCTCGTCGTTGCCTTGCGGGCGGTAAGATTGCCCGGGTTAATCCTGGAGCGGATGGAGACGCACGGATGAAAGAGCAAGAGAACCAGGCGCTGGGTGTCGACCAGACGGTGAGTCGAACCGCCTTCTCTTTCAAACGTGTGCAATCGAATCGACAACGATATGGCACTCGAACTCAATCTCTCGACCCCAAGCAGCGATCACTCACAGGAAGCAGATGACGATCTCTTTTCCTATCACATGCATCGGGTGGTCACCGCGCGGTTCGGTTGCCATCTCGAGGAGCTGAGCGGACGTCAGCTTTCGGAGGCGGCACGCCAGGCTGAACTGAACATCGATCTTGAGAATCAGGTTCTCGCCTCACCCGCTGCGCTCGGCGTGGTGATCCTGCCGCGCCATGTCTCGCTGGCCATCGCCGATCTCAATGCCTGCTACCCTGACCGAGACGCCTTCATGACGGCCCTGGGCCGTGATGGTCTGACGATCGACGCCCTGGCCTCTGGCCTGCGACGTCAACTGGTCTACGACGTGGTGTTGGAACGCGTCGCAGCCGATCATGCGCCCGTCGAGGCGGCCGATGAGTGGGCCGAATACCAGGCACATCCCGAGCGTTACTCTGATCCCGAGCGGAGGTTGGCGCGCCACCTGCTGGTGACATCCAGGGTGCTCGAGAGCTCACCAGCTGGGGCCGAGAAGTCCTCGACTTGGCTTGCGGAACTGGCCGCTGCCTTGGGCGAGGCGGGTCGTATCGAATCGCAGCAATTCGACGATCTCGCACGCCGTTATTCAGATGATCGTGCGACCGCTGTCGCTGGTGGTTTGCTCGGCGTGGTGGACCGCGGCCGGTTGCCCCCTGAACTCGACCTCGTCTTGTTCTCCTTGCGAGAGGGCGTGGTGAGCCAGCCCGTCATCACCGCCCGCGGGACGCACCTGCTGTACTGTGAGCGTGTGTATCCCGCGTGCCTCCGAGCTTTTAGCGAGGTTCGTGCGGCGATTCGCAACCGGCTCATCGAGCAACGGCGATGCGAGCACGTTCAACGTTGGCTGGCGAGCCTGACCACCACCGGGCACTGAAGCGAAAGCGCTTGGTGGCCGGCCCGCATCAGTCTCCCTCGGGTCGATCATCTCCAATGGTTCGGTCGATTCTCAGCCTTTTCTCGCCCCTCCGCGGTGACTCTCGAGGTCCCCCCGAATCCGGCTGAATGGACTGTTCGTACCTCCGATCTGGCTGTCTGAACCGGACGCCTGGTGTACGCCGCCGTCGGTGCTGTCGCCTCGGGCGCCCCTGATTCAGTCCAGGTGGTCTGACATGACGCGCGCTGCGGTCGAAGGGGCTGACGTCCTGATCCAAAATGTGCGCCGCGCTCAGTCCATGAGATTGGCCGCAACGCCCAATTCGGCGAGTCGCTCGCGACGTGTGGCGAGGTAGCGCTGAAAGCTTGGCTCCCATTGGTAGGCGCCGGTTGCAACATAATCCAAGGCACCATGGATGTGGAAGGCCTTGAAGTAGCCTTCGGTGCGAAACACCTCGCGACCGGCAGGATCGAAGAAGACCAGGGTCGGGGTGTAGGTGATCCCGAGTTCCTTCGCCCAGTCTTGAATCGGAATCTCGCGGCCGTCGACGGTTTGGATCCGCTCGGATGAATAGGTGTCTAACACCACACCGTCGAATGCGCTCAGTGAGTAGGCGACCGGCTCGCGGCGCAGGATGTCGAGATGCAATTCATCGCAGTCTCGGCAGATCGGTTGTTCAAACATCACGACCAGGGGACGCATGGAATGATCGCGGTTCTCCGCGAGCCGTGGTGGACTGGACAGGAAGCCGCCGACCTCGTGCATCGAGCCGGTTGCCTCGGCCGTGGGGAGATCCGCGACGAATTCCGCAAAGGATTCGCCGACCTGTTCACGCCGCTCGGCAACATACCGTAGGGCCGCTTGGAACCGATGAGGTGGGAAATAGCCATTGATCCGCAGTACCACCTGTCCCGCCTCGTCGAGCATCAGAATGGTCGGCGTGAACTGAACCTTTAGGGCGGCACCAAAGTCTTTCTCCGTGGTGGATTCGCCCGAGAAGCCGGTGACCTCACGATCGCCCCACAGATTGATGGCGACCACGTCGAACTGTTCACGCGTGTAATCGGCGATCGACGGCTGACCGAAGTTGTCCTGCAACAGCTTGACGCAGTAAGGGCAACCGTCTTGATAGAAATAAAGCATGAGGCGCCGATCCTCGGCCGTTGCGTCGGCGATGTCCTCGCGGATATCCAGGAAGGAGTTCTTGAACCAGTCTGGCTGTTCCTGATATCCGGGATTGACGAGTGCGGGACCGAGGTCGGCTGGCCCATCGGTGGCGGCTGTGACCAGTGAACTGGCCAGGAGCAGTGGCCAGCACATCTGGGCGATCCGCGTCGAGAATATCTTCATGGTTGCTCCTGTTCAGTGGTGTTCTCAAGGAGACTGCGCGGGCGGCGTGGGGGTTGCCCGTCATCTTTGTATGGTCTTGGATCCTGCTCCTGTCCGCTGCAAAGGCGGTGAGCGGAGGCGACCTGAGCGGGTCTGGCGTCGCGTGTACATTGCGAGGTGACGTTCAGGACGCACGCGACCTGAGTGCTGTCCGCATCTTGCATCAGACAATCCATCGTCAGGAATATTCTCGACGCGCCGATGGGGCGAGCCTGACGCCCCGGTGGCGATGCCGCGGTGAGGCGGCACGCGTGGCAGTCGGCGTGCGACTTAGATGGCGAATCAGGGGTCACGACCCATCGGTGATCCTGAATTCGTGTGAAGTAGGAGGCTCCAGCGTGCGTTCCTGCTCTGGAGCACAGTCAAACCGTCTGTCGATGGCGTAGGGAAACACATCCTCGAGGTGGCCGGCACGGATGTGATCCTGGCGCGCTCGCCACCAGCCTGGATCGAGCAAGTCACTGTGCAGCTCACGAAAGACCCGACGAATCCGAGGGTCGGTCAAGAGAAAGGTCTCGAATTCTTCCGGGAAGACGTCGTTCGGACCGACGCTGTACCAGACCTCCTCGGCCATCTCCATTTCGGGATAAGGCGCCTCTGGGATCTCGCGGAAGTTGCACTCGGTCAGATAGCAGAGTTCATCATAGTCGTAGAAGACCACGCGACCCTGGCGCGTCACCCCGAAATTCTTGAACAGAAAATCGCCTGGAAAGATATTGGCCGCGGCCAGTTGTTTAATGGCGTTGCCATACTCGCTGATCGCATGACGAATGTCGTCATCATCCGCGGTGTGAAGGTAAAGGTTCAGCGGCGACATGCGTCGCTCGATATAAAGATGTTTGATGATGAGCTGATCACCGTCCGACTCAAGGCTACTTGCGCAATCGTTCTCCAACATCTCGATGAGTGTTGGCGAAAATCGATGACGCGGAAAGGCGACGTGGGAATATTCCCAGGAATCCGCCATGCGTCCAACACGATCGTGCAGCTTGACGAGTTGGTACTTCTCCTTGACGGTTTCGCGCGTCATCTCCTTCGGTGGTGGAAAACGGTCCTTGATCACCTTGAAGACGAACGGGAAGGACGGCAGTGTGAAGACGCACATCACCATGCCGCGGATACCGGGTGCGATCACGAAGTCATCGGCGGAGTAGCGAAGATGTTTGAGGAAGTCACGATAGAATTCCGCCTTGCCGAATTTCTGCAGACCGATGGCAGTGTAGAGTTCAGCTTTGCCCTTGTGCGGGAGTAAGGGGCGTAAAAAGTCGATCACCGCCGCTGGCACTTCGGTGTCGACCATGAAATAGGCCCGCGAAAAACTGAAGACGTCGGATATCTCGTCCCCGCCCGACAACAGGGTGTCGACATAGAGACCGCCGGGCGAGTGGTCATGGCCCTCGTCGTTGAGGATCGGGATCGCGAAGGGAATTTGATCCGCGCCATTGATCGCCTTGCCGATGATATAGGCCGCCTTATTGCGGTAGAACGGCTCGGACAGGACGGCGAGCTGAAAATTTTGGTGCAGTGTGCGTCGCCGTGGAAAGCGATCCCGGATCGCACGCATCAAACAGCGGATGTCATGGCGACGGTGGCGGAAGGGGCGCTGGAACCCCATGTCGCTGAGCATGCGGGCGATGACATGCGCGAAACCGTCGCGTGCTGGATAGTACGGCCGGAAAATGGGGATTTCGGCCTCCAGATGCTCAGTCGAGATCATCGGCCAGACGAAGATGTAGCTGTTATTGTAGTAACGGCGATCGAACAGCCGACAAAAGACGGAATTATAGAAGGTTTCCGCGAGTTCTGGCTGATGGTGCAGGGGGAGCAGGCGCAGATACTCGATCTTGATCCGGCGCCACAGGACGTCATTGGGGTCGCGCAGGTGGAACTCGCGGCGCAGGAGCGCGACGGTTTCACCAATCCGGTCATCGTAAAAGGTGATGCGTTCGCGTGCCGCGGCCTGCACCTGCGCCCACTGCGCTGACTCGAAACGCGTGCGCGCCCCACCCGTGATCTCGCGGAACAACCGATAGTGACGACCGAATCCATCAAGAATCGCCTCGGCGATTTGTTTTGCTTCGGTCCAGGCCATGCGATCACCTCAAGGCATTTAGCTGTCGAATTACCGTCTCCAAGTCGCCCTGGGACGTTGGCTGGCGCGCCGGCGGGGCAGGATCTCCGCTAGTGGGGCGGAGGATGCATCGCAGAGATGCTGCGCGGTGACCGGCGAACGAGCGGAGGGCTCGGCCCGGACCCGGAATCCTGGCGCTGACCGGCAGGCTGTTCAGTGATCAGGACACAAGGCCTCTTCACTGACCAGGATGCCATCCTCGTCACAGTAGACGAGGTCACCCGGCACAAAGCGCACGCCGGCGAAGGTGATCGGAACATCCCGTTGTCCCTCGCCGCGCTTGAGGCTCTTGCGTGGATGCGTGGCGAGGGCCTTGACCCCGAGCGGCATAGCCGCGATCTCGCGGCTGTCGCGAATGCAGCCATGGAGGATGACCCCCGCCCAACCCTGTTCGACCGCGCTGCCCGCGATGAGGTCGCCCAGCATGGCACAGCGCAAGGATCCGCCGGCGTCGACGACCAACACGCGGCCGTGCCCGGGCTCGGCGAGTGTCGCTTTGACCAGCGAATTATCTTCGAAGCACTTCAGGGTGACCACGCGTCCATGGAAGCGGGTGTGCCCTCCGAAGTCGCGAAAAAGTGGATCACAGACGCGCACGCTCTCTTCGTATTGATCGACGAGATCGGCGGTTTTGAAATTGGGCTCAAGTGGCTTCATGGGGTCCTCGGTCGTCTGTATCGCGATGTTCGACCCAGCCCGATGAGGGGACCCGATGGAGCGGGCCGGATGAGCGAGTCGGTTCTCGACGACGCCGGCTCAGCACGGCTCCTCGAGGCGGCTCAGAATCACCGCGGGCAGAGGGCCAACCTCGGAATGTGCCGCGCTCATGCCTGCGTTGCACTGCGATTCCGAGCTTCGAGTATAGCGGAATGCTGCGACCGCACAATGCGTCCCGAGTGGCGATCCCTGTCTTCCAGGATGTCCTGTTGCAGGGCTTGAATCGCCTGGATCAGGGCATCGCGTTGCTGGAACAATGCCGGGATGCGATGTACCGCGGCGCTGCGTTCGAAACGGCTTGCCTCGAGCAGGAGTGAGGCCTGTTCGCAGAGTCGCTGATGCGAGGTTTCGAGTGGGATGAAGTTCGGCCGGTCGCTATAACGGGTCTTCCCTTCACCCGCAAGCCAGGCGCTGAATTCGCTGGCTTCGGCGCGCGGTTCGAGCGGCCTCGCGGCCGGGTCCGAGGACGCACTGCGAATGAGCCGTTTGACCCAGCCGCGGACCAGTGCCTCCAGGCTCAAGAGCGTGAGATCCTCCACCGTCCAATCCACCTTCGGGCGCTCGTTCCATAGGTATGGCACGGCATAGGTGGTCATCCAGGCTCGGAGTTGCTCGGGCGGCATGGGTTCGGCGATGCCATAGCCTTGCGCGAGCCGGCATCCGAGGTCCATCAACAGCAGTCCATGCATGGCCGATTCGACACCCTCGGCCACGACCTCGCGCTCGAAGGCATGCGCAATCCCGATGACGCCCTCGACGAGACAGCGGTCGTCGCGTGACCGCAGGATATCGCGGACCACGACTTGGTCGATCTTGACGATCTGTGCCGGGAGGCAGCGAAAATCAGTGAGTGACGCATAGCCATTGCCAAAGCCATCCAGCGCGAAACGCACATCGAGGACCGCACAGGCGCGGATGACCGAGGCCGTTGTCTCGACATCGTGCAGGGCCTCGGATTCAACGATCTCGAGTTGCAGGCGCGCCGGGGCAATCGTAGGGTGCCGGGCGAGCACGTCCTGCAGGCGGGTGATGAAGGCGGGATCATCAAGCGTGCAGCCGGATAGATTCAGGCTCATCGATAATCCAGGGTGATCCTGCTGCCACGCTTCCAGGAGCTCGAGCGCATGCTCCATGACCCACCAATCGAGGTCTTTCAGGAGCTCGTCGCCCTTCATGAGCGGTACGAATTCCCGTGCCGGCAGGAGCCCGCGTTCTGGATGCTCCCAACGCACCAGGGCTTCCACGCCCACGATTTGGCCGGAACGCATGTCCACCCGGGGTTGGACGTGCAGGCGCAGTTCATGCCCCTCGATCGCGGTGCGAATGCGCGACAACTCGGCCTTCTGTGCCTGATCGGACGGATCGTCGAGTGACTTGAAGAACTGATAGCGGTTGCGGCCCTGTTGCTTCGCCTGATACATGGCGTGGTCGGCATGTCGCAGCAGGGTGTCGGCATCCCCTGCGTCTTGCGGGAACAGCGTGGCGCCAAGACTGCCCGTGACCCCGAGTGTCTCGCCGTCGATGAGAATGGGTTGGGCGAGGGACGCGAGCACCCGCTCGAGCCCGGCCGCGCAATCCGAGAGGGACTCCAGGTGGGTCATGAGCAACACGAATTCGTCGCCCCCAAGACGCGCAACCGTATCCTGTTCGCCGACGCAGGCGCGGAGGCGGCTGGCGACCGTCATCAGAACCCGATCGCCCATTTTGTGTCCCAGGGTGTCGTTAATGGGTTTGAAGCCATCGAGATCCAGGTAACAGACGCCGAGCAGATCGCCACGCTCACGTGCTTGCGCAACCGCCTCGTCCATGCGCTCGGCGAGCAGCCGCCGGTTTGGGAGTCTGGTCAAGGGGTCGTAGAGGGCGATTTCTTCAAGTTTGCGCCGACTCTCGATCAGTTTCAGTTCATTGCGTCGTCGCTCGAAGGCCCCCCCGATCAGATCACCAAGAAAACCGAGCGCCCGCATCTCCGAATCGCGCCAAACACGCGGTTCGCTGACCATTTCGATGGCAACGAATCCGCCGAGCCGCCCGGCAACACGCAAGGCAACGGCCGCCACCGCGCGCACTTCGAGCTGCTCGAGTTGCTCCCGATCCACGCGCCAGGTTTCGGGTAGTCGCGCCACGTCGTCGATGCGAATGTCATCACCGTACTGGAGGGTTTCCATCCAGCGCGGGATGAGCGAGGTGGGCACGCGCGGGGCACTCGACTCATTCATCAAGCCCAAGCCGCTCGCGCTCCACTCGTGGGTGTTGCGCATACTCAGGCCATCGCGGCTCAGCACGAAGACGTAGGCCCGATCGGCATGCATGCGGCGGGCGACCGCGCCCAATGCATTTTCGACCACTGGCCCGACGGCGTCGGCCGGGGCCGCGACCAAGGAGCGCGAGGTCTCGACCAGGACCGTCTCGAGGGTCACCAGATAGGACAGGGCCCGCTCAGCCTGCTTGCGTTCGGTGATGTCGGTGCCTGAACCCAGGGCGCCGATAATGTGACCCGCCGGATCCAAGATCCGGCTGTTGTTCCACTCGATCAGACGCTCTGATCCGTCCGCGCAGAGGAGCGCACCCTCGATCCCGGAGATGAGTTCTGCGTGGTCGGCCTGCTCCACGTCGATCAGGTTGGCTAGGATGTGCCGGGTCCGAGGACGCTCCCGCTCCGGGATGAAGGTGTCGACCCAGTCACGACCGATGATCTGATCGCGCGCCAGGCCTAACACCAAGCACGCCTTGCGGTTGACGAGTCGAACGTGCCCCCGCGCGTCGATCCCGACCAGCACGACCGCGGCGATATCAAGAATGTGCTCGAGATCCGCGAGGCGTTGACTGAAGGCATCCGTTGCTCGAACCCCATGGAGCGGCGTCTCGGTCGCGCGATTCAGGAGCGTGCGACCCCCCTGGGTGCTGGTGCCCGCCTGATGGGGGGATGCGTTTGTTATCAGGGTGATGGAGAGCACGAGAGCGGCCGCGAAGAGCCAGATCAATGGATTCGTCCAGGCGAGCAACTGTCGGCGTTGTGCCGCTTCGATGGCCGCGAGCTCCATCACCAACGAGACGACCGGGAGGGGCGGCGGCGCAGCGTTGCTGGGGCTCGGTGTTGCTGGAGGATCGCCGAGCGCCATGATGGCGAGGAGGCGGCGCGGCTCGGTCAGGGTGGCGAACTGTGGTTGCATCGCCGCTGTGCGTGCCGCGTCAAGCAGGTTCGACCGCGTGGCGCTGTCCCCGTCGAACCAGCCAACCTGGGTCGACGTGAAGGTTCCTACCGGCTCTCCTGGTGCGTCCGCGATCAGGTCAAGCTCAAGCACCTGAAGGTCGAGACGTTCCAGGGCGAGGAGTCGCTCGACCCAATGCGTATCGGCCTCATCGAGTTCCAGTGGGATGGCGGCGGCGAGGCGCTCGAGCAAGGCGCTCGCGATCATTTCCTGCTGCGCGCGCGTCCTAGAGGGGATGTCAATGGCTGCCTGGTGGACGATCAAGACACTCATCGTCAACGCGACGGTGAGTGCGACCCATCCGGTTGTCGACCGTTGCGCCTGCGTGAGAATCATCCTGGAGCGGTTGCGCAATGGTGAACTCTATTCCTTGCAGCCTGGGGGCAAGAAGGGGGCAGAACTCTCAACCATCACTCTAACACGCTCAAGAAGCATGGGAAAAGTGACGCCGCGCAGGATGGGCGCTGGCGATCGAGCCGCCCGGATCAAGGGTTGTGCCTGCGCAGGGGCGTACCGGCACTCCCATCGGTATCGCGCCGTGAGGGGGCGCCTGGGTGCGAGCGTTTCGAGGTGGTTCGGCATGAGGGTCGGACACACTCGCGGCGGGAGCCACCGAGCCTGATCGAGCCACCGATACTGGGTGCGGACAAATGGGGGTCGCGGGTAATTCGAAGTGTGTCCAGAGCCGGCGAGCCGGCTCTGGACGAGGCGCTTAGAACTGCGCTTCCTCGGTTGAGCCACTCAAGGCGGTGACGGACGAGGCGCCACCCTGGATGGTCGTCGTGATGTCGTCAAAATAGCCCGCGCCGACCTCTTGCTGATGCGACACGAAGGTGTAGCCCTTTTCGCGCGCGGCGAATTCGGGAGCCTGGACCTTTTCGACATAATGACGCATCCCTTCGCCGCGGGCATAGTCATACGCCAGATCGAACATGTTGTACCACATACTGTGAATGCCGGCGAGGGTGATGAATTGGTATTTGTAACCCATGCTGGCAAGTTCGTCCTGGAACTTGGCAATGGTGGCATCATCGAGGTTCTTCTTCCAATTGAAGGAAGGAGAGCAGTTGTAGGCGAGCAGCTTGTTGGGGTTCTCACCGAGGACGGCCTGGGCGAATTCACGCGCGAACCCGAGATCCGGCGTCCCGGTTTCACACCACACCAGATCCGCGTAGGGCGCATAGGCAAGCCCGCGGCTGATGGCCTGTTCGAGACCGTTGCGCACCACGTAGAAGCCCTCGTCGGTGCGGGCGCCGGTGACGAAGGGGCGATCGTGATCATCGACGTCCGAAGTCAGGAGGTTGGCGGCTTCGGCATCGGTGCGCGCCAGCAGGAGGGTTGGAACACCCATGACATCGGCTGCCAAACGCGCCGCAATGAGTTTCTGTACGGCCTCGCGGGTCGGGACCAGGACCTTACCCCCCATGTGTCCGCATTTCTTCACCGCGGCCAGCTGATCCTCGAAGTGGACACCGGATGCCCCTGCGGCGATCATGTTCTTCATGAGTTCAAAGGCATTGAGCACGCCACCGAAGCCGGCCTCAGCATCGGCCACAATGGGGAGGAAATAGTCGATGTAGCCCGCATCGCCCGCTTCGATGCCTTTCGACCACTGAATTTCATCCGCGCGCTTGAAGGCGTTGTTGATGCGCCGCACCATCGTCGGGACCGAATCGTAGGCATAGAGCGACTGATCGGGATACATGGTCTCCGAGGTGTTGCCATCAGCGGCGACTTGCCATCCCGAGAGATAGATCGCCTCGATGCCGGCCTTGGCCTGTTGCATCGCTTGACCGCCCGTCAAGGCGCCCATGCAGTTGACATAGCCTTTCTTCGCGTCGCCACGGACAAGTGCCCAGAGTTTTTCGGCGCCCCGCCGCGCCAGGGTATGCTCGGGCTGCAGGGAGCCACGCAGACGCACCACATCCTCGGCCGAGTAGCCGCGCGAGACGTCGGTCCAGCGGGGGTTCTCGGCCCAATCCTGTTTGAGTGCCGCGATTTGCTCAAGCCGTGACATGGGGCGGGTGGAGGGGGTGCTCATGGTGATGCTCCGATTCGATTGTGAATGACCGTTCCGCTCGGTGGTGCGCGGCATCAGGACACCGCGTCGTACAGTGGTGACGACAAGACACTCGCGGATGTTTGACCGTTCAACTCGGTCTTAGATCGTGAAACTACCTTCGAGTCGATCATTTGGCGAACCAATTATCCTAATTTTTTGTATTGTATTTGATCATTCCCAATGAATCTTAACGCATTCCGAGACGAAGCCATGTCGCGCGGTCTGACCCGCGCGAACCTAGACCCTGATCCGCTGCGCCAGTTCGAACAGTGGTATCAGGCCGCGATCGAACTGGCGCTGCCGGAGCCCAACGGCATGACCCTCTGTACCGTTGCCGCAAGCGGCCAGCCGTTCGTGCGCACGGTCTTGCTGAAGCTCTATGATCAGCGCGGTTTCGTGTTCTTCACGAATTATCACAGCCGCAAGGCCGAGCAGATGGAGGTCAATCCTCGGGTCGCCGTGCTGTTTCCATGGCTGGCCGTGGCGCGGCAAGTGCAGATCCAGGGTCGGGTGGAGCGCATCACCAGTGCGGAGTCACTGCAATATTTCGTGACGCGGCCGCGGGGCAGCCAGATCGGAGCCTGGTCATCCCCGCAGAGCCAGGTCATTCGCTCACGGGCCTTGCTCGAGGCAAAAGTTGCGGAGATGAAATCGCGTTTCGGGGAAGGCAAGATCCCACTGCCGGACTTTTGGGGCGGTTATCGCATCGTCCCCGAGTCGCTCGAATTTTGGCAGGGCCGTGACAGCCGCCTCCATGATCGTTTCCTCTACAGCCGGGTCGATCCCGTCTCGGGCGAGGAGGAGGCGGCATCCTGGCGGATCGAGCGGCTTGCGCCCTAAGCTGAACCTGTGAACCTGAGAGAGTGGCTCCCTCCACCCCCTACTTGATGCAGCGGCCGATGCCGTCGCGCGATGGTGATGGAGCCTGGTGGCATGGTTTCGATACGTCGAACTCCTCGCGCATGTGCCGCGTACGCTCCAAGATCCGGTGATTCACAGGTGGCCTCTCAAGTGTGCGATCGCGGGTGTCGTGCAGCGCACTCGAGCCCCTTACACGAGCGGAGCGGCCGCGATCATTGCCATGCGAGCAACGAGTCATGAACGACAGCAACCCGAGCAACCCGAACGAGCCGGCAGCGATCTGCGTTGTTCGGCACGGCGAAACGGATTGGAATGTCACCGGCGTTCTACAGGGTTGGATCGATGTCCCCCTCAACGAGACCGGGTCCATGCAATCGCGGATGATGGCCGAACGCTGGCGTGATGCTGGCTTCACCTGCATTTGGACGAGTCCATTGCAGCGGGCGGCGCAGACGGCGGAGATTCTGGCGGTGGCTTGGGGATTGCCGCCCCCGCGCGCGAACGCCGATCTCAAGGAACGTCACTTCGGGCGAATTGAGGGCATGAGTAAGCGCGAAATCGCGCGGCGCCATCCGGGTTTGCACGAGGGCATTGTGCGGCGCGACCCTGCCTGTGAGTTCGAGCAGGGTGAGTCCTTGGAACACTTTGTCGAGCGGGTGCAACGGGGCGTTGGCGAGATTGCTCGCCAGCATCCCGGCGAAGCCGTTCTGCTGGTCACGCACGGTTGGGTAATGGACGTTTTGACCCGGCAGATCATGGGTCTGCCGATCGATCAGACCCTCGAGATGAAGCGCAAGAACGGCGAAGCGCTCTGGTTGCGCGTGACCCCGGGTCTTATCTTGCCGCAAGCGCCTATGGTTTAATGCCGATTCGCAAGGATCAGGACACCTGAGCAACCCATGAAGACAGAGCGTATCGATCGCACGGGAATGGTTCGCACGGCAGAGGTCGAGCGCCAGACCCTGGAGACGCAGATTCGCGTGAGCATCGATCTCGATGGTCAGGGCAGCAGTCGCTTGCAAACCGGTCTTCCGTTTCTCGACCACATGCTCGATCAAGTGGCTCGGCATGGTCTGATCGATCTCGACATCCAGGCCGCGGGCGATCTGCAGATCGATGCACATCACACGGTCGAGGACATCGGCATCACCCTGGGCCAGGCGTTGTCTCGGGCACTTGGCACCAAGCACGGCGTGCGCCGCTACGGGCATGCCTACGTACCCCTAGACGAGGCCCTGTCGCGGGTGGTCGTTGATCTGTCGGGACGCCCGGGGTTGACGTTCAACGTCAGCTTCACCCGTGCCATGATCGGGGGATTTGACGTCGACCTCTTTCGAGAGTTCTTCCAAGGCCTGGTCAACCACGCGGCCATCACGTTGCACATTGACAACCTGCGCGGGGACAATGCGCATCATCAAGCGGAAACGATCTTCAAGGCATTCGGTCGTGCGCTGCGCATGGCCGTCGAGCCCGACCCGCGCATGACCGGTATGACGCCCTCGACGAAGGGCTCGCTCTAGGCGCCGAGTGCGAAGGTCGATGCGCGCACGGCGAGCCACCGCACTGCGACGCGTGAACGATTCCGATAGCGAGAGACCAACTTCATGCTGCTGATTCCCGCGATCGATTTGAAGGACGGACGATGTGTACGGCTGCGCCAAGGCCGGATGGATGAGGAGACGGTCTTCTCCGACGATCCGGTCGACACTGCTGGGCGTTGGGTCAATGAGGGGGCACGCCGTCTCCATCTGGTCGATCTCAATGGGGCCTTCGCGGGGATGCCCGTCAATGGCGCGGCGATTCGGGCGATTGTCGAGGCCTTTCCCGAGCTGCCGATCCAGGTGGGGGGCGGCATCCGTGACGAGGCGACGATCGAGGCCTATCTGAATGCCGGCGTGACCTACTGCATCATCGGTACGCAGGCGGTCAAGGAGCCGGTCTTCGTCGAGCGAGCCTGTCGCTCCTTCCCCGGCCAGGTGATGGTCGGGTTGGATGCGCGGGACGGTTGTGTTGCGATCGAGGGCTGGGCGGAGGTCACCGAGATTCAGGTCGAGTCGCTTGCCCGGCGGTTCGAGGATGCCGGCGTTGCGGCGATCGTCTACACCGATATCGGGCGCGATGGGATGATGAGTGGGCCGAACGTCGAGGCGACCCGTGCACTGGCCGGGGCCATCGGGCGTCCGGTTATCGCCTCGGGTGGCATCACGGTGATCGATGATGTGCGTGCCCTGGCCGAGGTCGCCAGTTGCGGGATTGTGGGTGCCATCACGGGGCGAGCGATCTATGAGGGGACGCTCGACTTTGCTGAGGGTCAGCGTCTCGCCGATCGGTTGACCCGATCCTGACCGCCGAATCCGCGGCAGTCCGGTGATTGGCGCGGTTGTCGCAGCTGGCGTGGGACGCCAGTATTCACTCAGTGGGGGCGCGGCAAGGTGCCTCATCACACCCGGCGGCCCGAGGATTGGGACGTCTCACCACGGCGGCGCCAGGCGAGCGGAGGGTGCGGCATCCGGGTGCGCTGACGCGTCACCCATGCGATCTGAAGAGGACTGGGCAGCATGACTGAAGATTGGCTCGATGTCGTCAAATGGGACTCCCACGGGTTGGTTCCTGTCATCGCACAGGAGCGTGGAACCGGGACCATCCTGATGATGGCCTGGATGAATCCGGAAGCACTGCGTCTGACACGCGAGACGGGGCATGCGGTCTACTGGTCACGCTCACGCGGACGGCTTTGGCACAAAGGTGAGGAGTCCGGCCATCAGCAGGTGGTCCATGCGCTGCGCCTCGACTGTGATGGAGATGTCATCTTGCTGGAGGTCGAACAGCGCGGGGGTATCGCTTGTCACACCGGCCGCCACAATTGTTTCTTCCGTGAACTGGATGCGGCGGGACATTGGGTCGAGATTGCGCCGGTCTTGAAGGACCCTGAAGCCATCTATGGGAAAAGGTAACGACGATGGATGATGTTCTGGCGCGATTGGGTGAGGTGTTGGAGGCGCGCAAGGGTGCGGAGGCCGGCAGTTCCTATGTTGCGAGCCTCTATGCCAAAGGCGAGGACGCGATCTTGAAAAAGATCGGGGAAGAGGCAACCGAAACCGTCATGGCCGCGAAGGACGGTGATCCGGAGCGGTTGGTGCACGAGATCGCCGATCTTTGGTTTCATACCCTGGTGCTGCTTGCGCATCGCGGGCTTGGTCCGGAGGTCGTGGCGGCGGAGTTGGAGCGGCGTTTCGGACTCTCAGGCCTAACCGAGAAGGCCAATCGTGACTCCTGATGATGCCGCGGCCCCTCGGCATGCGCGGCGCTAACCGCGAGGATGGGGTTTGCGGTATGATCCGCAGGCTTCGGATTCCCGAAGGGTCAGGGGATCCGCATGGCCGAGAATTTCATCGATGGCATCACCGCCGTCGGTTTTGATCACATGCGTTGACCGCTCGAACGTGGCGGTCCGGAGGAGAACATGGGCGCTGGTGGAATCAGTATCTGGCAACTCTTGATCATCCTGCTCATCGTGGTGCTGCTGTTTGGCACCAAGCGACTGAAGGGGATCGGGTCGGATCTGGGCAATGCAATCAAAGGATTCCGCAGTGCCATGTCCGAGACCGAGAAGGCCGAGCAGGATGCGGATCCCAAATCGCTTGAGCAGACGGGCGAGAAACGGGTCGCCGATGGCGACGTTGCCAAACCGAGCCAGACCAAGGCGCCGGAGAAATCCGCCTAACGTGCAACAGACGCATTCGACGGCCTGAGGGACGCTATGTTCGACTGGGGTTTTTGGGAGTTGGTCATCATCGCTGTCGTGGCGCTGGTGGTCATTGGCCCGGAGCGACTCCCGAAAGTCGCGCGCATCGCTGGACTCTGGATCGGCCGGGCACGGCGAACCCTGTCATCGGTTCAGGATGAGATTCGACGCGAACTCAAGGCCGACGAGTTGAAGGCGATCCTTGACAAGCAGGCGCGCAGTCGTCCCCTCGAGACGATTCTCGAGGAGACGATCATGGGTGATCGGCCCGCTCAGGATCCGGCATCGTCGAGGCGGACACCGTCCAGGGAGCGCGATCAGGAAACGACGGCCAGCGTCCCATCCGGTTCCCCCTCCGCGGGTCCTGCCACGATCCCGGCGCAAACGGGATCCGGTGCCGATCGTGATCCACGTGCTGGGAGTGACAGCGACCCGGGTGAGAAGCCGACCTCGACCTGACACGGACCCCGGATCGAAAACGCGGTCAGTCTGGCCGCTCCGGGCTCCAGCTGCACTCACGCGACCTCGACCACGCCCAAACCGTCAGAGCGATCGATGATGGCGTGCTGACTCGAAACTCCCCCACGCGCTGATGACCGGTGGGTGAGTGGCCGCGATCGTCCTCTCGGTTCGTGAATCAGACCACGTCAGGCTCGGCGCCCTCGCCGACCTCCAACCAGCGCGAGATCATTGTTCCTATGCCCCCCGCGAAGCAGCCTGACGAACTGGGCGCCGAACAGCCGTTCGTCTCACATCTGATCGAACTGCGAGATCGCTTGATCCGCATGGCGATCGCCATCTTGCTCATTTTCTTGCTGCTCTTTCCGTTTGCGAACGAGATCTATGGATTCGTCGCCGCGCCGCTCATGGCGAAATTGCCTGACGGCAACACCATGATCGCCACCCAGGTCGCGGCGCCCTTTCTGACCCCCTTCAAGCTTGCCTTGGTGGCCGCGGTCTTTCTCTCCATGCCCTATCTGCTCTATCAGTTCTGGGGCTTCGTCGCGCCCGGTCTCTATACGCACGAAAAACGCCTGGCCACGCCGCTGTTGTTGTCGAGTATCTTGTTGTTTTATATGGGCATCGTCTTCGCCTACTTCGCGGTCTTTCCCTTGGTGTTCGGTTTCCTCGCCGCCTCGACGCCCGCGGGCGTGGCCATGATGACCGACATCTCGGCGTATTTGGATTTCGTGCTGACACTTTTCTTCGCCTTTGGGATCGCCTTCGAGATTCCGATCGCGACCTTTCTACTGGTCGCGGTGGGGGTCACGACACCGGCCGATTTGGCGCGGATTCGCCCCTATGTCATCGTTGGTGTCTTCATCGTCGGGATGCTGTTGACGCCCCCTGATGTGATCTCGCAGACCCTCTTGGCCGTTCCGATGTGGTTGCTGTACGAGGTGGGCATCGTCGCCTCGAAGATCCTCGTCCGACGACGTGGGCAGGGGTCGGAGGATGAGGCCGACGCAGCGCCGGGCGAGCCTTCGGCGACGCCTCCGCACCGACCGGGAGCCACCTCGGCTAAGACGGCGGCAGCCGAGGTTGGTCGTGACCTCGATCCCCATTTCGATGATCCGGATCGGTGGCGCCCGCTCACCGAGGAGGAAATGGACGAGGAGTTGGACCGGATGGAGTCCGAGGATCTGCCCCAGACTCCGGCCGCGTCGTCGGCGCACCCCGCGACGCCCTTGGGTCCGCTCTCAGAGGACATCAATTCGGTCGAGGCGAAGCTCCGCCGCGCGAATCGGTTGCGCGAACTCGGCAGTGTCTTTGCCGCGCGCACCGTGCTCTACGAAGTACTCGAGGAAGGTGACGATGATCAGCGCCGCGTCGCGCGGAATATCCTTCACCAACTCGACGAAGCATGACCAAACCGGAAAACCAGCGTGCGCGTCGCGAGCGCTCCGCACCTGGATGGACGCTCAACGTGCGGGAATCTGGGTGATGCAGACTCACGACTGGACGCGCTCCGCTCCATCACGCGTGGACGCTGAACAGGAGAGACCGGAATGCGGCGGGCCTGGTTCAGGCGACATCACGACTGTGACATGATTGTTTCTTTCAATGGCAATGCTGAGATACTATAGAAACAAGAAACCACCAAACGAATCAGATCCTCATGGGCTCCGCATCCCAGATTCACTACAAACAAAACCGACTCAAACAACTTCGGGCGTTTTGCCACGCCGCGCGCACCGGCAGCGTGAGTGCCGCCGCCGAGAAGATTTTTTTGAGTCAGCCGACCGTGTCATTGCAAATCCAAGCGCTTGAGCGTGAGTTCGACACCGTCCTGTTCGAGCGCCGCGGCCCGAAGATCAAGCTGACACCTGAAGGTGATCTGTTGTTTCAGATGGCCGAACCGCTGGTCGAGGGGATGGACAAACTGCACGAGACCTTTGCGACTCAGTGCGGACGTGTTGACCATGGCGTGTTGAACATCGCGGCTGGCGAATCGACGATCCTCTACATCCTGCCCGATCCCGTGCGGGTCTTTGTCGACCAATATCCCGGTATCGACCTGAAGATGCACAACGTCACCGGGCGCGATGGTCTGGCCATGTTGCGAGCCGACGAGGTGGATCTGGCCGTTGGTTCCATGATGGAGATCCCGGACGATATCACCTACCGCCCTTTCGTGACCTTCAGCCCGACCCTGATCACGCCCTTGGATCATCCCCTGGCACATCAGGAATCCGTCACGCTCGAGGAGATCGCCCCCTACGGCCTGATCCTGCCGCCACGGCACTTAAGCACCTGGCGTCTCGTCGATCTCGTTTTCAAGCAGCACAACCTCGGGTATCGGGTGACGCTCGAAGCGGGTGGTTGGGAGGTCATCAAGAAATATGTCGAACTCGGCCTCGGGATCTCCATTGTCACCGACGTCTGTCTCACCGGTGAGGAAAAGCTGAGTCGCATTCCGCTGCATCAGTATTTCCCGAAACGCAGCTATGGGATCGTTCAGCGACGCGGCAAGTTTTTGTCGCCCCAAACCAAGTGCTTCATGAGAACACTGGACCGCGTGTTCGCCGATCGAATCGTCGAGGCAACGCCCCAAACCGTGGGCGACGTCGCGACCTGGGAGGATGCTTGTCTCGGCTAGGTCTCCCGGAGACGTCCGGATGACTGCGATCCAATTCGACAAGTGCGGTGCCGTGAGCCCGTATCCGAACACATTGCGCCCGGTTTTTCATGAAGGACTGCAAAAATCTATCACCCCGTGTATAGTAATTGGTGAAGCCATGGAGGACTTGCTCCGGGGAGCGCCCTGGACACACCTCTTGAATGAGAATGAGCCATTGATTAACCACTGAAATATTGTCGTGACTAATAACCCAAGAAACATCGATCTCACCAAACGCATCGGGCAACGCCTGAGAACCGCGCGTCATGATCAGAAGCTGAGTCTGTCGGAGCTCTCCGCGCGGACTGAGTCGCTCTCGAAGTCGCGCATCAGCAACTACGAGCAAGGCATTCGCCGGATGGGGCTCGAAGAAGCGCAGGAACTAGCGGTCGCCCTCGGCACCGTGACCCCGACCTATCTGCTCTGTCTCGAAGACACGGACCCGTTGACGCCGCGCGAGCGTGACCTTGTCCTTTATTACCGCAAGGCTGACGACCGCGGTCGGGACACCATCATGAAGGTTGCATCCGATCAACCGAGTTTTGCCGTCGAGTAAGTTCGGCGACCGCCTCTTGGTGTCGCTGATTGATCGGGATGGCGTGCCCTCGCGCGCCATCCTCCGCGCGGATCACGCCTCCATCCTGTGAGGTCAGCCTCGTTGTTGGCCTCAATCCGAATCTCTCCTAGTGTGCGCCGGTGCTAGTGATCATCGAGGCTCGATGATCACGTGCGGGTGTGTCTTTGCGCCCGTGGTTGCCCAGCATCCTACTGTAATCGCCCTGCATCGTCGGGGTGGCTTCGTCTCGATGACCGCACACAATCTGTCTGGATCGCAAAGCTCCGAATCCAGGATGGCGGCGTTGGAAGCGGTGTCGCCACCACCCGTTTGTCTAGTTTGTTCTATTGTGGTGCGGATGCTGGGTGATGCGCCCTCTTAACTCATGAGAGGGCACTATGCCGGTGCGCGTGTTGACGCGATCGAGGCAGAGACCGGTTCCTATTCTTGACGTTGGCGGTGCGGGTTGCGACCCGGACGCTGTTTTCGCGCTTTCGGTGCGCGGCTGACGCTCCACTGTTGCCACCATCTCGGGCACCCGGTTGATGGGTCGGATCCCTTCGTGCCCGCTAGGATTACCGTGCTCTCGCGCGTCGTCCGCGCTGGAGCGGGTGCGGTCTCGAGGGTGTCGAGCAGTCGGTGTTCGCGTGCACTCGATCCCATCCTGTGATGTCGATGGGGTACACGAGACACGTTTCTGCCGCCGGCGACCATCGTTGGCGTGATTCTTGTTATCGGGTTGCGGAAACTCGACTCTCACGCTGCGATTCATGACGACCTAGCCCAGAGGAGCTCCACTGCATGTCGAAGCCTAATCCGATCAAAACGACCCTGCTCAGTGCGGCCTGTGCCGTCGCACTCATGGCCCTGACCCCGGCTCAGTCCGCGGAACCACCGATCAAAGTCGGCGTGCTCCACTCGCTGTCCGGCACCATGGCCATCAGTGAGACGACACTCAAGGACACGGTTCTGATGCTGGTCGAGGAGCAGAACAAGAAAGGGGGGTTGTTGGGCCGGCCCCTGGAGGCCGTGGTTGTGGACCCGGCATCGGATTGGCCCTTGTTTGCCGAGAAGGCCCGTGAACTCTTGACGCAAGACAAGGTGGATGTGGTCTTCGGATGCTGGACGTCGGTGTCTCGGAAATCCGTGCTCCCCGTCTTCGAGGAACTCAATGGACTTCTCTTCTACCCCGTGCAGTACGAGGGCGAGGAGTCCTCGAAAAACGTCTTCTATACTGGCGCCGCACCCAACCAACAGGCGATTCCAGCGGTCGATTATCTGAAGGATGAGCTCGGCATCGAACGCTGGGTGCTCGCTGGAACGGATTACGTCTATCCGCGCACCACGAACCGCATTCTCGAGGCCTATCTCAAGCAGAATGGCGTCGCCGATGAAGACATCATGATCGATTACACCCCGTTCGGCCACTCGGACTGGCAGTCGATCGTTGCTCGCATCAAGCGATTTGGTTCCGAGGGGAAAAAGACCGCCGTGGTCTCGACCATCAACGGGGACGCGAACGTTCCGTTTTACAAGGAGCTCGCCAATCAGGGTGTGACAGCCGACGACATTCCGGTCGTCGCCTTCTCGGTCGGTGAAGAAGAGCTCTCGGGTATTGATACCAAGCCCTTGGTCGGGCATCTCGCGGCATGGAACTACTTCATGAGCGTCGACGACCCCAACAATGCCGAATTCATCGAGACCTGGCACGGCTTCATCAAGAACGACAAGCGCGTGACCAATGATCCGATGGAGGCGCACAAGATCGGTTTCGACCTCTGGGTCCAGGCGGTGGAGAAGGCCGGGACCACGGACACGGATGCGGTACAGGCCGCAATCATCGGGCTGGAAACGCAGAACCTGACGGGGGGGACGGCGAGGATGTTGCCAAACCACCATATCACCAAGCCTGTCCTGATCGGTGAGATTCAGGAGGATGGTCAGTTCGCGGTGGTGTGGCAGACCGATGAGGAGGTTCCAGGTGATGCCTGGTCGGATTATCTCGAGGGATCCAAGGATCTGATCGCCGATTGGACACCGCCCATCATGTGCGGAAACTTCAACACGGTGACTCAGACCTGTCTCGGCAGCGAGGCAGAGTGAGGAGCCTGCGAGATCCGGTGTCGCGAACCGGATCTCGCACCGCCCGGCAGCGCGGCGTGACCGCGCCACCAACATGCCACCCCTTGGATGATGAAGAGCATGCCTACGAGAATTCCGCTCCACCGCGGTATCTGGATCAGCTCGTTGTTGGTCCTCTTGTGCTTGTTCGCGGTGACGCGGGTCAGCGCCGAGGGGTCGGAGACGGTGTCATTCGAGGCCGCGCTGATCGATCTGAGTGATCCATCCTTCGCGGTGAAGCAGGCCGCAGTCGACGTCATTGCCGCGAGCGGTGATCCGCGCGCGGCGGCGCTACTCCAGGCTCTGGCCGCGGGTCAGCTCTATGTCCGCGACGCGGATCGCGCGCTCGTCTTGGTCTCGCCCAGCGCGGGCGACTATCGGCTGCGTGACGCGCTCGATGGGTCGGAGCTCGGCGAGGCGTCGCGGCGCGAGGTGAAGAAGATTGCCATCAATAATCGCATGCGCACGCAGTTGCGCACGGCGATCGCGGCCTTGACCTTGGCCAGCCCCGATCCAGCGGTTCGTCTCAGGGCCGCACAGCAGATGCTCGGCGACCCGAACCCGCTGGTGATCCAGGCCATCCGTGATCAGCTCGAGGAAGAAGAGAACCGCCAGGTGCGTGATTATCTGACCCTGAGTCTGGCGTTGGCTGATCTGCAGGATCCCGCTACCGAGATCCGCTTGCGGGGGATCGATCGGCTCTCCGGCAGTCTGTATCCGGCCGCACGCAATGGTCTGAATCGTCTGCTGTCGGCAGAAACCGATCCGGAAGTTCGGGACGCGGCGGAACGGGCGCGCACCCACATCGAGCGGATGCGCTCGCTCAATGAGGCCGCCGAAACGCTCTTCTTCGGACTCAGCTTGGGGTCGGTCCTGGTGCTGGCTGCCATCGGTTTGGCCATCACGTTCGGGGTGATGGGCGTGATCAACATGGCGCACGGCGAGCTCATCATGATCGGTGCCTACACCACCTATCTGGTGCAGCAAGCGATGCCGCACTGGATCGACTATTCACTGTTCGTTGCCATCCCCGCCGCCTTCATCGTCGCAGGGCTCATGGGCATTTTGATCGAGCGCACCGTGATCCGCTTTCTCTATGGTCGTCCGCTCGAGACCCTGCTGGCGACGTTCGGGATCAGCCTGATCCTGCAGCAACTCGTTCGCACGACCATCTCGGCACAGAATGTCGCGGTGCAGAATCCATCCTGGATGAGCGGATCGCTCCAAATCAATCCGGCACTCGCGCTGACCTACAGCCGGCTCTACATCCTGATCTTTGCCCTCTTGGTCTTCTTTGCCTTGCTCGTGATCTTGAAACGCACCGCGCTGGGGTTGCAGGTGCGCGCGGTTGCTCAGAACCGGGCGATGGCGCGTTCGATGGGGGTGCGTTCGGGTCGGGTCGATGCACTGACCTTCGGTCTGGGTGCTGGAGTCGCCGGGGTCGCGGGGGTCGCCTTGTCACAACTCACCAACGTCGGCCCCAATATGGGGCAGGCCTACATCATCGACTCCTTCATGGTCGTGGTCTTCGGGGGCGTCGGCAATCTGTGGGGAACACTGGTGGCCGGCTTGACGCTGGGGGTTGCCAACAAGCTGATGGAACCTTGGGCCGGTGCGGTCTTGGCCAAGATCCTGGTCCTGGTCTTCATCATCCTATTCATTCAGAAACGTCCGCGTGGTCTCTTTCCACAACGTGGTCGAGCGGCGGACGGCTAGCGCAGCGGTCGCCTTGAGTCGCTGACAGGAATGATCGAGACGTGATCTGACAGGGCATCCGGAGGGGATCACTTGGCCGCGTGCCGGCTCTGGTCCCTGTCATCACAGGCTGGTTTCGTCGGTGAGCTGTGATCAGCGATGAGTGGAGATTCCAATCGATCGGGTTTGGGAGAGTCGAAACATGGTCTTAGGGAGGCTGCTGAGGGATGACCGTGGTGGTCAGGCAATGCTTGCGGTGCTGCTACTGGTGGCGGTGCTGGTGCCGATCCTGAATTTGGTCGTGCCGGAAGGGAACCCGTGGCACGTTTCGACCTACACCGTGACCTTGCTCGGCAAATATCTGACCTACGCCCTGCTTGCCGTGGCGGTCGATCTGGTCTGGGGCTATCTGGGTATTCTTAGCTTGGGGCATGCCGCCTTTTTTGGTCTGGGCGGCTATGCCATGGGCATGTATCTGATGCGGCAGATTGGCGATCGGGGTGTCTACGGTCATCCCGTCCTGCCGGATTTTATGGTGTTTCTGAACTGGACCGAACTGCCTTGGTTCTGGCAGGGCTTCGACATGTTTTGGTTCGCGGTCCTGATGGCGATCCTGGTGCCTGGGGTCTTGGCGTTCGTCTTCGGCTATCTCGCCTTTCGCTCGCGGGTGACCGGAGTCTATCTCTCGATCATGACGCAGGCCCTGACCTATGCCTTGATGCTTGCCTTTTTCCGCAACGAGATGGGGTTTGGTGGCAACAATGGTCTGACCGATTTCAAGGACATCCTGGGATTCGATTTGACGAACGACACGACTCGGATCGGACTCTTTCTCGCCTCTGCCCTGACCCTCGCCCTGGGCTATCTTGCCTGCCGTTTCATCGTCACCTCGCGATTGGGTCGCGTCGCCGTCGCGATTCGAGATGCCGAGGCCCGTACGCGCTTCATCGGGTACCGGGTCGATCATGTGAAACTGGCAATCTTCACCTTTTCAGCCATGCTCGCTGGGATTGCCGGGGCACTCTATGTTCCCCAGGTCGGCATCATCAATCCGGGGGAGTTCTCGCCTCTGAATTCGATCGAGCTGGTGATCTGGGTCGCGATTGGGGGGCGTGCGACACTCTATGGCGCCGTGATTGGGGCGGTCCTGGTCAACTACGGTAAGACCTATTTCACTGGCGCCTTCCCCGAGGCCTGGCTCTTTGCGCTGGGTGCGCTGTTCGTCCTGGTGACGCTTTTCTTACCGAAAGGCATCGCGGGCTTGTTCAGCCAGGCCGTCACCTGGTGGCGTGTGCGACGCCCGCGCGAGCGCACGGCAAGGGTCACTCCATGAATCCAGCAGCACGCAAGCCGGTGGAGCAACTGCGCGAGTCGATGCGTCGAGATCGGCAGTGGCGGTTCATGTACTCCACACTGGACCTGGAACTGGATGTCAGTCAGGGCGTGATCCTCTACCTGGAGGGGTTGCATGTCAGCTTTGACGGGTTCAAGGCGATCAATGATCTGAACTTCTATGTCAATGCGGGCGAACTGCGTTGTGTGATTGGTCCTAACGGTGCCGGCAAGACCACCATGATGGACATTATCACGGGAAAGACGCGTCCTGACGGGGGCACGGCGTCCTTCGGACGCAGTATCGATCTGCTGCAACTCTCCGAGCCGGAGATCGCGGCGCTGGGGATCGGCCGTAAATTTCAAAAGCCGACTGTCTTCGAGTCGCACACGGTGTTCCAAAATCTCGAACTGGCGATGGCGGGCGACAAGCGCGTCTTTCCAACCCTGTTCGCTCGCCTCACGGGGGAACAGCGTGATCGCATTCACGAGGTCCTGACGACGATCGGGCTGCAAGAGCTGCTCGACCAGGATGCCGGTGCGCTCTCGCACGGTCAGAAGCAATGGCTTGAGATCGGCATGCTCTTGATGCAGGACCCGCAACTGCTGCTTGTCGATGAGCCGGTCGCCGGCATGACGCATCAGGAAATGGATCGCACAGCGGAGTTGCTGTTGTCACTGGAGGGCCGTCATTCCGTGGTGGTGGTCGAGCATGACATGGACTTCGTTCGCTCGATCGCCAAGCGGGTGACGGTGTTGCACCAGGGCGCGGTGCTCGCCGAAGGGAGCATGGATGAGGTACAGAACGATCCACGCGTGATCGAGGTCTATCTCGGCGAATAAGCCGTGTCGCGCGGGCCGCGGACGGGGTTACCTGACGGGTTCGCGCTTTTGATGCTCGCACGCACGCTCAAGCAGGGATCATCGGATTCAGATGCCTTGCGCGGTTTGGGACGGTGCTGAGGTTGGTGCATCAGGTGTGTGTGGCATCACTGAGACCGCTCAGGTCACCAATCGAGGCGGTTGCGGACGTTGATCGGATCAACCGAGAGGGCGGTGTTCGATAGGACAGGGTGGACGATGCTTCAGATCAGTGGACTCAATCAGTTCTATGGCGAAAGTCATACCCTGTGGGATCTCGACATCGAGATCACGCCGGGAGAATGCACCTGTGTGATGGGGCGAAATGGTGTCGGTAAAACGACCCTGATGCAGTGCATCATGGGACTCTTGCCGTTACGATCTGGATCGCTGCTGTATCGTGGCCAAGATTTAGCCAAACTCAGTGCGGAGCGGCGTGCGTCGCTCGGTATCGGCTATGTTCCCCAGGGTCGTCAAATCTTCCCCCTGCTGAGCGTTGAGGAGAATCTCAGGATCGGCCTCGGGGCCCGCCCCGATCGCTCCAAGCAGATCCCGGGTTATCTCTTCGAGCTCTTCCCGGTGCTCAAGGACATGCTGCAGCGCCGTGGTGGTGATCTCTCTGGCGGGCAACAGCAGCAGTTGGCCATTGGCCGAGCGCTGGTGATCGATCCGAAGCTGCTGATCCTCGATGAGCCAACCGAAGGGATTCAACCCAATATCGTTCACGAGATCGGCGATATCATCCGACGTTTAATGACCGACTTGGATCTGACGGTCATCCTCGTCGAGCAAAAATTGCCGTTTGCGCGACGGGTCGCTGATCGCTTCGTCATCCTTGATCGTGGCCGCTTGATGGCGACCGGCGCCATCCCTGAATTGACGGATGCTCTCGTCAAGCAGCACCTCAGCGTCTAGGCACGCATGATCGCGCGACGCCCTCCGCGCTTCGGACGATCGACTGCGCGCTGACGGATCCATGTTCGCTGGTGGATGTTAACGAGCGGGGAGGGGCGCACCCCGATATTTGCGGATGCTCAAGGCTCAAGGGGGTCGCGCTTGCGATAAACCGTGCCTTGAAAGAGCGCAATCAGGGTCTCACTTTTATCTCTGATCCGGATAATGTAAGTAGCCAATTTCGGATTCCTTGAGACTTCCTCGGCCTCCGCAACGAGCAGAGGCCCGCGAGTCCCGCTGAGGTATGCAATCGAGACGTTGATCCCGAGCGCGACGGTTCCATGCGCGTTCGAGGCGACGGCGAAGACAAGATCGGCCAGAGCAAAGATCGCCGCGCCGTGCACCAGACCGACCGCGTTGAGATGGTAATCCTGAATCTCCAACCGGGCCGTCGCACGTCCAGGTGCCGCGTCGACCAATTCAATTCCGACATGTTCGGCAAAGCGATCCTTGAGGAAGAATTGCTGAATCTTCGTTAAGTTCATCTTGATGAGCTCCCGCTCGAACTGAGACTGACTCATCTTAAAGCAACGCACTCTGGCGATGTCCGCAAGACCCCGAGTCCGCTGCGGGCCCGGCCCAAGCACAATCCGCAGGCCGCGGGAGCGTGGTATGCCGGGCGGGACTCCAGTCCGAATCACCGCATCGGAGGCTACTTTTTTCCGAACAAATTTGATCCCCGCAGACCTAATGTAACGTCCAGCGCGCGAGCCGGATCGGATCGTTCAGGCGCATTGGATCGAGCGTCCTAGTTCGGTTCCCGACTGCAGCCAACACCACTGGGTCGTCCTGAGACCCCCTCGGTCGGCGGCCATCCTGGGTGATGCCAATGCCGAGAGGGCGCGAACGGACTCGATTCAGCAGCCATCACCACTGTTCACATGATTGATCGCACGAGGCACGATGATGAACAAGACGTCCCCAGCTCTTTGGCTCAAACTCATTCTGCTGCAGGCTCTGCTGCTGGTTGCCGCTCCGGCACAGAGTGCGCTCAATGAGCCACAGCGCATCATTCAGGAGGTGTCGGATACCCTGATGCAGGTCTTGCGCGAGGATCGCGATCGGCTCAAGCAGGATCCAGAGTATGTGTACCGATTGGTCGATCAGGTCTTCTTGCCGCATGTTGATGTTCAGCGTATTTCAGCGCTCGCACTCGGCCCCTACTGGCGCGATGCGACCCCGGAACAGCGCCGCGTCTTTCAGGCGGAATTCCAGCGTTTGTTGATCCAGACCTATGCCTCGGCGCTCGACAGCCTCAGTGCTTGGGACATTCGGTTCCTCCCGATGCAACTCGATGCGTCGGCAACGCGAACGCTCGTGCGCACCGAGATCCAGCAGCCTGGCGGAACACCGGTTAGGGTTGATTACCGGATGGCACTCCGCAATGGCCGCTGGCAAGCTTACGATGTCACCGTACAGGACATCAGCCTGCTTGCATCCTATCGCAACCAATTCACCGCAGTTGCCCAGCGGCGAGGGATCGACGGTTTGCTTGAGGACATGACCGCGCGCAATAACACGCGACGTTGAGGGCCTTGAAACGTCGGCTCGATGTTCCCGGCACGCGGCGCGAGCGACACCTCCTGAGGCGTCGAGCCTGCGGCGACGATTTCAGGGGTACCTCGCCTTGTGCCGGTCACCACACGGCGGTAGGCTCGATTATCCTGCAACCCCGGCCTTGACGCTGTAGCCCTTGAGGTTATTCGAGAATCGTTCGAGTGCTTGGATACCAGAGGCTTCAGCCTGTTGACACCACTCCTGCATCGCGTTCAGTAAAGCCTCCTGGCTGAGTGCCTGGCGATCCCACACCTCCTTGAGCCGTTCGCGAAACAGGTAGACGGTCGCCAGTGTTTCATGACGCTCCAGCAACTGCTCGAGATGGTGTCGCGCCTGTTGATCCAGTCGTGACCCCTCGCTGCTCAGAAGCTTCCGTGCGCGGCGGGCGAGGCGTCGGCAATCTTCAGTCCCGCGGCAGAGTTCCGCGTGGGTGACGGGGCCGATGACTTCCTTCGCATAGCGGGCAAAGACATGCATACGGCTGATGATCACGATGCGCAGGGTGTCGAGATCCATGCGCGGTCGCCCCGGAATCACCACCGGAGTCGGTGCAAGGCGTCGAATGTGCACCAATCCCAGCAGTTTGAAGAATCGCAAATACATCCATCCGATATCGAATTCCCACCACTTCGAGGAGAGCCGAGCCGAACTCGGGAAGGCATGATGGTTGTTATGCAGTTCCTCGCCGCCGATCAGGATCCCCCAAGGCAGGATGTTTCGAGAGGCATCCTTGGGTTCATAGTTTCGATAGCCAACCGCATGGCCGAGGCCATTGATCACACCCGCGGCGAGGAGAGGAATCCATAGCATCTGCACTGCCCAGACGATCGGGCCATGAATCCCGAACAAGACGAGATCGATGACCAACATGAGGATCACACCGAGCACCGAGAAGCGGCTGTAGAGATGACGTTCGATCCAGTCATCAGGGGTGCCGCGTCCGTAGCGTGTCAACGTCTCGCCATCGCGAGCGGCTTGCATGTAGAGTTCGGTCCCTTCTCTGAGCACCCGCGATAGTCCGAGGACTTGGGGGCTGTGTGGATCATCAGGGGTCTCGCATTTCGCATGATGGCGTCGATGAACGGCGACCCACTCCTTGGTCTCCATCCCGGTCGTGAGCCAAAGCCAGAAGCGAAAGAAATGTGCCAGTGCTGGGTGCAAATCGAGCGCCCGATGCGCTTGGGCGCGATGCAGATAAAGCGTCACGCTCAGGATCGTGACATGGGTCATGGCGAGCGTAATCAGGACGACGCCGGCGATGCCAACATCAAGGACTCCGTATAGGGTCATGGGGGTTCCTGCCGAGCGGTTCTCGGTGGCTGGTGAAGGGGCGATCGTTGAAACAGTGAATGTTCAACATGGACATGCGAACGGCGGAACGGGCTCGACGCGTTTCGCTCCATCCTGATGTGCAGCGCCAGAACCGCTCGGACGGTCGCTATGGCGTGTCGATACAGCTAGGGTTCAAGCCGGGTCCCCTACCGAGGACGACCTCAGGTTCAGCGTCGGCTGTGGGATGCGAGGTTCAGGTTTCCCCGCTGATCCACGGTGGCGTGCCAACCGGGCGCGATCCAAACCGTGTTGTACGCATCGGCGACGATGGCGGGTCCGCTCAAGGGAGACGCACCGACCAGCGACCTGCTCGTGCGGATCGGGATGGGTGTCGCGCATCCGACTGCGACCTGAGCTCGATTAGTGTTCGTCTCGCCACCTCGTGGTTGCGGGAGGTCGAGCGGTGTCACGGGTCCCCGGACACGCACCCGCAGATTCACCAATTCGACGGGCAGATCGAGGCGATGACCATAGATCCGCTGATGTTGTTGGTGGAAGTGCTCACAAGTATCAGACACTCTGATCCAGGGGAGGTTCAGCGTCTGTGCTTGCCCGCGGTATCGCAGATCGAGCGTTTTCTCGACGCGTAGGTGGCTTGGATGGAGACCCTCGGCCTGTAATTCAGCGACCGCGGTTTGTTCGAGTTCGTCGAGGGCTGCCGAGATACCCGGCGCGTCCGCCTCGTTCAGCGGGCCGAGACGGGTCCGGGTCAAGGTGCGCCCCGGCGGGGTGACGACCATGCCGAGGGCACAGAGGACCCCGGCATGCACGGGAACCATGGCTTGTGTCATTCCGAGTGCCTCGGCGAGGGCACAGACATGGAGACCACCAGCACCTCCAAATGAGGCGAGGGTGAAGTCGCGCGGATCGAGTCCACGTCGCACCGAGATGGCGCGCAGAGCGCGCGCCATCTGTTCGTCGGCCAGATGGATGACACCGAGCGCGGCGTCTTCGATGGTCAGTCCCATCGCCTCGGCGAGATCCGCGAAGGCCGCTTGCGCGGCTCTGACATCGAGCGGCATGCGACCATCGAGGAACCCTGCCGCGTCGAGGCGGCCTAGGATCACATTGGCATCCGTGACCGTCGGGTGCCGCCCACCGCGACCATAGCAGGCAGGCCCAGGCGTGGCGCCCGCCGATGCCGGGCCGACTCGCAGCATGCCCCCGGCATCGAGCCGCGCAATGGAGCCACCACCGGACCCGATGGTGTGCATATCGACCATCGGGAGCGCCACGGGCAGATCGGCGATGCGGCCGCTGGTCGTGAGGCGTGGTTCACCCTCGATGACGGCGACATCGGTCGAGGTTCCACCCATGTCGAAAGTGAGCAGGCGGGGCACGTCTGATGCGCTGGCAGCGAAGGCCGCGCCGGCGAGTCCGCCGGCGGGACCCGACAAGAGCAGGCGTGCGGTATGACGTGCCGCTTGGGCGGCACTCACCGCCTCGCCACTGCTCTGCATCACCGATACCCGAGATCCCGTCAGGCCACCGACGAGGCGCTCGATGTAACGTGCGACGAGGGGGCCGAGGCGCGCGTTCAGCCAGGTTGCGATACCCCGTTCGTATTCCCCCGCCAGCGGCAAAACCTCGGAAGACCGTGCCACGAATAGGCCCTCCGGCAGCGCGTTTTCCAGCGCCCGCTCGGCGCGATCGTCGAGGTAAGAGAAGAGCAGATTGATGGCAACCGACTCGGGTGCGAGCTGTGCGACCGCCCGCTGCAGCGCGGCACAATCGTCCGCCCGCAATGGCTCGACCTCGCTCCCGTCCGCCCCAACCCGCCCTCCGGTTTCGAAACACAGGGCGCGTGGGACGGGTGGGTGACGCGGTGGGGGTTGGAGGTCGTAGAGATCAGGCCGTGCCTGGCGGCCGATGCTCAGGAGATCGGCGAGACCGCGGTTGGTGACATAGAGGGTGCGCGCACCCTGACCCTCGAGTGCGGCGTTGGTTGCGACCGTACTGCCGTGGATCAGGTTGAGCCCAGCGGGGGTGAGGCCGAGTTCAGCGATCCCCTGCAAGATCGCCTGCTCCGGGGCCGCGGGGGTCGAGAGCACCTTGTGGGTGCGGATGCGTCCTTCGCTCCACAGCACGAAGTCCGTGAAGGTTCCTCCTGTGTCGACGCCCAGGATGGTCATGCCAGGCTCATGATGCCTGCTCGGGTGGATGGGCCGCGCTGCTGCCGCGCTGATCAGCGATGGGGTCCTCGGCCTCGGCGGGTGGCCGTGCCACCGAGTGCACACGCAGGTGCAGGGCTGCTTTCGATAACAGGTGGGCACTGACCGGGGCCGTGATGAAGAGGAAGAGGGTCACCAGGATCTCGTGCAGACTCAACCCCTCGCCGCGGGTGCTGAAGTAGAGCACCGAGGCGATTAGCAACGCCCCAACACCGAGGGTTGTGGCCTTGGTCGGGCCATGCAAGCGCGAGTAGAAATCCTCCAGACGAGCCAGGCCCAGTGATCCGACGAAGGTGAAGGCCGCGCCGATGAGGATCAGAATCGCAAGCATGAAATCGATCATATTCAAACCACACCCAAGGTTGGTGATCATCAATGTCCGGCGTGCGGCACTGCTGCGAGGGCGGCGCGGCGGACCCCACTTCGTTCGCCGCCAGGCCAGGGTCGGGCACGGCGCTCGCACGGTCCTGAGGCTGCGGTCCGTCCCGCTCGCGCGGCTCTCCTTACTCGATGATGTCGCCGCGCAGGATATATTTACAGAGTGCAACCGTCCCGACGAAACCCATCATGGCGATCAGGAGCGCCGCCTCGAAATAGAGTGAGCTACCGAGATGGATGCCAAGCAGCACCAGCAAGGCAATGGTATTGATATAGAGCGTATCGAGCGCGAGGATGCGATCCGGTTTGTCTGGACCTTTCAGCAAGCGCCACAGACTTAAGACCACCGCTGCGGCAACGAGCGCGAAGGCAATGGACACGGCGAGACTCAGCATGGTTCGAAGACCTCCTTGATGGGTGCCTCGTAACGGGTCTTGATCTCGCTGACCAGTGCTGCGGGATCATGCACCTGCAGACCATGGACGATCAGGTGCGAGCGATCGGGGCTAAGCCATGCCGAGACGGTGCCTGGTGTGAGCGACACGGTGTTTGCAAGCAGGCTGATGCCGAGATCGCTCCGCAGCGCGAGTGGCACCCGCACGAACGCGGGCCGCGTCTGTTTGGTGCCAGCCAGGATCAGTCCGGCAACCGCGATGTTCGCGATCAGGATGTCATAGAGCACGATGGCCAGGAACCGAAGCAATGTCAGTGGCTTGGCGATGTAAACCCGTTCCGGCCAGAAGCGGAGCGTGAAAATGGGGATGGCCCAGCCCAGCAACAGACCCAAAAAAATCTGTCCAGGGGCTAGGCTGTTGACGAGTAAGAGCCAGATCAACGCCAGCACCGGGGTCAGGATTGGATGCGGGAGCAGGGAATGCTTCATGGCGTGAAATCCCCCTCAGGTACGCCGAGCACGGCGTCGATGTAGAGCTGCGGTTGCAGCAGTTGCGCGGCCGTGGTCTGGGTAAAGTCAGTGACGGGTCCAGCCGCGATCACCAGCAGCAGACAGAGCGTCAGCAAGCCAATGATGGGCAGGATGCGTCCCCAGTTCGGTCCAACCGGTGCGCGGGTGGTCACGCTGCCGCGCTCGATCACGAGCGTCTCGGCCCGATAAAAGAGCAGACTTCCGCTGCGTGCCAGCGCCACGATGCCCAGTAACCCTGTCGTGATCAGGATCCCAAACACCCAGGGCGCGGCCGGGGTTGCGACCGCCGCGCGCAAGACCATGAACTTCCCAATGAAGCCCGACAGGGGTGGCAGCCCAGAGATCAGGATGGCGGTGATGAAGAAAAGTCCGCCGATGAGGGCCGCGTTGGGGATGATGGGGCCAGGGTCGAGCCGATCCTGCAGGGCGCCACGCCCCATGGCGATGAGGTCGGCGAGCAAGAAGAAAGCCGCGGCGGCGAAGGTGGAATGGGCCAGATAGTAGAGACCGGCACCGATGCTGGCCTGGGTGCCGAGTCCGATTGCGGTGAGTAGGAAGCCGACCGAAACCACGACCAGGTAGGCCACCTGGCGCCGGAGTTCGTGCGCGGCCACCACGCCCAAGGCCCCGACGACCATGGTGGTGAGTGCGAGCGGGAGCAGCCAGGGCGAGAACAGATCCGCAAGCGGGCCACCCGCCGAGCCGAAGATCAAGGTGTCAACCCGCAGGATGCTGTAAGCGCCGACCTTGGTCATGATGGCGAACAGCGCGGCTACGGGTGCCGAGGTCGCGGAGTAAGCCGCGGGGAGCCAGAGATAGAGTGGAATGAGCGCCGACTTGAGCGCGAAGACGGCGAACAGCAAGAGTCCAGCGGCGCGCACCACCCCGAGGTTCTCGGGTGGCGTCGCCGCCGCCTTCAGCGCGAGGTCGGCCATGTTGAGTGTGCCGAGCGTCGCATAGAGGGTGCCAACGGCGAACAAAAACAAGGTCGAACCAGCGAGATTGAGGGCAACGAAGTGCAGTCCGGCACGCACCCGGTCAGGTCCCCCGCGATGCAGCAGGAGCCCGTAGGATGCCAGCAGCAGAATCTCGAAGAACACGAATAGATTAAAGAGATCGCCGGTGAGGAAGGCGCCACTCAGACCAGATAGTTGCAACTGGAACAGGGGGTGGAAATGCCGACTCCCCGCGTCGGTGCCGCGCACGGCATAGAGCATCGCAAAAAAGGCCAGGAGGCTCGTGATCAGGAGCATCCAGACACTCAGCTGGTCGGCGACCAGGACGATCCCATAGGGTGCCGGCCAATTTCCAAGCTCGTAGGTCAGGATCTCGCCGCTCATCACGACGGCTCCTGCCAGCAGGGCGACGAGCAGGATCTCGATCAGTAGGGCCGCAAGGCTCAAACGGCGGCGCAACGTGAGAGGCACGGCGCGTCGCACCAGCAGCAGTAAGGTTCCAGCGAGGAGCGGCCAGAGGATCGGCGCAATCACGAGGTGGCTCATGAGTGCGCTCCAGGGTCCGGACGACCGTCGACATGATCGTTCCCGAGTTCAGCGCGGGCCTTGAGGGCCAGCATGATGATGAAGGCCGTCATGGCAAAGCTGATGACGATGGCGGTCAAGACCAGGGCCTGGGGGAGCGGATCGGCGTAACCAGCGCTGTTTTCGGCGATGACGGCGGGCAATCCAACCGTGAGGCGGCCCGTGACGAACAGAAAGAGGTTGACGGCATAGGACAAGAGCGTCAACCCCAACACCACGGGGAAGGTGCGTGCACGCAGTGCCAGGTAGACCCCACAGGCCGTCAAGACACCGATGATCAGGGTGATCAGGACTTCCATCGGCTC
Source organism: Thiocapsa imhoffii (assembly GCF_016583985.1). GTDB lineage: Bacteria > Pseudomonadota > Gammaproteobacteria > Chromatiales > Chromatiaceae > Thiocapsa > Thiocapsa imhoffii. The sequence continues at coordinate 205,599 of NZ_NRSD01000004.1, read as the reverse complement.
AGGCTCCTCAGGAGTGGTTGGGCAATGCTGGTGCATCCGCCGGGGCGGGATGGCTGGCGTTGTGCATCAGACCTAGATGAACCAGGATGAGCAGTGTGGCACCGACGACGACCAGATAAACGCCGAGATCGAAGGCGATGGCCGAGGCGAGTTCAAAGTCCCCAATGAGTGGCCAATGCACGTGGGTAAAGGCTGAGGTGAGGAAGGGATAGCCCAAGAGCATGCTCACCAGTCCGGTTGCGGTGCCGATGAGGAGTCCGGCGCCGATGAGTGGGTGCAGGTTCGAGGTCATGCGATTGTGTGTCCACTCCGCACCGTTCGCCAAATATTGCATGATCAACGCGACCGCGGTGATCAGCCCCGCGATGAAGCCGCCGCCGGGGAGGTTATGCCCGCGCAGGAAGATGAACACCGACACGAGCAGGGCGAGCGGCAACAGGAGCCGCGTCAAGGCCGCCATAATGGGTGGATGCACATCCCAATTCCACGGGTGGCCGCGCGAATCACAGACGGGCCCTGGGAGGTAAAGATCGCGGAGCATGGCGTAGATCCCTAAGCCTGCGAGCGCGAGGACGGAGATCTCGCCCAAGGTGTCGAAGCCACGAAAATCCACCAGGATGACATTCACGACGTTGCCCCCACCACCACCGGGCATGCTGTTGGCGAGGAAGAAGTCCGCGATACTGTCGTAGGGGCGGGTGAGGATCGACCAGGTCAGGAGGCTTGCGCCCGTCCCCGCAAGACCCGCGACCACGAGATCACGGATGCGCCGCGCTGGGCTCGATTCGGCCGGGCTGTACTGTGGCAGGAAATAGAGCGCCAAGAGGAGCAGCACGATGGTGACGACCTCAACCGAGAGCTGGGTCAAGGCGAGGTCAGGGGCGGAGAATTTGACAAAGATCAGCGAGACCAAGAGCCCCAGGGCTCCCATGACGATCAAGGCCGTGAAACGGCGGCGATGCAGCATCAGGGTCCAGATGGCAACCAGGATCAACGCCATCGAGATCAGTAGACTGACGGCATCGACCGGCAAGGTTGCGCGCGTACCGGTCAGCGGCGCACCGCCGCCTAAGAAGCCAATCGTGCCAAGTAGCAGGGCGGTCAGGACAAACACGAGGATCATACGCTGCAGGGAGCCCGTGTCGAGCGTGCGGGTCACCGCTCCGGCAAGCTCAAGCACGCCTTGTAGGACTTGCTCGTACATCGCCTTGGCGTCGATGCGGCCTTCGAGTCGCTCCGCGAACCGGAACAAGGGTTGGCGGCCGGCATAGACGAGGATGCCGCCGATCAAGGCAATCAGGCTCATGATGAGCGCGGCGTTGATGCCATGCCAAATGGCGAGGTCATAGTGGGGCGGAGTGGTTTGCAGGACGCCGACCGCGGCCACGTAGAGCAGTGGCGCGACCGTGAAGGCGGGCAGAATGCCGACGAGGAGACAAACCGCGACCAGGATCTCGACCGGCACCTTCATCCAGCGTGGGGGCTCATGCGGCGTCTTGGGTAGGTCGATCGGGTCGCCATTAAAAAACACATCGTGGATGAAGCGCAGTGAGTAGGCAACGGCCAGCATGCCGGCGATCAGGACTGCGACGGGCAGGAAGAGTCGCCACGGCGAGCCGGCGGAGAAATCCACCGCCTCGGCGAAGAACATCTCCTTGGACAAGAATCCATTGAACAGCGGAACCCCCGCCATCGCGGCGGCGGCGACCATGGCGAGCGTGCCCGTGTAGGGCATGTAACGCCATAGCCCATTGATGCGGCGCATGTCGCGCGTCCCACATTCGTGATCGATGATGCCGGCCGCCATGAACAGCGAGGCCTTGAAGGTGGCATGATTGATGATGTGGAAGATTCCGGCGACCGCGGCAAGCGGTGTGCCGATGCCGAACAGCAGGGTGATCAGGCCGAGGTGACTGATCGTCGAGTAGGCGAGCAATCCCTTGAGGTCATGCTTGAAGAGCGCGAAGTAGGCGCCGAGCAGCAGCGTCGCGAGCCCAGCGCTCATGACCAGGATCGACCACTCCACCGTGCCCGAGAGGACTGGAAAGAGCCGGGCGAGCAAGAAGACCCCGGCCTTCACCAGGGTCGCCGAGTGGAGATAGGCCGACACGGGCGTGGGGGCGGCCATCGCGTGCGGAAGCCAAAAATGGAAGGGAAACTGCGCTGATTTCGTCAGGGCTCCAAGCAGGATCAGCACCAACATGGGCGTATAGAGGGGGTCGGCGCGGATCAAGTCCCCGGAGGCGAGGATCACCGACAGCTCATAACTCCCAGCGATTTCGCCGAGTAAAACGAACCCGCCCAGCATGGCGACGCCGCCGAGGCCCGTGACCGTCAGCGCCATGCGGGCGCCGGTCCGGGCATCTTCGCGGTGTTGCCAATAACTGATCAGCAGAAAGGACGAGAGGCTCGTCAGTTCCCAGAACATCAGCAGCAGGATCAGATTCTCGGAGAGGACGATCCCGAGCATCGAGCCCATGAACAACAGAAGATAGCCATAAAACCGGCCCATGCAGTCGCGTTCGGCCAGGTAGTAGCGCGCATAGAGGATGATCAACAGCCCCATGCCCAGGATCATTAAAGCGAACAGCAACCCGAGGCCATCGAGTCGGAACATCAGATCCAATCCGAACCCGGGGAGCCAGGGAATCCGCTGAATGACGGTCTCGCCCAGGAAGGGGGCGGCGATCGATGGACTCAGGGCGAGCAGCGCGGCAACGGCGACACCGCCGGCCATCCATGCGGACTGAAGCCGTCCGAATCGTGAGACCCAGGCCGCCAAGCCGGCCCCGACGAAGGGGATTAGGACAACGAAAAGTAGGTTCATGTGCGCGACGACCTGCACCGAAGGATGTTGACGCTCGGGCCAAGGATATCATTGTCTGAATGCGCGCGCGGTCGCGTGATGCGCTGGATTTGGCATCCCGGAGCCATGTGGCAGGCTAATTTTCGCGCACGGGGGCTTTCCAATTCCATCGGAACCACCGATCATTCGCACGATGGACGTCTTCCCCCTTCCTATCGCACGTATCGGCATCATCGGCGGCGGGCAACTTGGCCGTATGATGGCTAAGGCCGCGAAGCGGATCGGTTGCAACTGCGTGGTTCTGGATCCCACCCCGGGTTGTCCCGCCGGCCAGGTCGCCGGGCATCAGATCGTTGGTTCGTACCACGATCCCTCCAAACTGCGCGAACTGGCCGAGTCCTGTGACGTGGTGACCTTCGACATCGAGGATATCGATGCCGAGACCCTCATCCAACTCGCCCACGAGGGCCATAACATCCATCCCGCGCCCACCGTCTTGGCGTTGCTCCAGGATAAGCTGACGCAGAAGCGAGCATTGGTCGCGGCGGGCATCCCAACGGCGGCGTTCGAGTCGATGCCCGAGCCCTCCTCGGCGGCCTTCGCGGCTTTTGGCTACCCGCTGGTCCAAAAGGCATGTCGCGGCGGCTACGATGGGCGCGGTGTCGCGATTCTGAAAGGCCCCGAAGACGATGCGATGCAGCTTCCGGTGCCCTCGCTGGTCGAGCGCTTCATTCCCGCTGAGAAGGAACTGGCGGTCATCGTTGCGCGCGGTCTCGACGGCGATCATCGCTGCTACCCGACCGTGGAGATGTGTTTCCGTCCAGGGAAGAACGTGCTCGATCTGCTGCTGGCACCCGCGCAGATCCCCGCGGAGGTCGCCGCGGCGGCCGAGCGACTCGCGGTGCGGACCGTCGAGGCGTTGGGCGGCGTGGGCATCTTCGGGGTTGAGATGTTCCTGACGCATGATGGTGAGTTGCTGGTGAACGAGGTGGCGCCCCGGACCCACAACTCCGGGCATCACACGATCGAGGCCAATGTCACGGATCAGTTTGAACAACATCTGCGCGCGATCGTGGGGTTGCCACTGGGCTCGACCGAACAGCTCTGTCCCGCGGCCATGATCAATCTCCTGGGTGCGGAGGGTCATCATGGTCGCCCCGTCATTCGTGGCATGGCCGAGGCCCTGGCCATCCCGGGTGTGTGTATCCACCTCTATGGTAAGGCCGCGACCGCGCCCTATCGCAAGATGGGTCACGTGACCATCTTGAGCCATGATATCGCACAGGCCCGCCAGCAGGCGGAGGTCGTGCGGCAACTCATTGAGATCTCAGGAGAGAACCATCCATGACCGGATCGAACGGCCACGCATCCATTGATGCCGCTGTCCCGCAGGTGGGGATCATCATGGGCAGTGATTCCGATCTGCCTGTGATGCAGGAGGCCGCGACCGTCCTGCGCGAACTCGGGATCGTCTTCGAAATGACGATCGTCTCGGCCCATCGCACGCCGCGCCGTCTCTATCGCTATGCCGAGGATGCGGTCGCGCGTGGCTTGCGCGTCATCATCGCCGGTGCCGGTGGGGCGGCCCATCTGCCCGGCATGGCCGCGGCCATCACGCCGCTCCCGGTGATTGGAGTGCCGGTAAAAACCGCGAGTCTCTCGGGCCAGGACTCGTTGCTCTCCATCGTGCAGATGCCCGCCGGGGTTCCGGTAGCCACCGTGGCGATCAATGGTGCGCGCAATGCCGGCATTCTCGCCGCGCAGATCCTCGGCGCTTCGGATGCGGTGGTGCGCGAGCGCATTATGCATTTCAAGCAAGCGCTCGAGGCAAGCGTGATGGCGAAGGTCGAGCGCATGGCGCGGGGCGACTGATACCCAGTCTTCTGTCGGGCGCCCCGGATGGACCGCCTCGGGTTACGGCTGTGGTGCGTCCGGATCATCGGGTCGCTCAGCCGCCGCGAGCAGTTCCGGGAAATCGGCTGTGACGATCTCGATCCCCTTGGCGTGGCAAAACCGGCGCTCCTTGTCGGTCGGATCGGGGATGAGCGCCCAACCCGTCGGGGTGCCCGCATCATGGATGAGATCCGCGGCGATCATGCGTTCGGTATCGCGGAGAAACCGCAGTCCCAGGAACAGATAGCGCCGTCCTCTCCGGTTCTTCTTGAGGAAGGCTGGAATCCCGAATCCACCCATCAACTCCGTCAGGTAGTCGACGAAATCCGCATCGGATGCAATGTAGGTCGCGTCGGGTCGCGGGCTGCCAAGTGGCTTAAAAAGAATCGGGACAGCGGGATCGGCCTCGTCGAGTTCGATCTCGCGATAGCGCACGCCATCATAGTGATGCAGACGAAAGCGATAATCGGTGCCACCGATCCGGGCTATGCCGCGGATCAGGAGATGCGGGACGTCCTGATAGGAATCCTGTAACTGGGTATCACGATTGATGTCGATCACGTAGCCGGGACGAATGTCCCGCAGCCATTGGTGCAAGGGCGCGCGGGTCCAGGTGCGCTGTCCGTAGGTGGTGTCGAGAAAACGGGTGACGGCGCCACGCCCACGCTTGAGTTCGACATTCATGGCGGCACGGGAAAATTCCCACATCAGGCGGGGCGACATGGGTTTGCCGCCATTCATAGCGAGAATGAGACTCTCGCTGTCGGCCGGCATCGGCTCGTTGGTCAGCACATCCTGGGCCCCGGCGAGGGCGCCTGGCCCCAAAAAGGGCACCAGTTCGCCTTGCCTCAGGGCGCTTGCGAGTCGTTGCAGCATGCCGTGGTTCCTTGAGTTGGTCGCGTTCTATGGCCTGATCACCGATTACTGGAATGATCAGGCAAAGATCGCACCATCTTTGGATGCCGGGTTCTCGCTCCTCATCCCGGGTTGGTCCGGGCCGAGGGGGATGCGGGCCGCGTCGGGTCAGCGACGGATGCCTGTCGGTTTTGCGACACCGCGCCCCTTCAGTCCGTGCGTTTGCGCCGCCGCTCTTGATGAAAGCCCGGTTCCTGCCGTTGGCGCTCGAAGGAGGGGCGGTCGGAGCGGGGGGGGCGCTCGCCCGACGTGGCGTCGTTCGGTGCCCGGGGCCGACGGTCACGCACCTCGCCGGGACTCCATTCGCGCTCGCCCGAGTGATCCGCCGCGTGATCCGCTAGCGCGATGCGTAGGGCTTGACCCCGCACGAACACGCGCTTCAGATGATTGAAAATCTCCCGTGGCATCTCCGCGGGGAGGTCGACCAACGAATACTCTTGGCGAATATCGATGCGACCGATGTAGCGGCCCTCCAGGCCGGATTCGTTGGCGATGGCGCCGACGATGTCCCGCGGCGTGGCTCCATGCTGGTGTCCGACTTCGATCCGATAACGAGTGAGGCCCTCGCTGTTGCGAGCCGGTCGACGGGGCGACTCGCGATTCGTCTCGCGGCGTGTTTCGGGCCGTCCCTCTCGGCGGCGCTCGCCACGCTGACTGTTCTCGCGTGTGCTGCGCTCGGCGGCGGGCGGGCGGGGTGGATCGGTTTTTACATCAAGCGGTCGATCACGCTGGTTGAGGTAGGCCAAGGCGGCGGCGATGTCCATCAAGTCCAACTCGTGCTCCGAACTCAGACGAGAGACCAGCCGATAGAAGAAATCGAGATCCTGCTCGGTGAGGGTCTTGCGCAGTTCGAGGGTGAAACGGTCGATCCGCGATTCGCTCAGTTGCGAGGCCGAGGGCGGCTGCATGGCCGGGACGGTGCGGCGGATGGTGCGCTCGATGGCTCGTAACAGACCACGCTCGCGCGGTTCGACCAACAGGATCGCGCGCCCGGTTCGCCCGGCACGTCCGGTGCGGCCGATGCGGTGCACATAGGCCGAGGGGTCGGTCGGAATGTCATAGTTGACGACATGGCTCAGGCGCTCGACGTCGAGTCCGCGCGCGGCGACGTCGGTTGCGACCAGGATGTCAAGCTGCCCTTGTTTCAGGCGCTCGACCGTGCGCTCGCGCATCTCCTGATTCATGTCGCCATTGAGCGCCTCGGCGGCGAACCCGTGAGCCTTGAGTTTGTCCGCGAGTTCGACGGTCGCATGCTTGGTCCGCACGAAAATCAACATCCCGTCAAAGGTTTCGAGTTCGAGGATGCGGGTGAGCACGTCGAGCTTGTGGAAGCGGGTGACGACGCAGTGATGCTGCTCGATGGTATCGACCGTCTCGGAGTCGGCAACGACGTGGACCTCGACCGGGTCATTGAGTCGCCGCTGCGCGACGCGGCGGATCGCGGTTGGCATGGTTGCGGAGAAGAGTGCGACCTGCCGTTGCGGGGGCGTTTGCTCGAAGATCCAGTCGATGTCCTCGGCGAAGCCCATGTTCAGCATCTCGTCGGCTTCGTCCAGGACGAGCGTCTTGAGGCCATCGAGCTTGAGAGTGCCGCGTTTGAGGTGATCCATCACCCGTCCGGGGGTGCCCACGATGACCTGTGGTTGGCGGCGCAGTTGGCTCAGTTGCAGTCCATAGCCCTGGCCGCCATAGATGGGGAGCACGAGGAACCCCGCCAGATGCTGTGCATAGCCTTGGAAGGCCTCGGCGACTTGCAGCGCCAATTCGCGCGTTGGCGTCAGGACCAGGACCTGCGCTCCGGGCTGATGCGGATCGATCCGGCTGAGCAAGGGTAGGGCAAATGCGGCGGTCTTGCCGGTTCCGGTCTGCGCCTGCCCGAGCAGGTCACGGCCCGCGAGGAGATGAGGAATGCACTGACGCTGGATAGGGGTCGGGGTCTCGTAGCCGAGATCATTGACCGCCTGGGCGATTGGAGAGGCAAGGCCGAGGTGGCTGAAGCCAAGACTCGTGTCGGAAGTGTCCATCGTGAAGCCTCGGGAAGAAAAGGATGCGGGTTGCGAACGGATTGCCGGACATTGGAGTCGATTCGCAAGGTAACCGAGCATTGTCGGCCTGCACGGCGCTTGGATCAAGCCTGATGACCCCTGCTCGGTGCGTCGAGCGGACGAATCGAAGCCGCGATTGGTGCGTGCTGTCGGGTAGCGCGTCTCCTGTTCGCTCGTGTTCGAAACCGGGCGACGACCCCTCGTGGTACCCATCTGGAGGGTGCTCCGACCAGACGGACCCGTGACCCGCATCCTGACGCGAGAAGACAGTAGCCTTGAAGTTAGGTCCAAAGTCAACCTTGCGTGACCAGGAGGCCGCCAATTCCGGACGGGGTCGGTGCGCGCGGTGGCATCGCAATCCGCGTTGCACTCGGGATCAATCGAACCCATGTCCAACGTTTGGTCTGGACGGGATCGAGACAAGAGTCCGGCTCAGTCCCGCTTCTCCATCTTCATCACAACGAGGAGTCAGCATGTCGCCATCCGCCCAGCGCCCGGGAATCGCCGTGCCCAGCACCCGGATCAGTCGGTTGTGGCATCTTGGTCGAGCCACGGGTGACCTCGCTGCCGGGATCGGCGTGAAGGGATTGATCGAGTTGGCCCGCACACGGCGCAGTGACGATCCTGCTCGCATCGTGCTGTCGCCCGCGCACACGCAGCGCTTCACCCAGCGCCTCGCGCGGATGCGAGGAGCCGTGATGAAGATGGGGCAGCTCATGTCGATGGACGGCTCGGACATCTTCACGCCCGAGGCCGCTGAGATTATGAGCAGCCTGCGTGAACGCGCCGAGCCGATGCCCATGAGTCAACTCACCACCGTCTTAGATCGCGAATACGGGCCGGATTGGAATCAACGCTTCCGGCGGTTGGAGTTTACGCCCATCGCCGCGGCCTCGATCGGTCAAGTGCATCGGGCCGAGACGCGCGATGGTCGCCGCCTGGCGTTGAAGATCCAATTCCCTGGCGTTCGCGAAAGCATCGACAGCGACATCTCCAATCTCGCGCTGCTCGCGCGAACACTGGGCATGGCGCCATCCGGGGTCGATCTCGCGCCCTATTTCGAGAGTGCGCGGGCGCAATTGCATCGCGAGGCCGACTATCTCGCCGAGGCGAATGCACTCGAGACCTACGCAAACTGGGTTGGCGATGACGCGGACTTCTTCGTGCCCAAGGTTCACCGAGACCTCTCGACCACACGCATCCTTGCCATGGACTTCGCCGATGGGGTTCCGGTCGATCAACTCGCCGACGGGCGCTATCGTGCCGCGGAGCGGGATCGGGCCGCCACCGCACTCACCCGGCTGGCGATGCGCGAACTGTTCGCCTTCGCGCTGGTTCAGTCCGATCCCAATTTTGGCAACTATCTCTACGATGCCAACACCGGGCGCATTGTGTTGCTTGATTTTGGTGCGGCGGTTGCGGTTTCAGAGGATCTCATCGCCGCCTATCGGGCGCTCGCACGCGCCGCGCTTGCGGATGACCGCGGGGCCATGCGCACCGCCGCGATTGCGATTGGTTATGTCAGCGGCGATGATCCGAGCGCGCAGATCGATGCCCTGCTCAACCTGCTCAGTCTCGCCAGTGAGCCGCTACGCTCGCCCGGGTTGTACGATTTCGGGTCATCCGATCTCTTCGAGCGCGTCTACGCACGGGGACGCGAGATGTTCTATTCCGGGGTGTTCAGCAGTGTTCCGGCACCGGAAACCATGTTCTTGCATCGCAAATTCATGGGTGCCTTCATGCTCTGTCGGCGCCTGCGTGCCCGGGTCGATCTCACGGCCATGCTCAGTTCCTATCTCGACTGACGTCCAGCGTGCGCGGCATCGCCCGGAACCCTGCTGATCGATCAGCCACCGCCCTGGCGATGGCGGGACCGCGACGAGAGGCTGGTCAGGCAGGTCCGGGTTGATCCGCACGGGTGCCATGCTCAGCGTGCCAGGCGCGCTAAGCGACGTTGATAACGTCGCATCACCATGAGATGGGCGACGGCTTGGGTCCAGCGATAGACATACCAGGGCAATGCCGGGGCATAGTCGTGGATGGCCGCCATGGTGTAGCGGTCATCAAGCAACGTCTGGAACTCGAACCGGGCGTGACCCAGGCTGTCGGGGCGACTTAGGAGTCCACCGGTGATTGCGTAGACCTCGCGTTGCGGGTCACTCAGTTCGGCGCGACGTTGTAGGCTTAACAGATGCAGGCGGGGAAACCGGATGGTGACATCGCAGCGGCCGGTCGCATCGAGGCGAGTGGCGACGAACGGCCAACAGCAGGTGCCAAGCCAGCGGAAGTAGTTGCCCGCGACCCAACGTGCGTCCTGTCCCGGGGGCAGAATGATGCGCTGGATCGAGCGCACCCGTCGCGCCTCTCTGATCAGCTCGCGGTCCTGTCCTTGGATCGGTTGACGCGGGCTCGCGCACAGATGTCTGTGGCTGGGTGCGAGCGCCGCTTTCAGGGCTTCACGAAAGGGCATGGCGCCGGAATCGATCGCGCGTTGCACCGGGTTGTCACGAATCACCGTATCCTGAGGGAGGCTCTCCAGCGCGGGTCCGACCACCTCCGAAGGGGCGCCACTGAAGGCGCGCGCGGTCGCCGCCGCGATCCAAATCGGCAGCCAAGGCAAGGTGATGATCAAGCGCCGCACGCCCAGAACCTCGGCCGTGCGGCGCAGCATCTCCTCGTAGTTCAGACATTCAGGCCCCCCGATGTCGAACGCACCACGATAGGTCTCAGGCTCGCCGAGGCAGAGTTGCACGGCTCGGACGAGGTCCTCCAGCGCGATCGGCCGAGTCAAGGAGCGTGCCGAGGGCGGCAGGGCCAGCACGGGTAGGCGTCGCACCAGATCGACCAGCAGGCGCGGAGCGGACCCGCCCGCGCCGACCACGAGCCCGGCGCGCAGGGCCGTCACCGCGGTCCCGCGCGAGGCTAGGACCAATTCGACCTCGCGGCGGCTCCAAAGCAGTGGTGAGATCCGAAAACTCTCGGGGATCAGGCCACCGACAACGATGATCTGTTGAACGCCATTCGCGGCGGCGGCACGCGCGAAGTTATCTGCCAGGATCAGATCCATGTCCCGAGGGTTCGCCTGGGTCAATCGCGACGACGGCGCCAGTGAGTGAACCAAATAGACGGCATAGTCGCAGCCAGCGAGGCCGGCGACGACATCCGGACCCGAGAAGAGGTCGCAGTGTCGCCAGTCGATGTGGGGATCGGGGTCCGGGGCGCGCGCGCGGGCGGGGGAGCGGGTCAGCGCCCGGACCTCGTAGGCGTCGGCAAGGGCGCTGGAGACGGCGGTGCCGATGAAGCCGCTGGCGCCAGCAATGGCGACGCGGGGTCGTTGGGGTTGCGTCATCACCATCCTAAATCCTTTGAAAGCTGTCTCAAGAGCATCGCTGGCGATCATCGACCAGCCGCATACCATGATGCACGGAAAACGGGTGGGGTTGGTGGTTGCTGGAAGGCCAGCGCCTCAGTTAGGCTTCACTGTTGCCCCATCATGCACGATAAAAATTGCTGTCGAGGACAGATGCGTCATGGAAACCACTACCGATCGCGCCCGTTTCAACATGATCCAGCAACAGGTTCGGCCCTGGGATGTCTTGGACGATCGGGCGCTGGACGCCATGGCCTCGGTGCGGCGCGAGGCCTTCGTTCCAGACGCCTATCAGGGGCTCGCATACGCGGACATCGAGATCCCGATTGGCGCGGCCGCCGAGATGCTCGCCCCGAAGATGATCGGGCGGCTGCTCCAGGCCGTGGCCGTGCAACCGGGTGAGCGGGTGCTGGAGATCGGCGCCGGGACGGGTTATCTCAGTGCCTGCCTCAGCCATCTCGGCGCGCGCGTCATCGCGATCGAAATTGATCCCGCGCTCGCCGCCGAGGCCTGCACCCGTCTCGCGGCGCAAGGTTTCGATGCGGTCGAGGTTCGCACCGGCGACGCCCTCGCCGGTCCGGTCGCGGGTGGCCCCTTCGACGTCATCGCCGTGACGGGTTCGATGCCAACCGAGCGCGCGCTGCCGATGCTCAAAGACCAACTGGCGGTCGGCGGGCGACTCTTCTGTATCCTTGGGGTGGAGCCGGCGATGGAGGCCGTTCTCATCACCCGCGTGAAGAAGGCGGACTATCGTCGGGCTGGTCTGTTTGAGACCACGGCACGGGCATTGGTGAATGCGACCGAGCCCGATGGCTTTGAATTCTGAACGCAGCCAGGCGGTGATCCGGCCTCGGGTTCCAGCGAACAGGTGTCCACCATGCAGCAAATGACTCCAGCCCAGGCCGCTCAGTGGATGGCTTCAGCGCCAGAGGCGCCTGTGCTTCTTGACGTGCGCGAGCCCTGGGAATTCGCGATCTGTCACATTGAGGGCGCCTTGTCCATTCCGATGGGGCAGATTCCCGGGGCCCTCTCCCGGCTCGATCCCACACGCGAGATCCTTGTCATCTGTCACCATGGTATCCGCAGCTACCAAGTCGCCCGCTTCCTTCAGCAGCAGGGTTTCAACCGGGTGATCAACCTCACGGGCGGGGTGGCCGCTTGGGCGCACGATCAGGACCCGAGCATGCCGGTCTATTGATCCGGCCGGCCGGGTCTCTGGCCTGATCAGATGGAGCGCAGCGCGCCCTAGGCCGCCCGCCGCGACCGCCCTGGTCGGTTTTCTTGTTTTTCCTTGATTCACGTTGGGAATTTGCCGCACACTCGAGCGCGTGCGGCGCGACTTGGTGTGCGCTGCCAACATAACAAGAACGGAGGGCAGTGAATGAGTATCCATCAAGTCCAACTCCCGCTATGTCAGCGGGCGTTCTCCCAACTCCTGATCATCGACGCACAGGAGCGTTTGGCGTCTGCAATGCCCGCGGATGAAGTCGACCTGGTGGTCGGAAACATCAAGCGTCTGGTCGCGGCGGCCAAGATGCTCGGCATCCCGGTGATTGCGACGCAGCACAACTCGAAGGGCCTTGGGCCCGTGATTCAGACGATTCGAGAGGCGATGCCCGAGGGGGCGGAACCAACCGAGAAGACGGCCTTCTCCTGCTGCACCGCACCAGGCTTCGAGCGCAGTATCGCTAGCCACCCGGATCGCCGTCAGTTGATCGTGGTCGGCATGGAGGCACATATTTGTATCCTCCAGACCGTGTCCGGCTTGCAGCGTTGGGGCTATCAGGTGTTCGTTCCCGCCGACGCCATCATCTCGCGCAAACTGGACTTCAAGCAGAATATCTTAGAGCGTATGCGACATGGCGGGGTCCAGGTTGTCTGCACCGAGTCGGTTGGTTTCGAATGGCTGGGGGATTCCTCGGATACACAGTTTCGCGAGGTGTGGACACTCTTCAAGCAAACCGATTAGGTCAGGTCCGCATCCGGGCAGCCCGGCCAGACGCCGGGCTTCAACCCGCAGTGGACGCTGTGGAGTGGCGATGCCGTTGGGTCGGACATCCGTCCGGCCCGCCTTGTCTGGGGCCCCGTCGTCTGTTGCGCTGACGCGGGTTGCCGACTAGGCGTCAGTCGGATCGCGCAGGTGAGCCTCCAGCAGCGCAATGACCCGATCCACTGCCCCGCGATTGGCCTTGACCACGTTGCGGCCGAGTTCACCGACCCGGGTCCGTTCGGCAGCATCATTGAGCCAGCCCGTCAGGCAGGTGGCGAGTTCCGGACTCGATGTGACCGTCACGGCGGCGCCGGCCTCGCGCAGTACCTGGGTGATGGCAGCAAAATTGAAGTGGTGTGGACCGATCACGACCGGCACACCGACCGCGGCGGCCTCCAAGGCATTGTGTCCCCCCACGGGCACGAGACTTCCCCCAATGAAGGCGGCGTCGGCGGCGGCGAGGAAGATGGGTAATTCACCCATGGTGTCACCGAGAAAGACCCGCGTCTCAGGCCCGACCGGATCCTGACGGCTGCGCCGCGCCAGGGCCATGTCCTCTCGTTGCACCAGTTCGGCAACGCGATCGAAGCGCTCCGGGTGGCGGGGCACCAGCACCAGCAGGGCGTCGCCTTGGACCTCACGGAGGATCTGACGATGGACTGCGAGCAGTGGCTCGTCCTCGCCCTCGTGGGTGCTGGCGGCGACCCAAACCGGGCGATCCGGACCCCAAAAGCGTCGCATGGCCTCAGCCCGATCGAGCAGGCTGGCAGGCAGGCGGAGGTCGAACTTGATATTGCCCGTGACCCGGACCCGGGAGGGTGGCGCCCCGAGCGCGACGAAGCGCCCTGCATCGATCTCGGCTTGTGCCGCGATGAGGTCGAATTGTCCCAGGGCCTCGCGTGTCAGCGCGCCCACCCGTCGATAACCCCGTGCCGAGCGTTCGGACAGCCGTGCATTCACCAGTGCGATGGGGATCCCACGGGCCGCGCAGGTCGCGAGCGTATTCGGCCAGATCTCAGTCTCCATGACGATGACCAGTGAGGGCGAGAGCGCCTGTAGGAACCGCTCGACGACGCTCGGGAGATCATAAGGGGTGTAATGGTGTGGAACCTGATCTCCAAAGCATGCGCGCAGGCGCTCGGCACCGGTCGGCGTGGTGGTGGTCACCAGCACGCCGACCGGCGGGTGACGCTGTTGTAGAGCGCGAATCAGCGGTTCGGCGGCTTGGACCTCGCCCACCGAGACCGCGTGGATCCAGACCTGTGCCGGGGCGGGACGGGCAGCGAGGGCGAGGCGCTGACCGATCCCGCGGCGATAGGCGGGTGCCTGCAGGCTGCGCCAATAGAGACGCAGGAGCACGAAGGGCAGCAGCAGGTAAAGAATCGCCGTATAGAACCATCGCGCCATCGCGACGGTGCCTGGTGGATGCGACGCGGCGCGGTCGGTTGGGCGCATCTTTGGGTCAGCGTCCACGCAGGGCCCCGATGATGCGGGTCGTCGAACGCCCAGGCAGCAAGTCGAGTGTCCGGACCTCACCGCCGTTGGCACGCACGCACGCCGCACCGGCGATCTCCTCGGGGCGATAGTCACCGCCTTTGACTAAGACGTCTGGCTTGACCTCACAGATGAGGGCCTCGGGGGTATCATCCCTGAAGGGACAGACCCAGTCGACCGACGCAAGTCCGGCAAGTACCGCCATGCGTTGGGCAAGCGGATTGATGGGGCGCTCCGCACCCTTGAGACGGCGCACGGAGTCGTCATCGTTGACGGCGACGATGAGCCGATCCCCGAGTTGCTTGGCCTGTTGCAGGTAAGCGACGTGACCCTCATGAAGGATGTCGAAACAGCCATTGGTCATGACGATCCGTTCATTTCGCGCACGCGCGGTGGCGACTGCCTCGAGCAGCGCCGCTGGATCGAGGAGGCCGTGCCAAGCAACGCCATGATAGGCCGTGGCCAATTCGTGCTGACTCACCGTCGCGGTTCCCAGCTTGCCCACCACCAGACCGGCCGCGCAATTGGCGAGGGCGCAGGCCTCGGTCAATTCGATGCCGGCCCCGAGCGCCGCCGCGAGGGTCGCGATCACGGTATCGCCCGCGCCGGTGACATCGAAGACTTCCCGTGCGCGGGTCGGCAACTGGAGGGGAGCGCAGTCGGGACGCAGCAACAGGAGGCCGCGTTCACCAAGGGTCACCAATAGGGCGTCGAGTTCAAGCTCCTGGCGGAGTCGTTGCGCGCGCTCGAGCAGGACCAGATCCTGTGTACAGTGGCCAACGACCGCCTCGAGTTCGGCCCGGTTCGGCGTCAGTAAGGTGGCCCCACGATAGCGAGCATAGTCGCGACCCTTGGGGTCGATCAGCACCCGCTTACCCTGCGCCCGGGCACTGGCGATGAGCGGTTCGGGATGGGCTAGCGTCCCTTTTGCATAATCGGACAGGACCAGCAGATCGACTTCTCGCAAGGCCGTGGCAAGGCGGCCGGGGAGCGGGTCGTCGGCGAGCGGCGTGAGGGGCGCCTCGAAATCAAGCCGAATGAGCTGCTGGTGATGGCTCATCACCCGCAGCTTCGTGATGGTTGGGACATCGGCGCGGCGGTGCAAGCGGGTGTCGATTGCGGCGGCTCGCAGTCTTGCCTCAAGGCTGTCGGCGGCTTCATCCGCACCCGTGACCCCCATGATCATGACCTGGCAGCCGAGCGCACTGAGGTTCAGCGCGACGTTGGCGGCACCGCCTGGGCGATCCTCGATATGATCGACATGGACGACTGGGACCGGGGCCTCGGGGGAAATGCGCTCGGTTTGACCGGTCCAATACCGGTCGAGCATCAAGTCGCCCGCGACCAGGATGCGCGCGCGACTGAAATCCGGGAAGGGGCGGGATGTGGATCGGCTCAAGATGGACTCCGGGATGGGAGAGACCGAGTCTGGCGACGCCGCGGCAGGCGCGCGAGTGGGGCGCTCCAGCCTATCCTGTTCGGGGTGCGGGTGGGGGTGAATTGGGTGGTCCGCTTGAGTCCGCCCCGTTCCGCTCGAAGACGACGCGCCCGGCCAGCAGTGTCCGGTCGACGCGGCCCAGCATCTCGGTTCCAAGGAACGGGCTATTCTGGCCGTGACTGCGGATCGTCTCCGGGGTTGGGATCCAGGCTGCGGTGGGATCGAAGATGCAGACGTCGGCGGGAGCGCCAGGGGCAAGGTGTCCGAGGTCGCATCCGAGGATGCCCGCGGGGCCGGTCGTTAGGCGCGCGAGGATGCTGGACAGATCCATGACGCCCGCGCGCACGAGGCGCAAGGCGAGTGGTAACAAGGTCTCGAGTCCCGAGAGTCCAGGGGCGGTCTCCGGAAAAGGTAGGAGTTTGGCATCGGCATCATGCGGTTGATGATCCGAGCAGACCGCGGCGAGTTCTCCAGCGGCAAGAGCCTGACGCAGCGCGTCGCGATCAGTCCGCGTGCGCGGTGGCGGAATCAGGTGACAATTGGCATCGAAACCATCGAGATCGTCCTCGGTGAGGAAGAGTTGATGCATGCTGACGTCAGCGCTTGCCGAGACGCCGCGTCGGCGTGCCGCGAGCAGGATGGCGATGGCGCGCGCGGTGGACAGACCACGGAAGTGCACGCGAGCACCGGTTTGGCCGGCCAAGGCCAGATCCCGCGCAATGGCGACTGTCTCGGCGGCTTCGGGAATCCCCGGCAGTCCCAGACGGGTGCTCACACGACCCTCGTGCGCGCAGCCTCCACGGCTCAAATCTGGATCTTGAGGTCGGAGGAACAGCGTCAGACCGAAGGTGGCGGCATATTCCATCGCCCGACGTTGTACCAGGGCGTTGCGGATGGGTTGATCGGCCTGGCTCAAGACCCGACAACCCGCGAGTTGCAGCGCGGCCATCTCCGTGATCTGTTGACCCTCCAAGCCCTGTGTCATGGCCCCGGCGGGGATAACTCGGGCGAAGCCATGACGCTGAGCGGTCTGTTGGATCAACTGCGCGACTGCGGGCGTGTCGATGACCGGGCAGGTGTCCGGTGGACAGCAGAGGGTGGTGATCCCGGACGCCGCCGCCGCGCGGGTCTCGCTCTCGATCGTGGCCTTCTGCTCCAGTCCGGGTTCGCGTAATCGCGCGCTCAAATCAATGAAGCCTGGACAGACGATCCGCTCCCGTGCGTCGATCACGCGCTCGGGTTGGAAGTCCGCTGGGGCGGTGCCGATGGCCAGGACCCGGCCGGCGGCAAGGTGCAAATCCGTCGCTCGGTCGATGCCGTGCGCGGGATCGATCAGACGTCCGCCTTGAATGCTGATCCGTTCGGGGCTAGCCATGGCTCTCACCCTCCGGGTAAGCACCCGCTTGCAGTGCTAAATTCTGGGTGCTGATACACATCGACATGACAGCCATGCGCACGGCAATGCCATTGGTGACCTGCTCGAGGATCACCGAGTGCCGGCCATCCGCGACCTGGGAGTCGATCTCCACACCGCGATTGATGGGGCCTGGGTGCATCACGATCGCATGCGGATCCGCAATCGCGAGACGCTCCTCGGTGAGGCCATAGAGGTGGAAGTATTCGTGTTCGCTCGGGAGTAGGGCGCTGGTCATGCGCTCGCGTTGGAGTCGGAGCATGATGATGACATCCACGCCCCGCAGTCCCTCGTTGATGTCATGGCTGACGCGCACTCCGAGCGCCTCCTCGGCGCAGGCTGGGATCAAGGTCCCTGGTCCGATCACCCGCACCTCGGCGACCCCCAGGGTTCTGAGGGCGAGAATTTGGGAGCGAGCAACCCGCGAATGCAGGATATCTCCGACGATTGCGACTCGAAGTCTTTTAAAATCAGCCTTATGGCGGCGAATCGTGAACAGATCAAGGAGGGCCTGCGTGGGGTGCGAATGACGTCCATCCCCGGCGTTGATGACGCTCACATGGGGTGCGACATGAGCGGCGATGAAGTGGGCCGCGCCGCTCGAGGCATGGCGCACCACGAACATGTCGACTTGCATCGCCTCAAGGTTGCGTAGGGTGTCGAGTAGGGTCTCGCCCTTGGCGGTGGCCGAGGTCGAGATGTTGAGATTGAGGACATCGGCCGAGAGACGTTTGGCCGCGAGTTCGAAGGTGGTCCGGGTGCGGGTGCTGGTCTCGAAAAAGAGGTTGGCGATCACCTTGCCGCGACACAGTGGGACCTTCTTGACCGCCTGCCGCGCGATACTCATGAAGCCGTCGGCGCGGTCGAGGATCTCGCTCAGGAGCTCCCGGTTCAAGCCGTCGATCGTCAGGAGGTGTTTGAGATTGCCGTCCTGGTCGAGTTGCGGGTGCGGGCTCCTCATCGGGGCGCTCGATCCTGATTGATCTGGGACGGTGCGTTCGCCGTCGCGCCGCGCAGGAGCAAGAGTGGTTCGGGTCCGCTGAGCTTGATCTGTTGACCAGGCGCGAGGGTGACATGGAGTCCGACGACATTCGGTTCGATCGGCAACTCGCGGCCATCGCGCTCGGCCAGGGTTGCGAGCATCACCGAGGCGGGTCGCCCGTAGTCGAAGAGCACATTCAGGGCCGCGCGAATGGTGCGTCCGCTCTGCAGCACGTCATCGACCAGGATCAGGTGGCGGTCGTCCACGCCCAAGGGGAGATAGGAGGGGCGAACCTGTGGATGCATCCCGATCCGGGTGAAATCATCGCGATAGAAGGAGATATCAAGATGACCGAGCGGTTCACTCAGATCGAGGGCGCGGTGTAGCCGATCCGCGACCCAGACACCACCGGTGTGGATGCCGATCATCAGGGGAGCCGCGATCGCGCGCGCCTGGATCAAGTCCCTCAGTTCGTCGGCCATGCGCGCAATGATGGTCTCGATCGCGGGCCCGTCCTTCCAGAGTTCGGGCGCGGGGGAGAGGATCGGCTTGTCGTGACTCATACGGCATCCTGTTCAGATAACCAGGTCTCCAAGATGAGGGCGGCCGCCAGGGCATCGACCCCTACGGGCGAGCGGGCGTTCCCCGCGTGACCCTCGCGCAGCAGTCGCCGCGCCTCGATCGTCGTCAGGCGTTCATCGACGAGATGAACCGGGCGTCTGAAGCGCCCCTCGAGTTGGCGCCCAAAACGGTGGACGCGCGGTGACCAGTCGACCTCGGAATCGTCCATGTTGAAGGGAAGGCCCACGACGAACGCCTCGGGTTGCCATTCCTCGATCAGGGCGGCGAGACTTGGCCAATCGGGCTTGCCGTGACGTGCTCGCAGGATGGTCAGCGGGCTCGCCGAGCGGGTGAGGGTTTGGCCCACCGCGACCCCGATCTTGTTCAGCCCGTAGTCGAAGCCCAGCAGTCGCGTCATGGTCGCGGGTGGTGGAGTTGCCGCGGATCAGCGGGCGGCCTGGGGGGAGCTTGCCTGTCAAGCCAGGTCCGCGCGGCGGCTCCCTGCATTGCGCTCATGCGTGCCCGGCTTCCCCGCTGAGGAGATTGAGATCAACGCCGAGTAATTGCGCCGCCGCGAGCCAGCGGGCATGGGGCGACATGCGAAAGATGATCTCCTCACTCGCCGGTCCGCTCAACCAAGCATTGGCGCTCATCTCTTGTTCCAGTTGACCGCTGCCCCAGCCGGCATACCCGAGTGCGATCAGAGTCGCCTCCGGTCCCTCGCCCGAGGCGATCGCCTCCAGGACATCACGCGAGGTGGTCACGCTGATATCGGAGGTGATGCTGAGGGTCGAGTCAAAGGTCGGCCCCGTGGAGTGGAGGACGAAGCCCCGGTCGGTCTGAACCGGTCCGCCCTGATAGACCGGCAAGTCACCCGCGCCGGGCCACTGCGCGGTGATTTCGAGTTGCTCGAGCAGTTCTCCCAACCTCACCTCGAGAGGGCGGTTGATCACGATCCCCATGGCACCCTGATCCGTATGCTCGCAGACATAGGTGACCGTCCGCGAGAAATTGGGGTCTTGCAGACCCGGCATCGCGATCAGGAAGTGGTTGGTGAGGGTGGTGCTATAGGACATGCCTCTAGTATCGCGATCGGAGAGAAGGCAAGCAAGCCCGCCGTGCACGCAATCGGGTTCTCCCACAAGGGGAGAATGTGACAGTTCGGCTTCCGAATTGCGCCCCATCTGAACGCTCGGCGGAACCTGGGGCAGAATGCTTGCCCAATCTCGAAGTATGGGAGCGAGTTGTGGTGCGGAGCCAGGGAGCAGCCCATCAAGCCGAAATTGAGGCTAGAGTTGGTATCGTCCAGCTTCAGTTAAGCGCCTGTCCTCAGCGTCAAGCGGGCTGGATTCGCTCGTTCAGGTGGTTGACACTCAGTCGATCGGCTTGAAGACTGGGCTCTGGGCACATGTTCTGGCGGTTTCGTGATGCAACTCATTGACGATAAGAAGATCCGCGAAGTCACTGATCGGATCGTCACGGCGCTCGCTCCGGTCCGGGTCATATTATTTGGTTCCTATGTCTGGGGAGAGCCTGACAGCGACAGCGACCTGGATTTGTATGTGATTGTGCCTGATCAGTCGGAGCCGTCCTATCGCCTGGCGCGCCGGGCTTACCGTGCCTTGCATGGCGTGAATGTCCCCGTGGATGTGGTTGTGCGTACCCGCACGGAATCGGACCGTCAGGCCGGTATGGCGTCGTCGTTCGATCGCGACGTGCTGTCGCATGGGATCGTCTTGTATGGCTGACGCCGCGGCCGCCGTGGTTGCTGCATGGATCTCAAAGGCAGAGCGAGACCTTGCTTCGGCCTCACGACTGTTGGACGGTACGCCCCCATATCCCGATACAGCGGTTTATCATTGCCAGCAAGCGGGCGAAAAGGCACTCAAGGCTTATCTCGCTGCACATGGGCGGCCCATTCGCCGTGTCCATGACTTGGTGCTGCTGATCGACACCTGTGTCGGGTTGGATGCATCCTTCAGCCAACTGGCGGAGGCGGCTGAAATCCTCACCCCTTATGGAACGACTTTTCGCTATCCTGGTGCCGCGACCGAGCCGCATCTGTCAGATGCGTTGGAGGCCATCGACTGCGCCACACGGATACTCGACCACGTCAGGATGGCGCTCTATGGATAGATCCATCGTTGAGCTCGCTCCCACGCTTCGAGATGGTGACAGCATTCCAATCTCCCGGTGAGGGAACGCGCTTGATGGCGGGGCGTGCGCTGAGGAAAGCGCTGCTGATTTAGCCCTGTTGACTCAGGAGGTCTGCGATTAGCGCTCCCAACCGAGACGCCCCCCTTGTAAGAACCGCCAGGTCCTGACGATATCGAGGACATCTGTCTCGGCGGCAATGTCGGGTGGGAAGGGTGCGAAGGGTGCGGCGAGTTCCACGATGCGGATTGCCGCCTCATCGAGGAGTTCGAAACCCGAGGAGCGCACCACCCGAATCTGTTCGACGCTGCCGTCCGAGCGGACCGCGACCTGCAGCACGAGCGTTCCGAACATGCGCTGCTCGCGCGCGGCCTGGGGATAATTGAGATTGCCGATCCGTTCGACCTTGCGCGCCCAGGCCTCGAGGTAGCTGGCATATCTGAATTCGCGCGTGTTGGCACTCACGCTCTTGCGACGAGCGCGACCGAGTGCTCCATCATCGGATTGATCGAGCCGACTGGTCAGCGCGTCGAGCGCTTGGTCTCGGCTCGCGAGGATCTGGGCTGCATCGATGACTGGGGAACGGCTGGTTGGGGGATCCGGATCGGGGGCTGGCGTCTCGGTCGGCGCTGTCGCCTCCAAATCAATTGCGAGCTCCCGTTCCGTCAAGGTGCGAGCGGACTGGATCTCTGATGGAGCGGGCAGGGGCTCGACCTGATCGATCGTGCTCCGGTCTTGCTCCCGGAGTTGGCGAGTGGCGGCCTCCTGGGGCGTGATCGCCGAGAGCGGGTCAGCGAGCGGTGCGGCAGCAACGCTCTTGGGGGGGGGGGCGCGCAGCAACTCAGTCACGGGTGCTGGATCGAGTACAGGGATCGGGGCGGTGTCCGCGCGCACCGATGCGCTGTCTTGCAGCGGCTCAGCCGGAAGTGCCGGACGCACGTCCGGTGTCGTCAGGGTCTCGGACGGCTGCGGCGAACCGCCCGCGGGCAGGTCGAAGAGCTCGAAGGCCAGTTCCGTGGCCGCTTCACTCTGCGGGGTGCTGGGCGGGATGGGCGCGCGCAGAATGATCAGGAGGACGCCCAGATGCAAGAGCGTGGCGATGGCGAGAGCCAGTGGAAACCGCAACACCGCTGTGCTCGTCGGCGTCCGCGCCAACTCCGTCTCAGGCTTGATCATGCTCCGTCTCAGGGCACAACGGGGTGCTCGTCGGCGCCGAATTCCTCCGCTAGGATGACTTGCGCACTGGCGTCGACCAGCTCGATCCGCTGTGCCATCGTGGGGTTCATATGCACGGCTCCGTCGGCATCGACCAGCAGCGCATGGCTGATGCCGAGGTCGGTCGCGACCCGCTGCCAGTCCGTCGGGCCAGCGATGAAGAGTGCCGTGGCCGCCGCCGCCGCCGTGGTGGCATCCGTGTGGAGCACGGTCACCGAGCGACTGGCACGCGCCGGCGAACCGGTCCGTGGGTCGATGATGGCATGATAGATTTCACCCTTGAAGACGAAGTTCCGGTCGTAATCGGCCTTCGTCACGAGGCTCTCGTCGCCCCGCAGCGGGACGATGGCGAGCACCCCAGCGCCACTAGGACGACGGATGGTGATCCGCCAGGGCTGTCCGGCCCGGTCCCCGATAACACGAACCTCTCCACCGGCCTGGATCATGGCGCTTTTGATGCCCAGATCACGCAGATGGTTGATCGCCAGATCCAAGGCATAGGCCTTGGTGAGGGCATCGAAATCCAGCATGATTGCGGGGTTGTGGCCACGCAGCTCGAGTCCGTCGATGTCGATCTGGCGTAGACTCGGGGCCGCTTCGACGAGACGTTTGATCTGCGGGCTGGGTGGCGGCGGACGACTCCGCACGGCCTCGGCATGGAACCCCCACAGATCCATCAGGTGACCGATCGCGGGGTTGAACAGGCCGTCACTCTGTTCCTCATAAATCTTGCTCAAGCGCACCAAGGGCATGACCGAGGGTGGCGCGACGAAGGGTTCCGAGGTGGCCAGCATCTGGTTGAGCCGGCCCATCGGACCAGGCTGCCAGACATGGGTATCACGCTGCAAGAACAAGAAATCCTCCTGAATCAAGGCCGCGGCCTGTCGGGCCTGTTGTCGGTTCACCCCCACGAGACTCATGTCGACCGAGGTGGAGAAGGCTTGGAAGCGGGCGGTCGTCACCGGTGTGTCTTGGCCACAGGCGGCGAGGATGAGCGTTGCAAGAAGGAGCCAGACTGGCCGGACGTGGCGGAGACCAGAGCCGTGCTGGGAGGGTGAAGACTGCATGAACACCTCCGTGAAAGAGTGGCCGGACACGCTCATTCGGCGCGCCGGATGATGGTCAGGCCAGGTCTCCCGGCGCGCGGATCCAAGCACTTGCGCACCCACCGCACATGCTCCGATCTGGCGCGCCGCGGCGGCCCATCAGCGGGGCGAGGCGCCTGGCGTGAGCGGTCAACTCGAGACGCTGTTGCCGCACTCGGCAGCGGTCGATGCCGGTGTGATGGGGACGGCCTGGTTGCAGGCCACCCTGATCCAATCTCGAGGGACGGCTCAAGGCGGTTGGTGTCCGCCATCGCGACGCGAGCCGTTGGCGACCTTCCGTTCGATGACATCCAGCAAGGTGCCGGCGATGTCGGTTGCATAGGCGGCGTCGATCTCGCGAATGCAGGTGGGGCTGGTGACATTGATCTCGGTGAGGGCCTCTCCGATGATATCGAGTCCCGCGAAGAGAATGCCCCGGGCACGCAACTCGGGGCCGACCTGTGCGGCAATCCAGTGATCCTGCTCGCTCAGGGGTTGTGCCCGCGCCCGTGCGCCCGCGGCGAGGTTGCCACGGGTCTCGCCAGGCGCCGGGATGCGCGCCAAGCAATAGGGAATGGCCGCTCCATCGACCATCAGGACGCGTTTGTCGCCGTCACGGATCTCGGGGATGAAGCGCTGCACCATGCAGAAGCGCTGCCCCCGCGCGGTCAAGGATTCGATGATGACGCTCAGGTTGGGATCGTCCGGGCGCACCCGAAAGACCGATGCTCCACCCATTCCATCGAGCGGCTTGATGATGACATCCTGATGTTCGCGATGAAAATCGCGAATCTGCTCGGCTCGACGGGTGATCAGGGTCGGTGGCGTGCAGTGCGGGAAGAGGGTGGTGAAGATCTTTTCGTTCGCGTCACGCAGGCTGCGGGGATCGTTCACGACCAGACATCCGGCCGCGTGAGCCTGTTCGAGCAGATAGGTTGCGAAGATATATTCGATGTCGAAGGGTGGATCCTTGCGCATCAGCAGCGTCGCGAGTTCGGCGAGGGGGCGCTCCACCACGGCGCCGCAGCGATACCAGTCGTTTGGATCATCCATGACCTCGAGCCCGCGCATGCGGCCGAGAGCCTGACCATCGCGCATCGACAGATCCGCCAGTTCCATGTACCAGATCGGCCAGCCCCGTCGTTGCGCGGCCAGCAACATGGCGAAGGTACTGTCTTTCTGGATCTTGATGGATCCGATCGGATCCATGACGACACCAAGTTCGATCGACATGATGGATTCCTAGCGCAGCGGTCTCTTGTGTTGGATCACCCAGCCCGCCTCTGTGCACCTACGCCTTCGCGCGCAGCGCGGAGAGGAAGAGGGCCGCGCCGGACAGATAGCAGGCTCCGACCAGTGCGATCCCGCTCGTCGGCGTGAGCCAGGGCCCCGGTCCCAGCAGTAGGATGAGCGTGCCGCAGATCGAGACGGTTGCGCCGCCGAGCGCGAGCACGGATTGATCGGCCCGCACGCGTGCCGGCGTTCGTCGGCCGCGACTCTGAGCACGCAGCGATTCGGCCTCGGCCATGCGCAGACGCTTGTCGTAGGTGCTCAAGATCCGAAACGCCATTAGGGGAATCTCGGGTGTCTGATCGGCGACCGAGATGACGTTCCGGCGGGTCCGCTCGAACAGCCCAACGGCACCGATCTGCTCCTTCATCCAGCGTTCCATATAGGGTTTCGCCGTGGTCCAGAGATCGAGTTCGGGGTAGAGTTGGCGTCCGAGCCCCTCGATATTGAGTAGAGTCTTCTCGAGCAGGACCAGTTGGGGTTGGATCTCCATGTCGAAGCGTCTGGCGGTTTGGAAGAGACGCACCAGGAAGTGTCCGAACGAGATCTCGGCGAGGGGCTTCTCGAAGATGGGTTCGCTCACGGTGCGAATGGCCGATTCGAACTCATCGACGCGCGTCCCGGGAGGAACCCAGCCGGATTCGACATGCAACTCCGCGACCCGTCGATAGTCGCGCTCGAAGAAGGCAAGGAGGTTCTCGGCGAGATAGCGCTGATCCTCCGTGGTGAGCGTTCCCACGATGCCGAAGTCGATCGAGACATAACGCCCGGAGGGTTCGACGAAGATGTTTCCCGGGTGCATGTCGGCGTGAAAGAAATTGTCGCGAAACACCTGCGTGAAGAAGATCTCCACGCCGCGTTCGCCGAGCTGTCGCATGCTTACACCCTGCGCCTTCAGGGTGGCGACATCACTCACGGGTGTGCCGTAGATGCGCTCCATCACCATCACCCCGGGGCGTGTCCAGTCCCAGTACACCTCCGGGATATAGAGCATTTCGCTGTGGATCCAGTTGCGACGGAGCAGTGAGGCGTTCGCGGCCTCCCGTTGCAGATCCAGTTCGTCGTAGATGGTCTTCTCGTATTCGCGTACCACATCGACCGGGCGCAAGCGCCGGCCATCCTTCCAGTACCGTTCCGCCAGATGGGCGATGGTGTACATGAGGCCGAGATCGCCCCGGATGGTGTGTTCGATCCCGGGCCGCAACACCTTCACCACGACCTCGGTTCCATCCTTCAGGCGCCCGGTATGGACCTGCGCGATCGAGGCGGAGGCGAGGGGGACGGGGTTGAACTCATCGAGCACGGCATCGACCGAGCATCCCCAGGACTTTTCGATCAGTGCACGGGCCTCGGCGCCGTCGAAGGGGGGGACGCGATCCTGCAACTTCGCGAGTTCAACGGCGAGATCATCGGGCAGGAGGTCACGCCGGGTCGAGAGGATTTGTCCGAACTTCACGAAGATCGGACCGAGGTCCTCCAGCGCGAGCCGCACCCGCACCGGGTAGGCCGGGAGGTTGCGCCGGAACCAATGCCATGGGGTGATATACATGACCCAGCGTAGTGGGCGAAAGAGGTGTGTCGCGAGGATCACCTCGTCGAGCCCATGACGCAGGAGAATCCAGTTGATGCGGAACAGCCGCAACGCCTGACGGGGTCCAATCATGGCCGATTGCCGGTCTCCGACCATTGGCGCGTGAGCCGTTCGATCCGAGCCTCGGCGCGTTCGACATCATCGCGCAGGATATCCACTTGGGTGAGGAAGGCCGTGATCTCGTAACCCGTGGGCAGCAGTCGCGCCTCTTCCTGAAGATACTCCCGCAGGTCCAGCGTCAGGGACTCGCCAGTCTGTTGGCCCCATTGCGCGGCGGCGCGCACCTGATTGCCGATCTGATGCGCGAAGGGATCGCCGATGACACGGGCAAGCTGTTCCTCCCAATCGACGTCGAGTCCAGCAAGAGCACTGCTGAAGGACTGTGCGAGCATGGTGTCGCCGGTGATCTCGACCTCGCCCGACGCGATCTGCGACTCCTTGCGCTCGGCCATCCCGAGGCGCGCGAGCCCAAGTGGCGTCCCGCGGATCAGACAGTCGGGTTCGGCGCCATAGTCACCGAACAACTGCAGACGCCGTGCGCTGGGAATAACGGTCACGCGCGTGCCGAATCCCTTCAACTCGATGGCGATGATGCGACCCTCGAGCGCGGCGAAGGCGGCGGCGCCTTCTGGATCGAGCTCGATGTAACGATTCAGGGCCTGCTCGATGACCGCGAGCAGGCCGTCCGGGATCCTGAGACCATCACTCACAGCTTATACCCTCGATGGATTGCGACGATGCCGCCGCTGTGGTTGAAATAATCGCAACGTTCGAAGCCAGCCACCTCCATCATGGCGCGCAGCGTGTCCTGGTCCGGATGCATGCGGATCGATTCGGCGAGATAGCGATAGCTGTCTGGGTCCTGCGCCACGAGCCGCCCGAGCGCGGGTAGCACCGAGAAGGAATAGAGATCGTAGGCGCGACTCAGTGGGCGGTTGACCGGGTGCGAGAACTCCAGGATCAGTGCGCGCCCGCCAGGACGCAGGACGCGCTGCATCTCCTCGAGCGCGGCTTGCTTGTCCGTCACATTGCGCAGTCCGAAGCCGATGGTGACGCAGTCGAAAACCTCGGAGGGAAAGGGTAATGCCTCGGCATTGATGAGGGCGAAGCGCAGATTGCCGACCCGCCCACGGTCGATCATGCGCTCGCGCCCCTCGCCCAGCATGGAGGCATTGATATCGGACATGACCACCAGTCCCGAGGCGCCCACGATGCCGGAGAAGCGTTCGGCCAGATCACCGGTCCCGGAGGCCAAGTCCAGCACCCGCTGGCCACGGCGCACGCCGGACAGCGCGATGGTGTGACGCTTCCAGAGACGATGAATGCCAAGCGACATCAGATCGTTCATGAGGTCGTAGCGGGAGGCGACCGAATCGAAGACCGCGCGCACGCGCTTCGCCTTCTCCGAGACGGGAACCTGTTCATAACCGAAATGGGTTGTCTTGTCATCGGACATGCTGAGTCCCTGCTATCGAAACGCGCGCGGCCCACGGGCCACCTGAATGGCGCATCAGTCTACAACAAAGCGAGCCGCGACCTCGCCACCCGATTGCCAGATCGAGAGTCGCCCGAGGCCGCCGATGGGTTCGATCGAGACGCGTGGCGGGTGATTCGGGGCAAGGTGCGAGTGAGGTCATCCGCATCGCTCGGGCATACCGCGCACGGCCGTAACCGCCGGTTGGCGATCCGGTCAGCGGAGAGGGTGTGCCCCAAGGACCGACCGCGTCCTCAGGAGGGGCGAACCTGACGCTTCTGTCCCGCTTTCTCGAGTTCCTGGAGATACTCGGCCCACAGTTGTTCCTGTTCCAATCCCAGTTTATAGAGATACTCCCAGGAATAGATACCGGTGTTGTGCTGGTCGTCGAAGTGCAAACAGATGGCATAATTCCCAACCGGCTCGATCCGATCGATCCCGACATCCTCCTTTCCGAGTTGCAGCACGCGCTGCCCGGGGCCGTGGCCTTGGACCTCGGCGGATGGGGAGTAGACGCGCAGGTATTCACACGGAAGATTGAACTGGGTGCCGTCCTCGAAGGTGATCTCGAGGATTCGCGACTGCTGGTGTAGATTGAGTTCAGTGGGCGTGGGCATGAGTGTCTCCGGCGCCGGCGCGGCAGGCTCCGGCGTACAGGTTGGGTCTTGGGTTAGAGGATGTAGCGGGAGAGATCCTCGTCGGCGGCGAGCCCCGAGAGATTTTGGTCGACGTAACCGGCGTTGATGGTCACCGTCACTCGAGCGAGCTCGGACGCATTGTAGGAAACATCCTCCAACAACCGTTCGAGCACCGTATGGAGACGCCGTGCGCCAATGTTCTCGGTGCGCTCGTTGACCTGCCAGGCAATCTCCGCGATCCGTCGGATGCCGTCCTCGGTGAACTCCAGATTGACACCTTCGGTGGCCAGGAGAGCGCGGTACTGATCCGTGAGGGAGGCGTCTGGCTCGGTCAAAATCCGCACGAAATCTTCCGTGCTGAGTGCCTTGAGTTCGACCCGAATGGGGAGACGGCCCTGCAATTCCGGGATCAGATCCGAGGGCTTGGAGAGGTGAAAGGCACCCGAGGCGATGAAGAGAATGTGATCGGTTCGCACGGCACCGTGCTTGGTCGACACGGTACTGCCCTCGACTAAGGGCAAGAGGTCGCGCTGCACGCCCTCGCGCGAAACATCGGCGCCGCCCATGCCCTCGCCGCGCTTGGTGACCTTGTCGAGTTCGTCCAGAAAGACGATGCCGTTTTGTTCGACATTATCGATGGCGCGCAATTTCAGCTCTTCGTCATTCACCCGCTTGGCCGCCTCCTCATCCTGCAGCAGTTTGCGGGCGTCGCGAATGCGCAGCTTGCGACGCTTCATCCGTCCTTGACCCAGGTTCTGGAAGAGACCCTGCAACTGGTTGGTCATCTCCTCCATGCCAGGAGGCGCCATGATCTCGACCCCGAGCGGTGAGGCGGACACCTGAACCTCGATCTCACGATCGTCGAGTTCACCCGCCCGGAGCCTGGTGCGGAATTTCTCACGGGTCGCGGTGCCCACCGTGGAGCGACTCTCCTCCTCGAAATTGGTGGGCGGTGGCAACAAGGCGTCGAGGATGCGCTCCTCGGCGGCGGATTCGGCTTGCCCGGCGAGTTTACTCATCTCCTGCTCGCGCGCGAGTTTGACGCCAACATCGGCAAGATCCCGAATGATCGACTCGACATCACGACCAACATAGCCAACCTCGGTGAACTTGGTTGCCTCGACCTTGATGAAGGGCGCATCGGCGAGGCGGGCCAAGCGTCTGGCGATCTCGGTCTTGCCCACGCCCGTCGGACCAATCATCAGGATGTTCTTCGGGGTGATCTCAGAGCGCAGGGGTTCCGCGATCTGGGCGCGACGCCAGCGGTTGCGCAGGGCGATGGCGACCGCGCGTTTGGCTTCGTCCTGCCCGACGATGTGTTTGTCGAGTTCCGAGACGATACGTTGTGGGGTGATTTCCGACATCGAGTCAGTCCCTCGAATGAGCGACCCTGGGGGGCAGCCGGTGAAATTCTGATTGAGTGTGAGCGCTCGGGGCCGTGGTGATCGCGCAGTCACTGCTGGTGCCTGGATGACCGGGCGAGGTCGGGGCGGTCATGCCGATAGGCACCGGGGCGCTCGGACCCGGGGTCAGACTAGACGACCGCATCGAGTTCCTCGAGCACCAGATTGTGATTGGTGTAGATACAAATATCCGCGGCGATGTTCAAGCCTCTCTCCACGATCTCGCGGGCGCCGAGGTCGGTGTTTTCGAGCAGCGCACGCGCCGCGGCCTGAGCGAAGGCCCCGCCAGAGCCGATCGCCATCAGATCATGCTCGGGCTCCACGACATCACCGGTGCCGGAGATCATGAGGGAAGTCTCGGCATCGGCGATGCACAGCAGCGCCTCGAGCCGCCGCAGCATGCGGTCGGTGCGCCAGTCCTTGGCCAATTCGACCGCGGAACGCGTCAGGTGGCCTTGATGTTTCTCGAGTTTGGCCTCGAAGCGCTCGAACAGGGTGAAGGCATCCGCCGTAGCCCCGGCGAAACCGGCCAGGACACGACCCTTGAACAGGCGTCGAACCTTGCGCGCATTGCCTTTCATCACGGTCGGGCCGAGTGAGACCTGGCCGTCGCCGCCGATCACGACCTTGCCGGCACGGCGTACCGAGAGAATCGTCGTCCCGCGAAAACTATCCATCGTCATGTTTCGATTGTTGTCTTGATCATGCCGCTGAGTTGGGTGTCATCACCGAGACCCAACAGGGTGCGTTTGGTCGATGAGGCCTGTCCGGTCGCGTCGCCTTAGAACATTCTTGGAAACAAGATCAGGGTCCAGATCACGATTGTAAAGACAATGCTAGAGAATACGGCCGCGGATGCAATGTCCTTCGCGCGTGCCGAGAGTTCGTTGCGCTCCATGCCAACGCGGTCGACATTGGCCTCGATCGCCGAGTTCAGCAACTCGACGATGGGCACGATCAACAGGCTGCCGACCAGCAAGGCACGCTCAACCGGGGTTTCGCCGAGCCAGAGGCCAAGCGGGATCAGTGGAATCAGTAGAAAGATCTCCTGCCGGAAGGCCTCTTCGAGCTCAAAGCAAACTTTGAAGCCCTTCATCGAGTAACCGAAGGCATAGACCACCCGGCGCAGACCCTTGGACTTTGGTTTTGGCATCTTCGCGTCCGATTCTTAGGCTTGGGGCGACCAGGCCAGGTCCAGTTGGCGTGCGGCGCGAACATCATCGAGACGGCGGACCGGCATGCGATGCGGTGCCGTTTTGACGAGTTCAGGGTTGGTGCGGGCCTCGTCGCGGATCGCGATCATGGCAGCGACGAAGCCGTCGAGATCCTCCTTGCTCTCGCTCTCGGTCGGCTCGATCAACAGACATTCCGGGACCAACAGCGGAAAATAGGTGGTGGGCGCATGGTAGCCATAATCCAGGAGACGCTTGGCGAAGTCCATCGCGTTGACGCCGAATTCCTTCGCTTCCGTCTTGAGCGTGATGATGAACTCATGACTGGCGCGCCGTTGCGGATAGGCCGCATTGAAGCCGGCGGCCCGTAGCTGTGTCATGAGGTAGTTCGCATTCAAGGTGGCGAACTCGGCGACGCGCCGCATGCCCTCGCGCCCGAGCAGGCGGGCATAGACATACGCCCGTAACAAAATGCCCATGTTGCCACCGAAGGCGGTGAGCCGGCCGATGCTCTCGGGGCGGTCGGCCTCGGTGAGCCAGCGGTAATGGGCCCCCTCCCGGGTGACCAGCGGGACGGGCAGATAGGGTTCGAGCCGGGCCGAGACCCCCACCGGGCCGGCGCCCGGTCCACCCCCGCCATGGGGAGTCGAGAAGGTCTTGTGCAGGTTCATGTGGATCACGTCAAAACCCATGTCGCCGGGGCGCACCTTGCCGAGAATGGCATTGAGATTCGCGCCGTCGTAGTAGAGCAGACCGCCCGCGCGATGAACCTCCGCGGCGATCCGCTGAATATTGCGATCGAAGACGCCGACCGTGCTTGGATTGGTGAGCATGATCCCCGCCGTCTGGGGTCCCACGGCACGGGTGAGGGCGTCGATGTCGACGTCACCGTCGCTCCCGGTGGGAATTTCGCGGACCTGGAACCCACACATGACCGCCGATGCTGGATTGGTGCCATGCGCCGCGTCTGGAACCAGAATCTCGGTGCGTGCCAGATCCTTGCGGGCCCGGTGATAGGCGCGAATCATGGCCACGCCAGCGAGTTCGCCCTGTGCGCCCGCGGCGGGAGCCAGGGAGACCGCGTGCATCCCGGTCACCTCCTTGAGGATGTCTTGCAACTCGAACAGACAGGCGAGGAAGCCTTGGCTATGCGACGCGGGTGCGAGCGGATGCCGCGCGAGAAAACCCGGCAGCATGGCCAAGCTATGGCAGGCGCGCGGATTGTACTTCATGGTGCAGGAACCGAGCGGATACATGTGGGTGTCGATCGAAAAGTTCTGCTGTGACAGGCGTGTGTAATGCCGCACGGCTTGAAGTTCGGACACTTCCGGAAGCGCTGCTCGCGCGCGGCGCCGGAGCGCCACAGGCAGGTCGTCGAGCGCATGGCGCGTCAGTGGGGCCTGTGC
This sequence comes from Thiocapsa imhoffii, assembly GCF_016583985.1. GTDB lineage: Bacteria > Pseudomonadota > Gammaproteobacteria > Chromatiales > Chromatiaceae > Thiocapsa > Thiocapsa imhoffii. The sequence goes on along the minus strand of NZ_NRSD01000004.1, from coordinate 173,263 downwards.
GGTGGCGCGGCGCCCTGGCTTGGAACCTTCTTGAATCAACATGATGATGGCCTGCGTCGTTGCTCCGAGTCCGCGCGCGCGTGGCGACCGCACGGACTCGGCTCGAGGGGTGACTGTGGGCAGGGCTGGCGCGGGTCCACTCGACCCCTGCAGGGCTGGTCGATCCCGGATGCCACGGCCCGCGCCCGTGGGTCACTCAGAGCGCGGCCAAGGCCGCGTCGTAATCCGGTTCCTGCGTGATCTCGGGGACCAGTTCGACATGGATGACGCGATTCTCGGCATCCATGACGATGACGGCGCGCGCGGTGATGCCCGCGAGGGGGCCGTCCTCGATCAGCACCCCATAGTCCTTGGCGAAGTTGCGCGACCGCATCATCGATAGGGCGATGACGTTCTCGATGCCCTCGGCGCCACAGAAGCGTCCCATGGCAAACGGCAGATCCGCCGAGATCACCAGGGCGACCGCATCCGTTTTGTCGGCCATGGCGGTGTTGAAGCGTCTCGTCGAGGTTGCGCAGACCGGCGTATCGAGGCTCGGAACGATATTCAGCAGCTTCTTCTTGCCGGCGAAATCAGCCAGTGAACGATCACCAAGATCCTTGTCAACCAGCTTGAAGTCCGGAGCGGGATCGCCGATTGCCGGCAGTTCGCCAGCGAGTCGAACCGGATTGCCTTGCAGTGCGGTTTGTGCCATGAGCCTTGACCTCTTGTCGTGGTGGGGTGGGGGGATGATTGTGCCCTATTCGTCTCGAACCTGTTCAGCCGTTGCCTCACCCGCCGGGTCGGCGCCTGGCCGGGTCGTCTCCAGGGGCTAGGTCCACGCCTGGGGGCGCGGGTATTGATGGTGCCGGCGGCGGATGACTAGGCGTGGGCGAGCACGCGCGCGAGGGTGCTCGCGTAGGTCTGCATGTCCTCCTCGGTTCGCACCTCGGTGGCACAGACGAGCAACGCGGGGTCGAGTTCCGGATAATCCAGCCCGAGATCGCAGCCGCCAAGGATCTGCTGCGCGGCCAGCGCGCGCAGCAGCTCCGCTGTCGGGGCCGGCATGCGCAAGGCCTGTTCGTGAAAACTGGGCCGGTTGAATCTGGGCTCGACACCCGGGATCTCACAGAGCAGTGTACCGAGACGTTGGCTGTTGGCATGGCAGGCGGCGGCAACCCGCTCGAGCCCCTCGGGGCCGAGCAGGGCGGTATGGATGGTCGCGGCGGTGACCAGGAGGCCTTGATTGGTGCAGATGTTGGACGTCGCCTTGTTGCGCCGAATGTGTTGTTCGCGCGCCTGGAGTGTCAGGGTGAAGCCCGGTTTGCCATCGAGATCGACCGTCCGGCCAACGATCCGGCCGGGCAGCTGGCGCACGAACGCCTGGCGGCAGCAGAGAAAACCGGCATAGGGGCCGCCCGAGGAGAGCGGCATGCCGAGTGGCTGAGCCTCACCGCAGGCGATGTCGGCGCCCTGGCTACCCCAGTCGCCGGGGGGGGAGAGCACGGCCAAAGCGATCGGATTGACTACCCCGATGACCAGGGCCTCGCGGGCCTGCGCCCAATCGGTCAGGTCATCGACCTCCTCGAGGACGCCAAAGAAATTCGGTTGATTGATCACCAGTGCCGCGAAAGGACCCTGCGACTCAAGGGCGTTGAGGGCCTCCAGACTGATGTGTCCACCCTCCTCGTCGTAGGGGATATCCACCAATTCGATGCCTTGCGGCGTCACGATGCTCTGGAGCGTGCGACGATAGGCCGGATGCAGGTTCCGCGGCACCAAGACCTTGTCCGAGCGCACCTTGCGGTTGGCGCGAACGGCCATCAAGACGGCCTCGGCAAGCCCTGAGGCCCCGTCGTACAGCGAGGCGTTGGACACATCCAACCCGGTCAAGGCCGTCATCATGGACTGGAATTCGTAGAGCAATTGCAGGGTGCCCTGACTGGCTTCGGCCTGATAGGGCGTGTAGGCGCTGTAGAACTCTCCACGCGAGGTGATCTGCCACACCGCCGCGGGGATGTGATGGTCGTAGGCCCCGGCGCCGATGAAGCACAGTGGTTCACCGTCGGCACGCGCGCGCGCCTGCATCAGACGACTGATCTCCATCTCGGCGAGCCCCGCGGGCACCGCCGCGAGCGTGCCGATGCGCAACGCCTCCGGGATTTCGTCAAAGAGCGCATCGATCGATTCAACACCGATCGCCGCGAGCATCGCGGCGATGTCGTCTTGCGTGTGAGGTACGAACGGCATGGAGGGCTTCCGGATTCGGCACGCGCCGCGTGCGGTTGGTCACAAGTCAACGGGGCTGAGTGTCGACAACCACGCCGGGGTCCGTGAGACCCCGGCGTGGTTGCGGTTCGCGACCCCGGCCGCGTGCGGCGCGAGAAACGGATGAGACGGCATTGTCAGGCCGAGGAACTGGGCGTTAAGGGCCGGATAAGGGCTTCCTCAGGTCTCGTCCTCGACGCTCTGCCGATAGGCATCGGCGTCGAGCAGGGCCGTGAGGGCACCCGGGTCGCGCGGCGCCAAACGGAAGATCCAGCCCTCGTCGTAGGGGCTGTTGTTGATGGCGTCCGGTGTATCATTCAGGAGTGCATTGGCCTCGATGATCTCGCCAGCGAGTGGTGAGTAGATATCGGAGGCGGCCTTGACCGATTCGACGACGGCGCAGGCCTCCTGTGCGTCGACCTGTCGGTTCGATGCGGGGATTTCGACGAAAACGATGTCGCCGAGCGCCTCTTGCGCATGGTCGGTGATGCCAACCGTAACGGTGCCATCGCCATGATCCTTGATCCACTCATGGGTCTTGGTGTAACGCAGGTCAGCGGGGACGTCGCTCATGTGTGGTGGTCTCCATTCGGGTGTGTCGGCAGCACGACGGGGGCTGATGCCAGGGTGAGTGCTCACGGCGGCGCCCGTCGAGCGGTTTCATTGATCGATACGGACCTGGCCATGACGGACAAACGGCGGGGCGACGATGCGTGCCGCGACCGCTTTGCCGCGGATCTCGACCGAGCAGGTTGCGGGCGTCCCTGGGCGCACGCGGGCGAGACCGATGGAGCGCTCGAGCGTGGGCGAGAAGCCCCCGGAGGTCACCTCACCGACGGGTTCGCCCGCGATGAGCACGCGCTGATGGGCGCGGAGCACGCCGCGCTCGGTTAAGAGCAGGCCCACGAAGTCGTGTCGCGCGGGATCATCCCGTCGCGCACGAAGGGCCTCGCGGCCGATAAACGACCGCTCTTCCGGTTCCCAGGCCAGGGTCCAGCCGAGACCCGCGTCGAGCGGTCCGACCTCTTCGTCCATATCCTGACCGTAGAGATTCAGACCGGCCTCAAGGCGCAGGGTATCGCGTGCGCCTAGACCGCAGGGCTGTACCTGTGCCTCGAGCAGTCCTCGCCAGAGCACACTCGCGTGCACCGCCGGCAAGAGGATCTCGTAGCCGTCCTCACCGGTATACCCGGTGCGGCCCACGAACCAGCCGGCCTCGGTATCGTCTTCAACGGCCTGGAAGGAACCAAGGGCCGCGGCCGCGTCCCGGAGCCGGGCTGGCAGCAAGGGGTGGGCACGCGCGCGTGCTTCGGGACCCTGTACAGCCAGCATCGCGAGGTCATCACGGGCTTGGATCGAGACGGCTCGACCCGCTGTCTGCGCCTGCATCCAGGCCAGATCCTTGGCGGTGGTCGCGGCGTTCACGACTGCTCGATAACCCTGCGCACCCCGGTTGTAGACGATGAGGTCGTCGATCACGCCTCCGGCTGGGTTGAGCATGCAACTGTAGAGGGCCTTGCCGGGATGGGTGAGTTTGGCCACATCGTTTGCCAGGAGGATGCGGAGGTAGGATTGGGCATCCGGACCCGCGATGTCGATCGCGCGCATGTGCGAGACATCGAACAGGCCGGCGGCGCGTCGCACCGCATGGTGTTCCTCGATCTGGGAGCCATAGTGCAGGGGCATGTCCCAGCCGCCGAACGAGATCATGCGCGCCCCAAGGCGCGTGTGTTCCGAGAATAGTGGGGTACGCAGTCCCATTCGGACTCTCCGTTCGCCACGAGGGCGGGTCGTGCGCGTCATGCCTCACGGGGAGGCAAGGGCGCGACAGAATAGAGGGCTGGTGTCGACAGCACCCAAACTCGGAGTTCGATCCGGACGGAACAGCAGTCCATCCCGCCACCCGCATCGTCAGGCGATCCGATACGGGAGGCCAGTGTGACTATTCAGTCCGATCTCCGACACCGCCCCTCTGTCCTAGACCTGAGAGTTTGCAGACGGACGGCTGTGTACCGTCGCTGCTGCCCCTTCGGTGGGCCACGACGCTTACGGCGTGTGTGGCCACTCTCCAGAGTCGGTCATCATCCCCGCGGTCCGTTTGCCTGAGCGATTCCGGGCAGTGTTGCGCCTTCGGCGCCGACTCGGGATAGCGATCCAAGTCGGTCTCTCCCACGGGACTTGACGCGAATCGTGACTATAAGTCCGACGCGGCTCGATTTCCAGTGACGCGACAGACTTCCCGACTGCCGGGTTCACGCCTGCCGCGACGCGTGACCACGCGGCTTCCGCGCTGTCGATCGGCGCCCTCGCCGGGGCGCGGTCGGGACGCTGGCGGGATGACGCTCAACCCTTGGATGTGGCCTCGTTCGCTCGTCGCTTAAAGGTCAGGGAGCCACAGTCGGCGCAGGGCGGAATGCGTCCGGTCTTGACGAAATGGGTCTCCGACCCGCAGCGATCGCAGACCAGGGTGCCTGGTCCCGTGATCTCACCCGCTTGATAGAGGCTCAGTTGGCGGGCGTTCTCGGCCCATTGCGCAAGTTGCAGGCTCGTTTGATCCGCGACTTTGGCAAAGGCGTCCATCAACCGTTGCTCGATGAGTTGAAGATCGAAGCGCCACCAGTCCCGGATGTCCTCGCCGGTCTCGGCAAGATAATTGGCGGCATCCTCGATATCGCGCTGGATATACTCCGAGACCTTGTGCGCTTCCTCACGGGTTAGCTCACCGAGCTCGACCATATTGTCGCGCGTTTTCTCCAGGATCTCACGCAACCTGGGTCCCGTTTGCTCTTGTGTCTTCTCGATCGTGTCATGAGCCTGCTTCAGCATTCGCTCATAGGCATCGACTAATTTGTCAGTCGTTTTGTCCTGGTCGTGTTCAGACATGGTCGGTCTCCATAGCGTTCTGTCGGGGCGACACCGCGTCGCGCCGTGATCCCCGACTCTGAGCATAGCAGTTTGCCAAGCCCTGTTAGGGCTGGCGACCCGTATCACTGACACCCTCCAGGTACGCTCGCGGCACGGCCGGCCCGGTGTGGTTCACCGCACCGCACCGCGCTGGGTTATCCTAGTGCGTATGACATCTGCCAGCCCTGATTCGGAAGACCGAAAATCCATGCCGACCGATTATCAACCGCAGGTCATCGAGGCTGCGGCACAGCGTTTCTGGGACACGCATCAATCCTTCAAGGCCGTCGAAGACCCTGCGCGCGAGAAGTTCTACTGTCTCTCGATGTTTCCCTATCCCTCCGGGCGGCTGCACATGGGGCATGTGCGCAATTACACCATCGGGGATGTGATCGCGCGCTACCAGCGGATGCTCGGCAAGAATGTCCTACAACCGATGGGTTGGGACGCCTTTGGGCTGCCGGCCGAGAATGCCGCGATCCAAAAAGGGATCTCGCCCTCGCAATGGACGCAGTCGAACATCGCCTACATGCGCGAGCAATTGAAGCAGCTTGGGTTCGGTTACGACTGGGATCGCGAACTTGCGACCTGTGATCCGAAGTACTACCGCTGGGAGCAGTGGCTCTTCACCCGTCTTCTGGAGAAGGGGCTCGCCTACCGCTCCCACGCCACGGTCAACTGGGACCCAGTCGATCAGACCGTGCTCGCCAATGAGCAGGTCATCGATGGCAAGGGCTGGCGCTCGGGCGCGCCGGTCGAGAAACGCGAGATCCAGCAATGGTTCGTTCGCATCACGGACTACGCGCAAGAGTTGCTCGATGCGCTTGACGGACTCGCGGGCTGGCCGGAGCAAGTGCGCACCATGCAGCGCAACTGGATTGGGCGCTCCGAGGGGGTCGAGATGCGTTTCGGCATCCAGGGCGCGCACGAGACCTTGGAGATCTACACGACCCGGCCCGACACCCTCATGGGCGTGACCTACATGGCGGTGGCCGCCGAGCATCCACTCGCTCGGCGGGCGGCCCAGGATCACCCCGCGCTGGCGGCCTTCATCGAGGACTGTCGCATGGGCGGCACTTCGGAGGCCGAGATCGAGACCATGGAGAAGAAGGGTTATCCGCTCGGGATCAATGCCATTCATCCCGTCACCGGCGCGGCCGTGCCCATCTACGCGGCGAATTTCGTTCTGATGAGTTATGGCACGGGTGCCGTCATGTCGGTACCGGCGCACGATGAGCGTGACTTCTATTTTGCGCACAAATACGGCATTCCGATCCGCCCGGTGATCGTCCCCGCGGACTGGGCGGGACGACGACTCGATCTGGAGCAGACCACGCCGGGCGGCTGGCCGATCGTCGCGCTGCGGAACGAAGCGAGCGAGGCGCCGCTCGACTGGTCGAGCTGGGACGAACGCTTCGCACAGCCCGGGATGCTGATCAACTCGGGTGATTTCTCGCATCGGCACAGTGCCGAGGCCTGCGAGGCGATCGCGGCCTGGCTGGATGAGCAGGGCCGGGGGCGCAAACGCGTGAACTTCAGATTGCGTGACTGGGGCGTCTCGCGACAGCGCTACTGGGGCTGTCCGATCCCGGTGGTGAATCAACCCGATGGCGGATTACGCGCCGAAACACAACTCCCCGTTCGCCTGCCGGAGGATCTGGTGGTCGATGGTTCTGGATCGCCACTGAAAAAGCTGCCCTCCTTCTCCGCCCTTCCTCATGGGGAGACGCGCGAAACCGACACCTTCGACACCTTCTTCGAGTCCTCGTGGTACTACGCCCGCTATTGCGCGTCCGACAATGATCAGGCCATGCTCGACGAGCGAGCGAACTATTGGCTGCCGGTCGATCAGTACGTCGGCGGCATCGAACACGCCGTACTCCATTTGCTCTATGCCCGATTCTTCCACAAGCTGATGCGCGACGAGGGTCTCGTTGCCTCCGACGAACCCTTCGCGCGTTTGCTGACACAGGGCATGGTGGTCGCCGAGACCTGGTATCGCGAGCGCCCGGATGGACGAAAGGATTGGTTCAATCCGGCCGAGGTGGAGGTCGAGCGCGATGACAAGGGACGGCTGCTGCGGGCCTGGCTGAGTGCGGACGGACAACCGGTCCAATTCGGCGGCATGGAGAAGATGTCGAAGTCGAAGAACAATGGCGTCGATCCCCAAGCGCTGACCGAGCGTTATGGCGCCGACACCGTGCGGCTCTACACCATGTTCACCTCGCCGCCGGATCAATCGCTCGAATGGAACGACGAAGGCGTCGAAGGCGCCTCGCGCTTTTTAAAACGGTTGTGGTCGCTGGCCATGAGCGAGGCCGACACCATCCGGGCCGCACCGGATGTCGCGCCCGATGCACTCGACGAGACCGGGAGTACGGCGCGACGTGAGATCCATCTGGTGCTCAACAAGGCGTGTTTCGACTTCGAGCGTCATCAATTCAACACGGTGGTTTCGGGTTGCATGACGCTCGTGAATGTCCTCTACAAGCTTGCACCAGAGCTGCCGGCTCGCGGATCCCTGCTGCGCGAGGGCGTGAGTATCCTCTTGCGTCTGCTCGCGCCCATCGCGCCGCACCTCACCCATCACCTCTGGCGTGAATTGGGATTCGGCGAAGACATCCTCCGCTCGACCTGGCCCCAGGTTGATGAGACAGCACTACGACAATCGATGCTCGACTATGTGGTGCAGGTCAATGGCAAGGTGCGTGACACCATCAAGGTGGATGCGGCGGCCGAACGTGCCGAGATCGAGGCGGCCGCGCTCGCGAGCGAAAAGGTCCGCCGTTTCATCGCGGAGGCCGAGGTGCGAAAGGTCATCCTGGTGCCCAACAAGCTCGTGAACATCGTCGCCAAATGAACGCCCGTGCGCCGTCGCCCCCGCGTCCGAGCCAACGCCCGCGGCCCCCACGGGCACGGGCAACCGGTTCGGCCAGGGCCCGGTCGCGCGTGTGCTCGTCGGCTCTGTCCCTGCTGGTCATCTGTTTGCTGCCCCTGCTCCCGCTCGGCTGCGGCTTTCAGTTGCGCGGGGTGGTGGAGATCCCGGAGGCACTCAACCCCATCTATATCCAGGCTGGGGCTTCACCCGTGCGCGAGGCGCTGCTCGACCAACTCACGGGTGGCGCCGTGCAGCTTGCGCCGACCCCCGCCGAGGCCAAATTAATCGTGCGGATCTTGAGCGAGAGGCAGGCCTCGCGCGTGGTGGCGGTCGATACAACGGGCCGCGTCCTGGCCTACGAGCTGCTGTACTACGTGACCTATGACGCCATCGCGCCCGATGGCGCCGAGCTGGTGCCGGCACAGACGCTCGAGCTCATGCGTAACTTCGACAACCCGGATGTTGAGGTCCTCGGCAAGCAGCTCGAAGAGGCGATGATCTATCAGGATTTCGCACGCGATGCGGCGGATCGCATCCTCATGCGCCTGCGTGTCACCCTGATCGACACATCACCATCCCAGCCTTGATCTGGGCGCGGGGACCCATTCGTCATGCGCCTACGTTTCAATCAGCTCACCGATCAACTCGCGCGTGGTTTGGCGCCGCTCTATCTGATCTGCGGGGACGAGCCCTATCAACTGGGCGAGGCCGCGCGACTGGTGCGGGAGGCGGCGCGGCGACAGGGCTTCTCCGAGCGTGAGATCCTCGATCAGGATGGACACTTCGACTGGTCGAGTCTCGCCGCCAGCGCGGATGCCATGTCGCTGTTCTCCACCCGCAAGCTGATCGAATTGCGCATCGGGACGGCTAAACTCGGCAAGGAGGGTGGCGCGGCCATCCGGGCTTACTGTCAACGTCCCTGTCCAGACAATCTGCTACTCATGATCGCACCTGCGTTGGAGCGCAAGGAACTCCAGTCGCAATGGGCGAAACAGGTCGAAGCGGCCGGTGCCCTGGTCCAGGTCTGGCCGCTCAAGGGGCCTGAGTTGGTGCGTTGGATCGAACAGCGGTTGCGTGGTGTGGGGCTCCAGCCGGAGGCCGGCGTGGCCGAACTGATGGCCGAACGCGCCGAAGGCAATCTCCTGGCCGCCGTGCAGGAGATCGAGAAACAGCGCCTGTTGCTTGATCCGGGGCCGATTGCGATGACGGATCTGCTCGGCAATCTCGCCGACAGCGCGCGCTTCGACCTCTTCGCTCTCACCGATGCGGTCCTCGCGGGGGATCGCGCGCGCGCGCAGCGCGTCCTCCGGGGCTTGCGCGCGGAGGGTACGGCGGACATTCTGGTGCTGTGGGTCTTGGCGCGCGAACTGCGCATGCTCGCCGCAATGAGCGCGGAGCGCGCGGCAGGGGGGCGCGGTCAGCCCGGTCGCGACGCGCCCCGGTTGCCGCCGCAGCGTCAGCAGGCGATCGAGCGCGCCGTGACGCGCTTGGCTCCGAGCCTGTTACACGAGCTGCTCAAAGAGTGCGAGCGGGTCGATCAGGCGATCAAGGGGCTCGCGCCCGATGATCCCTGGCACCTGCTCACGGTGATCGCCGATCGCTTCGCCGCGGGTGGTTTGCGGGCTGGGCGCCCGCTCGCGGGCTGAGCGGCGGAATCTGACACATCATCACGAGGACGGACCATATGGATCTCGGCGGAACACTCGTTGCCATCTCACTGCTGCTCTTCCTGGGCTTGGGCGTCGCCGGGCTCTTTCTCGCCGGACGGGATCAGCGCAGCGCGACCGAGGATGATCCCGAGTCGCGGGACCCCTGAGGCGCAACGGTTGGCGGCGACATCCCGCACGACCGCCGATCTCGCGGGTACCCGATCGGTTGGACGCGACATTGCGACCTTCAGTCCAGCAGTGGCTTCAATAAGGCATCGCGCCCGTCCTGGTAGAACTCGATGTCGAGTTTCGTCGCCATGTTAACGGGCGTCGCCGCCGCACCACCCTGGACCTCCAGCGTCAGCACGGGCACCAGACACTCCTGCAGGCTCAAGCCCCCGTGTGCATAGTCCCTCCCGGCGATGAAACAGGAGACGCCCGGTGCGTAGGCGACCGGGACGGCCTCGAACCAGCTCCAGCCAAACGTCAGCGGGGTAGCGTGCGCACTGTCCTTGAGGACGGCGCAGCGCCCCCAGGTGGTCGCGCTCTGGTGCTTGGGCAGCTCGGACTTGGGCAGACCGCCGGGCATCAAGAGCCAGCCGTGATCGGTCACGATGCGCAGGCACTTCCACCCGGCCTGCCGAAGCTCCGAGCACCGCTCCAGGACCTGAGCCAGTTGGGCGTCGAGATCGCGGGCGAGGCGCAGCCCATGGGCGTGCCCGTAGTGATCCAGATCGCCCGACTCGGTCCAGAGCCCTGCTCGATGGATCGCCGGTCTCGTGCGTGTCCAACGGTTGGATGCCGTTATCGGCCAGCAGCTTGCGAAAGTGGTGCGCGGAGAGCGGCTTGCCGTCGACGGCGACCCGCGGCTCGAAGGCTTGGTCAGCCGGATCGCCGGACACCAGATGCGCCACCGGCGAGCACCAGGCTTTGCCCGATGCCGTCACCGACGGCAGGCTGGTCCAGCGCGCCGCCAGCGTCGCCGTACCGAGTGCGGCCAGCCGCTCCTTGAGGGTGACCGCCACGTCGTAACGCAGACCGTCGACAAAGACCGTGCAGACCCCATCGGCCGCTTGCGCGGGGTCCGGCATCCCGTCCGCGAACTCGCCGCTTGTGCTGAATCCGCCCGAGGCCATGAGGGCAGCCTGCAGCCGCGTGGTGGACTCCGCGAGCCAGGGCAGATAGACGGGGCCCGCAGCGCCGCGGACACCGCATCGAGATCCGCCTTGGTCTGGACGACACCCAGCGCCCGGAGCGCCGCGGCGTCCACCCGCCAACCGCCCTCCAGATAACTCCGGGCCAACTGATCCGGATCCGAACCGCTCGGCAGGTGTCTGCCGCGCTCGGCCACCTCCGCCAGATGCCCCAGCGCCACGACCAAGGGTTGGGGCTCACTTGCGTCAACGTGAAACGCCCCCGCCACGGCACACTTGATCCAGATCGCCGGGCCTTGGCCGTCTTGCGGCCGGTACGCGCCGAGCGTCACCAAGCCCGGCAGGCGTTGCCGCACGGCGGTCTGCGCGGCAGTCCACTCGCCGGTCGCGTCGGGCCAGAGCACCGCGGCGGGCTTGACCTGCACCGAGTCATTAACCTTGCTGGCGTCAATCAACTGACTGACCAAGGCGTCGAGAAGCGTTGGGGCTGGTGTCATGGTCCCGGCTGATCCGCGTTCAGTGTTCTCTCGTCTGAGGATCGCCGTGCCGGCAGCGACACGCGCAGGAAGTCATCCGTAGCTTCGAACACCGCATCGCGCCCGGCAAAGTCTCGTGTCAAGGGCACGATCTTTCGCCGAACACCCATGCCGCGCTGCTCGACATAGCCGTAGTCGCGCATCACCTCCATGATCACCGGGTTTCTGGCGGAGCGCTGCCCGGCCAACATCTTCTCCACCGTCATCGCGTTCTGCAGCGCACCCGGGCTGGTGATCTCCAGCCGATCGGCGTAGTTCACGACCTCCACCTCCATCGGGCGCGTCCAGTCGCGGTGAACGAGCGCATTCAGCAGAGCCTCCCGTACCGCCTCGGGCGCAAACCGCGTCCCCACATCGCGACGCAGATGGTCCTGCAGTTGCTCCGAGCGGACCCGGATGAAGGGCTTCATTCGGTCTGTCAGGCGTTCGACCAGGCCCGGCGCGACCGGTGGTTGGCTGTGATCCCCGGTCCACAGCGCGACCAATGGGCCGTCGATCACGCTGTCGTCCTGAGCCTGGTAGGTCATGTCGGTGCCGTCGAAGGACATCCACCGAACCCCGGCGTATCGCGTCTTCCGGCGAGGGCTGTGACCGAAGAGCACCAGCCCCGCAATCGAGCACACCGGTGGTCCGTCATTGCGGACCACCATGAACCCCAGTCCGATGAGCCGTTGATGCCAGGCGTCGTTGTCGGTCGGCGCGGCCGGGTCGCCGACAATGCGGACCAGATAGTCCTCCAGCCGCGCCCGGTCCAGATCCACAAGCGCTGTGCCCGAAACCGGCAACAGCTCCGCATGGAGCATCCCGCCGCTCTCGAACAGCCGCGCAAGCTGCTCTCGCGTCGCCCGGCGCGACGTGCTGCCGACGCGGACAAAGATCTCCTCACGATCGTTGTGACGCACCGCATAGGGCTTGGCCGGGCCTTCAGTGAGGGTCAGCACCGCCACGCGTTTGCCGTCATCGAGCGCGACGACTTCGAAGAACGGCAGGATCATCGGGTGCACGTACCGCCCGAAGACGGTGTCCATCACCCACTGCTCCAGGTCAGCCCGCTGGATGCCGCTGATGCTGCCGTCGTCCTCGACGCCGAGCAGGATCGATCCGCCCTTCAGATTGGCGATCGCAACGATCTCCTTGGCCAGTTGCTCCGGGCGCAGATCGTCCCTTTTGAACTCGATGCCCGAGTTCTCGCCGTTGGCAATCAGTTGCAGTAAGTCGCTCTTGAGCATGGATCGTCCTGGTCTATCCTGAGATACCCCTGAATCAGCCGGCTGCGTGTCGTGATGGAGGTGGAATCAGACATGGAGCGCCTCCCTCTCGACATGAGGTGCCAATTCCGGTCGCAAAGACTTGCGAGTTACGAGATCGACCGGACGTCCGAGCAGATCCTCGAGATAGAACTGAACGCCGAAATAGCGTCCAGAAGGTTCACGACGGGCTTCATGAATGCTGTCCACCATGCCATCGATCGACCTCAGGTCGTCGTCGTCGCCGCCAACCTGGTCCGACTCTTGCGCAATCCACACGGCGAGCGAGTCATCGATTTTGACGATTCGGGTCTCCATGACATGCTGTCCTCAAAAATGAGTGTCGAGTGTTTTTTCTGGTCACGCAGCTCCGGCTGCGTAACCTAGGCGATGAAGCTCTGCTTCGTGAGGCGTTGGCACGGACGGCCGATGCGCGAAGCGGAGCTTCTGCTCGCGGGTGACGAAGCCTGAGCTTCGTCACCAGAGTCCAACAGCCGCATTGGCAGGCTGACATGCGCCACGTTAGTTTTGAGCCACTGCACCGCCGCATGGCGCGCGGCCTCGAAGCGGTTGGGCAACGCCTGCGTCTTGGACACCCAATGGTCGAGATCGCAGTCGTCCAGCGCGTCTTGAAGCTGCTCGGGCGTGCCGAGCGGTACATCGGCCAGCGGCGTAAGGTGGTGCTTCTCGATCAATTCCGCGCGCTGCGTCTCGCTGAGCCGGTTCCAGTCGGCGTCCTCCGCCAGCTGGTCCTCCTGCTCCCGGAAGAGCGCCCGGTAGGCGTCGAGCTTGGCCTTGAGGGCCTGTCGCACGAGATCGACGACCTTGTCGAGCAGCGGGCGGACCGGATCCGGCTCGACCAGCAGGCTGCGCTGGGCCTCGATCGCGTCGCGCGGCCAGCCGTAGGGCGGCGCGTCGAACTGATCGCGGATCTCGGCGCCCTTCTTGCCAGGGCCGATGTAGGCCAGCAGCCTCCCGGTGACGGATTCCTTGATGCCCTCGACCAGGGTCGAGACGCGCATCAATCCCAGTTGAGCGCGCCACCGGTTTGATACTCGGTAACCCGCGTCTCGAAGAAGTTCTTTTCCTTTTTTAAATCAAGTACTTCGGACATCCATGGGAAGGGATTGGTGGCGCCTGGGTATTGCTCGGGAAGCCCGATCTGCGCGCAGCGGCGATTGGCGATGAATTGCAGGTATTCGGCGAACATCGGGGCATTCAGCCCGAGCACGCCCCGTGGCATGGTGTCGTGGGCGTATTGGGACTCCATGGCGACGGCATCACGGATCATGGTGACGAGTTCCTGCTTGAACGCCTCGGTCCAGAGATGCGGATTCTCGATCTTGATCTGATTGATGACGTCGATACCGAAGTTCATGTGCATGGATTCGTCGCGCAGAATGTACTGGAACTGCTCGGCGGTCCCCGTCATCTTGTTGCGCCGACCCATGCTCAGCACCTGCACGAAGCCGACATAAAAGAAGATGCCCTCGAAGATCACGTAAAAGGCAACCAACTCGCGCAGCAGCTTGCGATCGTTCTCGGGCGTACCGGTCGAGAAATGGGGATCGGCGAGATATTGTGTGTAAGGCAGCGCCCACTCGGCCTTGCGGGCGACCGATGGAACCTCGCGATACATGTTGAAGATCTCGCCCTCATCGAGACCCAGGCTTTCGACAACGTATTGGTAGGCGTGCGTGTGCAGGGCCTCCTCGAAGGCTTGGCGCAGCAGGTATTGACGGCACTCGGGGTTGGAGATGTGACGATAAACGGCGAGCACTAAATTATTGGCAACGAGCGAGTCCGCGGTCGAGAAGAAACCGAGATTGCGCTTGATGATGGTGCGCTCGTCGTCGGTCAGCCCGTTGGGATCCTTCCAGAGCGCGATGTCCGCGTTCATGTTGATCTCTTGCGGCATCCAATGGTTGGCGCAGGCGTCGAGATATTTCTGCCAGGCCCAGTCGTACTTGAAGGGGACGAGCTGATTGAGATCGGCGCGGCAGTTGATGATCTTCTTGTCATCGACGCGGACCCGCCCGGCGCCCATCTCCAGTGATTCCAGTCCCGTGGCCCCGCCGACTCCCTCGCCCGTCTCCGCGCCGGTGTGGTGGTCGGGCGGGAGGAGGGTGTCGTGGATCGGGAGTTCCGCTTGCTGCGCCGGGGGCAGCGCGAAGGGGTCTGGAGCCACCACCGGAGCCGCCCCGGCGGTGGCCATCAGATCGGAGTTGCTGACGAGTCCCTGTCCCGGGCGCACGCCCGCGGGTCTGTCGCCGATCTGCTGGAGCGCGGCGCGCGCCGGCTGAGACGCAGTGGCTTGCGCGCGATGGGGTTGAGGCGTTGTTGTGTGGCCGAGGTGAGGCTCGCTGGTGTCGCGCATCCAGTCAGGGATCTGGCCATCATGGTCCTGATGCGCGTCATCCAGGTGCTGGTCCTGGAGGTGCCGCGGCGACTGGCGCGTGGGCTGACGCACTAGGGGGGTCGCGGCGGCTAAGGGGTCGTCCCAGTTCAGCATGTCTGATCTCCTCGTATTCGCATCATGAGGCCGGTGGTGGCGTTGCACTTCAGGCAGGGATAGTCTGCCTCACGGGTCTCATCCCGCGTTCCTCAGTGTAGGGGTGGGCGGGTTCAGACACAAGTCAGACGCGCACAACATCTTGTGTTGCGCACAGCTCAGGCACACCTGATGTAGTGTTTTCAGGGCCTTGCGCAGGGTGTTCAGGCGGGGCTGGTCGCGGCGTCATCCTGTCGCGTTTCGGTCTCGGGCGTCGCGGGCTAGGCGGCGCTGGGGGCCTCCATCGCTTCGACCCAAAGGGTCCGCGGCTCGGTGCTCATCGCCTCCTCGGTGGATGTCCAATGCGCGGTGTCCGCGGCCGGTTCCGTCTCAGCCTCAGCCTCAGCCTCGTCCTCGTGCCAAGCCAGCGGCAGATAGCGGGCGATCAAGTCATGCAACGCTGTTGCGGCAAGTGTCGCCTGTTCGTACGGAAGACGATCGAAGCCGATGAGCGTCGGCTTGACACGCAGAAAGGACTCTTCCGTGGCGTGGCGCTCGAAGATGGCACGGGCATCGCGCTCGAGTTCGGACAGGCGCTCCCGCAGTAGGGCATCGCAAGCAACCGGCAGGGTGACGAAGTCCCACAGGACGTCAGCGGTTTGCTCCCCCCGGCGGACGAGAACAAACGGCGAGCCGGTCTGACGACAATGCTGGAACCAGTCGCTGTCACTGAAGTGATACGGATCTTGGATGTCGACGAGTTCGAATGGGGTGTCGGTCATGAAGCGTCTCCTAAAGACAGATGATCCCGCTCATCGGGCCTGTCACCTTCCAATCGCCACGGCTGCAGCCGCGGCGGTTGGTCTGAATCAGGCTTACGTGGCTGCGCAATGCGCTATCGCGGCCCAAGCAACCCGGCCCGATGAGGTGGGACGATGGGCTGGGAACTTAAGGTACACCGCACGGCGCGTTTCGTCAGGCCCGAGCGACCGTCCAGTGCGCGCGGCGTGAGTGTGGGGGCTGTTTCATCATGACCCTGACGCCAGAATCGTTTCGACGGAGCTGATCAGGATACAATCCCAATTCATCAGTGCCTCAGCACCAGGCTTCGCGGCTGGGGCGAACCGCGGCGCGGGTCTGCGATCCGCGCTGTGTCCACGGCCTCGGCCACACCATGAAACCGATACGGAATCCGTTGATCGATGATAAATAAGATTGAGGTTGTCGAAGTTGCCTGCATCGGCTGCGGGACCTGCTGGGTCGCCTGCCCCGACGCCTTTCGAGAGCACGACATTGGCGATGATCTGAAGGCATTGCCAACCGGCCGACTGGGCGATCAGCATCTGATGCGGGCGGCGGCGGAAGGGTGCCCAACCCTGGCGATTTCCCTGCTCGACGCCGAAGGCGCGGTGCTGTTTCCGACCGAGGAGGCACGCGCCGCGCTTCAGGCCACCACGAATTGGTAGCCGGCTGGATGCCCTGCCTCGTTACCGCTTCAGGGCATAGGGTGCAGCTTCAGGCCAACCTTCAGGATGCGATCGCCATCGACCTCGCGCACGACGAGATCGACCGTCTTCAGTTGCAGGCGGTCGCCGACCACGGGGTGGGCAGTATGCAGCGCCTGTCGCACGTAGGCATCGATGGTGCTGTCCGCTGACGCGGCGAGGTCGGGAAAGGAGAGGCCGTAAGCCGCGGCAAGGTCGCTGACACGGGCGTCGCCATTGAGCACGAATTCGCCGAAGAAGGCTTGGTCGGACAGGCGCGCCGGGGCGGTGCTGGCCGCGAACAGGCGGTCGCATTCTGCGAGGTCGGCTGGATCCGCGATCAGATACACCGAGTCCTGCGCCTGCAGTGACCCCAGGTCGCAGGTCTCCAGGACGTGTTTCCCCCGCAGGACGGCAACCAGCCGCGCACTGCCGGGAAGGTGCATGCCGGTGCGTTGATCGACCAACACGGAAGAGTCCTTACCCAGGCAATAGCCAACCAGCTCCAACTCGCGTTGGCCGGGGATGTCCAGTTCGACCCGCTGGATCACATGACTGGTCGGCGGCACCTCGAGACCGAGCCAGCGGGCCGAGGCCGCCACGGTCCAGCCTTGGATCAGCAGGGAGACCAGGACCACGAAGAAGACGATGTTGAAATAGGTCTGGGCCTGATCCATCCCGGCCAAGAGCGGAAAGAGCGCGAGGATGATGGGGACGGCCCCACGCAGGCCAACCCAGCCGACGAAGACCTGCTCGCGCCAGGGAAAGCGAAAGGGCAGCAAACAGATCCAGACGGCGAGGGGACGGGCAACCAGAATCAAGACGGCGGCAAAGAGGAGTGCCGGGATCGCGACCGACAACAAGTCCGAGGGGGTCACCAACAACCCGAGCATCAGGAACATGCCGATCTGAGCCAGTCGCGCGACGCCGTCATGGAAGCGTTTGATGTACTGGCTCGCCTGCAATGGCCGATTGCCGACGATCAAGCCGGCAAGATAGATGGCGAGAAAGCCGCTGCCGTGCAAAATTGAGGTGATGCCGAAGATGCTCAGGCCGCCGGCCATGGCGGCCAGCGGATAGAGGCCGGGTGACATCTCGAGTCGATTGATGAGACGCACCAGTCCGAGTCCGCCGAGAATACCGAACAGGGTGCCGAGTCCCATCTGGCGCACGAACTCGAATAGCATCACCACACCGACATCTTGCTCACCACTCACAATCAGCTCGATCAGCACGATGGTCAGGAAGATGGCCATCGGGTCGTTGCTGCCGGACTCGATCTCGAGGGTCGCGCCAACACGTTGTTTGAGTTCAAGTCCCTGCGAGCGCAACAGTGAGAAGACCGCGGCGGCGTCGGTCGAGCCGACAATCGCGCCCAGTAACAGCCCCTCCATCCAATGCAGGTCAAGCAGCCAGGTGGCGAACCAGCCCGTCACAGCGGCCGTGATCACCACCCCCACCGTGGCGAGTCCGAGTGCGGGCTTGAGCCCGACGCGGAAGTTGCGAAAGGGGGTCATGAGTCCGCCATCGAAGAGGATGATGGCTAGGGCGAGGCTGCCGAACAAATGGGCAAGCTGAACATCATCGAACTGGATCCCGCCCGGCCCCTGTTCTCCGAGCATCATGCCGATGAGCAAGAAGACGAGTAGCAGGGGAACCCCCAGCCGACTGGTCACGACGCTCGCGAGGATGCTGGCGAAGAGCACCAAGGACACGACTAGGATGATTTGATTGGTGAGATCCATCGATGTGCGTGAGCTGGCTGATGGGGGATGTGAAACCAGGGTCGAAGATTAAGCAAAAAAAAGACCAAAAGCCAATATTCTCGACCGCTGAACTCGGAGACTGGCCCATCCTTGACGGTCCAGGAGCGGGTTTCATTCCCTGTTTCGGGCATGAGTTCCGCTCAAACCATTGATCCATGTCTTTGTCTCGGTCGGATGGCCTTGTTAGCGTGAGCATGTCAGCCCATGCGGGTCGGGCAATCCAAACCATCCCACTGGGAGAAGAAGCGAATGGCACGAATCCTTATCCTCGGCGCGGGTATCTCCGGCCATACCGTTGCGCGATATCTGGGCAAATGGCTGAAAGACTCACCGCATCGGATCACCGTGGTGTCACCGAATCCGAACTGGAATTGGATCCCCTCGAACATCTGGGTCGGGGTCGGCGAAATGACGGAGAAGCAGGTGACCTTTGCGTTGAAACCGATTTACAAGAAGCTCGGGGTCGAGTTTCGCCTGGCTCGGGCCTTGTCCATCCACCCCGACGGGGACGCCGAGCATGCCTCTCCCTATGTCACGATCGAGTACACGGAAGCAGGGCGCCAGGGTGAACACGAGATGGTCGAGTACGATTATCTCGTCAATGCCACGGGTCCGAAGCTGAATTTCGGTGCGACGCCTGGACTCGGACCGGATGGAGGCCACACGCTCTCGGTCTGCACGCCAGCGCATGCCCTGGAGGCGAATCAACACCTACAGGAGACGATCGCGGCCATGAAGGCCGGTGCGGCGAAGACCTTCGTGATCGGCACTGGACATGGCATGTGTACCTGCCAGGGCGCGGCGTTCGAGTACATCTATAACATCGATCATTCCTTGCGTAAGGCAGGGGTCCGCGACAAGGCGCGCCTGGTCTGGATCAGCAACGAATACGAGCTGGGCGACTTCGGAATGGGCGGGGTGCACATCAAGCGCGGTGGCTACATCACCAGTGGCAAGGTCTTTGCTGAGTCCATGATGGTCGAGCGCGGAATCGAGTGGATCACTCGTGCGCATGTCTCCAAGATCGAACCGGGCCTGATCCACTACGAGCTCTTGGACGGGACCACCGGGGAACTCGCATTCGACTTCGCGATGCTCATCCCGCCGTTCGCCGGGGTTCCACTGCAGGCCTTTGACAAGTCCAACGCCGACATCACGACCCAGTTGTTCGCACCTAATGGCTTCATGAAGGTGGATGCCGACTATGGCGTGAAACCCTATGAGGACTGGGCCCCCAGCGATTGGCCGCGCACCTATCAGACCCCTGACTACCCGAACATCTTTGCCGTCGGGATCGCCTTCGCGCCGCCGCACCTCATCAGTAAGCCGATGAAGAGCATCAATGGGACGCCGATTAACCCGACACCACCGCGGACCGGCATGCCCTCGGCCGCCATTGGTAAGGCGGTTGCTACCAGTATTCGCGATATGCTCGCCGGCGCGTCCGCACCCACTCAGACGGCCTCCCTCGCTGAGATCGGTGCCGCGTGCGTCGCCTCGACGGGGTCGGACATCTTCAAGGGGACGGCCGCGACCATGACGGTCTTTCCCGTGGTGCCCGATTACGACACCTATCCGGACTATGGCCGTGACATGAATCTAACGTTTGGGGAGATCGGATTGGCGGGGCATTGGATGAAGTACATCTTGCATCATGTCTTCATCTATCAGGCGAAGTTGCGCCCCGGCTGGTCCATTTTGCCGGATTGATCGGCGCGGCGTCGGTCCGGCGCTGCACGTCCTAACCCTGGTGTCGAGCTCTGGGGAACGAGATCCCCAGAGCTCGACCGACACGACCAAGAGAGCTTCCGCCATGGCTGCCAAGAATCGCGAGCCTTACCAACAAGCCTATTATCCGCCGGTCCCAACCCGCTTCACGCGCTACATGCGCACGTCGCTGGTCTGGCAAGCCATCCGTTTCGTGGTCATCAACTTGAAGATTCTCAAGCTGATGATGCGGGCGCATCGGTCCTAGTTCGGTCCCAGCATCGGCCCCGAGGCAAGCCTCGGGGGCGCCCATGCGCGGTGCGTGCGAAGCCTGACTTGGGATCGGCGATCAGTTAGGTTCGGATCGACATCACCCTGTCACCTTCCCTTGCGCATGGATTTGAAGTGGCCGCGGATGAATCTCAGACAACAGCTGTTGGCCTTCTTGATTGGTTTCTCCCTCCTCTTGCTGGGTGCGGCCCTGTGGTCGTATGTGTTGAGTGCGGAGCGTCTCGAACGCTATCACGAACAGTTGGCTCGGGAGGTCGGGCTGACGTTTTTCAAGCAACTCATCCTCACACGCCGTTGGAATGCCCTCCATCAGGGAGTCTATGTCCCGGTCACCGAGGCGCTGCAGCCAAACCCCTATCTCGATGATCCGCAGCGTGATGTGAAGACCCAATTCGGTCAATCGCTCACGCGGGTCAATCCTGCGTTCATGACACGATTGCTCTCGGAAATGGCCCAAACCGAGTCTGGGATGCAGTTCAAGATCACCAGTCTCGACCCGATCAACCCGCAAAATGCCCCTGATGACTGGGAGCAGCAGGCCCTGGAGCAGTTCGTCGTCGGGGGCAGGGAGCACGTGGGAGTGGTTGAGGAGGCAGATCGACCGGTCTTTCGCTTCATGGGGGCATTGGTCACCGAACAGCCCTGTCTCGCCTGTCACGCACAACATGGTGCCGTTCTGGGTGGGATTCGGGGTGGAATTCGTGTTTCCTTGCCGTATGAGCCCTTTCAGGATGCCTTGCAGGCGGCTCTCGTCCCCTTGCGGGTGGGCCACCTGAGCTTTCTGGCCCTGGTCCTGTTGATCTTGTGGGGAAGTGGCGGCCTCCTCTGGAGACAGGCGGGGAAACTGGAGCAACTCACCGCGCGCACGCGTCAATTGAATGAAGATTTAACGGAGACCGCGCGGGTCTTGGATGCCCAGAACCGCAATCTGGACCAAGCGATGGGGGAGGCACAGCAAGCCAACCGGGCCAAGAGTGCGTTCCTCGCGAACATGAGTCACGAGATTCGCACACCCATCAACGCCATCATGGGCCTGAGTGACCTGCTGCTGAGTCCGTCGTTACCCGCGCGTCAGCGTGATGGACTGACGAAGATCCGTGGGGCGTCGCGCACGCTCACGGCCATCATCAACGATATTCTGGATTATTCGAAGATCGAATCGGGCACATTGGAACTGGACCCGCATCCGTTTAGCCTCGATGACCTGATCGGCGACATGGGCGGATCGTTCCGCGCCGCCTGTGATGACAAGGGCCTCGAGTTCGTCGTCGAACGCGCCCCGAGTGTGCCCTCGATCCTGATCGGCGATCGGCTGCGGCTCGCGCAGATCCTGTCGAATCTCCTGAGTAACGCGATCAAATTCACCGAAGCGGGTCGCGTCACGCTCAGGGTCGAGGCGATCGAGCAGGACCGCACGCAGACGCGGTTGCGCTTCGTCGTGGAGGACACCGGGATCGGCCTGGATCCAGCACAACGCGGCAAGCTCTTCCACGCCTTCACTCAGGCCGATGTCTCGAACACGCGCAAATATGGAGGTACGGGTCTCGGGCTGGTGATCAGTCAATCCCTGTTGGAGCGCATGGCGTCGGAGCTGAGCGTCGAGTCGGTGCCCGGGCAGGGGAGTCGATTCATCTTCGAGGTCAGCTTCCCAATGGCCGAGGTCGACGCGGGGGAGGACGCCCGCATGAGTGCGCGTGGGCCGAGTGATGCGCGGGCACGTGCCCGCACGGCGTCTGGCGATCCAGGCTCGCGGTCGCGCCCACTGATTCCGTCCTTTGAAGGCTGTACGATCCTCTTGGTCGAGGACAATGCTCTCAATCGCGAGGTCGCGTTGGCGATGCTCGCGCGCACCGGGGCCCAGGTCAGGATCGCGCAGGACGGAGCCGAGGCCGTCGCCATGGCTGCGGACGAACGCTTCGATCTGGTGCTGATGGATCTGCAGATGCCCGTGATGGACGGCTTCGAGGCGACCCGCCTGATCCGTGCCCGCGATCCGACCCTACCTGTTGTGGCACTTTCGGCGGCGGCGATGGCGGACGATCGGGCGATGGCACGGGCGGCAGGGGTGGTGGACCACCTGGCGAAACCGATCGATAGTGCAACGCTCTATGCGGCCCTGAGCGCATGGTTGCCACCGGCAGCGGCTGCCGCTGCCGATCAGGATGAGGAGGTGAGGAAGCGGATGGTGACGGGGCGTCAGGACCAGACTCCGGCAGGGAGCTCGCCGGATGCCGCCGCAGGTCCTGAGTCCAAGCCGCCTGCCGCGGAGGCCCAACTGGCGGCGCGGCTGGTCGAGCAGTTGCGTTCCATCCAGGAACTGATCGCGCAGGGCAACATGCGGGCGACCGAAGCCCATGCCGAATTGCAGGCGGCGCTGGCGAGTCTGCCACGCGCGCCCGGCTCGTTGCACGCCTTGTCCGCTGCCATGCGGCGGCTTGATTTCGCCGGCGCGGGCGAGGCGATCGCCGTCCTGATCACCGAACTGTCCTCGCTCGCGGCGCGGCGCACTGAGCCACTGGGAGGCGAGAGCGGTCACACGGTCGCGGAGCAATCTGAACGAGAGTCCGTGACATGAAGCCTCCAAGATCCGATTTGCCCGATGCCAAGGATCCAGGTCAAGCGCTCGGTCCGGAGACGGCTCCAAACGCTGACGCGGAGCCGAGCGATGCGGGGCCGCGGCGCCTGAGCCAGGCCCGCGCGGCCCTGGCGCGCGGCCAACTCGACTGGGCCACGCGCCAACTCATCCAAGACCATGCACAAGTCGATCCCTTGGAGTTGATCGAGAATCTGCGGATCTATCAAGCCGAACTTGAGATCCAGAACGAAGAGCTGCGGACGGCTCAACTCGAGACCGAGCGAGCCGTCCAGCGGTACCTGCGGCTGTTCTCGGACATGCCGATTATTGGTTTCGTGATCGATCGCTTTGGCACCATCCAGGAATGCAATCAGATGGCGGCCGAGCGGTTTGGCTTGCGGGTTCGCTCGATGCGTCGTCAATTCCTCACGCGGATGGTCGACGCGGCGGATGCGGGTGTCTTGGACAACGCCCTGCGCCAGGCTTGCCAACAGGGCAAGGCCTTTGTTCCGGAGTTGCGTTTCTGGGATGGGCAGGGGGAACAGGTCTTTCACGGCGCCCTGGCCGCAGCGGCCTTGTCCAGCGAGGGCACTGCGTCCAACGACTGTAGCCTCGTGGTGATGATCATCGATCTGACCGAGCGGATCGCGATGAATGCCGCCCTCGCGCGCGAGCAGCAGCGCTCGGCGTTGGTGATCGAGTGCGCGAGAGTCGGTACCTGGGAGTGGAACGTCCAGACCGGCGCCGTGGTGTTCAACGAGCGCTGGGCACAGATGCTGGGCTATCAGCTCGACGAACTGGCCCCAGTCACGATCGACACCTGGCGTGAGCTCTGCCATCCGGATGACGTCGCGCGCGC
This sequence comes from Thiocapsa imhoffii, assembly GCF_016583985.1. Taxonomy (GTDB): domain Bacteria; phylum Pseudomonadota; class Gammaproteobacteria; order Chromatiales; family Chromatiaceae; genus Thiocapsa; species Thiocapsa imhoffii. Next base: position 149,475 of record NZ_NRSD01000004.1, on the reverse strand, counting down.
GGACGATCTGCTCAGGCGTCACTTCGAGCGTGAATTGTCCGACTATGAAGTCGAAGTCCGAATGCGCCATCGTGAGGGCCATTGGGTCTGGGTGCTCGATCGTGGTCAGGTTGCCACCTGGATCGATGATGATCCACCCAAGCCCTTGTTGATGTTCGGTACCCATCTCGACATCAGTGCACGCAAATCAGTCGAGTGCTTATTGCAAGAGAAGAGCGAGGAACTCGATCGCTACTTCCAGTACAGTCGCGATCTGCTCTCGATCAGTGACTTGGACGGTCACTTCCTGCGTCTGAATCAGGAGTGGGAGCGCGTGCTCGGTGATCCGATCGCCGAGATCGTCGGGCGACCCTTCATGGATTTCGTCCATCCAGAGGATCGGGAGGCCACGCGCGAGACCGCGTACGAATTGATTGAGGGCCGCGAGGTCTGCGATTTTGTCAATCGCTATCGTTGCAAGGACGGCTCATTCCGCTGGATTGAGTGGAGCGCCCGGATCCACGACGGGAAAGTCTATGCGGTGGCGCGTGATATCTCGGCACGAAAAGATCAGGAATGCGCGCGTCAGCAACTGAACGAGGAGCTGAAACGGGCGACCGAGCGGGCCACGGTCCTGGCCACCCGGGCTGACAAGGCGAACCTCGCCAAAAGCCAGTTCCTCGCCAGTATGAGTCACGAGATCCGCACCCCGATGAACGGCGTGATCGGCATGATCGGGCTCTTGCTTGAGACTCCGCTCGACGCGGAGCAACGTCACTTCGCCGAAGGTGCGCTCGTCAGCGCCGAGTCACTGCTCACCTTGATCAATGACATCCTCGATCTCTCGAAGATCGAGGCTGGGAAGTTCGTGATCGAGGAACGCCCCTTCAATCTGGAGACCCTGCTGGTGGACCTCCACGCCATCCTGGAGAGCCGCGCCACGGCGAAGGGGCTGGCGCTCTCGTTCGACATCGCACCCGAGGTGCCCCGAGCCTTGATCGGCGATGTCGGGCGGATTCGTCAGATCCTGCTCAACTTAGCGGACAACGCGGTCAAGTTCACGAACACGGGGTTGGTCGAAATTCGGGTCGCAGGCATTCCCGATGCCCGTGTGGGGGACGGTGGCGAGGTGGACCGTCTCCAACTCCGCTTCAGTGTGCGCGATAGCGGGATCGGGATCGCGGCTGACCGCTTGGGGCTCTTGTTTCGCCCGTTCGCCCAATTGGAGGTATCCAATACTCGCCGCCCCGAGGGAACTGGGTTGGGGTTGGCGATTTCGCGTCAATTGGCGGAGCTCATGGGTGGTGAGACCGGGGTGGAGAGCGTCGATGGCCAAGGGTCAACCTTCTGGTTCACCGTCGTTCTGGGCCGTGCGTGCGCGGCGGATCCGAGCGTTCCGGAGGGGAGTCCTCGCGTGGTGCAGGGATCCACCCAGGACGACCAAGCCGCGGCGGTAGAGATTCCGGACCTGCGTGGACGAACGATCTTGGTGGTTGAGGACAAGCCACTGAATCAAGAAGTGGTGCGGCGTCTGCTCGAGAAGACCGGCACGCGGGTGAGTCTGGCCAGCAATGGCGCGGAGGGCGTGGCCCTGGTCGAAACCGGATCCTTCGATCTGGTCTTGATGGACTTGCAAATGCCGATCATGGATGGGATCGAGGCCACACGGCGCATCCGGGATCTCGATCCGGATCTGCCGGTGATCGCCCTCTCAGCCGCCGTCATGGAGGAGGATCAGCGCCAAGCCCGAGCCGCTGGGGTGAACGCCCATCTGGCGAAGCCGATCGATCGTGCCGTCTTCTATCATACCTTGAGCGAGTGGCTCCACCCTCCGGTGGTTGGCATCGAGCCGCGCGCGGAACCGATTGGATCCGGACCGGTCACGCTCAGCACCCTGCCCGCTGGAGTCGACGCTCCAAGACCCGTCCCAGCAGCACCCCTCGATGAGCCGCGGCCCAGCGTCGTTGCGAGCGATCAGGAGCGTGCAGCGATCTTCGACCCGCGGCAAGGTCTGAAGTACGCCATGGATGATGTCGGCTTTTATCGCGATCTGCTCGGACGCTTTCGTGATGACCTGGACCAAGACCTCGAGGGGATCGGGGCGCGATTGCGCTCGGTGGCGGATCGAGACACGACCCACCGGATTGTGCATACGCTCAAGGGCTCGGCCGGAACGGTCGGCGCGGTGCGGTTGGCCGAGATGGCCACGCGGGTCGAGCAAGCGATGAAGCAGGGACGTGAGATGACCCCGGAGCTGATCGGTTCCCTCACCGAGGCCATCGCGGCGACGCAGGCGGCATTGCCGGGGTTGCTCGCTCAGCTCTCACGCGCTCAGCGATCAGGGGATGCCGTTGTGGGGCCGCTCGAGGAGGCGCCCGCGCGTTCCCAGGCATTGGACGCGCGCATCACGGGGGAGGCGTTCGTGCAGCCGATTCAGCCGAAGATTCCGCTCTGGCCGCAGAGTCGACGCTCGAGCCTGATGATCGTGGACGATCAACCAAGCCAAATCGATGCGATGTATCGGATTTTTCGCGACGATTGTGAGGTGTTCATCGCCACCAGTGGCGCGCAAGCCTTGGATCTCTGTCATCAGAATCCGCCAGATCTGATCTTGCTCGATGTGATGATGCCGGAGATGGATGGACTGAGTGTCTGTCGCGCACTCAAGGAACGGCCTGAGACACGCGATGTTCCGGTGCTCTTCGTCACCGCGCAGACCGATGCGCTCGATCAGGCCTTGGCGTTGGAAGCCGGTGGGGTGGACTTCATCAGCAAGCCCGTGAACCCCGCCGTGGTCAGGGCGCGCGTTCGCACCCATCTGACACTCAAGGCGCAAGCTGACTTCTTGCGCGATATGGCCTATGTGGATGGTCTGACCGGAATCGCCAATCGGCGCGCATTCGATGAGCATCTCGCACGCGAATGGGACCGTGCGCAAGGTGACCAACGACCGCTGGCGGTCTTGTTATTCGATGTCGATCACTTCAAGCGTTACAACGATCACCACGGTCACCTCGAGGGGGATGCGGCGCTCAAGGCGATCGCGGCTACGCTTGCCTCGCTGGCGCGACGCGATCGCGAACTCGTTGCCCGTTATGGTGGCGAGGAGTTCGTCTGTCTCCTGCCTGAACTGGGTCTTGCGGCCGCGGCCGAACGGGGGGAGCAGATGCGCGCGGCGGTCGCCTCCTTGCGGATCCCGCATCTGGATTCGCCGACCGCCGATCATCTAACGGTAAGCGTTGGGGTCGCGGCGCTCGTGCCGGACGAGATGAATCAGCCCGCGCAGTTGCTGGATCAGGCCGATGCACGACTGTATGACGCCAAGCATGCCGGGCGCAATCGTGTGTACGCGGCCCCGGTGGCATTGCCCTAGCAGTCCGCCGTCGTGCGCGGCGGACACCCGGTTCAATTCGGCTGGAGATTCGTCACGATGTCGAGGTCTTCGAGTTCCGCCGCCCGCTCTTCGGAATAGCCGAGCGCCCGATAGTCCAGGATGCCATTCGGCGCGTGGCACTCGATACAGTCTCGTCCTTGGGGTTGGATGCCGTGGTTGACCATCAGGGAGCCCATCTGCCGCATCCAACGCGGTTCGACCCCACGCAGTTCACCCTCGACGAGCGGATAGTTGGTCTGCCAGCCGTCCGCGACCCCGAAATACGCCATGAATTCATCCATCATGTAGAGCTTGAAGGGGGTCTGGTACATCCGCTGGACGATTGGGTCCTGGATCGCCTGTTTGACCGACGCAGCCGCATCACCCGTTTCGTAATAGCTCTTGTAATCGAATGGCAGGATCATGGCGCCGAACGGACCCTGGTTGCCAAGATCCTCGTACATCATGGCGTTGAAGAGTTTGAAGGGATAGATCTTGCTCGTTCCCTCGTTCATGTGTTCGCGCAGATTCTCATCGATCATGGCACGCCGTTGCGCGAGTTGCTCGGGGGTCAATTGCGAGAGCGGGTCGGTGGCCGCGCGCACATAGGCGTCGACATCAATGTCTGGATAGGTCGCCTGCAGTTCGATGGCTTTGTCCCGCACCGCCGCGATGACCTCTGGGTCGTCGATCTTGGCCAGTTGCTGCATGAGCGGGTCGTACTCGTCCGAGCCATCGGGATGATTGCCTAGGGCGTTGGCGAGAAAGGTCCCGTTGCCGTTGAACCACATGAAGGTGAAGCCCTTGTTGACCTCACCCGAGCGATAGACATCGGTCGGTGTGAAGATGCCTTCCTCGGCATCCCAGGTTGGATGAACCCAGTCGCGCAACACGACGTTTTGGTCCTGGAGTTCGGTGATATGGCAGGTCTCGCAGGCCAGCCGATCGAGATGACCGTTGAGGAGCGCTCGATGTTCGGAACGATTGTGTGGCGCCATCGTATGGCACATGACGCAGGAGACCTCGACATCGGGTAGGTCGTTGGCGACCAGATCCACCCCCATGCGGCCACGTGGAATCTTGTGTCCCTCTGGAACATGACAATCGGTGCACTGCAGCCCGGCGGCGGCATGCACGTCGTCCTCGGGGCTGAAGGGGTTCCCACGCTTGGCACCCGAGTGGAGTAAACGGCGATGCCGGTCGCCGAGCGCTTGCGCGGCCTCATTATGGAGATAGGCGTCGCCGCCCATGTTGTGCTGATGGCAGTTGAGACAATTGCGGGTGGTGACGCGCCCGACGGTGAGTGCCGCGCGCAGACTCCGATCTTGGTTCCAGCGCAGACCGACCCGGTCTTGGATCACATAACGCTGGTTCATGTCGTATTCGCCCGAGTGACAGATGAGACAGTCGATCCCCTCTTTCGCGACGTCAGGCACGTCACCAATCGGCATCATCTTTTCGCTCGCGGGTTGGTAATTGCCGCCGATGTGGCATTGACCGCAACCCTCGCTGCGCAATTCGATCTCGCCATGGGCCGCTTCAGGGCGGCTCTCGATCAGCGCGGCCCAGCCGGTCCAGGAGAAACTGCCGGGGATGCCGCAGGCTCGGTTGATCTTCCCAACCGGGATCGGTCGGCTGCCTTCGGCGTTCACCAGGCGGCCGTCGTAGCCGACGGTCGAGAATCCACTACCGGTGTCGCTCTGGAGTTTGAAGTGGACCGAGTTGACGAGATCATCAAGCGTATCAACCCGTGAGAGGCGGCCGTCGTGATGCTGCACCTGAATCGTCGCATGGCACTGTAGGCAGGTCTTGGGTCCCTCGTACTGAAGGATGCCGGCCTCGCGGAAATATTTCAGATGGGTCGGTTCGTGCTCGCGGATGAAGGAGGGCGTATTCATGAGCATCTCGACCTTCACCAGACGTGCGAAGGCGTTGTCGGTCTCGCTGACGATCGCCTCGGCGGCCGTGCGGCGCGCCTCCTGTGACAATTCCTCGGCCAGGGCGTCAAACTGTGCAGGGGTCAGGGGCTGGCTGCTCTCATAGGTAAGCGGGGCGTTCGACTTGCCGATGTAGGCATCGAAGACGACCGGATAGACGAACTTGTAGAACGCCAGGAGAACGAACAGCAGGATCGCGACGGCGATGGCCAGTCGGCGGATCAGCCGGGAGTGGAGCAAGGCATGGGCTACAGCGTTCATGGCGTCTCACGCGGAGGCTGGGGCGAGTCGTGTCCAGGCGTGGTGTCGCGATGCCAACCCGTGATCATGGCGCGGAGATTCGCGAAGACCGTCTCGCCGGTCGTGATGATGTACAGATGAACAAGCAAAAAAAGAGCGAGCAGATAACTCACGACGACATGCGTCATGGCGACGATCCAGACGCTGCCGATACCGAATACAGTCTCGGGAAGATAGACCGAGTAGAGAAAGGCCCACCCGCTGATGATCAGCAGCGGCATCAGTGCGTACATGACGCTCAGATAGGTCAACTGTTGCAAGACGTTGAACTTCATCGTCTCGCTGACATGGAACGGGTGTGGTTCCCGGCGAAAGATCCCGATTAAATAGTAGTGGGTCTGGGCCACCAACTGCGTGATCAGACCTCGGAAGTGCAATCGATAGTGGTGTCCATTGGACGTGCGTGCATTGGCCACGATGAAGCCAATCCAGCCGATCGTGAGCAGGATGCCCGTCGTGTTGTGGATCACGCGCGCCGTGGCGAATGGGATCAGCCAGTCAGGGCCCGCGAAGTGCATGCTCACGCCCGAGGCGATTAGCAGCACGAACAGGACCGCGTTGGCCCAGTGCCAGAGGCGCAGCCAAGCCGGGTAGAGATAGTGGGCTGTCATGATGACCTCTTGTGTTCCCGATGGACCAAGTAACGACCCACCCCATGCGCTGTCAGCATCAGGACGACCAGGACGAGAATGGCCAGGCTCAGGCGATCGAGTAGCGGACTCCGGCTCATCCCAACGACATAGGACTCGTTGTAGATGGCTTTGGCGATCAAGCCCGTGCGCGCGATGTCTTCCTCGGAGCGGAAGTGGTAGAGCCGAGCAAGCAGACGTGCGTCGGCTGAGTGACAGCCGACGCAGTCGCGCGGACTGTCCTCCGCCGCGAGGATGCGATGATTGGCATGGTCGTCAGCGGGAGTGTGGCAATCCACGCAACGCACCGCATCCCAATGCGCGGCGCGGTTTGGGAGCCAGTCATGGCTTGCGCTCGCCGCTGAGATGAGTTGCGTGTGACACGATAGGCAGACCTGATTGTGCTCCTGCACGATCCAGGTGAGAGGGTCGCCGATCTGCGTGGTGCGGAAGCGATGCGGATGGTGACAGGACTGGCAACTGAAACCCTCCGCGTTCGGAGCCTCGGAGCGGGCGTGGACGCTGTGGGCGAACTCCGTCTCGATGTGATCCCAGGCGAAGCGCGGATCAGCATCATCGCGGTGGCAGCCGAGGCAATCGAAGTCGCGCGGCGCGGCGCGGCGCGGGTGAGGGTAGCGGGTATAGCTGCGGTGATGGCACTCAACGCATGAGAGCTCGGCATGCGCTGAATGAGCCAGTGCGTTGCGATCGATTGAGAGATCCACGATCTCGCCGTCCGTTGGGCTGCGGTAGGCGAGCGTGGGCATGGCATGGCAACGCAGGCAGTTGTGCTGCTCGGCGGCGATGCGCTCCAGTTCAGGGTCAGTCGTCGCCATCGCCGCGGCGCTCGGTGCTGACGTCGTGGTCGCGCCCGTGGTCCATGGGATACCGACGAGGAGGCCCAACACACACCAGAACAACAACCGAACTCCACGCGACGACGGCATGGTCGCGACCGGCTTTGGGAATGGTCTCAATTCAACTGTCAGTGCGGTTGTACGCGTGCCCTTCGAGGTCATAGTGTGTCCAGCTGTCAATTCTAGCTGTGTCGCCTGAGGGACTCCGTCGACGGCGCAAACAGCAACGGTCTCTTTGATAACGGGGGAGGCCAAAAGGTCCCGCGAGAAGGAACCCAACTCCAGGCATGGCCCTGGGCACGGATTCGCGGGCGATCCCGGTGGATGCGTGTCGACGCGGTTCGGATCACGCCGCGCGCGGCGTGATCCGAACCGGCAGGGGAGGCTGTGAACCGAAGCGCTAGAGCGTTTTGGCTTGCTCGGCGAGGTAGATCCAGGTATCGATCACGGTGTCGGGGTTGAGCGAGATGCTCGTGATCCCCTCCTTCAGCAGCCAATCGGCGAAGTCCTTGTGGTCGGACGGACCTTGGCCACAAATGCCAACGTATTTGCCTTGGTTGCGGCAGGCGGCGATCGCCATGGAGAGCATCTTCTTCACCGCCGGGTCGCGCTCGTCGAAGTATTCGGCCACCAAGCTTGAGTCGCGGTCGAGACCGAGTGTGAGTTGGGTCATGTCGTTCGAGCCGATCGAGAAGCCGTCGAAATACTCAAGGAACTCCTCGGCCAACACGGCGTTGGATGGCAACTCGCACATCATGATCAGCCGCAGACCATTTTTCCCGCGTTCGAGGCCCTGTGCGGCGAGGGCCTCGACGACGGCCTTGGCTTGGCCGAGGGTGCGCACGAAGGGGATCATGATCTCGATGTTGGTCAGTCCCATCTCGTCGCGCACCCGCTTCAGTGCCTCGCATTCCATCTCGAAGCAGTCGACGAAGCTCGGTGCGACATAGCGGCCGGCACCGCGGAAGCCGATCATGGGATTTTCTTCCTCGGGCTCGTAGCGCGTTCCGCCGATCAGGTTGGCGTACTCATTGGACTTGAAGTCCGACATGCGCACGATGACCGTATTGGGCGTGAAGGCGGCGGCGAGGGTCGCGATGCCCTCGGCGAGCTTGGCGACATAGAACTCGCGCGGGCTGGTATAGGCAGCGATCCGTGGCGCGATCTGGGCTTTGAGATCCGCGGGAAGCTGGTCGAATTCGAGCAATGCCTTGGGGTGGATGCCGATCATGTTATTGATGATGAATTCCAACCGGGCGAGACCGATCCCGGCATTTGGCGTGGCGGCGAAGGCAAAGGCACGATCCGGGTTGCCGACGTTCATCATGATCTTGATCGGGATCTCGGGCATTGCCGAGAGTTCGACCGTTTTGTAGTCGAAGGCGAGCTGTCCATCGTAGATCAGACCGGTGTCGCCTTCGGCACAACTCACGGTGACCGGCTGGCCGTCCGTGACCACCTCGGTGGCGTCATTACAGCCCACCACGGCGGGCACGCCGAGTTCGCGCGCGATGATCGCGGCATGGCAGGTGCGACCTCCACGGTTGGTTACGATCGCCGCCGCGCGCTTCATCACCGGCTCCCAGTCCGGGTCGGTCATATCCGTGATGAGCACGTCGCCCGGCTGCACACGGTTCATATCGGCGATACTCGAGACGATCTTCGCGGTGCCGGCGCCGATGCGGCTGCCGATGCTGCGACCGGTCGTCAGCACGGGTCCCCGCTCGCGTAGCACATAGCGCTCGATCACGTTGCCCGAGCGGCTCTGCACCGTCTCGGGTCGCGCCTGCACGATGTAGAGCTGACCGTCGTTGCCGTCCTTTGCCCACTCGATGTCCATGGGGCGACCATAATGCTGTTCGATCAGCACCGCCTGGCGGGCGAGTTGTTCGACCTCCTCGTCGGTGATACTGAAACACTGCCGGAGTGCCTCCGGGACGTCCTCGGTGCGCACCGGACTCGCCCCGCCCGTCTCGTCGTAGACCATGCGAATCGCCTTGTCGCCGACACTGCGGCGCAGGATCGCGGGCCGATCGGCGGCGAGCGTGGACTTGTGCACATAGAACTCGTCGGGGTTCACCGCGCCCTGGACTACCATCTCTCCGAGGCCGTAACTGGCCGTGATGAAGACGGCATCACGAAAGCCTGACTCGGTGTCGAGGGTGAACATGACGCCCGAGGCGGCGAGGTCACTGCGCACCATCCGCTGGATGCCAGCCGAGAGCGCGACATGGCGATGCTCGAAGCCCTGATGCACGCGATAGGCGATGGCACGATCGTTGAACAGCGAGGCGAAGACCTCCTTCACGCGGTGCTTGATGTGATCGAGGCCCTTGACGTTCAGGAAGGTCTCCTGTTGCCCAGCGAACGAGGCATCAGGCAGATCCTCGGCGGTCGCGGAGGAGCGCACGGCCCAGGAGACCGCGTCACTGCCGGCCTCGGCGGTGAGGCGGGCGAAGGCGGCATCGATCGCCGCTTCGAGCGCGGCGGGGAAGGGCTGCTCCATGACCCAGCCGCGGATGCGCGGGCCTGCTTCGGCGAGCGCCGTCACGTCGTCGACGTCCAGTTCATCCAAGACCGCTTGGATGCGTTCATCCAGACCGTCCTTCGCGAGGAACTCGCGATAGGCATCCGCCGTGGTTGCGAAGCCGCCCGGGACGCGGACGCCGAGGTCCGTGAGGTTCTGGATCATCTCGCCGAGCGATGCGTTCTTACCGCCGACGACGGGGACATCCTCCATTCCGAGCTCGCTCAGCCAGCGGACATAGTCGGTCATAGTGCTAGATACTCCGATCGATGGATCTCTGTTGGTCGCGGCGAGAGGTCGCACGGCGCAGGGTGAGTGATGGCAGCCGTGCTGCCGCATCGCATATCAAACGATAGAATTTCTAAATATATCCCACGGATCACGAGGCGTCTTGCGCGTGCATCAATGCTCAGGATTGTCGACGCCGATGCCCCCCGGTCGCGGCCGCCCGGTCCGGGAGCGCCTGGCGGCGTCGATGCTGAGGTGCCGGGCGATTGCTCTCGGTTCGCCACCTTGTTCAAGCCCCGGGGCGAGGCCGGTAGCTGTCTGGGATCAGGATGGTCGGTGCGCATTGACTCGGGTCCTTGTCTGGAAAATCGAGCGTATAGTGAAGGCCGCGGCTCTCACGCCGACGCAATGCCGATTGGATGATGAGGTCGGCGACTTCGAGCAGGTTGCGCAATTCGATCAGGTCGTTGCTGACCCTGACACGGCTGTAGTATTCGATCACCTCCTGTTGTAGCAGATCGGCGCGGCGCTTGGCGCGGCGCAGACGTTTATTGGTGCGGACGATTCCCACGTAATCCCACATGAAGCGGCGCAATTCATCCCAGTTGTGGGTGACCACGACCTCCTCGTCCGGTTCGGTGACGCGGCTCTCGTCCCAGGGTTGCACGTCCGGGGGCGGTGGTGTTGTGCGGGCCTCGCGCGCGATGTCCAGCGCCGCCAGTTCGGAATAGACCAGGCATTCCAGCAGGGAGTTGCTCGCCATCCGATTGGCTCCGTGCAGGCCGGTGTAGGCCGTCTCTCCGCTCGCGTAGAGACCTGGGAGGTCGGTGCGTGCATGCCCATCGACCATGACGCCGCCGCAGGTATAGTGAGCAGCTGGCACGACCGGGATGGGATCGCGCGTGATGTCGATGCCGAGCTCGAGGCAGCGGCGGTGGATGGTGGGGAAGTGTGCGATGACGAAGTCCGCCGGGCGATGTGAGATGTCTAAATAGACGCAGGTGGTCCCGAGCCGTTTCATCTCGTGGTCGATGGCACGGGCCACGATGTCGCGCGGTGCCAGCTCGGCCCGTGGATCGAAGCGCGGCATGAAGCGTTCACCGTCGGGCAGCAGGAGTCGAGCTCCCTCGCCCCGCAGGGCCTCGGTGATGAGAAAGGAGCGGGCCTGCGGGTGATAGAGGCAGGTTGGATGGAATTGCATGAACTCCATGTTCGCGACGCGGCACCCTGAGCGCCAAGCCATCGCGATGCCATCACCGGTCGAGACGTCGGGATTACTGGTATAAAGATAGACCTTGTTGGCGCCGCCCGTGGCCAAGACCACGAAACGGGCGAGGTAAACGGCCACCTGACCCGTGCGCAGATCCAGGATGTAGGCGCCCAGACAGCGGTGATCGCGTCGCGCGTCGCGCGTCTTGTCGGTACTATGCTTTGAGGTGATGAGGTCGACAGCGATGTGTTGCTCGTGCAGGGTCACGTTTGCTTTGCCGCGGACCTGTGACTCGAGCGTGGTGGCAACGGCCTGTCCGGTGGCGTCCGCGGCGTGGATCACGCGCCGGTGGGTGTGTCCGCCCTCGCGGGTGAGATGGTAGCCGCCCGTGGTCGCGCTGGCGGCATCGCGCGTGAACTCAACCCCTTGGTCGAGCAGCCAGCGGATATTGTCCGGGCCACGTTCGACGATCTGCTGGACCACGCCCCGATCACAGAGCCCGGCGCCTGCTGCGAGAGTATCCTGAACGTGCGACTCGATCGAGTCGGTGGCGTCGAGGACCGCCGAGATGCCGCCCTGGGCGTAGAGTGTGCTGCCCTCGGTGAGTTCGCGCTTGGAGACGACCGCGACGGACAGGGCCTCGGGCAGGCGTAACGCGAGACTGAGACCAGCCGCGCCACTGCCGAGAATCAGGACATCATATTGGTCATCTGTTGCGGACATGATCGGGCGCTCGCATCTGTGGAGAAGGCCTGTTCGATGGCATGCGATCGATGACAGGGTTAGGCTGAGCGATCCCGGTTTCGCCATCGCGCGTGTCGAGATGAAGCCATCCGGATCGTTTCACCGTAAACTCACCGATTTCATGGCCGGGATCAAGGTTTGTTGCTTTATTTGTGGTGTCTCGGCCGCACCTGAAAGGGCTCACGAACTTCCGAATCGGGGAATTGTCCATGCCAACGGAAACGCTGATCGGCGGCGCCGAGGCTCGCGTCCATGTCTGAACGTACAGCCGATCAGGAACTTGTCGCGCGGGCGCAGAAAGGCGACAAGCGTGCATTCGACCTCCTCGTGATCAAGTATCAGCAAAAGGTGGCTAATCTCATCTCGCGCTACATTCGTGATCCGAGCGAAGTCATGGATGTCAGTCAGGATGCGTTTCTCAAGGCCTATCGCGCCTTGCCAGGATTTCGCGGCGAGAGCGCCTTTTACACCTGGCTGTATCGCATTGCGGTCAATACAGTCAAGAACCATCTCGTCGCGCAGGGCCGCCGCCCGCCTGGAGACGATGTGGAAGCCGAGATCGCCGAGCAAATGGACATGGGCACGCGGCTGCGCGAGGCCGGAACCCCCGAGCGGCATGCGCTGACCGATGAGATTGCCCAGACGGTGCAGGGTGCGCTCGATGACCTCCCAGACGACCTGCGCACCGCGATCGTATTGCGCGAACTCGAAGGCATGAGCTACGAGGAGATTGCAACGGCCATGGAGTGTCCAATCGGCACGGTACGCTCACGGATTTTTCGCGCGCGTGAGGCGATCGATAAACGCTTACGACCCTTGCTCGAACCTTGAGGGGGATCGGCCGTCAAAAAGCCGAGAGCAGGTCGGGTTCAGAGCGGGCCCATCCGAGAGCGAGGTCGGCTCAGACGGGGGCCTGACCAACGCGCGGGAGACCATCCCGCGATCGTGCACCCCGCAGTGGGCCGCTACGATCGTCATTCGACTTCACTTCAGTGCGGACATGCAGCAATGAGCGACGGGCTACGTCAACATCTCTCCGAGTTCCAGGATGGCGAACTCAATTCCGCCGACGCGACCCGCGTCGTCGATGCACTCGAGCAGCGCCAGGAATGGCGCGCGGCTTGGGAGCGCTATCATTTGATCGGTCTGGCGATTCGGGGCGAGCCCGTTGTCGACGCGCACCGCGAAATCGCGGTGCGTGTGCGCGAGCGGGTCCGGGACGAGCCCACGCAGCTGGCCCCCGGTGCCTCACGCACCCTACGTGCCCTGAATCCGGGCCAGCGCGTACCCGTCAGGCCCGTGGCGGGGATCGCGCTGGCCGCTGCCGCAGCCGTCTTCGCGGTTTTCGTCGTGCCCACGCTCTTCAGCAGTTCGTCGACCTTGCCGCCGGTTGCCAACCCAACCGCGAGCTTAACGGCTCAGCACCTCATCGGCATGCCGCCACACCAACGCTGGGATCTGGACCGCCCGGAGTTGAGCGATAAACTCGACTTCTTCCTCGTCAACCACCAGGAGGCAGCCCCGTCGACGGGGGCGAAGGGCTTACTACCATATGCGAATTTCGTCGGCTATGAAGTGCGTCGCTAGCTGGCGCCAGACCGCTGCGCAAGTGGTCCTGATTGGATTGTTATCAGGCGCCGCGGGCGTCGCGGCCGATCCGGTGACCGCGTATGCGAGCGACTTGCTCGAACGGATGTCCGAGGCACTGCGTACGCTCAACTACGAGGGGGTTCTGGTCTACTCGCACGACAACCAGCTCGAGTCGCTGCACTTGGTGCATCGGATCGAGGCGGGCCAGGTTCGTGAACGCTTAATGGCTTTGAACGGCCCCATGCGGGCGGTGACCCGCGAACAGGATCAGGTGCAATGCGAGTTGCCCGACGGGAAGCCGCTCTCGGTCAAGCGTCCGACCGCGGCCACCGGGCTGCTCAATACCGATGGCATCTCACCCGCGCTCATCCTCGACCATTATCGCATCGAGTTGCAGGGGGTCGCGCGGGTCGCCGGTCGCGAGGCTGAGGTCGTTGGGATCATTCCACGCGATCGGTTGCGTTATGGGTATCGCTTCTTCATCGACCGCGAGTGGTTTCTCCCACTGAAGTCCGATCTCATCGATCAGGATGGCCAGTCACTCGAACAGTTGATGTTCACCTCGATCGTGGTCGATCCTGCCGCGCAGGCCATCCCCATTCCCGAAGAGGACGGACTGCGCGGGGCCCCAGCCACCGAGACCCAAGGACGGTGGCGTTTCGAAGACCGTCCCACGGGCTTCCAGCTTGTTCGACAAAGCATCATGGATCACCCGTCCGGTGAGCCTGTCGAGCACTTTCTCTTCACCGATCGGTTGTCGGCCTACTCGATCTACATCGAGCCCGATACGCGTGATGGCTTGACGGGCTTGACGCACATCGGTGCGGTGCACGCCGCCGGGCGCCAAGTCGACGGCTACCAAGTGACGGCGGTCGGTGAGGTGCCGTCGGCGACCGTCGAGTCGGCTGTGTCCGGGGTGCGACTCGTGCGAGCGGCATCGGATTGACGCAATGAGTTCAAGATGATCGAGGAGCAGGGCATCATCATTGCGCTCGACGGGGAGTTCGCCGAAGTGCGAACGCAACGCCGCTCGGCCTGCGGCGGCTGTGTCGCGAACGGCGCTTGCGGTACCTCCTTGATCGAGCGCCTGTTCGGACGCCGCGTGACCCAACTCAGGGCGCTGAATGAGGTGCGAGCAGGGGTCGGCGAACGGGTCTTGGTCGGCATTTCGGAAGCAGGTCTGCTCTCCGCGGCATTGGCCGTCTACCTCGTCCCGATCCTCGGACTCGTGCTGGGTGCTCTGGTGGGGACCTGGATGAACGGACTGCTGCTGAACCGTTCCCTGGATGGTTCAATGGCCGACCTGCCAAGCGTGATCGGTGGACTCATCGGTTTCCTTCTAGCATTACTCTGGCTGCGCGGCTACAGTGCGGGGTCGAGCAAGCGCCCGGAGCACCAGGTCGTCATTCTCCAGCGCCTCCACTAAGGTATCCGGCGAGCTTGTCCGCGCTGCCATCGTTCTGACCGAATCCTCCTGATCCCGGAGCCTCCATGCCTCCCACACGCATCCTGTCGTCCGTTCTCCCGGTCCTGCTGTGCACAGCACTCGTGCCTGGCCTTGCGGCTAGCCGCATGTTGCCTGATTTCGTCGATCTCGTGGCCGAGAACAGTCCATCCGTGGTCAATATCAGCACCAAGCAGGCCCCGGTGACGGCTCCGCGTCTGCCTGATTACACGGTTCCGGATCTTCCCGAGGACAGCCCGCTGCAGGATTTCTTCCGCCACTTCTTCGGCGAGGAGGGGGATTTCCCAGAAGACGATTTCCAGTCGCGTTCGCTCGGGTCCGGTTTCATCGTCTCGTCCGACGGATTCATCCTGACCAATGCCCATGTCGTGGAGGGCGCGGAGGAGATCATCGTGCGCACAAGCGATCGCCGAGAGTTCCTCGCGACCCTCGTGGGCACCGACAAACGCAGTGACATTGCCTTGATCAAGATGGATGCCGAGGGTCTCCCCGCGGTCAAGATCGGTTCCTCGAAGGAACTCAAGGTGGGGGAGTGGGTCCTGGCCATTGGTTCACCATTCGGCTTTGAATCCTCCGCGACCGCTGGGATCGTCAGCGCGAAGGGACGCAGCCTCCCCAGCGAGAACTATATTCCCTTTATCCAGACTGATGTCGCCATCAATCCGGGCAATTCCGGCGGCCCGCTCTTCAACCTCGACGGCGAGGTGGTTGGCATCAACAGCCAGATCTACAGCCGGACCGGCGGCTTCATGGGTCTCTCTTTTGCGATCCCGATCGATGTGGCCATGAATGTCGCCAGCCAGTTGCAGACGACCGGGCGGGTCAGTCGCGGTTGGCTGGGTGTCCTGATCCAGGACGTGACGCGCGAACTGGCCGAAAGCTTCGGCATGATGCAGCCGCGCGGTGCCTTGGTCGCGCAGATCCTGCCAGGGAGTCCCGCCGAGGCCGCGAAGGTCGAAGCGGGTGACATCATCCTGAGCTTCAACGAGCGCGATGTCCCCACCTCGAGCGCACTGCCACCAATGGTGGGTCTGACCCCGGTCGGCGAGACCGTTACCTTGCAGGTCTTGCGCAACGGCGAGTTGCAAGAGTTGACGGTGGAGATCGGTGAACTCCCCGATGAGGAACAACTTGCCACGACCGAGCGCGAACCGCAGCGCGCCGTTGCCAATCCGCTTGGTCTCTTCTTGCGGGACGTGACGCCCGAACAACGCGAGGAGCTGAATGTGCCGTCCGGCGGGGTGCTCGTCGAAGGCGTCGAGACCGGGCCTGCGGACCTCGCCGGGCTGCGTGCGGGCGATCTGATCATCAGATTCGATCATCGCCCGGTGACTGACCTTGCCTCATTCAACCAGATCCTTGATGAGATCCCTTCGGGCAAGTCGGTCGCGGTGCTGGTGCAGCGTGGCGACGGGCGGATGTTCCACGCCATTCGCGTGCCTTAGTCCAGCGGGCGTTGCGGCATCCTGCTGATATCCCGCCGGGTTTGGGTGGGCTCCGTGCGCCCTGTTGACCGGGTCAGGCGCCGAGCAACCACCGGCCCAGGAGGTAGCTGCCGGCGGCCACGCTCGCGCAGAGGACGACGCCCCACAGGGTATCGACCAGCACGACCTTCAGTGGCCACTTCGGCAGTGTCGCCATATTGGTGAGTTCGTAGGTGATGTAGGTGAAGAAGCCGAACAGAGCGCCATTGAGCAAGGCTAGGCCGAGGGATTCCCGCGCCAGTGCTGGCGCGACCGCGAAATAGAGAATGCCAGCGATATAGATCAGGTAGAAACTGACGGCCGCCGTCCAGTTGACATCCGGGCTGAGCAGGTGTGCGAGGTGGTCGCGATAGAAGTGTTTCGCCACGACGCCGAGCCAGAGCAGGTCGACGACGAAGAACACGGGGATGGTCAGCAGGTAGAGTTTCGCAAAGAATAGAATTTGCATGGGTTGACCTCGGTTGTTGGGCGGCATGCGCGAGCCGCGGGATGGATCATGTGCGGATTCTCGACGACATTCGAGTGAGCGGGTGTGGTGAGGCGCGGCAGATCATCCGCGTCGTTCGCGGCTTGCCACACTGAGTTGGGGTTGCGCCATCGTCATTCGACCCTCGGCGGGGCATTCGGCGACAGGAGTGGTGATGTCAATCACATCTTGGATTCGGTTGCTGACCGTGATCGTTGGGCTCCTGGTCCCCGCAAGCCAAGCCCTCTCGAGCGACGCGGTTGGCACGGCGGTTTTTGAACCGGCCGATTGGGTGACGCGCGACGCCGACGGCGTGACGCAGGTCCGACTCCTGGTCTTCTGGACCAGGACCTGCCCGCATTGCCTGGATGCGCTGCAATTCCTCGCGACACTTCCCACATCCGCACCCTGGATCGAGGTTCACTCCTTCGATCTGAGTGCCGAGCGTGCGCACGTCGAGCGCTACGTCGCCTTGGCCGCGGCGCTGGGGGAGGATGCGCGCTCCGTTCCAGCCTTCTTCGTCTGTGGCCGCATGGTCACCGGTTTCGATGACGCCCAAGGGGTCGGGGCACGTCTGTTGCGTCTCGCCCACGCCTGTCGGGAGGCGGCGAGCGCGGAGACCTGGGACGCCCCCGTGGATGAAGAGCCGGCCGTCCTGCTCCCGTTCTTGGGTTCACTCGAGGGCGCAAACCTGTCCTTGCCGCTGTTCACGCTGGTGATCGCTGGGCTTGATGCCTTCAATCCGTGCGCCTTCTTCGTCTTGTTTTTCCTTCTGAGCCTGATGGTGCATACCCGCAGTCGGGCACGGATGCTGCTCGTCGGCGGGATCTTCGTGCTCTTCTCGGGATTGGTCTATTTTGTCTTCATGGCCGCCTGGTTGAATCTGTTTTTGCTCATCGGCGGCGCGGGCGTGGTCACGACGGCGGCGGGGATCGTGGCACTCCTGATTGGTGCCTTGAATGTCAAGGACTATTTTCTGTTCGGCCGGGGGCCGAGCCTGGTGATTCCGGAACAGGCCAAGCCTGGGCTGTTCACACGCATGCGCGGCCTCCTGTCGGCTGATCGATTCGGGGCGCTCTTGGTCGGGACGATGGTCCTGGCGTTGGCCGCTAACAGCTACGAGTTGCTCTGCACCGCCGGCTTTCCGATGATCTATACGCGGACCCTGACCCTTCAGGAGCTGCCGTCCGCAACCTACTATGGCTATCTGGCCTTGTACAACCTGATCTATGTGACGCCGCTCCTGGTGATCGTTCTGCTCTTCAGCCTTGTGCTGGGTGCGCGCAAGCTCTCGGAACGTCAAGGCCGGGTCTTGAAACTGGTATCGGGCCTCATGATGCTGGGGCTCGGGTGCCTGATGTTGATCGCGCCCGAGCTGTTGATCAACCCGATCTTCGGGGGGATGCTCCTGCTCTTCGCTGTGGCGGTGGCCGGTCTCCTCGCCCTGTTCGAGCGGCGCATGACCGCGGCTTGAGGCCGGTCATGGGGCACGGCCTTGGAATGGCCCGCGTCCCTGCCCGCTGCCGTCTGGTCGCCGATTCTGATCATTCCGGCGGGCGCCGGCAGCCCTGCGCCACCCGATTGTGGTGCAGAATCCGCGGATGACCCGAGTTGTTGGCGGGTTGTTGTCTTGCGCAGTGACGTGTGGATTCGTCTAAACTAGCCGACCGTCCCATCCAGCTGCGAAGACCCCATCATGCCCGACCAGCCCGTCATTGACTCAGGTCTCACCCTGCATCGTTACCCGCTGTTGGCCTCAATCGACTCCCCGGCCGATCTGCGTGCCCTGCCCGAGCATCTGTTGTCAGCGGTGGCGAATGAGTTGCGCGGATTTCTGGTGGACACCGTTGCCGAAACAGGGGGACACCTCGCCGCGGGGTTGGGTGTGGTCGAACTCACGATTGGCTTGCACTATGTCTTCGAAACCCCGTTCGATCGGTTGGTCTGGGATGTCGGGCACCAAGCCTATCCACACAAGATCTTGACCGGGCGTCGCGATCGGATGCGAACCTTGCGACAACAGGGTGGCCTGTCCGGCTTTCCCAAACGCTCTGAGAGCGATTACGACTGTTTCGGCGTTGGCCATTCGAGCACCTCGATCAGCGCCGCGCTCGGAATGGCGCTCGCCGCTCAGCGACTCGGCGAACGGCGCGATGTGGTCGCCATCATTGGCGACGGCGCCCTCAGCGCGGGCATGGCTTTCGAGGCACTCAATCATGCCGGATCGATGGACATCGATTTGGTGGTGATCCTCAACGACAATGAGATGTCCATCTCCCCCCCCGTCGGGGCCATCACCAATCATCTCGCGCGCCTCTTATCAGGAAAGTTCTATACCACGATGCGAGAGGGCAGTAAGACCGCGCTGCGGGGGATGCCCCAGCTCCGCCATCTGGTTGGACGTTGGGAAGAACATATGAAGGGCATGCTGATGCCCAGTACCCTCTTCGAGGAACTCGGATTCAATTACATCGGCCCAATCGATGGTCACGATGTCCATGCCGTGGTCAAGACGCTTCGCAACATCAAAGAGATGCCGGGGCAGCGCTTTTTGCACGTGGTGACGCAGAAAGGCCACGGCTATGAACCGGCTGAAGGACAGCCCGTGACCTATCACGGGGTGACGCCGTTCGATCGCCGCACCGGTGAGTTGCGCAAGGGGGCGTCGAAAGGCCCGACCTACACCCAGATCTTTGGCGGTTGGCTGTGCGACACGGCCGAACGTGATGCGCGGCTCGTCGGCATCACGCCGGCGATGTGCGAGGGCTCGGGGTTGACGCAGTTCGCGAAACGGTTTCCGGATCGTTTCTTCGACGTCGGGATCGCCGAACAGCATGCCGTCACACTGGCGGCGGGCATGGCCTGTGACGGCCTGAAGCCGGTGGTTGCCATCTATTCGAGCTTCTTGCAACGTGCCTACGATCAACTCATCCACGATGTCTGCCTGCAAGATCTCGATGTCACCTTCGCGGTCGATCGCGGCGGATTGGTGGGTGCGGACGGGGCGACCCATGCGGGAAGTTTCGATTTGAGCTTCAGTCGCCCGCTGCCGAAACTCATCATCATGGCGCCCGCGGACGAGAACGAATGTCGTGCCATGCTGCGCACCGCTTATGAGTATCCAGGCCCGGCGATCGTGCGCTATCCACGCGGCACTGGTCCGGGCGTTGCGATCGATCCGATGGCCGATGCGCTCGAGCTCGGTCGTGGGGTCGTGTGTCGCCAGGGCGCGAACATCGCGATTCTTGCCTTCGGCAGTATGGTGACCCCGGCGCTGCAGGCGGCCGCGGCCTTGGATGCCACGGTGGCAAATCTGCGCTTCGTGAAGCCACTCGATGGCGCGCTCATCGAAGCGCTCGCGACCAGCCACGATCTGCTGGTCACGGTGGAAGAAAATGCCATCGCCGGGGGCGCCGGCAGCAGCGTGGCCGAGTGGTTGGCTGAACAGGGGCTGACCACGCCGTGCGTGCATCTGGGGCTGCCAGACCGCTATATTGAGCACGCCGAACACGCTCAGCAACTGGCGGAATGCGGCCTGGATGCCGCGGGCATCGAGGCCTCCGTGCGCGCTGCCTTCAGCCGTTTCGACCTGCATCGCCTGTTGCCGGCGACTGAGAGTACGCCGGATCCAGCCATGACATCACCCCGCGCGGTCCGACAGCAAGGTTCCGGGGGCGGATGAGACGCATCCTCGGCGCGGTCGCGCTTGCCGGGATCCTGATCGTCGCCTTGGTCCCCCCCGTGCTGGGATTGCTGGCGCATGGGGGGTATCACGCCCTGAGTCGTGACCTCATCGCGGCCTTGCCTGACCCGGGGGTCATCGAGAACCGTTATGAGGCCGGCTGGTTCTCCTCCCGCGCGACCCTGGAGTTGGCGATGGAGCTCGAAGGGGTGATGGAACGAGGGCCTCTGCTCATGCGTCTCGACACGGTGCTCGAGCAGGGTCCGCTGGCTTGGCTCCCGCCCTCTTTCCCCCCCCGTTTCGCACGTCTTCACTCTGAATTGAAACTGGCTGGACTCCCCATCGAGGTCCCGCCGCTGATGTTGACGAGTGATCTCATGGCCGATCGCTCCATCAGGGTCGAGCTTGCGGCGCCAGCCTTCGAGACGATCGCGACCGATGACTCCTGGGGCCTAGCGGTGAGTCCAAGTACCGGGACGCTGCACGGGAGCTTTGAAGGCTCGCGCATCCTCGCCGGCTTCCAGATCCCGGCGCTGCGCCTGCTTGGCTCGGCGGTGGCGCGTGCCGAAGGAGTCGAACGGGCCGAACCCCTTGAATGGGACGAGGTGGTTCATCTGAGTGACATCCGATTCGACGTGGAGCAGGTGCGCGGGGATCAGGGGCACCCCGAGCGCACGGCCCGGCTCGCGCTGGCGCGGGGGCGCTTCGGCGAGGGCCCGCCCGAGTCACCCGCGCTCGCGCTGGAGGGGACCAGGTTGGAGCTGCGGCAGTGGGCGGAGCCAACGGCACCAACGGATCTCGTGACCCTGCGGCTGCGGCTCGAGAGCGAGCGGATCGTGACCCCGGACCACTCGCTGAGCCAGGCCACGCTTGGGCTCGCGCTCGAACGACTGGACGCCGCGGCGCTCGCGCAGTGGTTTCAGGAACTTGCCGTGCTGCGCGCGAGCGGTGTAGCGCCAGAGCTTCGGGGCCAGATGGCACTGGGGATGCTGGCGGCCATGATTCCGCGATGGACGCGTGAGGGTCTGCGTCTCGAATTGGCTCCGGTTCATGCCGAGACGCCGCAGGGTCTGATCAGTGGGCGTCTGGACCTGGGCCTTGACGATGCGGTCGCCCCGAGCCCTTGGCCGGGCTGGCGCCCGCTCGCTTGGCTCTCGCAGTTACGAGGGCAGGGTGAACTCGAACTCCCGGAAGACTTTCTGCTGGATGGGGGACGGCAACCGGAGACCGGCTCGGATGGACGCGCGGCGATCCGAGCGCCCATCGCGGCCTGGGTCGCTGACGGCTGGATCACGCGCGATGCCGGACAGCTTCGCTCGGCATGGCGCCTGGGAGACGGACTCCTGACCGTGAATGGCAAGACGGTCCCGTTGCCCTGATCAGGGTTGTCCCGAGACTGGTTGACACGGTCGCTCAAGACATCGAGAGTGAACCCAGCACCAGTCGATCGCACTCAATTCACCTGCATTCGGAATCCGATGGAACAGCTTTGTGAGATTGCCGAGATCTTTCAGGCCCAGGCGCCCGCCTGCGACGCTTGGACGCTGCGTTTGGTCGAGGAGGAACATGACCATCTCGAGATCCGGCAGGGGGTCGTCGAACCGAGTCGCTGCAGGACGTCATGCGGTGCCATGGTGACCCTGATGCTGGAGGGTGGGGTCGGTTATGGCGCGACCAGCGACCTGAGCCCCGCGGGTTTGCGAGCCGCCGCCGCGCGTGCAGCTGACTGGGCGCGCCTGCATGCGCGTCTAGGGCTCTTCGATGCCCGACTCAGCCCGTGCCCGAGCACGCGCGCGGACTATCGCACAGCCATCCAGGAGCCCTGGGAGAGCCTCTCGATCGGAGAGAAACTGGCGGTGCTGCGGGAGGTCGATCAAGCCCTCGCCATCGATGAACGCATCGTCGATCGCGCGGCATGGGTGACGCGTCGCCAGGTGTCCCAGTTGCTCGTGACCAGTGCTGGCGGACGGGTCTCGCAGGTCTTGGATTTCGTGCATCCGGGATTGGTCGCGGTCGCGCATGCCGGCAGCCAGACGCAGCGGCGTCACGGCGGCGGGGCGGACTGGCCGCAACAAGGCGGCTGGGAGCGCGTCGCGGCGGTGCGTCTGCTCCAAGCGGCACCGGTGGTCGCTGAAGAGGCGCTCGCCCTGCTCGCCGCCCCCGATTGTCCGCGCGACACCCGCGATCTGATCCTGCTCCCGAGTCAGATGGTTCTGCAGATCCACGAGAGCATCGGTCATCCCTTGGAACTGGATCGGATCCTCGGTGACGAGCGCAATTACGCGGGGACGAGTTTCGTGACGCCTGAGATGTTCGGTCACTACCGGTATGGTTCGGACCTCTTGAACGTGACCTTCGACCCCACCGTAGCCAATGAGCTGGTTTCGGGGGTGGCCGATGATGAGGGGACTCCAGCAGGGCGCGAATATCTCATCCGCCGCGGCATCCTTGAGCGTCCGCTCGGCGGCGCGCTCTCGCAAGCGCGAACCGGATTGCCGGGAACCGCGAATGCGCGGGCCAGTGGTTGGGATCGTCCGCCGATCGACCGCATGGGCAATCTCAATCTCGAACCGGGCGCGGGATCGCTCGCGGATCTGGTCGCGCGTGTTGAACGCGGCATTCTGATGGACACCAATCGCTCGTGGTCGATCGACGATAGTCGCAACAAATTCCAATTCGGCTGTGAATGGGGACGCCTGATCGAGAATGGCGAACTCGCGGGCGTGGTACGCAATCCCGGATATCGTGGCATCTCCGCGAATTTCTGGCGAAGCCTCGACGGCGTGGGTGGTCCAGAGACGCTTGAGGTGCGTGGTGTGCGCAACTGCGGCAAGGGTGAGCCCAATCAATCCGTTTATGTGGGGCATGCGGCGCCGCCATGCCTCTTCCGGTCGGTTGCGGTGTTCGGGGGTGGCGAGTGAGGATGGAGGCCTTTTTTGGCTTTGCCGAGCAGCTGTGCGACGGCCTATGCGGCAACGAGATTCTCTTTGCCAACCTTGCGCGTGAATCCTCGGACTTCGTGCGACTCAACCAGAATCGGGTTCGTCAAGCCGGTCACGTTCGCGCGCTCGCGCTCACCTTGACCCTGAGTGGTGGCGCCAAGCAGGTTGAGGGCAGTTGCGATCTCAGCGGTGACCCTGATCAGGATCTCGCGCGTGCGCGGACGTTGCTCGCGGGTTTGCGCGCGCGCTTGGCGCATGTTCCAGAGGATCCCTACCTCAATCTGTCATTGCAGCCGACGAGAAGTGAGCGCCGCGCCTCAGCGTGCGCGCCCGCATCGCACAGCGCAGTCGAGACCCTCATCGCGGCGGCCGATGGTCTGGATCTGGTCGGGATTTGGGCGAGTGGTGAGATGGCGGACGGTCTGGCCAGCTCATTGGGGCATCGTCATTGGCACGAGAGTGTGAGCTTCCATTTGGACTGGAGTCTCTATCTGGAGGGGGACAAGGCCGTTAAAGGGGTCTACAGCGGCTTTCGCTGGGAGCCGGACTGTCTGCGACGGCGGCTCGCAACGCTCACGGATGGTTTGCGGGCGATGGCACGGCCTGCCAAAACCCTGGAGCCGGGGCGCTATCGTGCCTATCTGGCTCCTAGCGCGGTGCAGGAACTTATGGACATGCTTGCCTGGGGTGGCTTCGATCTCAAGAGTCATCGCACGCATCAAACCCCCTTGTTACGCATGGTGCGTGGTGAGCGGGCCTTTGATCCGCGGATCAGTATCCGCGAGGAGCACAAGCGGGGGCTCGTCCCGACCTTCACGCCCGAAGGTTTTCTGCTGCCACCGCACGTAGATCTCATCACGGCTGGGCAGCTCGCAGGTTGCCTAGTCGATGCGCGGACCGCGCGGGAATTCGGTGCGGCAGTGAACGCGTCGAGCGGGGCGCCCGCGTCGCTTGCGCTGGCTCCGGGTGCGCTCGAGGAGTGCGACATCCTGGCTCGTCTCGGCACCGGACTCTGGATCGGTCACCTCTGGTACTGCAACTGGTCCGATCCAAACGACTGTCGTGTCACCGGGATGACCCGCTTTGGAACCTATTGGGTCGAGAACGGCGAGATCGTGGCGCCGGTGAAGGTGATGCGCTTCGACGATAGCCTCTATCATCTCCTCGGTGACCGGCTCGAGGACCTGACGGCGGCGCGTGAACTGCTGATGTCGCCTCAGACCTACGATGGGCGCTCCAGTGACAGCGCCGTGTTGCCTGGGATCCTCGTCGCCGGCATTGATCTCACGCTGTGAGCGCGCACTCTAGCGCGGCTCTAACCAATTGAGGCATGATGAGACCCCGTCCGAAAAGGTCTGGCGCGGTGTGCGTCGGGTTGTGCAGACGTGATGCCGATCGCCTGTTTGAGCAGTGAGCGTGCGTTGTTCGTCGAGCTGGGCGTGAGATGCGGTGAGCGATCCAGTGCGCTGGTGCTCGTGCCGCGCTGGTTCCATTGGTCCGAGCGCCGAGTGGGTGCAGCGTGCCCGCGGGCGCCGGGCTGTTGTTGGAGTAGATCACCATGGTTGCAGGTCTCGACGAAAAGCTTGAGCCAATCTATCAAGATGTGTTGCGCCGGAATCCAGGCGAGACGGAGTTTCATCAGGCGGTACGCGAGGTCCTCGAGACCTTGGGCCCCGTGCTGGTGAAATACCCCGAACTTGCCGATCAGAAGATCATTCAACGCATCTGTGAACCGGAACGCCAGATCATCTTTCGAGTGCCCTGGCAGGATGACCGTGGCCAGATCCAGATCAACCGCGCATTTCGCGTCGAGTTCAATAGCGCGCTCGGCCCCTTTAAGGGCGGGATGCGGTTTCATCCCTCGGTCTATCTGGGCATCATCAAATTCCTCGGCTTCGAACAGATCTTCAAGAATGCCCTGACGGGACTGCCGATTGGCGGTGGCAAGGGCGGGAGCGATTTCGACCCCAAGGGAAAATCCGACTCCGAGATCATGCGGTTCTGTCAGAGTCTCATGACCGAACTCTACCGCCATATTGGTGAGCACACCGACGTCCCGGCAGGCGATATCGGCGTCGGGCAGCGTGAGATCGGCTATCTGTTCGGCCAATACAAGCGCATCACCAATCGTTATGAGTCGGGCGTCTTCACCGGCAAGGGGCTGAGTTGGGGTGGGAGTCGCGCGCGCACCGAGGCAACCGGCTACGGGACCATCTTCTTCCTCGAAGAAATGCTTAAGGTGCGTGGCGAATCGATCGAGGGGAAGACCTGCATCGTCTCGGGTTCGGGAAACGTTGCCATCTATGCCATCGAGAAGGCAATGGCAATGGGCGCGCGCGTCATTGCCTGTTCGGACTCTAATGGGGTGGTCGTCGATCAAGATGGCATTGATTTGGATTTACTCAAGCAGATCAAGGAGATCGAACGCCGTCGCCTGACCTCTTATGTCCAGGAGAAGACCAGCGCGACCTATCTCGAGGATGGCTGCATCTGGAACATCCCCTGCCAAGTCGCACTTCCCTGCGCGACTCAGAACGAATTGACCGCGAAGGATGCGCAGTGTCTGATCAAGAACGGCTGTATCGCGGTCGCCGAGGGCGCGAACATGCCCACCACGCCCGAGGGCATCCGTGTCTTGCTCGAGGCTGGTATCCCATTCGGCCCGGGCAAGGCCGCTAACGCTGGCGGGGTCGCGACGAGCGCCCTGGAGATGCAACAGAATGCGAGCCGCGACTCTTGGAGCTTCGAGCATACCGAGCAGCGGCTGCAGCAAATCATGGTGAATATCCATCGTCACTGCTATGAGACCAGCGAAGAGTTCGACGCCCAGGGGAACTATGTGGTCGGTGCCAATATCGCCGGTTTCTTGAAGGTTGGTCAGGCCATGGCGGCCCTTGGGCTCGTCTAAATCAGGTTCTCAACGTCCCTGCCTGGGAGTGCCGCGTTCCGCATCAAGGCCGCGACCGCGTGCCACTCCCTGCCCCTCTTTTTCCCATTGGCGTTCGCGGCTGCACGAGGCCGAGCACGGCTCAGTCTGTCTGATAGCAGAGGAGTCGTTGACTCAGCACATCCGCCACGACGCGTAACCCGGTCTCGCCAACGTCAAACAGTCGGACGGTTTGCGCGACGGCCTCATCGACCTGCTCGTCCAGATCCAGTGTCAGGCGGTGGGAATGCGGGAGTGCCTCGAGCCATTCCGCCCGATAGCGGCTGTCCTGTTCTTGGGGAAAGAGTGCGACATAGGCAATCTGGGATTCGACCAGGTCCTGGAAGAAGTGCGATCCAAAGGAGAGGTCCGGAACCATGCCATCACCAAGTTCCGCGACCTCGGCGATGATGGCGATCCGGCTGATATCAGCAAAACGGATCGGTACGCCCAACTCCGGGGTGCTGGTGCCCCAACGGCCGGGCCCGATGAGCAATGTCGGGCAGGCGCTGCGATCGGGGATGCGACGGTTGAGTTGTCCGACCAGGCGCGCGACCGCGAATTTCTGGGCTTGGGTAAGGGCACTGTAGCGCGGCCCCTCGACTTGGATGATCCGCTGGATCGGTTGATCGATATTGCCACCCATGAAACGTCCATCGGTGGCGAAGAAGAGACGACGCTCGGGGACGCTCTCAGGGAGGGCGACGCGTTGACTCAGCCCGAGGGTTTGGAGCGGACGGCATTGCACCAAGCTGAACGAGGGTGTGCCGTCCGCCGCGAGATGGACGGTGAACTCGATGTCGACGGGATAAGCATAGGCGGCCTCGAGCGTCCGCAGCATCTCCCGCAGCAAGGGGACGAAGGGCGTCTCGCGCAGGAGGGGCGCGAAGGACAGTCGCCACACCTGCTGGGAGCTGCCTCGTTCGCGTGCGCGTTGTGTGGCATCGCGATCGCGTTCGGCGCACCAGCGTAATGGGAGTTCGGGGTCGTCACTCAAATCACGCACGCGCAGGGTGCGTAAGCGGTTTTCCGAGATATCCAGAACATCGATGTCATGCTGCGAGAAGCGTGCGGCATCGGCGTGATCGCGGAAGGGGCGCTTGTGGGGCTGATCGAGGGCGACGACGCAGGCATGATCACCTTCGATGCGATCGACGGCCCGGGTCCCGAGACCCATGACGAGTCGCGTCATTCCGGCACCCGGGTCCATGGATTCCTCCCACACGAAGATATTGCGCGAAACGCCGACCCCCGCGACATCGGGAAAGTAATAGCGGTCGTGATAACGACCGCAGACGCGCTGCAGCAGCAGTCCCATCGGCTCTTCGAGTTCGGCGAGGCCGCGTTGGAGACGATAGGCGAGGGCGTCCTCACTCATGGTGCTGGCGAAGACGCGACAAATCGCCCGTTCGAGTTGTTCCAGTCGATCCTCGGGCGCGCCTTGGTTGACGAGGAAGAGGCTCTCGTACTTGCCGGCGAAGGCATTGCCAAAGCCGTCCTCGAGCAGGCTGCTTGAGCGCACGAGGATCGGATATTGGCCGAAATAGTCGAGCATCCGTTCTAGATCCAAACGGATCTCATCGGGTAGGCGCCCTTGCAACATATCCAGTTGCAATGAGCGCGCCTCTGCGAAATAGCCGTCCGGGGTCCGTTGTCGCATGATCCGGTCCCACCAGCGATTGTGGACCAGAAAGGAATAGTAGACGTCGGATCCCAGAAAGAAGGAGTCGTGCGGGTCGAGGTGTTGTTGCCAGCGTGCGTGGTCGTGCGCGAGCAGGATGCGCCGGGCGAGGAGCATGCCGACCGCCTTCCCGCCAAGGTAACCACTCCCGATCATGCGTGCGCGCACATCGATCAGATCCTTCAGCCGCAGATAGCGACGGGCGAGCGCGATGATGCGTTCATCGCGACTGATCAGGATCTGAAAGAGTTGCTCGATGATCTGATCCCGTCGCTCCCCCTCCTCATCCTGTTGCAGCACCTCCGCGGCATCGAGGAACAGCCGATCCCAATAGTCGAGTTGCCGCTGCGAGGTTTCGCCTTTTCGTTGCTCCAGGCGTGCATGCAGTCGGGTGGCGTCACTGCTGTCGATCACTGGGCGAAAGGCTTCACCGTCGTGCGCATGCGGCAGGAACATGGTCGGCGACTGGCGCTTCCAGACCTTCACCGGTTGCACGTAGCACTGGCCATCGGCGTGTCGCACGTCGATCAAGACCTGAGTGGTCTCGCGGATGCGTGCCATGGTGGTATAGCAATGACTGCTGGAGAGCAGTCCGAAATAGGCCACCGTATCGAGTTCGTAGAGATAGGGACAGATGACTTGGAAGAGGTTGCCGACCATGAGGTCGGTGGCCCAGGCCGAGAGCAGATCGGAGAGACAATCGAAGACATAGAAGGCGCCGCGTCCATGATCCGTGATGAGCTGGTAGACGTGGCGGGTGAAGGCCTCGAAGCCCCGCAGGGCATCGATCGCCACGATCCTGATGCCCGGCCCTGGGGTGACCAGTGGTGGATGTTGACCGAAGCGGAAATAGATGATCGACCGCTCGCCCGCAACCGCTTGTGAGACGAACGGATCGACGAACTGGCGATAGTCCGCGACATCGTCGATGCGCCAGACGACATTGTCGCCGATGCGCAGGTCGTCGAGGACGCGATCGAGTTGTGCGAGCCCCGTGGAGACACGCTCCGGGTCGTCTGCATCAGCGGTTGCAGGATTGTGTGGCATCAACTTAGGGGCTGTGTGCTCAGCCGACCGCGGGTTGATCCCGTGCCTTATCGATGAGTGCGTCGGCGATCACAAGGAGATCGGCAAAGGTGCGTGCGTCATTGCCGACGACGACGAATCGTCCATCAACCGCGATCATGGGCACGGCCGTGACATCGTAGCGTTGCACGAGGCTGTCGCTGCGCTTGATCTGGGTTTCAACCGCGAATGAGTTGAACAGCGGCTCGAAGGTCTCGAGGTCCACGCCCTGGCTCTCGACCCATTTGAAGATGTCTCGTTCGGTGAAGAGTTTGATACGGTCCTGATGCAGGGCTTCGAAAACGGCCTGGTCGAGCCGCTCGAGATCGCCACTGTATTCCAAGGCATAGTAAAGCCGTGCGAGATTGGCCCAAGCGGCACGACCAAAGGTGACCGGAACCTGCTTGAAGGTCACATCCGCGGGCAAGTTGGCGCCCCAGGGTTTGATGACTGGATTAAGGTCCATGCAGTGGGGGCAGCCATAGGAGAAAAACTCGATGACTTCGATTTCCCCCGGGTTGCCGCTCGGCTGCGGAGGCGAGATCGCCCGCCAGTCGCGACCTTGCACCAACTCGGTGGCGCTGGCGGACACTGGCATCAGCGCGGTTCCCATCAGGCCGAGCAGGGTTTGTGTGAAACGGCGTCGGTTCAAAGCCATCGTGGTCTCCGTCAAAACTGGGTTGATGCGGTCTTCGTGATATGGTCCGGTGCTGCGATTGGAACCTGTCGTGGCCCGTTGGTTTCGTCTCAGCGGCGCGCACGGAGACGGGAACCCGGTGGACCATCAGCAAGGACCCATCACGTGCGATTCGCTGCCTCGGATGTTGCGGCGACCAGCTTGCCGATGGCCCCGTCAAACGCAATAGCAATGTGGTTCAGTATATGGGGCTCGGGTGCGGCTGTCAGCCAAGGACATGCCTCTGACGGGGAGGCCCGCCTGATCGCCGATGGCCTGTCCAAGGCGCTCCAGTCGCCCCGTGCTGGCGGATCCGATATCTTCAGGGCGCGGTGGCGCGGTCGCATAACTGAGCGATCCGCGCGCCGGTGACGAAGGTTGTCTCTCCCGAGGGGAGTGGCTCAGCGGGCGTTGCGATCCAGGCCGCGATGTCGGCGCGCACGCGTGGGCCTTGCAGATCTCGCGTCAGCATATGCCAACCCTGCTCGTAGAGGACGAGGGTCAGGTCAGGCGCGGTTGCGGGTTGAGTGGACAGGAACTGGCAGAAGGCATTCGCCGGGATGATGTGGTCTTGTTCGCCATAGAGCAACAGAATCGGCATCCCAGGTTCGAGCGTTGCGAGGCTCGCACGGTCCATCAGATCGGTGATCCCCCAGAGCGCGTCGACGCGGGTCGCCTTGATCACCAGTGGGTCCGCGCCCAGGGCGCGGAGCATCTCCAGGTGATCCGATGGGCTGATCCGGATGCCCTCGCCGGTCAGCTTCAGCCAGGGGACCGTGTGGGCCGCGGCATCCAAGGCTAGCCGTTGATACCAAGGCATCGTCTGTCGCGACCAGACCGCTGGTGCCATCAGGATCACTCCGTCCACCGCGAGCGAACCCTCCGCCAGGGCCGCGAGGATCACCGCGCCCCCCATGCTTTCACCGGCGAGATAGAGTGGCAGATCAGGATACGCTTGGCGCAACAAGTCGATCAGGATCCGGAGGTCGGCGCTCAGCCGCTCACTCCCATGCCAGCGCCCGGGAAGCGCGGAGGCGCCGAAGCCACGTTGATCGACGGCATAGGTGATGATCCCAAGCTCGGCCAGGTCGCGCCCGAGGGGCGCGAAGGCGTTGGCATAGTCGTTGAACCCATGCAGTCCGAGGACCAGTGCGCGCGGAGGCGCCTGCGCCACTGACCAGCGATGCACGGGCAGGACATAGCCGTCGTCCATGCGTGCCTGGTCCGCGTCCAGGCCTGCGGGCAGCCGGTTCTGGGGCGCGGATGGCACGAGCTGTGGCGCGGCGCAGCCGCTGGCGATCAGCACTAGGCAGGCCAGCCATAACAGGCGCGGGGGCCGGCGTGACCCTGGCCTGGCGGCAACCCGGTTCGAGACCTTTGGGGCCGTGACAGGACGGCCGCTTTCCCGATGCCGTGACTGGGTCGAAGCGCGTATACTGCTGCCCTGTGAACATCGTGCTCGAAGCCAATGCATTGGTTCGGATCTATCCGGGTGTGCGTGCCGTGGATGGCATCAGTTTTCAGGTCGAGAGTGGCGAGTGTTTCGGTCTACTCGGACCGAATGGTGCCGGCAAGACCACGACACTGGAGATGCTCGAGGGCATTCAGACCCCAACGTCCGGGGCCATTCTGTACCGTGGGCGGCCGCTTGATCGGACCTACGCCGAGTCGATTGGTATTCAATTCCAGGCCACCGCGCTGCAAGAGTTCCAAACCGTCGGTGAGTCACTCGCGATGTTCGCCAGTCTCTATCGACGGCGCGCGGATTGCGCGGAACTGATTCGTCTGTGCAATCTGACCGAGATCCTCGACCGTGATACGCGCAAACTTTCGGGAGGGCAGCGTCAGCGCCTGTTACTCGCCATCGCGTTGGTCAATGATCCGGATCTGGTGTTCCTCGATGAACCCACCACGGGACTCGATCCACAGGCGCGGCGAAACTTCTGGGACTTGATCGAAACCGTGCGTGGGCGGGGCAAGACCATTCTGCTCACCACGCACTACATGGAAGAGGCTGAGCGTCTCTGCGACCGCGTCGCGATCGTCGATCATGGCCGGATCATTGCGCAGGGACAACCGCACCGCATGGTGCAGGCGCATTTTCCAGCCGCCGTGATTCGCCTCCCCACAACCGCTTGGCCAGCGACGCGCGCGCTGCCACCCGGCGGGATTCGCCGCAATGAGCGGCTCGAACTCTACACGGATGACGTGCCGGCGATGCTGATACAGTTGGAACAGAGTGGCGCCGATCTCACGCAGTTGCGGGTCGCGACCCCCAATCTCGAGGATCTCTTCCTGAAATTGACGGGGCACGCGCTGCGCTCCTAAGGCCCCGAGCGAACGACCAGACAGAGTCATGTGGCGACGGATACTGACCATTTTCATTGCGCGTAATCGCGAGTTCTATCGGGACCGCGCGGGCCTGTCCTGGAACATCCTGATGCCCATCATGATGGTCTTGGCCTTCGCGTTCATCTTCAGTGGCGAACCACGTGATTTATTCCAGGTCGGCGTCGTGGTGGACCCGGGCGCGCCTCCAGACGACTCGCTGTTCCTCCAGACGCGTTACATCCAGTGGATTCACTTCGACACGGTGGAGGAGGCGATCGCGAAGGTCGAGCGCCATCAGTTGGATCTCTTGTGGGATCCGCGATGGCCCCAGCCTGTCTATTGGGTCAACGCGGATTCGGCCAAGGGGTATGTCGTGGAGCGTCTGCTTCGCTCCGCGAACGGGACGACGGACGACGGACTCGAGGCCGAGCGGCGGGTTGTCAGTGGTACGGCAGTGCGCTACGTCGATTGGGTCTTACCGGGGATCCTGGCGATGAACATCATGTTCTCGAGTCTCTGGGGGGTTGGCTGGGTGATCGTGCGGTATCGCAAGAACGGTGTCCTGCGGCGCTTGAAAGCAACGCCGTTGAGCCCCCTGGAGTTTCTGTCGGCTCAGGTGCTGTCCCGTCTGATGGTGGTGCTGGTAGCGAGCCTGGTCGTCTATCTTGGCGCCAGTTTGTTGTTGGATTTCACCATGCGCGGCTCCTATGTCGCGCTCGCCCTGGTCTACGTCGCCGGTGCACTCTGTTTGATCAGCGTGGGGTTGATCGTGGCGGCACGCCTGCGCACCGAAGAGGTGGCGGACGGACTGCTAAACCTAGTCTCCTGGCCCATGCTGCTGCTGTCTGGAGTCTGGTTTTCGATGGAGGGTGCGAGTGGCGCGGCTCAAGCGGTCTCGAACCTGTTGCCCTTGACTCACTTGGTCGCCGCGGCGCGGGCCGTGATGCTTGATGGTGCGGGGGTGGTCCAAGTCCTACCCCAGATCCTGATCTTAAGTGGGGCGGCGCTGGTTTTGTTGGTGGTCGCGGCTTGGCTCTTTCGGTGGGAGTAGCCAGGCATTGAGGATGACTCGGGGGGAGTGGGGATGGCCCATCCTTGGGCACGATCCCGCGGAGTCGAGGGGGATCAGGAACTGCGCGTTCTCGGAACGCTCAAGACTTCAACCTTGACCGGTGTGATCCCTCGTTTGATGATTCCTAAGTCGCGTGCGGCACTGCGCGAGAGATCGATGATGCGCCCTTTGATAAAGGGGCCACGGTCGTTGATCTGTACCACGACGCTTTTGCCCGTCTTGGTATCCGTCACGCGCACCTTGGTCCCGAGAGGGAGTGTCTTGTGTGCCGCGCTGCGGATGTTCTTGTTGTAGATTTGACCGCTGGCGGTCTTTCGGCCATGGAGGCTGTCGTGGTAGTAGGAGGCGATTCCACTTTGAGTGTGGCCAGGTTTGATGCGGGCCTCGGCGTTGGGACCGGAGGCGAACAGCAGAATGCCAACGGAGGCAACGAGGATGGTCTTGATCATAGGCTTCAACCGCTTTCCCAAGTGCCCGGCAACCCCAAAGGGGGCGCGCGAGACTCGGTCTGTTAATGAACTTGCGGCGAAGTATAGATGAAATACGATATAGGGTAAACCCTAGGATACGCGATTCGAACCGATCTGTGTTCGATCCCCGGTCGTTGCTGTGTTGTCCCAGCGCGGGGTCGGCGACGCTCGCTCGTCCTCCATGAGCCACTCACCGCCTCAATGCGGCGCAAGTCTGGCTGGCCGCAGCGCCCCCGCCGCTCTGTCGCGTGGCCACTGAGGTGCTGACACCTGCCGCTCAGTTGTCCTGGTTGGACGCCGAGGGTTTGCTGAGGAGGTCTGGGTCAGTCATATCCTGCATCGGCCCCACGAGTTGTGCTGGCAGGGACTGTGCCGCGCTGATCAGCGAAACAACCACCGCTGCGAAGTAGGGAATCGACTGCACCAGCAGGACGGCGACCCAGACGCGCAGATCGAGCATGTAGGAGTCATAACGCAGCATCATGAGGCCGGCGGCGAGCCAGAAGGCGATCACGAAGAGGGCCTCCTCGCGCGCATCCGCGAGCGCCTTGATGAAGGCCGGTGCCCGCGCGAGCTTCGGGGTGCGATAGAAACCGAGCTTGCCCGAGAACAAACCCCCGAACATGGCTCGGGCGATCGTGTGGGACAGGGCGAGCCCCGCTAAACCCGCCGCAAAGCTCTGGCGGAGTGTCGCGATGACGCGGCGTCGGTAGAGCAAAAAACTCTTCGAGATCTTGAAGACGAAGAGGACTAGCGGGATCAAGGCAATCGTCATATAGGGAGGCGTCACCTGCAACGGGAACATGACCATGGCGATGGACCAGGCGAGCGCCGCGAAATTGAACAGGAGATTGAATCCATCCGCGAACCAGGGCAACCAGCCGGCGACGAAGTGGTAGCGCTGCCCTGCCGAGAGGGTGGTTTTGCGTGTTCCGAGAAGCTCGCGACGGTGATGTTTGAGGATGCGAACCGCGCCGTAAGCCCAGCGATAGCGTTGCTTTTTGAAATCAGCGAAGGTGTCGGGCATGAGCCCGCGCCCGTAGGTGCAGGGGATATAGAGCGCCTTGTGTCCTTCCTCGAAGAGACGCAGACCAAGCTCCGCATCTTCCGTGATACACCACTCGGCCCAGCCGCCGACGGCGGCGAGCGTCGTGCGGCGGATCATGGTCATGGTGCCGTGTTGGATGATGGCATTGCGCTCGTTGCGGGTCACCATGCCGATGTGGAAAAACCCTCGATACTCGGCCATGCACATGGCCTTGAAGGCATTCTGGTTGGCGTCACGATAGTCTTGAGGGGCTTGGACGATGGCGACCTGCGGGTCTTGGAAGGCTGGGATGAGATCTCTGAGCCAGCGCGGCCGGACGATGTAGTCCGCGTCGATGACCGCGATCACCTCGGCCGCGGGATCGGTCTCGCGCAAGGCATAGTTGAGTGCGCCGGCCTTGTAGCCCGCCAGGGGATCGACGTGGAAGAAGCGGAAGCGCGGCCCGGATGGTTGCGCATTGAGCCGTTCGCATTCGGCTTGCACGGGCTGCCAAATCGCCGGGTCCTTGGTATTGTTGTCGATGAGCAGGACTTCGAACCTTGGATAGTCGAGGGCGGCGAGGGCGGCGAGCGTCTCGCGCAGCAGCTCGGGCGGTTCGTTGTAGGCCGGGACATGGATCGAGACCAGCGGCAACGCCTCGTCGGGAACCGAGTGGCGTGGGAAGGGCCGGCGCCATTTCCGTAGCCAGAGGGATTCGGCCCATTCGTGTGCCTCGGCCATCACGAGGACGATGACGCCGATCCCCCCCACCAGCAACAAGACGCCGACGATGGCGGTCGCCGGCGTCATGTACAGGCGCGTGTAGTCGTAGACGATCCAGACCGCGGCGGTCGAGATGCCATACATCACCAAGGCGAGAAACCCTTTGCCCTTGCTCGACAGCATGGCGCTGTCGCGATAGACGAAAACCAACAGAAGGATGGCCATGACAATCGAGATGCCAGCCAACTCCTGCCAGTGTGGGATCCGCACAACGGGTTGCGTGAAGGCAAATTTGGGTTCGCGATCGGTGTTATAGACCCCCCAATAAGCGCCGGTTGCGCCCTCGATCTTGGTCTTCCAGGTCTGATCGAAGGCCTCCATGACATAGTAGACGTACCGCTCCTGCTCGGCATGGGCGAGGAAACGGCGCAGGAAGCGCGTCTGATTGGCCAGGGATGCCTCAGCCCCACGATTGCGCCGGCCATTGCTCGGCCAGCCGACCTCGCCGATGATGACCTCCTTCCCCGGGAAGGCCTGTTTGACCTCGTTGAAGCGCTGGATGGAGTAGTCGACGGCCTGATCGATCGGCACGCCTTCCCAATACGGCAGCAAGTGGATGGTGATGAAGTCGACGTGGTCAGCGAGTTCGGGATGTTTCAGCCAAACGTGCCAGGGCTCCGCCGTACTCACCGGCAGCCACGTCATCTTCCGGACGCGCTCCAGATAGTCGATGAGTTCCGCCACCGAGACATCGGCGCGCAGGATGGCCTCATTGCCCACCGTCACGCGCACCAGATTGCGATAGCCTTTCGCCAAAATCTCTCTGAGACGTTCGAGTTCGGTCTCGTTGGTCTCGAAGTCATCGTCAATCCAGGCCCCCAGGTTCACGTTCAGACCACGCGCCGCGGCGAGCCCAGGGGTCGCGGCAAGGGTGCTCTCGACCGTGTAGGTGCGCACGGCATGCACGGTCCCCTGCAGCAGCGCGAGATCCTGGTCGATTTCCTCGGTCGTGGGGTAGTTCTTGATGGTGGGGTCGTGCTCCGCGCGCATTGGCGCGAACGAGAAACCCTGCAGACGATTCGGCCACGGCGGTTCCTCCGCGGGTCGGTTCAGTAGCGCCCAAGCGATCACTGCCAGGATCGCAATCAGGATGGGAATTAGAATGTTGCTCGCGTTTTTCATCGGCCCCTCCTGGGAGGCATGGCCATGAACAAAGAGGTTCCGAGGCGAGATGGGGATCGCAATCGATGGGCTCGGACTGGCGATGGCCCGCCTGACGACCGGCATGGCTGACTGTGCGCGATCATAGCTCGATTACGCGCGTTGCGGCAGACAGAACGTAGGGCTTTTTGGTGTGCCAGCCGTTGCTTTGGGGTTAGACTCCGGACCATTGGAGGCCGAGGAGGCAGAGCGATTCGAGATTGCAGCCCCGCCATAGCCGGGCATTTTGCCTGCTGCAATCGTCGTGCGGCACCCGGTCCGGATCCGCGCGAGATGTCGTGGCAGTCTTGGCGCCCCGCATCGAAACGCCTCCAATCCGTGCGTGCAGGTTGCGTTGATTCACAGCCTTGCGCAAGTGGCATGATCTCACCCGAGGAGACCGACCATGAAAAAAATGATAATGCTTGTCGCCATGTCACTGGCCTATGCGGCAGCGGTGGCTGCGCCCGACGATGCGACGTTACGTGATCAGGCCAAGGCGGCGGGCTTGCTTCCGATTCCGCCGGGGGTCCCGGAGGTAGCCGGCAATCCGATCACCCGTGAAAAGATCGATCTCGGACGGATGTTATTCTTCGAGCCGCGGTTGTCCGCAAGCGGTTTGATCAGTTGCAACACTTGCCACAATCTCGGCATGGGTGGCGATGACAACTTGCCGACCTCTGTCGGGCATGGCTGGCAGCAGGGCCCTCGTAATGCCCCAACTGTCTTAAACGCCGTCTTCAATAAGGCGCAGTTCTGGGATGGTCGCGCCGAGGATCTCAAGGAGCAGGCCAAGGGGCCGATTCAAGCGGGCGTTGAGATGGCGAACCAACCCGAGCAGGTCGTCATCACCTTGAAGAGCATGCCAGAGTATGTCGAGCGGTTTTCTCGGGCCTTTCCGAATGAGCCTGATCCAGTGACCTTCGACAACATGGCCAAGGCCATCGAGGCCTTCGAGGTGACCTTGGTCACGCCCGGTGCGCCGTTCGATGATTGGCTGGAGGGCAATGCGGCGGCGATGACGGATGAACAGAAACAAGGGTTGGCACTCTACATCGAGCGTGGCTGCGCGGCCTGTCACGCTGGAGTCAACTTCGGTGGACAGGATTACTATCCCTTCGGCCTCATCAAGCGTCCCGGGGCGGATATTCTGCCACCGGAAGACAAGGGACGATTCGAGGTGACGGGCACGGCGTCCGACGAGTACGTCTTCCGCGCCGCGCCGCTGCGTAACATTGCCTTGACCGCACCCTATTTCCATTCGGGTCAGATCTGGGATCTCGAGCAGGCCGTGGCCGTTATGGGGACCGCGCAATTGGGGACCGAGATCAGCAACGAAGAGGCAGCATTGATTGCGTCTTTTTTGCAAGCGCTGACCGGTGAGCAGCCACGCGTTGAGTATCCGATCCTCCCTGTCGAAACCGCTGACACCCCGCGCCCTGACCTCAGCGCCTTGCCGCTTCCGGCGTACATGGAATAAGGACGGGTCAGCGACCGCCGCACATCAGCGGTGCTGCCGGTGCGACCGCCGTCGCACCGGCGCATCGATCGGAAGCGATTGGATCGAATCATTGGGTCTCATTCCCGATCCCGATTCGGCGTCGAGTGCGAACGGACTCAAACACCTGTTGCTCGCCCCGACCGTCCACTTGCGGGGTTGGCGGGTGTTGACGAACGATCAGGTGTCTGCTGCGACACATCCACGTCTAAGTCCGTAGCGAATCACTCGGACTTCCTCGTCACGTCCTCATGTGTGCCGCGTTTGCTCAGTCCGCTGGCGTCCGCGTCCTGGGTTTCCCGTCTGGATTGCGGCTGTGGTCGCGTCGGTCGGGAGCGCTGCGGTTCCGGGTGTTGCGTGAGGAAGTCTCGTATCAGGGACCAGCGCTGTCGTCGCGGATTGTCACGGCCGACTCTTGCCGCCTTGCGGACCAGCGCTAGGATCCAGTCCTGTATGCTGTATCGCACGGGGTGCATGTGATGATCGTGCGTGCGCCTGACTGCCGGCACGGTGGCGCCCGTCATCCGCCGGTGCTCGTTCACGCCGTTGCGCTGGTGGCGTGGAGGTGACCCAGGGTAGGGCACTGGGTCGCGCCTGCGCGCAGCAGATCCCTTGCACACTGCGCGCAGCGGCCGCAATTTCCCGGTACGCCCAGATCGCGTTTCAGGTCACGGAGTCGAGTAATCCCCCGCGCCGCGGCCGCCGTGATCTGACGATCCGTGACCGCATGACAGATGCAGACATACATGACTGTTGCGTTTCCGTATCGATCCAATGTGGGAGATATGATAAGAATGATTCGCATTTATGTCAAGAGGCATCCAATCAATTTTCCACCTCCGCAACCCTAGGGTTTCTCAAATGAAAGCCGATCCATCCATTCATCAACATCTCAACGCGGTCTTGAAGGAGTCATTAACCGCCATCAATCAATACTTCCTACACGCCCGCATGGTCGGAAGCTGGGGTTACAAGGGCCTTGAGCAACCGATCTATCGGGCCTCCATCCACGCCATGAAGGAAGCCGACCGCATCGTCGAGCGTGTGTTGTTTCTGGAAGGCCTGCCCAATCTTCAGAATCTCGGAAAACTTCTGATTGGAGAAGACGTCCCCGAGATCCTGCGCCACGACCTGGCGACCGAGCAACGGTACCGAGAGGCGATTCTGGCGGCGATTGCCCACTGTGAGTCTCAAGGCGATTTCGTCAGCCGACAACACCTCGAGAGCGTGCAAGAGTCCAGTGAAGAGCGCATCGATTGGCTCGAGACGCAGCTGAGCTTGCTCGAGAGCGTGGGACTTCAGAATTATCTCGAATCCGCCATCTGATCCATTCCCCCCTGCAACATCAATCGAGTCTGACTCAACCAGCGGAGCACCCAACCCCATGAAAGGCCATCCTGACGTCATCGCCCAGTTGCAGCGCCTCCTCGCCAATGAACTGGCGGCGATTGATCAATACTTCATCCATTCACGCATGTACGAAGATTGGGGATATCTCAAACTCTTCGAGCGGATCGACCACGAAACCACCGAAGAAAAAGATCATGCCTCCATGTTGATTCGGCGCATGCTCTTCCTCGAGGCCACGCCCGACCTGAGTCAACGTGACGGTTTGCGTGTTGGTGCGACGGTTCCGCAGATGCTGGCGAACGACCTCCAGCTTGAGTACGACGTCGCAGCCGCACTGAAGGAGGCCATTGTGTGCTGCGAGCGGGAGCAGGATTTTCAAACCCGTCAGGTGCTTGAGCAACTCTTGCGCGACACCGAGGAGGATCATGCCTATTGGCTGGAGCAGCAATTGCGATTGATCGAGCAGGTTGGGCTGCAGAATTACCTGCAAGCTCAAATGTAGCTGGAGCCACGCGCGAGCAAGGCCTGAGGCCTGCGGTAGGGGCTTGCTGCGACGGACTGGCCCCCGGGTCTGGATCCTCGGGGTGGCGGACCGCCCCGGTCGGCCTCAGGCTCTAACGGTCGTGACCCGCCCAGCATCCGGTTCAGCGGTGACAAGTGACCTGTGCGGTCCTACAATTCCTTGCGCTGATTAGGGAGACGCCTCCGTCATGGGGGTGTCTTCAGGTTCGAACGAGGGTCTGCTGCGAGGAAACATCGTGAACTATGCGATCAAGAGAACATGGCCGGATCAGCCCAAGTCATGGGAATCCAAGGGCGAGGCTGAGACGGCTGAGGCCTTTGCCCTGGCCTTCGCCACTGATCAGGGGCTCGGGCTCGGAACCCAGGTGCTGGTCATGGAGATGACGGCCGAAGGGGGGGAGGTCGAGTTCTTCAAGGTCGCGAACACCTCGCCCTATCAACTGCTCGCCGTTCAACCCGGAACCACTGGAGTGGCTGAGCCGGCACCCGCCACCACCCCCGCCACTGCCGCCAATGCTCCTAGTTCCGAAGTGGAGGAGCCGATCGCCGTCCCCAGTCTTCGTCCATTCGGCACCATGATCTTCTACATGGCCAAGGTGGGCATCATTGCCGTCGTGGTGATCGGCTCGTTAGGGATGCTCATCAAATATCTCCGCGCCTGATAGTCGGCCACGCGGTTTCGGAACAGGCGCGGTCCAAGCCGAGTCGGGGTCCGTGAATCCTCTTCAGACGTGCCCAACGCCATGCCCGATCACAGGGCTGACCTGGCTGGGGGCGCGCGTGTGATGATCCGGCGCGATGCGCATCATGGCCAACTCCTGATCACGCGTCGGCGGCCATGGGCATGCTGAGGTCCCATATTTAGGCACGCCGAGAGGCGTGCGGTCAGGACTCCAGCGTCATCAATCCCCGCGAGCCTCCGCCCCGGTGAGTGATCGCCGACACCCGGGTTCAGTCCGAGATGAGATCGCATCCGCTCAGCCCCTCTCCATGATTGGAGGATTCCATCGTGATGGGTGCTCTCAGGTGCGTCGTGCCCCGCGCGAATGACTGGCGCTCTGTCAGAGTGGAATGGGCGTGAAGAGTGGTGATCAGGCGCATCGCAAGCCAGTGGTGCGGATGTGCTGACGGTTGTTGGCGATGGGGCGCGTCATCATCGCAGCCACGGAGCGGTTTCGCGCCGGCCTGGTGGCGCACAGCGCAGGCCCGATTCCCTTTTAAATTTTATGTAAAACGAACTTGACATCTTCCTGTGTCAAGCTAAGATGACACTCAAGGACAGTGTGACAGTCCGAATGTTCCGGGGCATCAGGAACGTCAGTTTTTTCGTGGCGGTCGTTGGTGCCACGAAGACCCGCTCGCCGATCGCGTTCGGCAGCGATTTTTCGTCACTCCATTTCGGAGCTTAAAACATGGCTGAGCAAGCAAGCCTTTCGGGTCTCACCGAGCAGCAGGCGAAGGAATTTCACGAGCAGTTCAAGATTACCTACACCGCGTTCGTTGGGATCGCGGCGCTGGTTCACCTTTTTGTCATCGCAGCCAACCCCTGGTTCTAAGAGGAGATATCCATGAACGTTTTTGATTACAAACCTCTTGAGCAGGACTATCGCATTTGGTTGGTGCTGAATCCGGCGACCTGGTTGGTTCCGATTCTGGCGGCGGTGCTGGTCATTGCGTTGGCGGTGCATGTGTATGCGTTCTCGCTGCCTGGCAATGCGTGGACGCCACCGGCGGCGGCTGTGGTTGAAGCGCCGGCGCAATAAGGATTGCGTTGCGTGACTGGGCCGCGAGTTTGATCTAGCGGCACACAATTGAAACAAGTTTACGGGAGTGAAATCGATGGCCGAGCAATCATTGTCGGGTCTGACTGAACAACAAGCGAAGGAGTTCCACGAGCAGTTTAAGATCACCTACACCGCATTTGTTGGGATCGCGGCGCTGGTGCACCTGTTCGTTATTGCTGCCAATCCTTGGTTCTAATTTTCTGACCTCGACGAGAACAAGATCATGAGCGAAATCGCAAAACCGAAAAATCCGGAAGACGATTGGAAGGTCTGGTTGGTTCTGAATCCAGCGGTCTGGTTGATGCCGATTCTGTTTGCTGTGCTGATCATTGCGTTGGTGCTGCATGCGGTCGTGTTCCAGATGGGCTTTGGCTGGGCTTGATCCGCGGAACCTGACGGGTCGTCTGTCTGAGTGAGGCGGCCCTGACCACGGTGGTCGAGCGCCTGCGAAGCGCGCCCATCGTCGCCGGCGGATGTGATGTGGAGAGGGTTCCACATCCATCCGCCGAGTTCGTGCGCGCATCCGCGCGCCCACGCCCGCCTTCAATCGCCACGAGCGTGCAAGCCGCCGGGGTCGTGTCGCACCCATGCTGACGCACCGGATCAGTGATTCCAGGCCCCACACCGCACCACCATCCCCTCCAGTGTTCTCACCCAGGTTCTGTTCCTCTTAAGGCGTCGCCGCTCCGGCTGCTGATGCGGGGGATGCTGGACTTGAGGTCACGCGAATCGACACGCAAACCTGATCCTCCGCGCACCCAAAAGGATGCCGCGCCCGCTGAAGATCTTGAGGGCCCGTCCACGACGGCTGAAACGGCTGAAACGGCTGAAACGGCTGAAACGGCTGAAACGGCTGAAACGGCTGAAACGGCTGAAACGGCTGAAACGGCTGAAGCAGCCTGCTGTTCAACAACAGCCAGGTTGAGATCCCGCGCCGATCGGTCGAATTGCGATTCATTCACGTCAACTGGACGGTCGGACCATCCGCTTCCCCTCGGCACTCCCGTAGCCCTGCAGTCCGAAACCCATCGGCTGGTCGCCTGTAGTGCTGCGTCAGACGGTTGATCCAAAGGTTGGGCGGGCCGGATGGCAGGGGCCGCAGGGCACTTGAGACGGGCGTGACGCCCGCGCTGTCAGGGTGACAAATCGGGGTGCAACGAATAAGCAGGATCCGATCTGTCAAATGTACTTGACAATCGAAAATGTAAAGCTAAGATGACACACAAGCACTGGGGTGGAATTCAAGGTTTCGAGTCTGGTGCCTTCGGGCGCACGAAGTGATCGACAGGGATGGTTAGAGCGTCGCCAGCCGCTTCGTGGAAGTGGCGGTATTCTGCAATCCTCAATACGGAGTTCAAAACAGATGGCTGAGCAAGCAAGCCTTTCGGGTCTCACCGAGCAGCAGGCGAAGGAATTTCACGAGCAGTTCAAGATTACCTACACCGCGTTCGTTGGGATCGCGGCGCTGGTTCACCTTTTTGTCATCGCGGCCAACCCCTGGTTCTAAGAGGAGATATCCATGAACGTTTTTGATTACAAACCTCTTGAGCAGGACTA
Source organism: Thiocapsa imhoffii (assembly GCF_016583985.1). Lineage (GTDB taxonomy): Bacteria > Pseudomonadota > Gammaproteobacteria > Chromatiales > Chromatiaceae > Thiocapsa > Thiocapsa imhoffii. The sequence continues at coordinate 106,180 of NZ_NRSD01000004.1, read as the reverse complement.
TCGCATTTGGTTGGTGCTGAATCCGGCGACCTGGTTGGTTCCGATTCTGGCGGCGGTGCTGGTCATTGCGTTGGCGGTGCATGTGTATGCGTTCTCGCTGCCTGGCAATGCGTGGACGCCACCGGCGGCGGCCGTGGTTGAAGCGCCGGCGCAATAAGGATTGCGTTGCGTGACTGGGCCGCGAGTTTGATCTAGCGGCACACAATTGAAACAAGTTTACGGGAGTGAAATCGATGGCCGAGCAATCATTGTCGGGTCTGACTGAACAACAAGCGAAGGAGTTCCACGAGCAGTTTAAGATCACCTACACCGCATTTGTTGGGATCGCGGCGCTGGTGCACCTGTTCGTTATTGCTGCCAATCCTTGGTTCTAATTTTCTGACCTCGACGAGAACAAGATCATGAGCGAAATCGCAAAACCGAAAAATCCGGAAGACGATTGGAAGGTCTGGTTGGTTCTGAATCCAGCGGTCTGGTTGATGCCGATTCTGTTTGCTGTGCTGATCATTGCGTTGGTGCTGCATGCGGTCGTGTTCCAGATGGGCTTTGGTTGGGCTTGATCCGCGGAACCTGACGGGTCGTCTGTCTGAGTGAGGCGGCCCTGACCACGGTGGTCGAGCGCCTGCGAAGCGCGCCCATCGTCGCCGGCGGATGTGATGTGGGGAGGGTTCCACATCCATCCGCCGAGTTCGTGTGCGCATCCGCGCGCCCACGCCCGCCCTCCATCGCCGCGAGCGTGCAAGCCACCGGGGTCGTGTCGCACCCATGCTGACGCACTGGATCAGTGACTCCAGACCCCACACCGCACCACCACCCCCTCCAGTGTTCTCATCTCGCGGTGACCGACACATCCGCGCGACGACCAGGTGTTGACCCATTCCACCCGTTTTGACGCCTGGACAGGGATCGCACTCATGATGCGCTTGGCGCGTTTCGTCTGATTCGGGGAAACAGTCAAAGACGCACGAGGCGACGGATGCGGCCTGCCCGATCGGGCAGGCGAAGGCCGATGCGAGGGGCACGGTGGAAGAAGCCAGCCTTGAGTGCGATAATCGCCGCACAACCCATCAGCTTACCCTCTTGGCGAGCCCTCACACTTGTGGAGTGTATTGCGGTATGAGTCGTAACGACGAAGCCCTGGCACGGGCCTGGCGAGAGTTCTTGCCACGGATCCTGCCGTTCTCCGATGTCGCGACAGCCGATTTTCCGTTGCGACGGATCTTGCGACTGTCGCTGTTCCAAGTGTCCGTCGGGATGGCGATGGTCCTCTTGCAGGGCACGCTCAATCGGGTCATGGTGGTCGAGCTCTCGGTGCCGGCCTCACTCGTTGGTCTGATGCTGGCCCTGCCACTCGTGTTTGCCCCATTGCGGGCGCTGATCGGGCATCGTTCCGACTATCATCACTCGGCCTTCGGTCTGCGCCGCATTCCCTATATTTGGCTTGGCAGCATGTTGCAGTTCGGCGGCTTCGCGATGATGCCCTTTGCCCTGCTGCTCTTGGCCGACGTCAACAATCAGTTCAATGTCATCGGGCAGGCCGGCGCTGCGCTCGCCTTTTTGCTGGTGGGGGCCGGTTTGCATACCACGCAGACCGCTGGACTCGCCTTGGCAACCGATCTCTGCCCGCCCGAAAAGCGCCCACGCGTGGTCGCCCTATTGTATGTGACGCTGCTCGCAGCCTGGGGGTTGAGTTCCCTGCTGTTCGGCTTCCTGTTGACCAACTTCACAAATGAATTGCTGATTCGGGTCATCCAGGGGGTTGCGGTCGCGACCATCATCCTGAATGTGATCGCCCTCTGGAAACAAGAGTCGGTCGATCCGCAGCGCGCGGCCAATCCGGTTGCGCGGCCACCCTTCTGGGAAACCTGGCGCAATTTTACCCGCGGTGGCCGGGCGAGCCGGTTGCTCGTCGTGGTCGCTCTCGGGACGGCTGCCTTCACCATGCAAGATATCTTATTGGAGCCCTATGGCGGTCAGATCCTTGGGCTCAGTGTCTCGCAGACGACGGCACTCAACGCCATATGGGCGGCCGGCTCGTTGCTTGCCTTCATGCTGGCCGCTCGGGTGCTGGGCCGTGGCGGTGAACCTTACCGGGTCGCCGCGCTCGGTGCCTTGGTCGGGATCCTGGCCTTCGCCGCGGTCATCCTCTCAGCGCCGCTCGATTCGCCCGGACTCTACCGGCTCGGTGCGGGGTTGATCGGCTTCGGTGGCGGTCTCTTCCTCGTCGCCACCTTGACGGCCGCGATGGCGCTCGCGCAGGGCGGCTTCAGCGGTCTTGCCCTGGGTGCCTGGGGCGCTGTCCAGGCTACGGCGATGGGGCTCGCGTTCGCGGCGGGCGGTATCATTCGCGACAGCGTCATGCGGATGGCGAATGCCGGGGTGTTTGGTGAAAACGTCTGGCCGGCTTTGGGATACGACGTTGTTTATGGCCTGGAGATCCTAATGCTGATCGCGACCTTGGTCGTCATCCTGCCGCTTGCGCTCCGCCCCGGCGACGCCAGTACGAAACCCGGGACCAAGATCGGTCTCGATCACATGCCCTGAGGGTGCCGGGCGTTAGCGCGCGTTGGGTGTTTGAGTCACGGCCCATCCGTACGCTGAGTGCTTGGATGGCATCCGGAATGCGAGCGAGGCCTGTGCCAGGGCAGAGGCGAACGCCTCTCCTGGCTGAGAGGCCACGAGCGGCCACCGCACGGGCGTTGATGCCCACGCGCGGAGAAGGTTAGCGGATTGCCACCCAGCAAGCAGCGTCCGGGATGCCAGGGTTGTCTGGCGCAAACAGCAGTGGTTTCAGGTGTCTCCCCGCAGTCGGAGGCAAACAGAGGTGCTCACTGGACGGGTGCGATGGTCCCCAAGTTCCCTGTAGTGGAACTCCCGGGCGGATCAGTCTGCCATCTCCAAGATCGAGCCCACCAGATCGTTGATGGTCACGATCCCTTCCAGTTCATTATTGCGCAGCACGACGATGCGCCTCAGACCCTGACTGACCATGAGACGAGCGAGATATTTGATCTCGAGATCGGCTGGGACCGTGATCACGGGCTTGGCGGCAACGTCATAGACATTCACCAGATCGATATCCCCCTCTTCCGCGACGATGGTGCGGAGGATCGTGGTGTAGGTGATAATGCCATAGGCATCGTGTGGGTGGGCCTTCTCCACAACCAGCGATTTGACGCCATGGCGGCGCATCTTGCGCATGGCCTCACGAATGGTTTCCAACGCCGAGATGGTCACCACCTCTCGGACCATGATGTCCCTAACAAGTGTCGATTTGATGGTGCTCATATCTGTGTGCACTCCAGATCCGTGCTGGGCTGGGGGCGAATGCGCAGAGTCTGGTCTGGGGTGACGACGCGGGATGCCGTTGCCTTAGACCAGGTCATAGCGTCTCCCTGTGTCATTAAAGATCGTCCCGGATGCGTTCTTCGAAGCGGGTCAATTGTTCGATATCGATGCCGGCGATATGCTCAAGGGGCACGGTGAAGATGACGCCTTTGGTATGGGATTTGAGGTCGAGCCGCTCGCACATCGTCTTCATCACACTCAGCGAGAGCTTGCGCTCCAGGACGAAAATGAGGACTGACTGGCTCCCTTCATACGTCAGACCGAAGAAGGTCTTCTTCTCCTCCGCCCCGATCCCACGCGCGCCGAGGATGGTCACACCGCCCGCACCGGCCTGTTTGGCTGCGTCGATGGCTGGTTCCTCGAGTTCTTCAGCGAGGATCGCGACTAGGACCGAAAATTTCATTCGCGGTGCCCCCGTGTTCAGTTCCCACCAAGCTTAAGCTTGGCAGGATAAATCATCATGGCGGCGAACGGAACGGGAAGGTCAAACGGCGTCGCTCATGAATCCAGTGGGGGGCCATCGAGCGTACGCGCTTGGTTGGTTGGGGTGCTTGCGCTGATCCGTGAGAGCGCGTGCGCGAAGGCCGAGAGGCCTGAACGCCCCAGCAGCAGATGGGGTTTGTCGTGCCGCTTGCAGAAGCGCTTGGTGCGGTGGTAGGCGCCATGACTGACGTAGTCCGTGGCGCAGACAACGATGTCCGCGGCCGCGAGCATGGTCTCGAGTCGGCGTTGATTGTCCTCAAGGCCGCCGTCGTGATGCTCGAAGCGGCCATTGCAGCTCGCCACCATCGCGCGATATTGCTCGACCAATTGCTGACGGCCCCCGACGCAGAGCACCCGGCGACCGCCGAGGTCCTGGTCGTGCCTGCAGCCAGATGCCGGACAGCCCGGACATTGATCCTCGGCAAGCAGGGTTTCCAGCATGCGCTCAAGGGCACGGCGCTCAGCCTCTGCTGTTTGGTGCAAGGCCACTGCCGCGTTCGCCTCATCGCGGGTCTCGGTGCACTGCACCTGTAAGGCGTCACGCTCTGCGCGGGTGCGTTCGAGTTCGCCGCGTAAACGCTTGAGGTCGGTGTCCAGTGCCTCGATCCGTGCCTGCAACCGCTGCGTTTGTCCTTGTTCGAGCGCATCCCGCAATCTGGTTTCGCGCACGCGCAAGTCCGCGCAGTCTCGTTCGCGTTCGCCTAAGGCGTGCTCGAGGTTACGAATGTGGGCCTCACGTTCCTCGGTGCGCCGTTGCGTGCGCTCGAACAGGTCGTCGAAATCCGCCTGGAGACGCTCAAGTCGACCCCGAGTCTCGGTCAATCGCTTTAGATCGGCCCGTTGTCCAGCGCCGATTTGATGCGACAGCATGTGGATGTCCTCGTAGGCTCGGGTGAGGACCACCAAATTCGCCCGCGGATGGGTCATGAGTGCCCACAGCGCCGCAGGTGCCTCGCCCGTGGCGAGCGCCTCCTCCCAGAGTGGCATGAGGCCGGCCGGGTCGCGCGCGCGGGAAAAGCGTCGAATGCAGGACGCGTAGCGTTTTTCGAGCGCCTTGTGGGTGGCGATGGCGAGCGGGTTCTTCGTCTCGGCAGCGGCGACGAAACTGATGTGAAGATCGAAATCACTCAACTTCGCATGGGGAGGATACGCGTGGCGCTCGGCGAGTCGGCGCAATTCCTCGACGCTGAGGCAGGTGCCGATGATCGGGCAATGATATTTATGTGGAATGTCCCACAGCTTGCGCCGTCCACGATCCCGGAGGAGCGAGGCGCCCACGCACGCGGCGCCTGCATTGAGCGAGGATGGATGGGGCATGTTGGATTGTGTCGACGAAGCCGTCGTAAGTGGTTTGGACGAACCAGGCGAACGCGAGGCTCGCGGCTGCAGCGGTGCCAGGCGTGGGGACGACAAGGCTGGCGAATGCGTCACGGGTGGCGGCGAGGGCGGCTGATCGTCGAGCGGAACGGATGGCATCGAAGTCGGCCCATCATGATGACAACAACGGTGCTGAATGCTGGGCGTGCTGGGGTTGAGGGTCCCGAATAGACCCGTCCAGGTGTCGCCATCGAGGTTGGCGATCAACCGTTGTGTCTCGTAATCATAGACCCGGCACTCGGTGGCGGTATCGGAGAGTTCGAAGATGAGTCGCTGCATCCTGATCACCTGATCTCAGTGGATCTAAATCGTTTCCGTCATTGGGCGTCCCACACCAGCAGGCGGTGTTACACGGCCCATCAGCTTTGCATGACCGGCGCGTTTCGAGCGCGATGGGCAAGCCACCGCCAATGCCGCGCGAGCCGGCGGTAGGCGCAGAAGCGCTCGGCGTCCGGTGCGAGTTCGGGATGTTGGTAAAGGGCCTCGATCGATAAGACGACGCGCTCGGCGAGTTCGGTGGAACGGTGGGTGACATAGCGGCGAATCAGTTGCCCGACATGGTGTTCGAGGTCTTCTGGTCGCAGACGTTGTAGGGTCTCGTGTTCGGGTGAAGAGATGTCGGTCGTCATGGGCATGTTCCTCGGGAGAGTGGGCTGAGCACCGAAACCAATCTCGGGTATGGGTCGAGCAGGGGACAGGTGTGCCGTTCATTTCTTGAATAAGAACGATTCGCATTAACAATAAATTCTAGATGCACACCTGTCAAGCCTCAGGGCGGGTCAACGACCCCTCCTGCTTGTATTATTTTTTGAGTATGTTTCATACTTGCGGCGAGCGCCGATCGAAACCGCCGCGTGGCCTTGAGGCGCGGCACCCGCGACCCCGGCCTCGTGCGCGGCACCATCCCCATCCGTCGCGGAGCGTTGTGCTGTCCGCAATGCGGCGGGCTCGTCAGCGTGCGCGGCCATCACCTCAGGAGACCAAGCTCATGTCCACGACGCGAACCCATGATCGCGACCGGATCCTCTTACTGATGCTGCTGTTGGGCAGCGCCTGGGGAACGTCGGCGCATTTCCAGGAATTGATTCCATCCCAGGACATCGTGAGCGGTGACACGGGCGCGCAACTCCGGTTCGAGATGCGGTTCACGCACCCGATGGATGCGGGACCACTCATGTCGATGGACCCGCCGCTAGCGGTCGGCGTCCTGGGGCCGGGTGGCCGCGACAGCCTCCTGTCGAGCCTGGAAGCCGTTGAGGTTGATGGTCAGCAGACCTTCCAATTCGACTACCAGATCAAGGCGCCGGGAGATCATCTCTTCTACGTCGAGCCCGCCCCCTATTGGGAGCCGGCCGAAGGGGTCATGATCCAGCACTACACCAAGGTGGTGGTTGATGGGTATGGCGGTGGCGATGAGTGGGACGCGGACCTGGGATTGCCGGTCGAGATCCAGCCCTTGACGCGCCCCTATGGGCTCTGGGCCGGGAATCTCTTTCGCGGCATCGTCAAGCAAGAGGGAGAGCCCGTGCCGTTCGCCACGGTGGAGGTCGAGTGGCGCAACGATGGGTCGGTGACGCCGCCGTTCGCTGCCTACAGCACGCAGGTTGTCAAAGCAGACGCTCAGGGCGTGTTCAGCTACGCGATGCCACGAGCTGGCTGGTGGGGCTTCGCAGCCTTGATCGAGGGCGAGGAACCCATGATGAATCCGCACGGGGAGGCGGTCCCGCTCGAGTTGGGGGCCTTGATCTGGGTGTATGCTCGTGAGATGCGCTGATGCGGACAGGTGACCTGCTGGGGCTCGGAAGGATGGCCTGGAGGCAGGCTGTGCGGTGTGAACCGCGGCCCTGGCGACATCCGCATGGGCTGGTTGCGATGCTGTTGTTCGCGCTCAGCGCGCCGGCGTCCGCCCATCGGCTGCATGTCTTTGCAACCGCGGATGGCCATCAGATTAGGGGTTCAACCTATTTCGCCCGTGGGTCCGCCGCGACTGGAGCGCGCATTGAAGTACTGGATCCGCAAGGAGCACTGCTGGCCGAACTCACGCCCGACGCAGAAGGTCGTTTTGTCTATTCAGCGGCGGCGCCGATCGATCATCGGATTCACGTGTACGCGGGCGATGGTCATCAAGCGGAGTGGATGATCAAGGCCGAGGAACTCTCCGGTGGATTTGTCAGGGTCACAACGGGCGAGCAGGGCATGGCTGACACCAGCCCCATCACGCCGACGGCGCCCGGGATGCCCGTGCCGCCGATCGCACCAAGCGGGGGGGATCAACAGGAGCATGAGGTGGTGCTTGTCGCGACCCTGGATCCCGCCCTGGAAGCCGCCATTGAGCGTGCCGTCGCCCGCCAGGTTCGCCCGCTGCGGGAGCACCTGATGGCGGCCGAGGACCGCATCCGACTCTCGGACATCCTCGGCGCACTCGGTTACATCCTGGGGTTGACCGGTTTCGCAATCTGGTGGAGTCACCGGCGGCGGCGTTGATGGGCTCGCGTTGCAGAGACGTGGGCTGATGGGCCAGACCGCCCAGGCGGGCGGCTTGGCGGTGCTACTTCGTGAGGATCAGCTTATTGTTCCGGGTCATGCGCAGGATATAGCGATCGCCGGCGTGATCGATGAAGAGGAGGTTATTGCCACGTAACAGGGTGTTGCTGTCGATCCGGGGCAGGTCCGAACGCATGACGTTCGCCGACTGGGGTGGCTGGTTCGGGCTCACGGAAAGCGTTTCAGGGGGCATAACCGGCACTCCGCTGTGGTTTGTTAATGAGAATCGTTCTTGTTCATGTTATGGCGAAGGCAGCCGGATTGTCAAGGGGTGTGGTGACCCAGACCTCGAGCGTATGAATCTAGAGTGGGTGCGGTTGCGACATGGCCGCCTATCGTGGCGGCCGTGGGTGTCGTCTCAGGTGCCGCAAAAGGTGCGCAACACCCGCTCGTCATCACGGGGAGGGGTGCTGTACTCCGCCATGTCCGCCTGCTCCGTGAAGGGTTGTTCGAGCACTCGGAGGAGCCGCTCGAAGGGGCTGAAATCATCGTCCTCAACCGCGGCTTGCAGTGCTTGTTCGACGCGGTGATTGCGCGGGATCACGGCTGGATTGGCGCTCTGCATCTGATGTACGCGGGCGTCTGGTGATGCGGGATCGCGGGCAAGTCGTGCGCGCCACCCCGTCGCCCAGGCATCGAAGGCGTCGCGATCGACGAAGAGATCACGTACTCCAGCATCCGCTTGCGAAACGGTGGCGGCGCCTAGGCGGCGAAAGGTTAGGGTGAAGTCGGCACCCGAGGTCGCCATGAGATCCAGCAGGTCGTGAATGAGCGCAACGTCCTCCGGTTCCGCCGTGCTGAACCCTAGCTTCCGTCGCATCCCAGCGCTCCAATGTTTCGTGTAACGCTCGAGGAAGCTGTGGATCGTCTCGCTCGCTTGGGTGATGGCGGACTCGGGTGACGCATCGATGAGCGGCAGGAGGGTTTCGGCAAAGCGTGCGAGGTTCCATTGCGCGATGGTGGGCTGGTTGCCAAACGCATAGCGTCCAGTGCGATCGATCGAGCTGAAGACGGTCGCGGGGTCGTAGGCATCCATGAAGGCACAAGGACCATAGTCGATCGTCTCCCCTGAAATCGCCATGTTATCGGTGTTCATCACGCCATGGATGAAACCGATCTGCATCCAGGCGGCCACCAGTGCAGCCTGGCGCTCGACCACGAACTCGAGCAGCGCGAGGTAAGGCTGGGGTGCCGTGGCCGCCGCGGGCACGTGGCGCGCGATGACATGATCGGCGAGCTGACGCAATGCCTCGGTCTCGCCACGCGCGGCGAAATACTCGAAGGTGCCGACGCGGACATGGCTGGCGGCGACGCGCGTGAGGATGGCACCGGGGAGGACGGTCTCGCGATACACCGGCTCGCCGGTCGTGACCGCGGCGAGCGCACGGGTCGTCGGAACGCCCAGGGCATGCATGGCCTCGCCGAGGAGGTATTCACGCAGGACCGGGCCGAGTGCCGCGCGACCATCGCCATTGCGTGAGAAGGGCGTTTGACCGGCCCCTTTGAGTTGGATGTCGCGTCGACGGCCCTGCCGGTCGAGGACCTCACCGAGCAGGATGGCCCGCCCATCACCGAGTCGTGGCACAAACTGGCCGAACTGATGACCGGCATACACCATGGCGATTGGCTCCGCGCCTTCAGGGATTTGGTTGCCGGCGAAGAATTCGACGAGTGTGCTGGGTTCGCTACCGTTCAGCTCGATGCCGAGTTCGTCGGCCAAGGCGTCGTTGAGCTTGATCAGGCGTGGGGCCTGGACGGGCGTAGGATGAATCCGAGCGTGGAACACGTCGGGAAGGCGTCGATAACGGTTGTCGAATCGGAAGCGGGGAAGCGATTGCGTCATATGCCAGCCTCTTGCGTGGTGGATTGTCGAGCCCGAACTCTCAGATAGCTAGACAGTGAGGCACTCTCGATCACGAAAGATCATGGGGGTGCTGTTGCCTTGATCAGAGGTCGCAATCTGGTTTGATGGCGCCTGACCGTAGAACGTCACGCGACCCGCCATCACTCACTCGTACCCCGATTCACTGTCGGATCATCGGTCTGGATGTGCACCAGAACTAGGTCAGGGCTGTGCTCTGCTTGAGCAAGCCGATGGTGGTATGGTGGTGGAGCGAATGCTGAAGACATCGCGAGATCATTGCGCCTTGCGCTCTGCTAGACTCGAACAAAGACCCAGAATGGCTTTTCGGCCCCGGATATGACCACGGAATCCCTGAAAGAAACGATCAAGCGTGAGCTGCCGACCTGGCTGCGGGAGGATCCTGCGTTCCGGAGCTATGTGCTTGAGTTAACACGGGACGAATACGCCGATCGTCGGGAGACCGGCGATCGGTTCTACGAACTGCTTGGCGAGCTACGTCGCGACCGTGAGAAGCAGGAACGCAAGTGGGAGGCGAATCAAGCCGAGCTCAAGCGCATGCGCGAGGACGAAGCGCAGAAGTGGGAGGCGAACCAGGTCGAGCTACAGCGCATGCGCGAGGACGAGGCGCAGAAGTGGGAAGCGAATCAGGTCGAACTCAAACTGATGCGTGAGGAGCAGGCGCAGAAGTGGGAGGCGAACCAGGTCGAGCTACAGCGCATGCGCGAGGACGAGGCGCAGAAGTGGGAAGCGAATCAGGTCGAGCTGCAGCACATGCGCGAGGACGAGGCGCAGAAGTGGAAAGCGAACCAGGCCGAACTTAAACTGATGCGTGAGGAACAGGCGCGGAAGTGGGAGGCGAACCAGGCTGAACTCAAACTGATGCGCGAGGACGAGGCGCAGAAGTGGGAGCAGCAGAACCGCCGTTGGGACGAGAACCAAGCCGAGCAGCGTCGTCTTTGGGAGGAAAGCCGAGCGGAGAGCAATCGCCGCTGGGACGAGAACCAGGAAGAGTTGAAACGCCTTCACAACGAGATCATGGCTCAAGCGCAGAAATTCGATCGCAGCATCGGTGCGCTCGGCTCGCGTTGGGGGCTTCAATCCGAGAAAGCCTTCCGCGATGCCCTAGCCGCGATCCTGGAGCAGAGCTTCGACGTGCAGGTCGTCAACGTCACCGATTACGACGACTCGGGCGAGGTCTTCGGCCGTCCGGACCAGATCGAGTTGGACGTCATCATCAAGAACGGGCTGCTGCTGATCTGCGAGCTGAAGTCCTCGATCGACAAGGCCGGGATGTATATTTTCGAGCGTAAGGCGCGTTTCTACGAGCGGCGCCACGAGCGCAAGGCCAATCGCTTGATCGTCATCTCGCCGATGATCGATGGCCGCGCCCGCAAGGTGGGCGAGCGGCTCGGGATCGAGATGTACGGCGATTCGACCGAAGTCGAAGCTGTCTGAACCGCGTCTCCAGTCATCCGGGATTTTTTTCCGATGGTGTGCGTCGCTGGAGATCAAGCGCGCGGTGCCGGACGCAGCTCAGGAATTGAAAACCATCGATTCTTGAGGATGCGTCGATCCCGACTCGCTCTGGCATCGGTACGATCGACCCGCGGGCGACGCCTTTTCGTTCTGTACAGTCCTCACGGCACGCCCGCCATCGACTCACACCTCAGTGTCTAGCAGGCAATGGATCAACCAGAACAGGATGTGCACACCCCAGTGATGCAGCAGTACCTCCGTCTCAAGGCGGAGTATCCGGAGATGCTGCTCTTCTAAATGTCAATCGGCATGGTGTCCTCGGATACCGCCACAAACACGGGCATGGCCTTCGTCAGCCTCGGGGCCCGACAACGGACTCTGCGATCGCGGCCCTCAGTGCGCTGTGATCGATGGGTTTGCGCAGCACGATCGGCATATACGGCAAGGCATCGAGCGTGAAGGCCGAGGGGGTTTGGCCGGTCATCAGGATCACCTTCAGATCCGGAAACGTCTGCGCCAACGTGCCGCACAGGGTAGTGCCGTCGAGAACGGGCATCGCCAAATCCGACAACACCAGATCGAAGTCGGCGTCGTGTCGCAAGAGATCGAGTGCGGCTCGGCCATTCTCGGCGAACGAGACCAGCATGCCGTCCAACGTCAGCAATCGCCCGATGGAATCCCTGACACGTGGGTCATCGTCAACGACAAGGACCCGCAGCAGAGGCGTGGTCGACAGTGCGTTTGACGGCCCGCTCAGCGTCAGGTCGCTCTGTGGTGGTTCTTGATGGTCGAGTGGCATCAGCAGTCGGAACTCGGTGCCCTTGCCGACCTGCGATGACACAGCTAGACCCGCACCGGAGCGCATGACGAACTCCTGCACCATGAACAGGCCAAGCCCATGCCCGCGCTGTTTGGCCTTGGTCGAAAACAGCGGCTCGAAGAGCCTGTCGAAGACCTCGTCGGACATCCCGCACCCAGTATCCAGAACCCTGATTTCGACATACTGACCTGGATCGAGTTGACCGACCGTCAGCGGGACCGAACCGTCCCACACCAGGGTCTGCGCGGTGATCCGCAAATCTCCGCCATCCGGCATGGCATCGCGCGCGTTCAGCACGAGATTCAGCAACGCGGCTTGCAGGAATCCGGCATTACTCTCGGCCACGAGACCGGGCTCGAGATCCAGACCGAGATTGATCTTGGCCGGGAGGATTTGTCTGACGATCGTCACCAGCTCACGAATCGTCTTTTCGAGCACCACGCTCTTCAGGACGATGCCACCGGCACGACTGAGCGAGAGCATCCCCGAGGTAACGACCTTCGCTTGACCGAGCGCACTCTGGGTCTCTTCGATGACCTGAGCCACCTCCGGGTCGCTCTGCTCGCCGCTCAGAATGGCCTCGAGATAATAGAGATTGGCATCGATCACTCCGAGCAGGTTGTTGAAGTCGTGCGCCACGCCGCTCGCCAGATGACCGATGGTCTCGCGCTCCTTCGCGCTGATGAGTGCGGCCTGAAGCTGCTCTTCGAATTGCTGAGCGATGATGCGCTGGCCGATCAGCCGTACCAGTTCTCGGTCCGCACCTGACAGCTCGACACGCTCGGCGCGTCCCCACAACCTCGTCACTAGCACACTGTCCCGACCATTGGGTCCGGTCCAATGCAACATCATTCGCACGCAGGAGACGTAGCCCGCCTGCCGCGCCCCATGCGGCAGTTGCGAGCCGACCAAGATGTGCGGGATACCCTGCTCAAGCGCGTCCGTGTCGAGTTCGACGAAGTCCTCGGAAACAGACTCGACTTGCGATATCTCGGCATCCGGATACCGTGCGACCGGGCGATAGCTCTGATCCAAGCCGATCGCTCCGATGTCGGCCGCGTCCATACCGAGACCTTTACACGCGAGTTGCAGAAGGGCCCGAAACTCCTCGGTGGCGGGCAGGGCCTGACTGGCCAGATCGACGAGCGATTCCAGGTTCTCGGTGTAGCGCTGTAACACCGCCTCGAGCTCGCGCTTGCGCTCGGTCGCGGCCTGAAACTCGGTGATGTCCTCGACCATCCCGAGCACCACGGGCCGCTCACTGCTGCCGCCGGGCAATAAGGCGACCCGCAGATCGCCCCATACAATCGAACCATCAGCCTTGCGATAGCGCTTGGTCATTCGGTAGAAATTGCGTTGTCCCGCCGTCAGCTCCCCGTACAGGACAAGCTCCGCCGCGATATCATCCGAACAGGCCAAGTCATCGAGGCGCATCCCGATCAGGTCCTGCGATGAATAGCCGAGAAAATCACCGAGCGTACGGTTGGCCAGCTTCAGTCTCCGGTTGGGCCCCGCGATGGCGATCCCAATGGGTGCATTCTCGAAGATGGTGCTGAGACGGGCTTCGCTTTGCTCGAGCTGTTCTTGCGCGCGATGGAGTTCGGTGATATCCACATCCGAGCCACGGTATCCGAGCAGCGTGCCGTCCTCGGCGACGACCGGAGCACCGTTGGTCAGAAGCCAGCTCGTCGAGCCGTCGGCGCGACGGATGGGATTGACGTAATCGGTGAAGTGATCCAAGCGCGCGAAGCTCTGCAATGTCTCGGCCTTAACGCGGTCCTGAGATGGCTCGGGCACCAGATCGCAACAATGCTTCCGGCCGACCAGCTCCTCGCGGCGGTAGCCCCAAATAGCTTCGACCGTCGGACTGAGATAGGTGTAGAGACCCTTGGCATCGACCTCCCAGCTGACGATCCGGCTCTGCAACGCAAGCTGGTTATAGCGCAAATTGCTTTCGCGAAGCTCCGAGTAAATTCGGGCGCGTTCGAACGCACTCACCAGGATGCTGGAAAAGACCCGGAGGAAACGCACCTCAGCATCCGACCAGTCCCGTGGTGCTTGCACCGCATCGAAGCCAACGAATCCGATCAGGCGCTCATCCTGTAGCAGGGGCGCCAGCACGACCGAGAGGATCGACTGGGACTGGAGGAGCTCGCGCTCCGTGGCCCAGTCGTCTGGGAGCTCCGCCACACGCGGGACCACGACGGCCCGACCGGACTTGAGCACCTGCATCGAGGCTGCGAAGGGCTTGATCGGAAGCTGTTGCAGATGCCCGATCACCGGCTCGATCCTCGGGGCCACCCACTCATGGCTGTTACTCATGGTGTCGGCAACCAGATCGAATCGGAACACATAGGCCCGATCGGACTCGGTGAAGCCACCGAGTCGTTCGAGCGTTCGATTGATGAGCGGGTCGAGATTGTCGTCATAGACAGCGACGAAACCCGAGGCCAGCCCGAGCAGCTCACGCTCCAAGGACTCGCGCCGCATCAGTTCGATCTCGGCCTCTTGGCGGTCGGTAATATCCTCATGGGTCCCGGCCATGCGCAGCGGCCGGCCTTGCGCGTCGCGCGCCGAGACGCGTCCTTGATCGTGTACCCAGATCCAATGGCCTTGGCGGTGCTTCAACCGCAGTTCGCAACGGTAATGGTTGGTCTCGCCGCGGAGATGCCGTGCGAGTTCGGCCTCGGCTCGCGCGAGATCCTCGGGATGACAGAACTCACGCCAGGTCTCGATCGTGGTCGGCTCCAGATCCTCGAGGCAGCGGCCCATCATCTCGGTCCAGCGCCGATTCAACGTCAATCTGTTGGTAACAAGGTCCCACTCCCAGGTTCCGACCATGGTCCCGTCGATGATGTCGGCGAGCCGGCGGCGCTCCTCCGCTAGCGCGAGCTCGGCGGCCTTGCGCTCGGTCATGTCGCGCCCGATCCCGACGATCGAGTGGACGCGGCCCTGCGCGTCGAGCACGGCGCGGTCGACCCACTGCAGCCATCGCCAACCCTGCACCGTCTCGGCGCGCTGCTCGATCAGGCAGGTATGAGGTGGGTGATGCAGCGCAAGCATTGCCTCCGCCGTATGCTCTCGATCGTCGGGGTGGACACGCGGCATGAAGTGATGGCCGATGAGCTCGTCCTCGGCACGCCCGAAGAGCTTGCAATAGGAGGGGCTGGCATACTCGAATCGGCCCTCGGCGTCCGTGCGGACCACGAGATCCTCGATGTTCTCCACAACCAGACGGTAGCGCTCCTCCTGCGCCCGTAGCGAGGCTTCGCTGCGGGCCAAATGCTCCATGGACTCCTTGACGGCCGTCAGGTCCTGTTGGATGCCAACGTAGTGCGTGACCTCGCCTCGGGAATCCACCAGCGGGGCGAGACTCAGGGCGTTCCAGAAGCGCGTTCCGTCCTTGCGATAGTTGTGAAGCGTAACCTGGCAGGGCTCGCCGGCCTCAAGCGCGGTGCGAATCGTTGCACGAGCCGACTGCTCGCGGTCCTGGCCCTGGAGAAAGCGGCAGTTCAGGCCCATGACCTCGTCCGCGCAATAGCCAGTCAGGGTCTGGAAGCCCTGGTTGACGTAGCTGATACGGTAATCCGACTTGGCGACTCGGCTTGCGACGATGATCCCAGTGCCGGCCTGCGACAGCGCCTTGATGAGGACGGCATGCCGACGCCGGGTGCGCAAGGTCTCGAAGGCCAGCGAGGCTAAATCTGCGGCGGTTTCCAGGATCTCAGGCACCCGTGCGTCGGGCTCCCGGGAGGGACCAGGCCCGATCGCAAGAACAGCCGCACACTGGCCATCCTGCGTGATGACCGAGCAGCACCACCAGAAGTCCCCGCCCTCGGCCGAGAGGATGTCAGTCTGTTGCGAACCGGCCGCATCCCGAGCCGACTCCATGACAAAAAACCGGCTGGCGGAGTCCTGCCGGTTCGTGCCGCCTCGATCCAGATCGTTCACCCGGTACTCCAGGGCCGCCTGCTCGCTGGCACCGAGGCTGGCCCCGGCGAAGTGCACGAAGGAATCCGCCGCGCCTTTTTTGAGCATCACGCAGCGGCATCCCGCGACCATGCCTTCCACCAGGTTACAGAGGCGCTCTCCGGCTGTGCATTCGTCCTCGTCAGACGCCATCAGACCGGCTAGCATCTGGGCCTGCAGATCACGCAAGGAGCGCAGCCGGGTTTGTGTATCGCGCTCGCGCTCGATCGTCGCGAAGCTATCGGCGAGGCCGCTGGCCATGATCCCGAAGGCGTTGGTCAACGCCCGGCTCTCGGCCAAGACCCCGGGCGAGGGGATGGGGACGGTCTCGCCCGCGACGATCCGAGTGGGCACATCGGAGGCAATCGCCACGAGTTGCTTCAACGGACGCATCAACAACACGGCGAATCGGTCGGCTAGCAGGATCGCGATCGCAGCGATCACCAACAAGAGCGTCAGCAGACGCAACATCGTTTGCTGCAGCTTGTCGACCAGAGTCGCCGCGCTGAGCTCGATCAAGAGTCCCTCCCCGACTGTTGGTTCGGCAAGCGGCAGGATCATGCGATAGCGCGCCTGCCGCCAGAACGCCATCCGCGAGGGATGCCAATCCCCTGGCGCTAGGATCATCAAATCATCGGCCGCGGTTCGGCTGGCACGCGTCTTCGGCGCATCCGCGGCAGGCACAAAGTCACCGGCCGGCCCGATCAGACGGACCTCAAGCCTAGCGTACTCGGGCAATGTGTTGCCGAAGAGCCGGGTCATCTCCCGCACATGGTCCAGGACGATCTCGGCCGCTTCGGCTGACTGAGCGTGTGCGGTTGAGTCGAGATCGTGGCTTGCCAGCACACCGAAGATCCTCAGGCGATCGGCAAGATCCTGCTCCAGACGATCCTTAAGATCGTGATTCTCCCAAGCAACCACGAGAATCGACGGCAGGAGAAACCCCGAGAGGAACAGCGTGAACAACACCTGTCGTGCCGAGAGGCTGCCGGGGCGATGTCTCATCGCAGCCACGACCATGACCACCAGCCCGGCCAAGGCCGCGTTCAGGATACCGGTCGAGGCCTGCTTGACCGCGACCACCAGGGTCTGGTTCCAGACCATACCCATCACGACACGATAGAACAGCAGCACCAAGGGGATGCCGATCAAGACCCAATAGAGCGTGACGGAGACACCGAGATCCGGTTCCTCGCGCCCGCGTTGTCGCGCGTGATCCCGATGCCAGCCGACGAAGGCCGCCTCGGCTAGAAAAATCAGCGCCGCGTAGGGATGATCCCACAGCAGATAGGTATAGGCACCGGAGACGGCGGCGACGATCAGGCCGGCACGGGTCCCGAGCCAGACAATGGCCAGGAGGACGGCCACGGATCCGAAGACGATCTGCAGACCGAAGAAAAGCGAAAGATTAAAATGGTTACCGGCCACCGCGAGTAGGGCCAGCAGGACCGTGAGCGCTGCGGTGCGGATTGGGCTCATGGTACCGGGGTTAGCTGGGCCGGCGAGTCGAGAAGGTGTTCGCCAAAGCCTCCGCTGTCATGGGCTTTCCGAACAGATAGCCTTGCGCTAAATCGACGCCTGCTTCAATCAACAATTGACGCTGCGCCTCCGTCTCTACTCCTTCGGCGACGACCTGCAGTTCCAGTGCTTGGCCAAAGCTAATCATGGCGCGCAGCAATCTGAGTGCCTTTGGGGAAGCGAACATCTCCGAGACGAACGACAGATCGATCTTCAGCGTGTCAAACGGGAGCTCGGCGAGTGCCCGCATCGAGGAATAGCCGATCCCGAAATCGTCGATCGCCAGTGAGGCCCCCATGAGATGGATCTGAGCCGCCACGCTGCGCAAGACATCGGGGTAGGCCGTAGCGGCGCTCTCGGTCATTTCGATCTTGACGGAGCAGATCGCCGCAAACCCGTCGACCAAACGGCGCACCAGGACCAAGGCCCGCTCTTGCTGCAGGATCAGCGGCGACAGGTTGACCGCAATGAAGGCCACGCCCGACAGGGCCAGCATCTCGCGCGACCCGAGCAGACGCTCGAACAGGTTCTCGGTGACCTCGTCGATGAGCCCGCTTGACTCGGCGAGCGGAATGAACTCCGCTGCACTGATGATTTGTCCGTTCGGTAGCTGCAGACGTACGAGCACCTCCGCGCCCCTCAACTGCCCGTCGGCCGGTGAGACGATTGGTTGAAAGTGCGCAACAATGCCGCCGCTACGGATCTGCCTTGCCAGATCCTCCCGGGTGAAGGCAGCCCCAGCTTGCGGGTCTTGGCCCCGCTGTTGCCATGCCGCTGTGACGCCCTTGATCAGGATTGCGGGAAGCTCTTTGACCATCCGAGTCTTGGAGACCGCGCCGAGGACCTGGATCCCCGTCGAGCGCGCGATGCGTCGCGCGGTATCGAGCAGATTGTCACCGTGCCCAGAAAGGAGAACGACGGGCATCCCGGGGTGGGTCTCGGCTAGCCAATGGATGACATCGATGCCGTTCTCTCGGCCCAAATCCAGATCGAGCAGGACGAGCTCGGGGAGATCCGACGCAAGTGCGGCCTTGAAGGAGATAACCGATACGTGGAAATCCACGGCATGCCCGAACCGCTTCAGGAAACGCCCCAGAACGGCCTCGATTCGCGGATCATCATCGAGACACATCAAACGCATGGAGGCTCTCCCGGCCGGGATACGACATCGATCTCATTGAATGGCCTGCTCCCGGGCGGTAGCGGATGAATGCGCGGATTCAAGTTGATTGAGAACCTTACAGATTGTCTCGAACCGAGCACGACTCCTTCAAGTAAATCATTGTAAAGGGCTTATTTGTGCGACTGTGCCATCCGGCGGCGCGGATCGCCGCAGGCCGGCGTGCTCCCATTCGAAATCGGTCAGTCGTTCTCCAGCCTCAGACGATAGCCGTAGCCCCGCACCGGCCAGATCACGAGATTCAGGATGCCCTCGTCACGCAGCTTGCGCCGAATATTGCAGATGTGGACATCGACCGTGCGTTCGTCTGGGGTCAAGGACTCGCGGTTCAGCAACTGTGCACGGCCCACCGCCCGTCCGTGCTGACGCATCAAGGTCGCGAGGATGCGGGATTCCGTTTCGGTTAAGCGCAGGGAGGCTCCGTTGGAGGTGTCGCTCACACTCATGGCGCTCAGGTCGAGCGTCACCGTTCCCAATTGGATGGCGTCGAGAGCGCACGCCTCGAACGCATGCCGCCTCAGGACCGCTCGGATACGCGCGAGCAGCTCTTCGATCTGGAAGGGTTTGGTGATGTAGTCGTCGGCGCCGGCATCCAAGCCGTCAATGCGATCCTGCAGATCATCACGGCCGGTGACGATCATCACGGCCGCGGGTGTGGAGTCGACGAGCTCGCGGGCCAAATCCATGCCATCCTCTGATCCTAGATTGAGGTCCAAGAGCACGAGATCCGCTCCCTCATGACGAAAGAGCCGGCGCATCTCGGATCCGTTGGCGGCGACCGACACCGCGTACCCCGCGCGCGTCAGATGACGCGTCAGCACGCGACCCATGCGCGGGTCGTCTTCGACGACGATAATGGTGGCAGAAATGCTCGTCTCTCCTTGAAGGCTTCGGTCGAAAACGCCCGCCAAGTAAACCGTGAACGGCGTGCCGGACGCAATGCCGACGGTGATCTCGACCGCACCGCATTGCGTCAACCGGCGCCCGAGTCCGGACCCGCGCTCACGCCGGGGTCGCGGCATCCACCCTGGATTTCGACATCCAGCCGGGCATCGATGCTCGCGGCAGTCACGTTGACACGTCCTTTACCCGTCTTGCGCGAAAAGCCCCGTCGTTCAGGGCGGGGATGGATCGCGCCGGACGGTGGACCCGTCCGGCTGCTTACAATTCTTGTTTTGAGTCCGGCGGATTCCAATGCCGATTATCAGAGTTGTACGTCCTGCTAGGCGTCCAAACGTCGGCCTCGCATCGAAGGACTCCCCGTCCCCGAAACCGATGCGATGCCCCATCGAGAGCGGCCCTGTCTCGACCGGCGGAAAACAGGGCAATCATCAAGGGGACGAAGGCTATGTCCCGTGCCGGGCTTCGGAACCGCTGAGCGCATCCGTCAGGTCGGACATCTCGATACGGACATCGATGTGCTCCGTCCGCTCGGAATCCGGTGGCCCGTCCAGGGACGACACGACACGGCGTGCCGCACCGCGGCAAGCGCCGCTCGGCTGCACACCGCCGAGACCTCGGCACCGCTGAAGCCGGTGCTCCCCGCGACCAGCGCATCGACATCGATGCCGCCGCCCAACGGCTTGCCGCGCAGATGGACCTTGAAGATCTCCTGCCGGCTCTCGTCGCCCGGGAGCGGGATGCGGATGACCTGGTCCGAACCGGCCGGGCCGCAGGATCGCCGGGTCGATCATTTAATGTCGATGCGTGTTTCGGCGTTCGGGGACCGGATCGAGTCCGCCTTCGGTGCGTTGGTCGCGCACACCATCTGCCGTGTGATCCTGAACCCAGGAATCTTCATATCACCAAGTGTGAACCATTCACGCCGTGTGAGGGGTGAAGATTTTTGACATCCTCGCCGTCCTAAAGAGACGGCGATTCCTACGGCGCTCGGCGCGAGCGTGCTCACGCCGAGTCGCTTCGGTGGGTTCCTGCTGCTGTCGGCCTGACTGCGCCGCTCACTTCACAGGCTAACCGGGCATGCCCTGCCCTTAACACATTGATGGCGCCGACCAGGTCGGCGTTGTCCTCGTACCCGCAGTCCACACACGCGAACCGGGCCTGAGTTTGCCGGTTCTCCTTGGCGACATGCCCGCAGCGCGGACACGTCCGGCTGGTGTTTTGGGGTGGTACGGCGATCAGATGCCCGCCATTCCAGGCGGTCTTGTACTCCAGTTGCCGGCGGAACTCTCCCCACCCTTGATCGAGGATGGCTTTGTTCAGGCCGGACTTGGCTCGCACGTTGGTGCCCGGCGCTGCCATCGTCCCGGCCGCCGACGCCGTCATGTTGGCGACCTGCAAGTCCTCGATGCAGACCATTGCGTGGTTTTTGCTGATGGTGGTCGAGGTCTTGTTGAGGGCGTCGCGCCGGGCGTTGGCGATCTTGATGTGGATGCGCTGGACACGAGCCTTGGCCTTCTTCCAGTTCTTCCCGAACCGGGTCTTGCGGTTCATGGTGCGTTGCGCCTTGGCGAGCGTCTCCTCCAGACGCTTAAAGCTGTTGAGAGGCTCAAAGACGGTCCCGTCGCTCAAGGTGGCAAACCGCACGATGCCCATGTCGATGCCGACCGCCCCGCCCTGATGCACCGGGACATCCACCTCGCGCTCGGTTTGAATCGCGGCGAACCACGTGCCGCCGCACTGGCTGACGGTGACGTTCTTCACCGTCCCGAGCACCTCGCGACTCTTGCGGTAGCGCAGCCAGCCGAGCTTGGGCAGGAACAGGCGGCTGTTGGCCTGGTCGAGCCTGTAGCCCTGCGGGTAGCGGAAGCTGTCACTGGACTTGCCTTTGCGCTTGAAGCTGGGAAACGCCGCCCGCCCCTCGAAGAAGTTGATATAGGCGCGCTCCAAGTCCTTGAGGGACTGCTGCAGCGCTTGCGATGGGGTCTCGCGCAGCCAGAGTGTCGCCGGGTCGGCTTTCCACGTCGCCATGACCTTGCAACACTCGGCATAGCCGAGCGTCTTCTCGCCAGCGGCATACCGCGCCTTTTGCATCGCCAGCGCCTGGTTGTAGACGAACCGGCACGATCCAGCGAAGCGACGCAGATCGCGCGTTTGCTTGCCATGGGGCATCAACTCGAACTTAAAGGCTTGGATGCGCTGCATGGCATCGAGTATAATTTGGCCTATGAACGATATCAACTCGATTAGGCGCGGCCGGCATTGCGTTTTTGCGATGCATGTCCATTTGGTCTTTGTGACGAAATACCGACGCAAGGTTTTCGATGGCGACGCCATCACCCGCTTGCGCGCGATCTTCTCCAAAGTCTGCCTCGACTTTGAGTCGACCTTGGTGGAGATGGACGGAGAAGACGATCATGTGCATCTGCTGATCAACTATCCGCCCAAGGTCGCGGTGTCCGCGCTGGTCAATAGCCTCAAAGGTGTCTCGAGCCGGTTACTTAGACAGGAGCGCCCGGACATCCAGCAGCGGTACTACAAAGGCGTGCTGTGGTCCCCCTCCTACTGTGCTGCATCCTGCGGGGGCGCACCGATCGCCATCGTGCGCCAGTACATCGAGCAACAGCAGACGCCATCCTAAGCAGCCGGACGAGTTCACCGTGCGGCGCGATCCATCCCCGCCCTAGAAGCGACGGGGCTTTCCGCGCAACACGGGTAAAGAAGGACGCAGTCGTCTCAATGCGCACCGCGTCAATTCGGGCCATGACCGAGGCTCGTCCCGGCCGGCCCCGTCGGTCGAAGTGGGCTGACCATCGACCGGTTTCACCTCTGATGGGGGCGAGGCCGATGACAGGTCGAACGCGAGAGGTGGTTTCGGATGGGGCGCGCAGCGGAGACCCTTGATCAGTCGTACGCGCGGAATGTTCGTGATGCGGACTCAGTCATGTTCCGCGGTTCGCAGCGAATGTCAGCCAACCAGTCGCCGGGCGGCGCTGAATCGCCACCGACCGCCCGGTGCAACTCATGCGCGACTCACAACTCGGCAACGAGGCGCATGCCGAAAATCCAGCCGCTGACATCCTCGCTGGAGTCATACGTGTCGGCCATGTATTGAACGTCGGCGGTGATGGCGAAATAGTCGTTGAAGGCATAACGATAGTAGGCCTCGGCGACGTTGGTGTTGGAGATGCCGGTGTTGGCACCATCGAGGTAGCCGTAGGCCAGACCGATGGTGTCGGCCTCGCGTCCCCACAGGCTGCCGCCGAGTTGCAGGCCGCCGGTGTAGTAACCACGATAGTCGAGGATGTCCTTGTGGTCGGTCCAGGCGAGCCTGAGGAAGAGTCCGAGATGGTCCCCGACGGCCTGGTCGAATGACAGGCCATACGCCATGAGGTTGGTCTTCCGCGCCGGACCCTCGACGGCGTCGTGATCGGATAAACCGTTGAGTTCATCGAGATCGTCACGCTCATCGACGTGCTCGGACTCACCGAATGGCCGGAAGAAGGCGTTCGATGTGCCGACGATGACAGCGCGGTAGTTGCCCTCGCCAAGCGCGCTTTCGAGGCGATAACCGAACTGTGCGCCCCAGAAATTATAATTGTTGCCGTCGTCGTTCTCGCCGACGTTCATTGCCGTGGCCTTGATCTCCCAGTTGCCGAGGGCCAGCTCGAGCGCGGCGCCGGCGTCGTAGGAGGGCAGGCCGAAGCCGCCGGTGTTGACGAAGGCTTCGTTCATGAACTGCGTGAATTCATCGTTGGCGTAGGCATTCTCATCGAGATAGCTGGTGGTGTCGATGATGCCGAAGGTCGCCCCGAGACTGTTCTCCTCGCCTAACGAGAAGGTGTGTTTGTACCAGGCTTGCAGCAGGTAATCACGTCCACGACCATTGATGTCCTTCAAGTCGTCCTCGAGATCGACCGCCCAGGGCGCAAGCACAAAGGGCGACACCTCGTTCAAGCCATTGTCGACCGCGAAACCGAACAATGCATAGAATTCATCACGATCAGTGGGGCGCAGACTCATCTCCAGCTGAAACGGCATGCCGCTACGGCAGGTATTGCCCGCCTCGTCGTTCAGGCCGCCGAGCCCTTCCTGGCACTGACCACCGGCGCCCAAGACCGCGCCGATCGAGAACTGATCCGTCACGTCATAGGCCTGCAGTGGGAGGGCGAGGCCACCGAGGATGCTGGAGGCGAGCGTCGCGATCGCGGCGCGATGGCGAGGGGTGGGGCAACGGGGTGACATGACGGGATCTCCAATTAGATAATAATCGTAACGATTCGCATTTATATATCGAAGGGGAGACCAAGTAAAGCGGATTCGCCCTCAAATCGAGTGGTCTTAATCCGGCGCCTTGCCGCCAGACTGGTCCCGAGCTGCGACGCCAGGCTCAAGGCGCACCTCAACCCCCTTGCCCCGACGCAGTGCGGAGCAGAGGTTGGGATCGCAGGAGTTCGCCTCGCCGCAGTCGGCACACCGGCCACGTCCCTTCCAGAGTTTGTGGTAGAGATAGTAGAGCGCGATCAGCACGATCGCACCCGTGAGGGTGAGATCACCCCAGCCGAAGTGGTGCTCCGCGGAGACGGTCGTGGGGGCGGGTTGGAGGGTCAGGGACGCGCCCTGGCCCGCGAACTCGGGGTTGCTCATGACGCACCTCTCAGCCGCGCGACGCAGCCCGTGCCAGCAGTCCTTCTGGCGCCTGGGGGCGGGATCGCCCACTCAAGAGACCGACCAGGATCAGCAAGGCCAAGGCACTGAAATAAACCGCTGTCATCATCTGGAGTCCGGTCGCACCGGTTGCCAACCCAACGCTGTGGACCGCACTCGCCACCGTGAGTCCGAGCGCGGTCGGGAAGGCGATCGAGAAGAGCATCCAGGCGTAGGAATTGGTCTGGACCTTCACCATGATGGTCGTCGCCAAGCAGGGAGGATAGAGCGCGAAGAAGAGAATGAGTGAGACGGCGAGCAGGGAGGTCGCGCCCGCGTCGCGGGTCGCCGCACCCATGCGTTCCTCCAGGCTCGCGTTGGTATCGGCATCTTGTTGGAATAAGACGCCGAGGGTGGCGACGCTGCTCTCGCGCGCGGCAAAGGAGGCGAGGAGCGCGACATTGATCTTCCAGTCGAACCCAGCGAACTGGGTCAGGGGTTCGAGTCCGCGGCCGATGCGGCCCAACACCGAATGGACGATGGTCTCCTCGCGCAGTTCACGACGCAGCGTGGTGCGGGTGCTGGCGAGCGCGCGCAACGCGCGACTGGCTGCACGGGCGTCCTGATCCCCCGCGGGTGGTGTGACGAAGGGGTGGAACTCTGGGTTGCGGGCCTGGAAGCGTGCCTCAACGGCCTGGGACGCCGCCTGGCTTTTGGCGTTGAGCTTGGCGCGGCGATAGTCGTCGTAATAGTTGACCAGATCGGTGAGTGTCGCGTCCTGGAGTGCCGCGAGGTAGGGGTTGCCCGCGAGTGCGTCCTGAAAGAGCGCGACAGCGGCGTGACCGCGTTGCTCGAAATGAGCCTTGCGCTCGCTCGTGAGCCCCGGGAACTGCAACAGCGTGAAGACCACGACCGCGACGGCAAGCACGATGGTGCCCACCTTCTTGACATAAATCCAGGTTCGGTCAACGGCGCGACGCAGGACTGAGCCCAGGGTGGGCGCATGATAACGCGGTAACTCCATGACAAAGGGGGCTGTTTCCTGTCCGCGCAGAACCGTGACGGTGAGCAGCTTGGCGACCAGCAGGGCAAAGATGATGGTCATGGTGGAGATATAGAACATCATCAGTGTCTTGCCCTCGACAAAGAAGATGCCGAGCAAGAGGGTGTAGAGCGGGACCTTCGCCAGGCAGTTCATGAAGGGAACGCTGAAGATGGTGGCCATGCGCGCACGATGATCCGGGATCCCCTTGGTTGCCATCACACCGGGCACGGCGCAACCGCCCGCGAAGACCCCGCCGAGGATCAGGGGCAGCGTACTCTGGCCATGGAGCCCGAAACGGTGCAGCACCTTGTCCAGAATGAAGGCGATTCGCGCCATGTAGCCCGAGTCCTCGAGGATGGCGATCAGGGCGAAGAGGATCAGGAAGATGGGGACATAGTTCAGGAGGGTGTTTGCGGAATCCACCAACCAGAGACCCAGTGCGCGCACGTAGGGATCGACGAGGAACCCCGCACTGGGCAGCAGACTCGCGATCACTTCCCTGAATGCGGCCAGCAGCGGCCAGGTGTAGGTGGTCAACTCGTAGCCCCAAACGATCGAGATCTGATAGATGAGGAAGACCGTCAGGATCAGAAAGAGCGGCGCGCTCCAGCGATTGAGGATAACGCGGTCGATCCGCTCGGTGAGGGTCGGACTCCCATCGGAAGTCTCGCGCAGGGTGCGCTCAAGGAAACGGGCAATCACCCGGTCACGACAGGCGACGATCTGATCGGTGACATCGAGTCCATGCGCGGCCTCGAAGGCAGCGCGCATCAGCGCGGCACGCTCGAGTAGGGCATCGGCGTCAGTGGTCAGGAGGCGCGTATGAATCCACTTCACAGCCTGCTCGTCCCCTTCCAACAGCTTCAGCGCGAGCCAACGGCTGGGAAATGACTCCAGGCCCGGTGAGCGGGCGATGAGTTCGGCGAGTTCGACGACCTCGGGTTCGAGATCGCCGTAGCGCACCAGAATCTCCGCTTCCCGCCCCGCATCCTGCTTCGCACGCGCTTGCGCACGGATCACTTGCCGCAGGCGGTCGCGACCTTCCGTCTTGCGCCCGATGGTGGGCACCACCGCCACGCCGAGCAGCCTGCCGAGCTGCTCTTGATCGATCTGGGCGCCAAGACGCTCGGCGACGTCCATCATGTTCAGTGCGAGCACCACCGGCAATCGCATCTCAAGTAACTGCAGCGTGAGATGCAGCGAGCGACGCAGGTTCGAGGCGTCTACCACGTTGAGGACCAGGTCTGGTGATTCCGAGATCAGAAAATCGCGCGCGACCCGTTCCTCAAGTGAGAAGGAGGTGAGGCTGTAGGTGCCCGGGAGATCAACGGTCCGCACGCGGCCGCTCGGGTCGCGATACTCGCCGTACTGTTTGTCCACCGTGACGCCTGGATAGTTGGCGACATGTTGGCGGGCGCCGGTGAGGAGATTAAAGAGCGTCGACTTGCCGGCGTTCTGCTGACCGGCCAGGACCACCAGGAGATCGTCAGGACGCGTCATCGAAGACCTCGATGAAAGCCGCCTCGGCACGTCGCAGCGCGATGTGCGTTGCCGCGAGCTTGATCTGGACCGGGTCGTCGAATGGCGCGCTGCGGACCATCTCGACCTCGACGTTTGGCATCAGGCCGAGGTCCATCAGACGTTGGCGGACCGCGCCACGTGCGTGATGGCGGCGGATGCGCGCGCGCTGGCCGCTGCGGATGTCATTTAAGGTCGGGACCAGTAAGGGGAGGCGGACGGGCGATGGCATGGTGAGGCGCCGTACAAGAGAGCGATGGACGTTGAGCGTTCGCGGCGCCCCGGTGGACGCATCAGCGATCAGACTGAATTCGAGCTCGAGTCTAGTCGCGGAATGCGGAGAATGCAAATGCGAACGAATCCTACTTGCAAAAAGAAAGGGGTCTCGCTAGTCTGCAACCAGACGGCCACATCGGTCCTGACGTCGGAGATCACGCACCATGACATGCCCCTTCGTGACGGTTGGCCTGGCGCGCTGCGATCCGCGCGTCCCCGAGCAGGCCTTGGTGTCACAGTCCGATCCCTCCATAGCGATCGTAAGGAGAATTGCGTTGCATCCGTTGCGTTCCATCCTGTTTGGCGCTGCCGCCTTGGTCTGGTGCTCATCCGCCTTCGCGCACACCCCCTTGTGTGCCTGTTATGACAATGGCGACGGCACCGTGCTCTGTGAAGGTGGCTTCTCGGATGGCTCGTCGGCGGCGGGCGTCACCGTGCGGTTGCTGGATGCCGAGGGTGGTGTGGTGCTCGAGGGCCAGATGAACGAGAACAGCGAGTTCGAGTTTGAGAAACCGGACGGCGCGTATCGGGTTGTCTTCGATGCGGGTCCCGGACACCTGATCGAAATCGCCAGTCAGGCGATCTTCCAATGACTTTGATGTGACGATCGACGAGGAATCTCATGATGAACCATGTCACGATGACATCCGTTGCCGTTCCCGCCGCGCTGCTGGCGGTGGCCCTGAGCGGTTCGGCGCAGGCTCATTTCCAGTTGCTCTATACCCCGAATACCATGCTGGATACGCCAGGAGATGTGCCCCTGCGACTGGTCTTCGCCCATCCGATGGACAATGGCCATGTTATGGACATGGGTGAGCCCGTGGAACTATTCGTGGTCTTCCGCGGCGAGAAGACCGACCTCGCCGACGCGCTGGAACCCGTGAGCTGGACGGGGGCACACAATCAGGCCACGGCCTACGCGCTCGACTACCGAGTGACGCGCAATGGGGATTATGTCTTTGCCTTGATCCCGTCGCCCTACTTCGAGGCGTCGGAGGACGCCTACATTCAGCAGATCACCAAGACGTATCTCAACAAGGGTGCCATGCCCACCGGCTGGGATGAACCGCTCGGTTTGCCAACCGAGATCGTTCCCCTGAACAAGCCATATCAGATCCTGGCGGGTGGAACCTTTAGTGGTCAGCTGTTGAGCGAGGGTGAGCCTGCCGCGGGGGTGGAGTGCGAGGTCGAATGGCTCAACACGACCATTGATGTGGCCGCGAATGCCTTTGGTGCCGAAACGCGGATGGCCGCGCCGCCAACTCCGATCGTGACGCGCACGGATGCCAATGGTGTCTTCACGTTTGGGGTTCCGAAACCTGGGGTGTGGGGCTTCGCTTGCTTGGGTTCTGGACCTGTCACCGAGTTCGATGGCAAGGAGTTATCGCAGGATGCCGTGATCTGGGTGAACGCCATCGCCTTAGAATGATCTCACTGTGCGCTCACGCGATGGCAAGGCAAGGATCTTGACTTCGCGGACGCCGACCTGATGGCCGCTTCATTCAGTAGCCGGGGAATGGACACTCCCCGGCACAGATCCTCAATAACCGCCCTTGCGCATGACTTCGGGCAGACCCGCAATACGGTTGCCCTGCTTGGTCGGTGCCAAGGGGAAGAGCGTGTAGAGATCCTTGCTGGTGGGCTTCGAGCCCCATTTCTTGCCCATCTCCTTGAGGACCACCCGTTCCATGGGTTGATGCTGTGCGTTGTTGTAGTACTCGTCGCGTAGATAGTTGATCACGTCCCAGTGCTTGTCGGTCAAGGTGATCCCTTCGATCTCGGCGAGCTTCAACGCAACCTCCTCGGTCCACTCCGAAATCTCCTGGAGATATCCGCTCGGGGTGGTTTCGATCGTCTTGCCATTGACCTCGATGGCCATGCTTGCTCCTCTCGTCTGTCAGTTTTCATAGGGACGGGCCGCTGACCGCACCGCCACGATTGGGTTCTGTTGCAAACCGTGCTCATCGAGGCCGGTGATCACCGGCCTGGGTCCGGATTCCGTCGCTCGGATTCCATTGCAAGGAGAACGGTTTGAACATCATAATTTTATGATGTTGTGATAGAGGCGTCACATGCTTTTTTGATGTTCGCCGCAACCGCCGCGCGACCCGATGCCGGCCTCGTCCTTCAGCCCTCCGCCGGCTTGATCGCATCAATGCCTTTGTGAGGGATGAAGATACCGCACCCAAGAAGCGGCTGACGGCCGAGTCCCTGTTGCTGGAGCCGGATCGACTCCTCGAGCGTGAGCCCGGCAACCAGCAGACTGCGGGTTGGAAGGGGGCCTTGCGGGGTGGCGATAGGGTGGGTCTTCCCGCAGAGCGCCTTGCGGAGGCGAATGCCGCGGTTTCCCAGAGCCTGGGCCGCGGCCTCCAGAAAGGCACTCTCATCCTCAAGATCGGTTCCAGGTGCGAGGGCGACATAGCGTGCGAACAAGGTCGTCTCCTTGCACAAGGGCTTGAGCTTGCCCTCACCAACCGTCAGGGTCTCGTCACCGAGTCTGAGATGGGTTCCAGGTAAGTCGCTCAGGAGTTCAGCGATGCGGTGTCGCGGCACGCGGAGAACCAATTTGGTGCGGCGCGGGACCATGAGATAGGAGTCCGTGCCGTGATCTGGTCGTTCCCAGCCATTTTGTGACCCAGCGACATGGATGCTGTGCACGGCAAGTCCGGGCTCCCGCGCAATCCAGGGGATCGCCTCGGTGAGGCTGGTGGCCAGTAGGTAGGCATGATCGACCGGCAGGCATTTGCAACGCATGGCAAAGACCAGATCGCTGACATCATCCGGGACCGCGTCCTGCTCCGGATGTGCGTCATCATTCCAGAACTTCATCGTGGTGTTCTCGTTCCGTTCATGATCCCGACGTGAAGGGGAGTCGTTCCTGCAGGGCCTCCCGATCGAACCACCAATCGTCTTGCACCAGGACATCGACGACGTTGCGCAGCCGCACGAGGAACTTTTCGGGTTCCTTCAGCTCCAGTCGCTCCATCCAGGACTCAAGTTGCTCGGGCGTTTCAACACCGCTATGGCGCCGGGCGACCGTTCCGAGCAACTGCGTGGTGAAGAACATGAGATCTTCGCGCTGCCGATGTTGTGCGCGCACGTCGGCGATGAAGAGTGCCGTGGTGGCCGCAACCGCGGCACCATCGGCATCGTCCGGTGTCTCGTCGATCACGTGGCTGAGGAGTTCAACGGTGAGTTCCGGATCGATCGGGCAGGTGACCGCCAGCCAGATGCCTTGCCCGAGCGCGCTGATCGAATCGGGCTGTGCGGCCTGAAAGAGCACATCGCAGGCGTCGGCGGCCAACTCGAATAGATCATTCGCGATGAAATGGTCGAATGCGGCGCGCCCGAGTGGCCAGGCCTCGTCGCCACGCTCGAGACTCACAAGGGTGCGGGCGACCTGCAGCCGCGCATCGGCGAGCGAGTGCGCTGGCGCGTGCGCGCGCTCGAGCGTGCGCAGTTGGTCCTGTAGGGTGTTGAGATGGGATTCGAGCGAGGCGTTTTGCGCGCTGCGATTGATGATCGAGTCTGCGGCCGTGTCTTTGATCTGGGTCGCAAGGAGGTCGAACTGCTTCATTGGCATGTCCTATCGGCCGGTGTCATCGCACGAGTCCGCTGAAGGCTGCTTCGAGGCGATCTTCCCAGTTCTCCGGGGTGTCAGGGTAGGGCGGCTTAACGTCAATTCTGAAGAAGCGTTCGCCAGAGCGCGCAACGGCTTGGATGATGGGAAGAAGATCCTCGAAGGACTCGAGGTCTTGGTTGGAGACCAGGATTTCACTCAGTTTTAGCATGGGACCCAGAACTGCTCCGTTGTCGTGATCGTCGATTCAGGGTGCTGAATACCTAGGCGCGACGTCATCCGCGCCAGCGTGCAGCCGCCGCGGATCGGCGCTGATGCGGCTGAGGGCACAACGCCTTCACGCGCCGTCGGGGGCTCTCAGTCGGGCCCTCGCGGGGTGCCCCGTCGCGATGTGTCGCCGACGTCCAGTCCTTCGGTTGTCGCGATCCGCTCCCGGAAACGGATGCGGTAGAGCAGTCGCGCGCGGGCTGGGTCGGTATCGTCTTCGAAACTGGACCGGCAGTGGAGGACGTTATTCGAGATCAGTCCCTCGCCAGCCTGCAGCCTATAGTCGAACGTGAAGACATTCGGGTCTGAAAACAACCGATCCAGGGCCACTCTTGCGGCATCCATCTCGGGTGTATCGAGCCACTCGACATGTCGTGTCCGCGCGGAATAGCGCATGTGGAGATGACCGTTTGTCCAAGAGAACACGGGGCCGATGCTCGCGGGGCGCAGCGTGACCTCCGCATGCCGGTGCGCGGGGATCGTGAACGCGCGGGGATGCTGCAGGGCCGCGATGAAGTCAGGTGACTCGTCGCGCAAGCGCAGGTAAGCGATCTCGTGATCGATCATCCGGTTAGCGCCACCATGCCGGGCCGGACGGGCGCAGAATAAGATCCAGGATCCGACCTGTTGATCGGGCTCGTTATAGTAGCCGTCGGTGTGCCAGTTCAATGCTTGTCGGGTGTAGGGGATGAAATCAGCTCGTGACGGAGTGGCGTGCTCGGCGCTGATGCGAGTGGAGGACGATGGCTCCGCCGTAATGGCGCTAACCGCCCGTGGGTCGGCGAAATGATTGGCGTCCGAATGCCGTAAACCGAGTGCCGCGGCGAAGGCGATCATGGCGCTGGGCTCGACCTGGTCCGGGGCGGTGGCGACGATGGCCATGTTGTAGCAGGTCACGCGCGCCCTCAGCGTGGCGAGTTCGGCAGGCTCCGGGCGGGCAAGATCACGCACGCTCACCCGCAACTGATCGATGTCTGCTGGGTAGGCGCTCAGCTTGCGTGCTCGCCAATGATCATAGGCTTGGTTGGCTTGAGAGGGCTCGAAGGGGGCATTCAATGTCGGTTCACTCCTCGGGTCGTGAAGACTCTGCGGGATCTCAATGAGCAAAGCCGAATATTAGAGAATGTTGACTTAGACCCTGAGCACAGGTAGGATCTCCTGTTAAATTACTCAAGCATGCACGCCGCTCATCGAACTGGGAGGACACCCATCGCGGCGTCGGCATCCTCGTCGCCAACGCACTCGACACAGAATCGAGGCCTATCCCGAAAGGGATAGACGGATGCGAAATGGCCCTCCCAATCGTGGAGTAGCCGGCACGATGGCATGCCGTTAACGTGATGCCGGTCAATTGGGTCGCATGGATCATGCGAGCCGTGATGACAGGATGCCGTCGCTGCCCGGTACGGTTCGTGATGCTTCACGGAACTCCTAGGGCGCGCGGCCAGCCGGCCATCGCGAAGACGGCAGGTGCCGAGACCCGTGTCCTCGTCCACGATCCCTTACCTCACATTCCAGACGTTTCGGAGAGACAGCGCAATGACGATCGAGAAGCACAGTACACCGATGCTCGACCAGCTCGAAACCGGCCCCTGGCCAAGCTTCATCTCGGGCATCAAGCGTCTCCGCGATGAGCACCCGGAGCCTCGCATCAACGAGATGACCAATGACCTACTCGGTCAGCTTGAGCATTCCTACGAGACCCGCAAGGGTTACTGGAAGGGCGGAACCGTATCCGTCTTTGGTTACGGTGGTGGGATCATTCCGCGTTTCTCCGAGGTCGGCAAGGCCTTCCCGAAGTCCAAGGAATTTCACACGCTGCGCGTTCAGCCACCGGCAGGCAATCACTACTCGACTGACATGCTGCGTCAGCTTGCCAACAGTTGGGAGAAGTGGGGGTCGGGCCTGGTCACCTTCCACGGTCAGACCGGGAACATCATGTTCATCGGGACAGACACGAAGAATACCCAGCACTTTTTTGACGAGATCAACGAATACGGCTGGGATTTGGGTGGTGCGGGCCCTTGCGTGCGCACCGCGATGTCCTGTGTCGGCGCGGCACGTTGCGAAATGTCCTGCACCAACGAGCTGAAGGCGCATCGCGCGCTCGTCAACAATTTCACCGACGACGTGCACCGCCCGGCCTTGCCCTACAAGTTTAAGTTCAAGGTCTCGGGTTGCGCGAACGATTGTCAGAATGCCATCGAGCGCTCGGACTTCGCGGTGCTCGGAACATGGCGTGACGATATGAAGGTCGATCAGACCGAGGTGAAGAACTATATCGCCGAGAAAGGTCGCCAATACTATATCGACAACGTGATCACCCGCTGTCCGACCCAGGCGCTGAGCCTGACCGACGACAATGCGTTGGTCGTCAATAACCGTGACTGCGTGCGTTGCATGCACTGTCTGAATGTGATGCCCAAGGCCTTGCATCCTGGCGACGATAAGGGCGTGACCATCCTGATCGGTGGGAAGCGGACTCTGAAGATCGGCGACCTGATGGGCACCGTGGTCGTACCCTTCAAAAAGCTCGAAACCGAGGAAGACTACGAGTCAATGGTCGAGTTGGCCGAAACCATCATTGATTTCTGGGCCGAAAACGGTCTCGAGCACGAGCGCTGCGGCGAGATGATCGAGCGCATTGGTTTGGCCAATTTCCTTGATGGTATTGGCATCGAGCCCGACCCGAACATGCTGAGCCATCCGCGTCAGAGTTCGTATATCCGGATGGATGGCTGGGACGAGGCCGCCGAGGCCTGGTTCGAGCGTCAAGCCGAAGCGGGTCGCTGAACGAGCCCGGAACCCATACGACCGAACCGACCCGGCGCACGACACAGGCCCCGGCTGCTCAGTGCCGTGACCCTCGCGTCGCCGGGTCCCGGAACCTGGCTATACCTCAGAACTGAATCATTGGAGTCAATGCGATGGCAGAGATGCGCGAGCCGATCGAATCCGGATGCCCCGATCCGTGGCAATACATGCATCCCTTGATGCGCAAGAATTTTGGACAGTGGAAGTACCATGAGCACCCGCGTCCGGGTGTTCTTCTGCACGTTGCTTACAGCGGCGACAAGATCTGGACGGTCAAAGCCGGTACGCAACGCATCCTCGATGTGTTCACGCTACGCAAGCTGTGCGACATTGGTGACGAGTTCGCGGAGGGCTACGTCCACTTCACGCTGCGCTCGAACATCGAGTACATGGTGACCGAAGAGGCCAAGGTGCAGCCGTTGATTGATGCGCTTGAAGGCGCCGGTTTCGTCGTCGGCGGGACGCAAAACTCAGTGGCGATGATCTCGCACACGCAGGGCTGGCTGCACTGCGATATTCCAGGCACTGACGCCTCCGGGGTGGTCAAGGCCATGATGGACGAACTCATCGATGAGTTCCGCAATGCCAACATGCCGAACCGCGTGCACATCACCACCTCCTGCTGCCAGATCAACTGTGGCGGTCAGGGTGATATCGCGATCAACGTTCAGCACACCAAGCCACCGAAGATCAATCACGACTTGGTCGCCAACGTCTGCGAGCGTCCTTCCGTGGTCGCGCGGTGTCCGGTCGCGGCGATCCGCCCCGCGATGGTGAATGGCAAACCCTCGCTCGAGGTCGATGAGCGCAAGTGTATCTGTTGCGGTGCCTGCTATCCGCCCTGTCCGCCCATGCAGATCAACGATGCCGAGCATACTAAGCTGGCGATCTGGGTCGGTGGAAACCACTCCAATGCCCGCGGGAAGCCGACCTTCCAGAAGCTGGTCGCTGCCGGGATCCCGAACAATCCGCCGCGTTGGCCCGAGGCGACCGCGATCGTCAAGCGCATCCTGAAGGCCTATAAGGAAGGCGCGCGTGACTGGGAGCGTGTCAACGAGTGGATCGAGCGGATCGGCTGGCCGCGCTTCTTCGAAGAGGTCGAGTTGCCTTTCACCAAGTATCACATTGATACCTGGAGAGGCGCGCGCGCGAGTTTCAACAGCTCCTCCTACATCCGCTTCTGATCCGCGGTCAACCGAAACGCTCACCAGAGATCATGCCATCAGTCGAGAGGTCGACATGAAGTTCGCACTCCAGATCAATGAGGGACCCTACCAGCACCAGTCATCCGACTCGGCGTATCAGTTTGCCAAGGCGGCATTGGAAAAAGGGCACGAAATCTTTCGGGTCTTCTTCTATCACGACGGTGTGAACAACTCGACCCGTCTGACGACGCCCCCTCAGGACGATCGCCACATCGTCAACCGCTGGGCGGAGTTAGCCGAACAACATGATCTCGATCTGGTCGTCTGCGTCGCCGCGGCACAACGCCGCGGCATCGTGGACGAGGGTGAAGCGACCCGGAATGGCAAGGATGCCACCAATATTCATCCCAAGTTCCGCATCTCCGGACTCGGGCAGTTGGTCGAGGCGGCCATTCAAGCCGACCGTCTCGTCGTCTTCGGCGACTAAAGGAGAGTTGCGATGTCGGAAGTCGTGAAGAAATTCATGTACCTCAACCGCAAGGCGCCCTATGGGACCATCTATGCCTGGGAAGCGCTTGAGGTGGTCTTGATCGGTGCCGCGTTCGATCAGGACGTGAGCGTCATGTTCCTTGACGATGGTGTTTACCAGCTCACCAAGGGCCAAGACACCAAAGCGATCGGCGTGAAGAATTTCTCGGCCACCTACCGAACGCTAGGTGATTACGAGGTCAAGAAGATCTATGTCGATCGTGCGTCGCTCGAGGCGCGTGGTCTGTCCCCTGACGATCTTGTCGAGATTGCCTGGGAGGATTTTGAGACCGAAGAGGAGATTGAGAACATCGTCGAAGTCATCGACTCCGCGCGGGTGAGCGAGTTGATGAACGAATCGGATGCGATCTTCAGCTTCTAGGGGGCGCCATGAGTATTCTTCACACCGTCAACAAATCGCCTTTCGAGCGCAATGCGCTGGAATCCTGTTTAAAATTCGCCACCGATGGGGCGGCCGTCCTGTTGTTCGAGGACGGCATCTACGCGGCCTTGAAGGGGACGCGTGTCGAGTCCCATGTGAGTGAAGCCCTTGGCCGACTGAAGGTGTATGCGCTGGGGCCTGATCTGCAGGCACGAGGCTTCGCCGAGACGCGGTTGATCGAGGGTGTCTGCGTCGTGGATTATGCGGGTTTCGTCGATCTTGCGGCGGAACACGATCAAGTCCAGGCCTGGCTGTAGTTTTTGAAAACCTGATAGGAGAATGAAGATGTCAGACACGATTGAAGTCGACGGCAAGCAGTTTGCGGTGGATGAAGAGGGTTATCTCGCGAATCTGAACGACTGGGTTCCCGGCGTCGCGAATGTGATGGCCGCCCAGGATAATCTCGAGCTCACCGATGAGCATTGGGACATCATCAACTTTCTGCGCGAATACTACGAAGAGTATCAGATCGCGCCGGCGGTTCGTGTCCTGACCAAGGCGGTTGGGAAGAAGCTGGGCAAGGACAAGGGTAACAGCAAATATCTCTACAGCCTGTTCCCTTACGGACCTGCCAAGCAGGCATGCCGTTTCGCCGGTTTGCCAAAGCCGACCGGTTGCGTCTGATTCGGGCTCGGTCCGGGGGTCTCGCTCGA
Source organism: Thiocapsa imhoffii (assembly GCF_016583985.1). GTDB lineage: Bacteria > Pseudomonadota > Gammaproteobacteria > Chromatiales > Chromatiaceae > Thiocapsa > Thiocapsa imhoffii. The sequence continues at coordinate 69,786 of NZ_NRSD01000004.1, read as the reverse complement.
TCCGCTTGGTCCCCGGAACATTAGGATCCATGGAGGTAACAGGTACATGTCGTTCCTGACGATGGTCTATGCTTCCCTGTACTACTTCGCTGCCATCGTTTTGCTGGTCGGCGTGACCTATAAGGTCGTTCAGTACGCTCGGACACCCGCCCCCCTTAAGATCCCTACCACGCCCGCGCCGACCACGCGCTCGGGTGTTGTATTCCGGATGACACGCGAGGTTGTCCTCTTCGAAAGCCTGTTCCGAGGCAATAAGTGGACCTGGATCTTTGGATGGATCTTCCACTTCGGTTTGCTCTTGGTGACGCTTCGTCATCTGCGCTACTTCATCAATCCTGTCTGGTTGCCGATCGAATTGGTTCAGCCCTTTGGGATCTACGGCGGCATCGCCATGGTGGTCGGTCTCGCCGGCCTCTGGGCGCGGCGTTTCTTCGTCGATCGTGTTCGCTACATTTCATCGCCTTCCGACCACTTCATTCTGGGTCTGTTGATCGCCATCGGTTGTACGGGTCTGTTGATGACCTTCGTGTTTCACACCGATATCGTGGCCGTGAAATCCTTTTTCCTTGGACTTTACGCGTTTGACCCACCACCGCTTCCGACCGATCCTCTGTTGCTCCTCCACCTGCTTCTGGTTGCAACACTGATGATCATCTTTCCGTACAGTAAGCTGTTACATGCGCCGGGGCTCTTTTTCAGTCCCAGCCGCAATCAAGTCGACAATCCGCGCGAGCAGCGACACATCGCCCCGTGGGCGAAGCGTCTTGAGCAAGACTAGTTATCACAGGTTACGCGCACTAGGGTTGAGCTATGGCTAAGGCAACGTTTGAAGTCCCCGAACTGAGTCAGTACATCGACGTGCCGGCAGTCATGCCTGACACAATGGCACACAGCATGCCCTTCGTGGCCAAACCCGAGATTCAGAACCCGCTCGGGTACCCAGGCGAACTGGTGGATGATTGGCAGGAGCGCGCGCTCGAGAAAATGGGCGATCTGCTTGGTCGCTACCGCTCACTGCGCGTCTATCTCGATTCCTGCGTGAAGTGCGGCTCCTGTACCGACAAGTGTCATTATTACCTCGGCACGAAAGATCCGAAAAACATGCCTGTTGGTCGCCAGGATCTGATGCGCAAGGTCTATCGTCGGTACTTTACGCTCGCTGGGCGGTTCTTTCCAAAACTCGTGGGGGCTGAGGATTTCACCAAGGAAGTCCTAGACGACTGGTACAGCTATTTCCATCAGTGTTCGCAGTGTCGGCGTTGTTCGGTGTTCTGCCCCTATGGGATCGATACGGCCGAGATCTCGATGGCGGCGCGCGAGATCATGGACAGCATCGGGGTCGGTCAGAAATACTGTAACGAGATTATCGGCAAGGTCTATAAAATCGGTAATAACTTGGGTCTGCCGGGCCCGGCACTTGCCGATACGCTGGAGGGTCTCGAGGAAGACGTCTTCGACGACACCGGCGTGCAGGTGCGCTATCCGCTAGACGAAGAGGGCGCCGAAATCTTGCTGGTGACGCCATCGGCGGATTTTTTCGCCGAACCACACGTCGATGGGTTGATCGGCTATGGCAAGGTGTTCCACGAGGCGGGTGTTACCTGGACGCTCAGTTCGCATGCCTCGGAAGCTGCGAATTTCGGCATGTTTATCGGTTCCTACGAAAACATGCGACGGGTCGCGCAGCGGATTCGTGAAGCGGCGATCAAGCTGAAGGTGAAGCGGATCGTCTTCGGTGAATGTGGCCACGCCTGGCGTGTTGCCTACAGCTTCCTCAATACGCTGGCCGGCCCCTGGGATTTTCTGGATCCACGCTACCCGGTCCCACAGCACATCTGTGAGTTCACCTACGATTTGATCCAACGGGGCCAGTTGACCTTCGACAAGAGTGAGAATGACGACAAGGTCTTGACCTACCATGATAGCTGCAACGTCGCGCGAGCCTCGCGCATGGGCGACACTCCAGGCGGTCAGTTCGATATCCCGCGCGCGATCATTCGCGCAACCTGTAACCATTTCTACGACATGGATGAAGACACCATTCGTGATCGGACCTTCTGTTGTGGCGGTGGTGGCGGCTTGCTCACCGATGACCTGATGGAGTTACGGGTGAAGGGAGCCAAGCCTCGTGTCGAGGCGCTCAATAATGTGATGCAGGAAAAGGGCGTGACGCACATGGCAGCGATCTGTGCCATCTGCAAGAGTCAGTTCACCAAGGTGCTGCCCTATTACGGCATGGAAATGGATCAAATCGTCAGCCTCCATCAATTGGTTTCCAATGCGATCGTTCTCAGTGGCCAGAACGAGGACGACGAGGAGGATGAGGCCGATGAAGCGGCCTGACGCCATCATCCAGCGATGATGCCGAGGCGCGGGATCGCACCCTCGATTCCAAGGGGGCCGCGGCGATTCACGGCACAGCAACCCGCGGCACACTGATACGAATCCCCTGAAGAGCGTTCAGGGTCCACTGATACGGAGAGTGATCGACATGGCGACTTCAAGCGATGAGATGAAGACGAAGCCCTCTTGGCGCCGTTTCGAAGACGGGCACCATACTTGGGAAGATCTGACCAATCAGATCTTCGCGCAGGACACCTCGCACAAGTGCCCAACCTACGTCCACAAGACGCCGCCGTGTCAGGGCAGTTGTCCCTCGGGAGAAGATATTCGGGGTTGGTTGCAGATCGTGCGGGGCATCGAAAAGCCACCGGCCGATGTTGATTGGCAGGAGTATGCATTCCGCCGTTCGACCGATGCCAACCCCTTCCCGTCCATGATGGGCCGGGTCTGCCCCGCGCCCTGTCAGGATGGCTGTAATCGGAACGAACTCGAAGACTTCGTTGGAATCAACGCCGTCGAACAATTTATCGGCGATACCGCGATCGAGCGGGGCTATCGCTTTCAGGCCGCAGGGGTCGACACCGGCAAGCGTGTGGCGATCATCGGTGGTGGACCCGCGGGGCTAGCCGCCGCATATCAACTGCGCCGCAAAGGGCATGCGGCCACCATCTTCGAGGCGAATGGCGAACTTGGTGGCATGTTTTTCTTCGGGATCCCCGGCTATCGTGTGCCCCGAGACAAACTGAATGCCGAGATTCAGCGCATACTCGACATGGGCCAGATCGAGGTACGCCTCAACACCAAGGTTGGGGTCGACATCGAGGTCGCCCAGCTCGAGAAGGAGTTCGACGCCGTCCTCTGGGCAATCGGCTGTCAGAGCGGTCGTGGTCTGCCGGTGCCCGGTTGGCAAGGCACGCCAAACTGCGTCTCCGGTGTGGCCTTCCTCAAGGCCTTCAATGAAGGCCGGATGAAGATCACGGCGGAGCGGGTTGTGTGCGTTGGCGGTGGCGACACCTCGATTGACGTCGTCTCCGTCGCGCGCCGGCTCGGTCATATCACCAAGTCAGGACCGAAGGATCTGCCTGAAACCGTGATTCACGACGGCTATGTGGCGCATGACGCCGCCATGACCGCCGCCGCCGAAGGGGCCGATGTCACACTCACCTCGCTCTTCACCCGGGATAAGATGACGGCATCGGAGCATGAAGTGCATGATGCGACTCACGAGGGGGTCACGATCCTTGACGGCGTGATGCCGCTCGAGGTCATGCTCGGAGACACTGGTCGCGCCACGGGTTTGCGGGTCTCGGATTGCCAGATGGTCGACGGGCGTCCGACCCCGGTCGAGGGCACCGAACGGATCCTGCCGGCCGATTTGATCGTCGCGGCAATCGGGCAGGGCGGTGACCTGCATGGACTCGAGGAGTTCGATAACGGCCGCGGCCTGATGAACGCGGATAAGTTCTATCAAGTCCCCAACAAACCGGGGCATTTCGTTGCTGGCGATATCATTCGACCGCATCTCCTGACCACGGCGATTGGCCAAGCTTCGATCGCGGTGGATTCGATCGATGAGTACCTGCGCCAGATCGAGCATCGGCGGCGTCCCAAGGTCGACGTCCATCACTTCAATCTGCTCGAGAAATTGACCGAGGCAAAACTCGCGCCCAAGGCATTCGTTCCCGATGCCGCTGGGGATATGCGCGGCACCGCGGATGCCGACTATGCGATTCACAATTATGAGGATCGCTCGGGCGCCGAGGTGATTCCGCACGATGAACTCTTCCTCGGTCACTTCAATTTTCACGCCCGCAACCTGCGCAAGGAAGAGGTCCCAAGTGCCGATGATGTCCTCGGCCATTTCAAGGAGCGGGTGATTGGTTTGTCGGAAGCCGAGGCCATCGACGAAGCCAAGCGCTGTATGAGCTGTGGCATGTGCTTCGAGTGCGACAACTGTGTCATCTTCTGCCCGCAGGACGCGGTCTTCCGAGTGGACAAGGCGAGTCGGACGACGGGCCGTTATGTCGACACCGATTATGCCAAGTGTATCGGCTGTCACATTTGCGCGGATGTCTGTCCGACCGGCTATATCAAGATGGGTCTTGGCGAATAATGACCCAGGAGGCGTCGATGGCAAAGGCCGTAGTGCGAGCTGGCCTCGTCGCCGTTGGTTTGGCTTGGGCGCTTATCGCCCAAGTCGCCCTGGCGGCCGAAATGAAGACATATGTCGTGGCGGGGTCCCAGGCCGCGACGCTCGATTCCTGTGTTGAGCCAACCGACATCATGCGGCGGAAACACATGGAATTCATCCAGCATCAGCGTGACAAGACCGTCCACGGGGGGATTCGCAGTAGCAAGCACAGTCTCTCCGGTTGTGTTGATTGCCACGTGCGGGACGAACCTGACGGGGAAGCGGTTCCGATTCATCAAAAGCAGGAATTCTGTGGGGCCTGTCACGCCTTCACCGCTGTGAATCTGAATTGCTTCGACTGCCATGCCGCAGTTCCGAAGGGACCCGGTGCGGCCCTGGCATCGAAGGCGGCCTATCAAGCTGTCGGCTTGGAGCAGTCCCCACGGGCTGTGAGCGATGGCAAAGAGCACTGAACATGACTGATCACCACGAATCGAACACAGGTCCAGCCGAGTGCGGACCCTCCCAACCGGACCGCAGAACCTTCATGGCCACGGCCGCGGGGGTGACGGCTGCCCTGGTGGCCCCTGGTGTCATCATGCACTCGGTGGCGGGACCGCGTACCGAGGCAGTCACGAGCGATGTGCGCTGGGGGTTATTGGTCGATACGGCTAAATGCGCCGACGGCTGTTCCGCCTGCATCGAGGCCTGTGACCGTGAAAATGGGCTGGATTTGCAAACTCAGCCGAGCGGTGCGCAACCTACCCGCTGGGAGAATCAAAAATCGGTTTGGATTCGAAAGGTTAAGCTGCAAGACAATCAGACCGGTCGGGTCACCAATCTTCCACTGATGTGCCAGCATTGCGAACATCCACCCTGTGTGGATGTCTGCCCGACAGGCGCGTCGTTCAAGCGCGCTGACGGCATCGTTCTAGTCGACCGTCATACCTGCATCGGGTGTCGTTATTGCATGATGGCCTGTCCTTATAAGGCACGCAGTTTCGTCCATGAGGTGATGTCAAACCAGCTCACCCGCGTCCCACGGGGTAAGGGGTGCGTGGAAAGTTGTACGCTTTGTGTCCACCGCCGCGATTATGGCGAGGAATCGACCGCATGTGTCGATGCCTGCCAGGCCGCGGGACATGAAGCCATTATCTTTGGCGACCTCAAGGATCCCGAGAGTCCGATTCGAATGCGTTTGGCCGAGTTGGCCAGCCGTCAAATCCGCGAGGATCTCGCCCTCAACACCGGGGTCCGATATGCGGGCTTCTGATCGCGATCAGTGGAGTAGAGCATGAAGCGAATCGTCTATCGCGAGTGGCGTGTTCCACCGGCACGCTATTGGAGTCTTCTTGGGATCCTCGCCTCGGTGATCGGAGTCGCGGCTCTGGCCTTCGCCTACATGGAGCACGAAGGCCACTGGGTCACGGGAATGAGCAACTCCGTCGTCTGGGGCGTTCCGCATGTTTTCGCCGTCTTTCTGATCATCTCGGCGTCTGGGGCCTTGAACGTGGCGTCGATTGGGACCGTGTTCCGCAAGCCGCTCTATAAGCCGCTCGGGCGTCTTTCGGGTCTGCTCGCCGCGGCACTCCTCGTCGGTGGCCTGCTCGTCCTGGTGCTTGATCTAGGTCGTCCCGAGCGTCTCGTGGTCGCCATGACGACCTATAATTTCCGTTCGATCTTTGCCTGGAATATCTTTCTCTACACCGGCTTCATGGCGATCGTGATTGCCTACCTGTGGAGCATGGCCGACCGTAAAGGTGACCCCTACAATCGTGCGATCGGGATCGTGGCAACCTTTTGGCGACTCGCACTGACGACCGGTACTGGAGCCATCTTCGGATTTCTAGTCGCCCGTCAAGCCTATGATGCCGCGATTCTGGCGCCCATGTTCGTGGTGATGTCGTTCGCCTATGGCCTTGCGATCTACATGCTGGTCCTGATGTTCAGTTTTAAAGAAGACGACCGACCGATCGGTAATCGGATCTTGTTCCGTCTGCGCAATCTGCTCGGCATATTCGTCTTGAGCGTCTTCTATTTCACCCTGGTTTACCATCTGACCAAACTCTACGGCGCAAAAAATTACGATTTGGTGGGTTGGCTGTTGCTCGATGGCGGAATCTATACCTTTTTGTTCTGGGTGGGTTGGGTGCTCATCGGGGGGTTGATTCCACTTGGCATCATCTATCATCCGATTCATGGTCGGGATCGGAATTGGATCGCGGCGGCATGTGGCCTTGTCATCGTGGGCGGACTGTCCAGTCTCTATGTCATCATCATCGGGAGTCAGGCCTATCCGATTCAGATGTTCCCGGGACAAACCATCCTAGAGTCGGGATTTTTTGATGGGGTTCAGGGCGCGGCCTCGTCTTATAGCCCTAGGATCCCCGAAGTCCTGCTTGGCTTCGGCGGGGTTGCGGTGGCACTCTTGGTGACCGCGGTGGGGGTTCGCGTGTTGCAGTTTCTCCCCGAATCGTTGGCCGACGAGGTCATGCCACCCGACGAGGAGGCCAGCGGTCGCGCAGCGGTCGGCGCGCAGGCCTAGTTCCTGAATGAGCGGCTGTTTGGGCTGACTGAGTCTCTTTTAAGTCGGCCCCAGCCGTCGTGCGGGTCCTGTCCCGAGAGCGTGCGAGGTAGGCGTAAGACACGATGTCGCATCTGTATATCTCGGCGACGCAGAAATCATCGGGTAAGACGACCCTCTCGCTGGGCCTTGCCCGTGCCTGGCGCAATCGCGGATTCCGTGTTCAGCCCTTTAAGAAGGGTCCGGATTACATCGATCCTCTCTGGCTCACTCAGGCGGCGTCAAGGTCTTGCTTCAACCTAGACTTTCACACCATGGCCGATGCCGAAATCACGGAGGCCTTCGGTCGTGAGTTGGCTTCCTCCGACATCGGTCTGATCGAAGGAAATGTCGGGCTCTTTGACAGTCTTGATCCCGCGGGCCGACACAGCAACGCGGAACTGGCAAAGTTACTGCACTCGCCGGTGGTGCTGGTGATTAATTGTCATGGGATGGGACGCGGGATCGTCCCACTCTTGTTGGGATTTCGCGCCTTTGACCCCGCCTTGAACCTCGCTGGGGTCATCCTCAACAAAACCGGCGGGGCGCGACATGCCGGCAATCTCATCGCGGCGTTGGAGTATCACAGCGACATCCCTGTCCTGGGTGTCCTGCATCGCGACGATGAACTCGAGATCACCGAGCGACACCTTGGCTTGATGCCAAGCACCGAACTCGACGCATCAGAAGAATGGATCGAACGGATCGCCGTGCGCGTCGCCGAGCAGGTCGACCTCGACCGCCTCGTCAGCATCGCTGAACAGGCCCCCCGCCCGCCGGTCGCGCACGCGATTCACGCACCCGCTCGCCACTGGAGTGGGCCTCTGGTTCGGCTCGGTATTGCGCGTGATGCGGCGTTCGGGTTTTATTATCCAGATGACTTGAGGGCTTTGGAGCAGGCCGGGGCCGAACTCGTCGAGTTCAGTCCCCTATCCGATCACGAATTGCCCGAACTCGATGCACTCTTCATCGGCGGAGGGTTTCCCGAGTGTCGTATGGCCGAGTTGGAGGCCAATCGATCGATGCGGGAGCATGTTCGTGAGGTCGTGGCCCAAGGGCTGCCGGTCTATGCCGAATGCGGTGGATTGATGTATCTGTGCGAGGGCATTCGCTGGCATGGCGAGCGGCGTGAGATGGTCGGCGTGTTGCATGCCGATGTCCAAATGCATCCACGACCTCAGGGGCGTGGTTATGTGCGTCTGCGTGAACGAGATGAGTTTCCATGGCCGAGGAGTGCGGCAACCGTTGCCTACTCACGCGAGATCCAGGCCCATGAATTCCACCATTCCGCCATCGTCTCACCTGACCCCGCCTGGCATTTTGGTTACGATGTCGTACGGGGCGTCGGCATCGACGGCGCGCATGATGGGATCATTCAAGGCAATCTGCTCGCCTGTTACAGTCATCTCCGCCATGTTGGGGGTTCCCCGTGGACGGATCGTTTCGTCGAGCAGATTCGACGTGGCCTCGAGACGTGACGTCCTGGTGTACCGTTGCTGACCGATCGGTGTGGGCGCGCGACCGATCAACAACTGAAAAGGTTCGACATGTTTAAACTGACGATCGCAGCAGCCGAACAGGTCGTGAAGGCCGCTCAGCAGGGTGGGACCGAAGGGATGTCGCTCAGGCTTGCGGCATACCAGATGCCGGATGGAGCGATCGACTATCGGATCGGCTTCGACGAGTCCACCGAAGACGATATTCGCTTGACTTGTGAGGGCGTGGAGATCGTGATGACACCCGAGCAGGTTCCCTTGTTGGATCAGACGACGATGGATTATGTCGAGATCGAGCCCGGTCAATTCCGCTTCATCTTTCTCAATCCGAAGGATCCGCATTATCAGCCACCGACCGAAGTCTGAGGACCTGTGGGTGCCATGGAACTCAGCAAAGAGGACAGCTTTAGGCTGAATGTCCTGCTTGCAAACCGACCGCAAGCGATTCGGATCGATGAGGCCAAGCTGATCGTCCATGGACTCTCTCCACAGGGCGAGGCAACCATCCGACTCAATCCGAGCACCCGCCCTGAGCCGTATCTCCGTGCAGTGAAAGAGCTGATCTCAGGGCATGTGCTCGGCTCGCCGGGAGGCTATCCCATCTATTTACGGCGCTGGACTCGCATGGGTCAGATGCGTGACGAGAGTCTGGAGCAATTACTGTTGCTCGGCGAACCGGAGGCCGTGGTCGCGGCGGTCTGCTCTCCCGGGCTCACGGATGAACTGGCTCGCCGTGCCTGGTGGGCCATGGAGGATGCCGAGAATGCCCGCCGAATGCTGGGCAACCCGGCGATCGTCTCGGGAACCATGGGGCCGATTCTGGTCGATTATCTGATCGACTATCTCCCCTTCGAAACCGAGAACGACAAGATCATGGAGTCCATCCGGCTGGTGCTGCAAACGGGACTCCTCGACGCGGAGCGGCGGGACGAGCTGTGGAAAAAGTCGGCCCGCAAGCAGGCGTATCTGGTCGGTTTCCTGCAGGCACTTCCCGACGACCTGCCGGGGACTGCCAGCCCACGCGCCTTGCCGGAGCCGATTGCCACGCTGGCTCAAGAGGGTCAGCGTTGCGCTCGACTCCTGCGCCGGCTTTATGCTCCGGCCGGTCAGACCTTTCTTGCAACCGTCGGGACCGTCTTGGCCAAGCCGCCGAGTCAGGACGTGGTGACCACCACGTTCGATCTCTTGCGAGATTATTTCGCAGCGGTACGACCCGACGGTGACCCCAATCTCTCGATCACTGACCTGCTTGCGGAAGCCGAGGCTTTTGCGACCGCCGAGAGTCCCGCACCGGATGTCGCACAACTCCTGCGCCTGAGCCCGAGTCTCGCCCCCGAGGTGGCCGCCATGCGCGTGCTCTCCGGCGTCGGGTATGGTCTCATTCGTACGCAAATGCTCGACCCCAGCGTCCTCGGCAGTCTGATGCGACGCAAGCTCACGCCGGTCATCGATCCACTCCAGAACTGTTTGAGGCGGCTCGGACCAGCGTGAGCGCAGTGCCAGCGTTGCGATTATCCGCTCGGTCCCGTGCTGACCAAGATCCCTCTCAATCGCTGGTAAGACCCACAAGGTTCTCGCTGATCTGCCAGAGCTGACGGTTGGCGTCGGGATCGAGTGCTTGGGCGGGGGCCTTGATCGGCTTTCGGTCCCCGAGGTAGCACCCGGTTACCCCCTCCAGCGCGGGCGACCTCGCCGCATTGAGCACCCGCTCCGCTGCTTGCTCCGGTGTCGGAATCGCCCAGCCGACCAGGCGGTCGACGGTTTTCCAGAAGGCACCTTGCGCACCATCGGTCCCGCCGAGATTGGAGCGGAAGATCCCGGGAAAGACGCAGTTCACAGTCACCCCCGTGCCCGCAAGGCGGCGCGCGAGTTCAAAGGTGAAGTGCAGGTTGCCCAGTTTCGACTGTCCGTATGCCTGCATCATGTGATAGCGCCGACGGGTCCAGTCGAGATCCGTAAAGTCCATCGCGGTGTTGATGCGGGTCCCGACATTGATGATGCGGGCCGGTGCACTGGACTTGATCAGATCGAGCAGCAGATGGGTCAGCAGGAAGGGACCCAGATGGTTGACGGCGAGTGAGCGCTCGATCCCGTCCGGACTCAAGTGACGGGTGGCGTAAGCCGTTCCGGCGTTGTTGATCAGACAATCGAGACGGTCGAACTGCGCGAGGATCTCGGCGCTGACACGGCGCACCGCCGATTGGTCACCGAGGTCACAGACGAAGAGCGTTAGATCCCGGTGGCCCGTGATCTCGGAGATGGCATCGCGGGCACGTGCACCGCGTTCCGCATCGCGAACGAGCAGGCCGAGACGAACGCCGTCACGCGCCAGGGCGAGGGCGACGGCCCTCCCCAAGCCTGAGTTGGCGCCCGTGACCAGGGCGGTCATCCTAGGATTCGCGTGTGTCATCAGCTCGCGCCTTGTTGCCATCCCGACCTGCGGGTCTTACTCGGAGTATCCACCACGTCCCGAACCGCGAGTGTCGCGCGCGAAGTAACTGACCCGCCCCATCGGGATCACCGTGACGCCACCATCCGTGACCGTGAAGCGTTGTCGGTCCTTCTCGACGTCGAAGCCGATCTCGTCTCCGGCTTCGATGATGTTATGGCGATCGATGATCACGTTGCGCAGACGCGCCCCACGACATACGCGGACATAGTCCATGACGATACAGTCTTCTAGGACCACGTCCTGTTCAATGACGGCCTCGCGGCGAATAATGGAATTGGTCAGACGCGCACCATCATGGATCATGGTGGCCGCGCCGAGCAGGGTATTGCGCAGCTCGCCTCCGAGCACGCGGGCAACCGGCCCTTGATAGCCGCTCGAGTAGATGGGCCACTCTGGGTTAAACATGTCGAAGGTGGGCTCGGCGCCCAAGACGTCCTTGTGGGCATCGAAATAGGCGTCGATGGTGCCGACGTCACGCCAGTACACCCTGGTTTCATAGGGGTGAATGCCGGGAATGATGTTCGTGGCGAAATCGTAGGCGAAGAGCCGGTGCGTGTTGAGCAGCCGGGGGAGCACATGCTGGCCGAAATCCGATTCACCCGCGGCCTCGCACTCCTTGAGGGCTTCCATCAGAACCTGCGCGTCGAAGATGTAATTCCCCATGGAGGCGAAGGCCATGTTGGGATTGCCCGGCAGGGGGGTCGGGTTCGCCGGCTTTTCCTCAAAGGCACTGATACGACCGGTTTCATCGGCGGCGATCACCCCAAAGCTTGAGGCATCGGCCAAGGGCACCGGGAGCGCGGCGATGGTGACATCGGCATGGCTCGCCTTATGGAACTCGACCATTTGACGAATATCCATCCGATAGATGTGGTCCGCCCCGAAGACGGCGACCAGATCGGGCCGATGTTCCTCGATCAAGGCGATGTTCTGGTTCACCGCGTCCGCCGTGCCCTGGAACCAGTGTGCGCCCGACATCATTTGCGGGGGGACGACGGTCACGAATTGACTTTGGAGCAGTGGCGAGATCGTCCATGCCTTGCGCACATGCTCGATCAGCGACTGCGACTTGTACTGGACCAGCAGGTAGATGGTCTGAATCTGCGAATTGACGAGATTGCTCAAGACGAAGTCGACGATGCGGTAACGGGCACCGAACGGGACCGATGGCTTGGAGCGGCTCGTGGTCAGTGGCTGGAGTCGCGACCCTTGGCCACCGGCCATGACGAAAGCGATGATTCGGTTGGTTTGCATGGTTCCTCCGTGCCCCCCTCGATGAGGGCGGTTTTGTGACGACTTGAGTCCAGCTTCGGTCCGCTCGCACCGCATCTCATGTCAGCACCGTCGTCGCGACCTTGGTTGGGCCCACCGCCGGTGCACGCGGCACCAGCGGATGCTCAAACTCGGTCGACGCATCGTCTCGGCAAGCGCGGCTCATGCAATATCCCGTATCGAATGCGCCGATGACCTGGACACCAGGCTCGCAAGCGAGCTGATCTCGATGGGCATCGAACGAGACGCTCGCCGATCAATGCTTATCATAAACCGGTCCCGAGCAGGAATCCCGTGAATCCTAGTCCTGGATGCATCACCGTCACCGTACGTGTTGCACCCTATCGCATTGTGGGCGAACCAGGCACCCCGAAATGACTCGCGCACTCCGAGCACTCGGGGTTGCGGGGCCAGCGTGGGACCAGCGTCGGCCGGAAGGTACGCTGTTTGCTAAGACGTTCGCGGATTAGGCCCGCGCGGGATTGCAGCCGGCGCGTCAGGGGCCCTCCGCTCGACGGCCGAACAGGCGGTGTCGGTGGCTCCTAAGCAGACCAGGACGGGCGGGGCGGGTTCCGCCTCGTTCCGCTGGCGTGCAAGAGGACGATCGCCCGCCGGGTGTGATCCCGGTCGAAATGAGACTGAGGCGGAGCGCCCGGGGCGATACAATGGTGAACAACGATGGTTTGAGGAACACAGGCCCATGACCAGCACTGCCACAAAGACGATTCCTGGACGCCCCGTCATCTTGATCATTCTGGATGGTTTCGGCGCGAATCCGGCGAAGGCGAACAACGCGATCGCGCTCGCCGACACCCCCAATCTCGACCGCTATTTCTCCCAGCATCCACATACCTTGTTGCAGGCCTCGGGGCTGGCGGTTGGCCTACCCGACGGCCAGATGGGTAATTCCGAAGTCGGACATATGTGTATCGGTTCCGGTTGCGTGGTTCTCCAGGACCTAGTCCTCATCGATCGTGCCATCGATGACCGCAGCTTTTTCGACAATCGTGCCCTAGTGGCCGCGGCGCGCGCCGCGGCCGATCAGGGGCGACCGATTCATCTCATGGGGCTGGTCTCGGATGGCGGGGTGCATAGCCACGTCCGTCATCTCACCGCGTTGATCAAGCTCTGCAAGCGTCAGGGCGCGCGCCCGCTGGTGCACATGTTCACCGATGGCCGGGATACGCCGCCGCGCTCCGCGCTGGGTTATCTCAAGTGTCTCCATGAGGCCTTGGAGACCTCGGGGGGGCAGATCGCCACGGTGAGTGGCCGTTACTATGCAATGGATCGGGACCATCGTTGGGAGCGGACCGAAGCGGCCTGGCGCGCCATGGTCGATGGCGAGGGTCGTCAAGCCGAGCATGCCGCGGCGGCCATTGAAGCCGCTTATGCCGCGGGCGAGGATGATGAATTCATTCGTCCAACCGTCATCACGGGTGGCGAGCCGATTCGCGATGGCGATCAGGTGATCCACTTCAATTTTCGTAAGGACCGACCGCGCCAGATCATTACGGCCTTCCACCAGGCTGATTTCGACAAGTTCGACCGTCGGGGAATCCACCGCGTCGCGGTCACGGGCATGATGGAATACGATTCCTGGTTCGGCCTGCCCTATGCCTTTGATACCGACATGCCCAAGACGACACTGGGGCAAATCCTCAGCGACGACGGAATCGCGCAATTTCATTGTGCCGAGACCGAAAAATATGCCCATGTGACCTTTTTCTTCAACGGCGGGCGCGGTGATCCCTTTCCAGGAGAGGAGCGGGTCCTAGTCCCATCGCCGAAGGTGGCGACCTATGACTTGAAACCCGAGATGAGTGCATCAGAGGTGGCCGATGCGACCATCACGGCCTTAGGCTCCGGGGAATATCCCTTCATCGTGGTGAATTTCGCCAATGGCGACATGGTTGGGCACACGGCGGTCCGCGAGGCCGTGATCGCTGCCGTGGGGGCGCTCGATCGAGAAGTCGGGCGGGTGCTGGATGCCGCCGTCGCAGCAGGCTATGCGGTCATTCTCAGCGCCGATCACGGCAACTGCGATGAAATGGTGGATCCCGTCACTGGCGAGCCGCATACGCAACACACGGTCTACCCGGTTCCCTGCCTCGTGATCGACAAGGTGCCATGGCGTCTCAGTGTGGGCGGCGGCATCAAGGACATCGCCCCGACCGTTCTGCACCTGATGGGCATCCCCATCCCCGACCAGATGGATGGGCGTTCGCTATTGCTCGGACCAGCGGCGGTTTGATCGATGCGCGTTTATTTAGACCTGTTGCGCGATGTCCTCGACACGGGCATCGACAAGGCAGACCGCACCGGAGTCGGAACGCGATCCGTCTTTGGTCGTCAGATCCGTTGCGATCTCAACGAGGGGTTTCCCTTGTTGACGACCAAGCGCCTGCACGTCAAGAGCATCGTGTGTGAACTCCTATGGTTTCTATCGGGGTCGACCGATAACGGCTGGTTGCAGGCTCAGGGTGTCCGGATCTGGAATGAGTGGGCGAATGCGGATGGTGCGCTCGGTCCCATCTATGGCGCCCAGTGGCGCAGTTGGGCGTGTCCGGATGGCCGTGTCATCGATCAGCTCAGTGAGCTGATCGAGACCATCCGCACGCGCCCGGATTCGCGTCGCCTGTTGGTCTCGGCTTGGAACCCGGCCGATCTACCCGATGAGTCGATGAGTCCGCAGGAAAATGTTCGGGCCGGTCGCATGTCGCTCGCACCTTGCCATTGTCTGTTTCAGTTTTATGTCGCTCGGGGACGCCTGTCCTGCCAGCTCTATCAGCGCAGCGCGGACCTCTTCCTGGGGGTTCCGTTCAACATCGCAAGTTACGCCTTGCTGACGCATCTGGTCGCACACCAGTGCGATTTGCAGGTTGGAGAATTCATCCATACCTTTGGCGACCTGCATCTCTATCGCAATCATCTACAGGAGGCGATCGTCTTCGAGCAACTGCGTCGAGAGCCCAGGGCCTTGCCCCGGTTGCGACTGGCGCGGCGCGCGCCGACACTCTTCGACTACCGTCTTGAGGACATCGAGATCCTCGACTACAACCCACATCCCGGGATTCGCGCACCGATCGCCGTCTAGTCGGCCCCTGGCGTGTCCTGAGCACGACGTCCGCGCCAGTCGATGGTGATGCGAGCCAGGCAACGCGGCGCGACTCTCTCATCCTCACTGGCATCCTGACTGGAGTTGTCCCCCATGAACCTACTCATTGACGTCTTGCTCGACTACGGACTCTTTTTGGCCAAGACGATGACGGTCTTGCTTGGGATCGCGGTGTTGCTGCTCTTGGTGCTGCGTCTTCGCCATGGCGCCGCGCAGGGCGACTCCGAACAATTGGAGGTCATCGATCTCAATCGTCGTTATCGCGAACTGACGGAGACGCTGAAACGCGCCTCGCTCTCGAAGAAGGACTTGAAAGCCTACCTCAAGGCAGAGCACAAAGCGCAGAAGGAGCGAGATAAGCACCCGAGCGTCGAACGCAGCCGTTTGTTCGTCATCGAATTCAACGGTGATATCCGAGCCAGCGAGGTCGGCGCGCTCCGCGTGCTGGTTTCAACGTTGCTGATCGAGGCGCGCGAGGGCGACCAGGTGCTGGTGCGACTCGACAACTCCGGGGGGTTGGTCAGTGAGCATGGCCTCGCCGCGTCGCAACTGGCGCGTCTTCGCGCCAAGGGGATTCCGCTGACGATTGCGGTCGACAAGGTCGCGGCCAGTGGTGGTTATCTCATGGCCTGTGTCGGAGAGCGCATCATCGCGGCGCCCTTTGCGATCATCGGCTCGATCGGCGTGCTGGCCGAGTTGCCCAATTTCCATCGGTTGCTGGAACGCAGCGGCGTGGATTTCGAACTTCATACCGCTGGGGAATACAAGCGCACCCTGACCATTTTTGGCGAGAACACCGACGAGGGTCGGCGGAAGCTGCGCGAACAGCTCGAGGAGACGCATGACCTCTTCAAGTCCTTCGTTGCCACCTACCGGCCGACGCTGGATCTGGAGCGGGCCGCGACCGGTGAGTATTGGCATGGCGAACGCGCCGTCGAACTCGGCCTGGTGGACGCCATTCAAACGAGCGACGATTTCCTGCTCACAGCCAGCAAGGACATGGACCTGCTCAAGCTGAAATACAGCGTGCGCAAGAAGCCCATTGAGCGGTTGATGTCGAGTCTTCGTCAGCAGTTGGACCAGGCGCTTGCTGGGTGGCACCGCTAACGGAAGGGATGGCTGGCAGAGGTTGGTGTCGCGACTGGCGCCTCACCCCGCACACTGATCCGCGCACGCGGCTCAATGGCGGGCCGAGCCGGAACCCTGGGAGTGGCGATCCGCCCTGGCCCATCGGGCGCTCGGGCGGCAGCATGCTCAGGGAACGAGGGCTGGCGGCTCGGGGAGGGCTGGCAGTGGTCGTTCTGGTCCGATCCAGTAGATCAGCTCCGAGTCCGCGGGGGGCCACTGCCCTTCGAGCTGTTGTGTGGGTTCCTGACCCGTGAAGACGAGATAACTGGACTTGCCATAGCGTGGGAGCTTGCGGGTGAGCCCCGGCAGCGCCTCTGGCATGGGTGCGGCGAGCCAGCCCAAGGCTTGCCCCTGCTGGTGCCAAGCCGTGAGCACAGGGCTGGCGTCCGCCCCGAAGTCCTGATCCTGGTCGTGGAAGGCGATCCGGTGCGTCGCGGGCGTGAGGTCGACCCCGCGGGCGGCGTCTTGCAATGCGTTGAGCCAGCGGTTTTCCCAACCCAGCAACCAGATCGCCCCCTCCGTTGGCAGTGTGCTCAGGGTGTCATCCCAGTGACGTGTCCAACCTGTTTGGCCGCTGAGCCAGGCGTCCGCGAGCTGCTGGTAGCCGGTCTTGAGTGCATCCGGGGCGTTCGCGGGGAGGACGATGATCCCACGCTCCGACCCGAAGAGGTTGCTCAGTGTGACTGGGGTTTCGCCCGGCGCGAGGGTCCGGAACAGGTCGAACCAGGGATCGACGAGGATCTGCAATGGCGGCTGTGCAACAGAAACCTCGAACGCAGTGGACTCAGTGGTGAGAGCGACCAAGAAGACCACCGGGTCGGCACCGTCTAAGCGGACCACGACCGGGACCTGCAAATCGAAAGGCGGGCCATCCTGAATCTGCTCGATGCGCCCGCGCACCCTGAAATCTGAACCTTCAGGTGAGACCATGACCTCAGTCAGACGCAGCGACGCGGCCCCCGTGCGTTGCGTCCAGGTCGCGAAGAAGTCGGCGAGATCCTGATTGCTCACGGCGTCGAAGGCGACCTGCAGATCCGGGAATCCGGCGACGCGAAAGCGCTGATCCGCATAAAAGCGTTGGAGTCCCGCGCGGAAGGTCTCATCGCCGAGCTGGCGGCGCAACATGTGGAAGAGCATGGCCGCTTTGCCGTATCCGATCGCCTGCGACGCTGCGCCATGACGAGCATGGAATTCAACCAGCGGGAAATCGCTGCTCTCGCGGACATAGTCGGCGTAGCTTTTGAGTAGGTCGCGACGGTAGCGCCAACCTTCGCCCACCCGCTCACGCACCAGATGGTCGGCCAGGTAGCTGGTCAGCCCCTCGCTCCAATTCCCCGTGGAGTAGTCCACGTATACGCTGTTGCCCCACCAATTGTGCAAAATCTCATGGGGGTAGGAGGTGTGGAGGATGAACGGCAGACGAATCACCCGGGGTCCTAAAAGGGTAAAGGATGGCATCCCGTAACCGGTCTCCCAGAAATTCTCAACCAGTGCGAATTTCGCATAGGGATAGGGTCCGATCAGGTTCGAGTAGAGATCGATGTAGAATCGGGTGACGTCCAGATAGCGCTGGGCAAGTGCCGCGTCGGGTTCGCGGAGATAGACCTGCGCCTCGAATCCCGCGGCCGTCTCCGCGTAGCGCTCGAAGGGCGCGGCGATGAGATAGATGTCGTCCTGGGGCTGTCGTTCAGTCCAGATCGAACGTCCCGCGCTCAGATCACCTGGGCCGGCGCCTTGAGACACCGCGGTCCAACCGGTCGGTAGGCTGACCTCGAGATGAAAGGTCTGTAGCGTCTCCGGGATCCGCGGATACCAACCGCTGCCGCCAGCGAGGAAGACCCCTTCGGCGTCGATGGTGCCGCGTGACCACTCACGCGCTCGCCCCATGCCCTCGTCGATCTGCTCACGCGGATGCTGGATGCGTCCGCCGTAGCTCAGCGTCATGGGGCCAGGTCCCTGCCGCAGCAGGCGATAGAGTGCGAGATGACCCTGCTCACCGACGCGGCGGAGCTCGGCATTGCCGGAGAGGATGCTCGGGTCGAGTCCGGTATGGAGCAGCAGGGGCCACTCAGTGCGGTCGTCAGGGAGCGTGATCTCTGCCGTGACGACCAGGCGACCCTGTGGTGGATCGATCTGGACCCTGAGGTCGTGATCCACAACCGGCATCGTTGCGAGCAAGGGCGGCGCGCACAGCAGGAGGCTGCTTGAAACGAGAAGACTTGAGATCAAGTTACGCATGATGAGAGGGTTCGTTCGCTCGGTCCGCACACACATCCTCGCCTCTCCCAGGAATTCCGAGAGAGCCTCCGGGGGCGGGCGAACCGGCCAGTTCATTGGAATCGTGTCCGAGAGGATGCCTGCATCCCGGCTCAGGCACAGTGTGCGGTGATGACCATTCCACCAATCACCTACTATGCGGGCCATACTGGCCCGAGACCAGAGGGGCTTCCCGCGTGTCATTTCACTCGATCCAGGTCTTGTTCGTCGCGCTGCTGTGCGTCTCCACTCTGAGTGCCGATCCACACTCCCAGCCCCACCCCATCATGGCCGGCGAACCGCCTGCCCCAGGAGAATCCTTGGTGGTCGACACCCTCGAACCCCGTTCGCCCGCATCGCGCATCCCGGTGGTTGAACTCGCGACCCTGCTCGATTTGGATACACTCATCGATCGCATCGCGGATCGTCGCGTCATCTTCATCGGGGAGAGCCATGATCGCTACGAGGATCATCTCACGCAGCTTGCCGTCATTCAGGGTCTGCACGCCCGTGGTCGGCCACTCGCCATTGGGATGGAATTCTTCCAGCAACCCTTCCAGGAGGTGCTCGACGCCTATGTCGCGGGCGAGATCGACGAGGCCGAGTTATTGCGGCGTTCCGAGTATTTCGAACGTTGGCGTTACGACTACCGTCTTTACCGTCCGATCTTGACCTTCGCCCGCGAGCAGGGAGTCCCGATCATTGCGCTGAATCTCGAAAGCGAACTGACCCGGCGTGTCGGGGAGGTCGGCATCGACGGTTTGGATGATGAACAACGGGCACGTGTTCCCGACGACCTCGATGGCGGTGATGCCGCCTATCGCGAGCGATTGAAAGCCATCTTCGCCCAGCATCCGAATGAGCGGGGGCAGGACGTCGAGCATTTCATCGAGGTGCAACTGCTGTGGGACGAGGGGATGGCACATCGCGCCGCCTCGTACCTGAGCGATGAGTCCGAGCGGACGCTAGTGGTGTTGGCCGGCTCTGGACATGTCGAGTATGGGGTTGGGATCCCGAGCCGGCTGCAGCGTCGACTCGATGTCCCCGTTGCCACCATTCTGAACGGCAACCAACGCAGTATGCATCCGGCGGCGGCCGACTTCTTCGTCTATCCGCAACGGGTTGATCTGCCGGAGCCGGGGCGGCTCGGGGTCATGCTTGAATCAGGGATTGGTGAAGAAGGTGCCCGGATCCTCGGCTTCGCCGAGGGCAGTAGCGCGCAAGAGGGCGGGCTCAAGGCGGGCGACCGGATCGTCCAGATCGGCGAGCAACCCATCGCAACCTACGCGGACGTGCGGATCGCTCTCGTAGACGGCCTGCCTGGTGAACGCGTCCCGGTCTCGGTGTTGCGTAAGCGCACGTTGGGCGGTGACGAGCGGTTAGCTTTTGAGGTGGAACTGCGTTGAGTTCGATCCGCCCTGAGTTGCTCTCGCCGGCGGGTTCCCTGCGCGCCATGCGGTATGCCTTCGCCTATGGGGCCGATGCCGTCTATGGGGGCGTCCCCCGCTATAGTTTGCGGGTCCGCAACAACAGCTTCGATCAGGCCGGGCTGGTCGCGGGCATCGCCGAGGCGCACGCAGCGGGGAAGCGCTTCTATCTCGCTGTGAACATCCTGGCGCACGGTCGGAAACTCAAGCATGTCATCGCCGATCTCGAGCCCATCCTGGCCAGTCGCCCTGATGCCTTGATCATGGCCGACCCCGGCTTGATGCTCCTGGTGCGCGAGCGATGGCCCGAGCAGCCGATTCACCTGTCCGTCCAGGCCAATACGACCAATGCAGCCGCGGTCCGGTTTTGGGCCGCACAGGGCGTCACCCGCGTCATCCTGTCACGCGAACTCTCCCTCGATGAGGTCGAGGAGATCCGCGATGCTTGTCCCGATACGGAACTCGAGGTCTTCGTGCATGGCGCCCTCTGTATCGCTTACTCGGGTCGCTGCCTCTTGTCGGGTTACTTCAATCATCGCGATGCCAACCAGGGGGCCTGTACGAACGCGTGTCGGTGGGACTATCGGGTCGCGGGAATCACCCCGGTTCCCGCGCACGATGGCGACAGCCTGGGCTGCGATCCATCGGCACCGGTTCAGCGACATGCCGCGGCCGATGAGGTCTACCTGCTCGAAGAAGGGGCGCGCCCCGGCGCCTACATGCCTGTGTTCGAGGATGAGGCCGGCACCTACATTCTCAACTCGCGCGACCTACGCGCGGTCGAGCACGTGGTGCGCCTGGTCGCGATCGGGGTTGATGCCCTGAAAATCGAGGGTCGGACCAAGTCGCACTACTATGTTGCCCGGACCGCTCGGGTCTATCGTGCGGCGATCGACGAGGCCCGCGCGGGTGCGCCCTTCCGCCCCGCGCTGCTCACTGACCTCGAGGGACTTGCCAATCGCGGCTACACCGATGGCTTCTACCGCCGCCATGCACCGAATGCGCTCCAGAACTATGAAGATGGCTCATCCAGCCCACAACGCCAGATCTTCGTCGGCGAGGTTATACGCTACGTGGAGGGTTGGGCGGACATCCGGGTGAAGAACGCCTTCGCGCTCGGTGACGAACTCGAGTTGCTGATGCCCGATGCGCAACGGCGTTTTCGCCTCAGCGCGATGCGCGATGCGACGACGGGCGCGGAACTCCGTCGCGCGCCCGGGGACGGCTGGGTGGTGCGCATCGAGTTACCCTGTCGAGCGAGCCCGATGGCCTTGCTATCGCGTCTCCTGGCACCGCCCGAGACGGTGCCCGAGTGCGCACTCAGCGAACCCAATCAATCAGATGCATGAGCGGATCGGTTTCGGGATCTGGGGGGAGCGCGCGACCGGACAGGCTCTGTCCGGCATCGATGACGCTCTGTGGCGTCCCGGTCAGCAGGGGGTGCCAGACTGGGAGTGCTCGCCCCTCCGCCAAGCGCCGATAGGCACAGGTCTCGGGCAGCCAGCGGGAGTGCTCTAGGACGGCGGGCGTGAGGGTCACGCAATCCGGCATGCGTTCGGCTCGATGGGTGTAATCACTGCAGCGGCAGCTCTCGAGGTCGAGCAGGGCGCAGGCAATGCGCGAGTAGTGGATCTCGCCCGAATCCTCATCCTCGAATTTTTCGAGACAGCATTTCGCACAGCCATCGCAGAGCGATTCCCATTGTTCCGGTGTCATGCTCTGAAGTGATTCGACCTCCCAGAAGCGATCCTTCGTGACATGCTGGTTACTCATGGTCATGGAGTGGGATGTCCAAAGCTGGAGCGCCTGACAGATCAGGGTATCTTGCCTGAGTGAGCAAGAGGTTGCACCTGCATGATGACCCGCGGTTGCGACCAGTGAGCAGACGCCTGCCGTGATACCGTCGAGGGCGATGGTTCGATGATTTCGACTGGACGCCGCCGCGGAAGTGGTTATTCACATGCTCGAAATCTGTTCGAACTCGGTTCAGCGACCCGGATACCAGGGGCCACTGTGTGCGCCCTGGTTTTCCAATCGATTGATTTAAAAGCTATCATACAGATTCGCTCGGATTAGGATGGATGACGAAACAGTGACATACGCGACCATGACATGCCGTTCCGCCGGGTTCACCCACAGACTTATCCACAGCCCGATCGAACCTGTTCCCCCGCTTGCTGAGTCGAGCCGCGCGTGAGCCGTCGTCCGCTGCGGTTGTTCGCCTCGATGGGATCAGCGGATTGATGTCGTCAGCACTGGTTGAGACGCCATGTGGCCCCCTCGGCGTGGTCTGGGATCGCGACCTGGTCACACGTATCGAGCTCGATCCAACCCCCGCATTCATGCAGGATGCAACCGGGCCGCGACCGGATTGGCTGCTGCAGCCGATCCTGAACTATTTCGAGCGACCCTGCGCACGACTCGAGCTGCCGGTCCATGTGCAGGGGACCGCCTTCCAGCAGCGCGTGTGGGCTGAATTGAGACAGATTCCCTGTGGCCAGACACGCACCTATGGTGCGATTGCGCGCCAACTCGGCACGAGTCCCAGGGCGGTGGGGCAGGCCTGTCGTGCCAATCCATGCCCACTGGTGATTCCCTGCCATCGGGTGGTTGCCGTCAGCGGTCTCGGTGGTTTTGCAGGTGATCTGCACGGCCGTAAGCTTGCCATGAAGCGTTGGTTGCTGAAGCACGAGGGCGTGGTGTTGGACGGATCCTTGGTTGCGGACCGGCCCGGGAGCCGGGACGATCGGTCGCGCGGAGGCCCATGATGGACGATCTGAGCCTCATCGAGGGGTTTGCCGATGCACTTTGGATGGAGCGGGGCTTAAGTGCCAACACCCTCTCGGCGTATCAGTCCGATCTGCGTGCCTTCGCACACTGGATCGCACGCGAGCGCGCCCGTTCTCTGATCTCGGCGCAACGGCTCGATCTCCTGGATTTTCTGGTCATGCGCTCGCAGCAGGGGCGCAAACCACGATCGAGCGCACGCCTGTTGTCTTGTTTGCGCCAGTTCTATCAGCATCTGATTCGCACCGGACTGATCCGCGAGGATCCCAGCGCGCGGGTCGAAGCCCCCAAGCTCGGTCGGCCACTCCCTCAGAGTCTGAGTGAGGCGGAGGTGGAGGCCCTGCTCACCGCCCCGGATACGAGCGATGCACGCGGACACCGTGACCGCACCATGCTTGAGGTGCTCTATGCGAGCGGTTTGCGCGTGACCGAACTGGTCACGCTCAGGGCCGGCCAGCTCGGCTTGACGCAGGGCGTGGTGCGGCTTGTTGGCAAAGGGGGAAAGGAGCGCCTGGTGCCGCTCGGCGAAGAAGCGGGTCAGTGGTTGGCAACCTATCTGAAGGGGCCGCGCGCCGAACTGCTCGCGGGACGGGTGACCGATTATCTCTTTCCGACCAGCCGCAGTGAGTGCATGACACGTCAAGCGTTCTGGTTGTTGATCAAGCGCTATGCGCTGGAGGCCGGCGTCGTGCGTCCCCTCTCGCCCCACACCCTGCGGCACGCCTTCGCCACCCATCTGATCAATCATGGCGCGGATCTGCGGGTCGTGCAGATGCTCCTTGGCCACAGTGATCTCTCAACGACGCAAATCTATACCCATGTCGCGCGC
This sequence comes from Thiocapsa imhoffii, assembly GCF_016583985.1. GTDB lineage: Bacteria > Pseudomonadota > Gammaproteobacteria > Chromatiales > Chromatiaceae > Thiocapsa > Thiocapsa imhoffii. The sequence goes on along the minus strand of NZ_NRSD01000004.1, from coordinate 45,987 downwards.
GAACGCCTGAAACAACTGCATGCGCGCCATCATCCGCGGGGATGACCCGGGGGGAGGGTGGCTGGCGGTTTCGCTTTCGGTGCGATTTCTCGCACAATGTAGCGTCCTGATTTCGTCGTGCTGTTCCTAGAGGATGATATGCCAACGTTCGACATCGTTTCAGAGATCGACTTGCAGGAAGTCCGCAATGCGGTCGATCAGTCCAATCGTGAGATCCAAACGCGTTTCGACTTCAAGGGCATCTCGGCACGTTTCGAACTGACCGACGATCAGATTCTCATGACGGGTGAGCAGGAGTTCCACCTCCTGCAGATGATGGATATCCTTCGCCAGAAACTCGTCAAACGCAAGGTGGATCTCGCCAGTCTGAATCCGAGCGATCCGGTTTCGAATTTGAGTTCCGCGCGCCAGGAGATCGCGCTCAAGCAAGGCGTCGACTCCGAGACGGCGAAACGTATGATCAAGGCACTGAAAGCAAGCAAACTCAAGATCCAGGCGCAGATCCAAGGCGATCAGGTGCGGGTCTCGGGCAAGAAGCGTGACGACCTCCAGGATGCCATCGCGCTGCTGCGTGGCGAGGACTGGGGGCTTCCCATCCAATTTACCAACTTCCGAGATTGAGGTATCCATGACTAGATTGCATTGTTCCGCTCTTGCCGGCCTCGCCCTTCTGCTGGGCGCACAGCCGGTCTGGTCCTCGCCGGAACAGACCATTCGCAAGGCCTTGGTCGACATTGTGCCGGAGGTTCAGATCGACAGCATCTCGCCGTCCCCGGTTCCTGGCCTCTATGAGGTGATGATTGGCACACAACTCATGTATGTCACGGGCGACGGTCGTTATTTCGTCGATGGGCGCATCGTCGACCTGGAGACGCGCGAGGACGTGACCGAGCCACGGCTTGCGCACGCGCGCAAGGCCCTGGTCGATGATCTCGGCGAAGCGCAGATGGTCGTGTTCGGACCGGCGGACGCACAACATACGGTGACCGTATTCACGGACATCGAGTGCGGCTACTGTCGCAAGCTCCACAGCGAAATTGATCAGTATGCGCGGGAAGGCATTCGCGTGCGCTATCTCTTCTACCCTCGGGCTGGGGCGGGGAGCGCGGCCTATGAGGAGGCGGTGTCGGTGTGGTGCGCTGGTGACGACGAGGCGCAACGCGTCGCAATGACCGATGCCAAAGCCGGGAAGCAGATCCCGGTTAAATCCTGCGCGAATCCGGTCGATGCGCACATTGCCCTGGGTCGTGAAATGGGGCTGCGGGGAACCCCGGCGATCCTGACCGAGAGCGGTGACATGATTCCAGGTTATGTCGACGCGAAACGCCTGGCCGCGCAACTCAATGGTGACAGTGGATCCTGATGTTAGGGGGAGGGCATCATGCCTGCGATGGACGATGGAACGGCTGTGCAGAGGTCAGGCGTCATGCCCTATCGCTTCGAATATGCCTGGCGCACGCATCCTGGTCGGGTGCGTGTCGGCAACGAGGATGCCGTTCTGGTGCAGCCGGAATGCGGCTTGCTGATGGTCGCCGATGGGATCGGTGGGTCACGAGCGGGCGAAGTTGCGAGCGCAATCGCCGCGGAGGTGATTGCCGAGTGCTTCCAGAACCAGTCTGCTGCCTGGGACCAGGCCGGGGACGCACGGGCCTTTGTTGAAGCCGCTATCGAAAAGGCCCATCTGGCCATTTGTCAACTCGGCGAAGTGCGTTCGGAGCTCGCCGGGATGGGCACGACGATCGTTGTCGCCGCGGTGGGTCCGACCTGGCTGGCGTTCGCCTATGTCGGGGATTCGCGGCTTTACCGGTTGCGCGCGGAGCGTTTCGAGCAACTCTCGCACGATCATTCGCTCATCCAAGATGTCGTCGATCAGGGATTCTTCGCCTCGCGTGAGGACGCCCGGCGCTGTGGCGTGGGGGAGAACATTCTGACCCGCGCCCTGGGTTCCCTGGAGGAGCTCAGGGTGTCTTCGGGCATCACTGATCTGGAACCGGGCGATATCTTCATGTTGTGCACGGACGGTCTCACGGGGATGGTGCCGGAGGATTGGGTTCGGCAAGTCCTGATCGCGAGCGCGCGCAATGCGCTCGATCCGGCCGCCGCGGCGCTGGTCCATCTGGCGAACGAACGTGGTGGTTCAGACAATATTACCCTGGCCCTGCTGCGCGTCCACGCCGATCATCCCGAGGATGACGAAGAGCGGTCCGCGTCTCGGATACTCGCCTGAGCACCTTGCATTGACTCGGGATCGACGCCGTCCTCCGCACGTGAGCAAACCCGCACTGCTTCAGGTCGCGGCCAATTCCTTCAGACGATACAGCATGGCAAGTGCCTCCCGTGGTGTCAGGGCATCCGGGTCGAGTGCGTCGAGTTCCCGCACGACGGGATGTGGCTGGGGACTTGGTTCGAGCTCGAGCGGAAAGAGTGACAATTGCACCGCGTCGCGTTCGGCATGGCGTCGCGCCCCCGATTCCAGCTCGCGCAAGCGTGAACGCGCGCGCTCGATCACCGGTGCGGGCACACCGGCAAGCGCGGCGACCGCCAGGCCATGACTCTGATTAGCAGGGCCGTCGCGCAGTGTGTGCATGAAGAGGATGCGTGCGTCATGCTCGATCGCGTCGAGATGAACATTCGCGATCCCCGGGTACTCCTCCGGCAGGGTCGTGAGTTCGAAATAATGGGTCGCAAAGAGTCCGTAGGCCCCGATCCGCGTGGCCAGTTCGATGGCACAGGACCAGGCTAGGGACAAGCCATCGAAGGTGCTGGTGCCACGGCCGACCTCATCCATCAATACCAAGCTCTCGGCGGTCGCGTTGTGCAGGATGTTGGCCGTCTCCTCCATCTCCACCATGAAGGTCGAGCGGCCACCGGCGAGGTCATCCGATGCCCCGATCCGTGAAAAGATCCGATCGATGGGGCCGATCGTCGCGGTGCGCGCCGGAATGAAGCTTCCGCTGTAGGCCAGCAAGACGATCAAGGCGCTCTGGCGCATATAGGTCGATTTACCGCCCATATTGGGGCCGGTGATGATGAGCATGCGCCGCCCCGGGTCCAGGTCCAGCCCATTGGCGATGAAGGGCATGTCGAGCACGCTCTCGACCACCGGATGGCGCGCGTCCTCGATTTTGATACAGGGGTCGTCGCTCAGACGTGGTCGCGACCAGTTGAGCGTCCCGGCGCGTTCGGCCAGGTTCGCGAGCACGTCGAGCGTTGCGATTGCCTCGGCGCTGCGTCGTAGGGGGTCTAAGGTCTCGGCGAGGTGTGCGAGCAACTCCTCGTAGAGTGATTTTTCGAGTGCCAAGGCGCGTTCGCGGCTGCTAAGGATCTCGTCCTCGAACCGCTTGAGTTCGGGCGTGACATAGCGCTCGACTCCCTTGAGCGTTTGGCGACGGCTGTAATGCGGGGGGACCTGGTCGGCCTGGTTGCGTCCCAACTCGATGTAGTAGCCGTGGGTTCGGTGATACCCGACCTTCAGTCCCGGAAGACCGGTGCTGTCGCGTTCACGGGCCTCGAGATCGAGGAGAAACCGGTCGGCGCTGTCAGACAGGCCGCGCAGTCGGTCGAGTTCCGTGTCGTAGCCGGTCGCGAGGACGCCGCCATCTCGGATCAAGAGGGGAGGTTGCGTGACGAGTGCGCGCGCGAGACGGTCTTGGACCTCAGGGTGATCGCCGAGCGCGGCCAGGACATCGAGTAACAGCGGATCATCGCCATCGAGCAGCGGCGCACGGAGCTCCGGCAGCAAGGCCAGGCCATCACGCAGCGTCGAGAGATCACGCGGGCGCGCCGAACGCAGTGCGATGCGGGTGAGAATGCGTTCGAGATCGCCGATTCCAGACAGAATCTTCTTGAGGTCTCCGCAGCGATCGCAATCCATGAGTGCGGTGATCGCGGCATGACGAGCCTCGGCGACGAATCGTGCCCGTAGGGGGCGGCCGAGCCAGCGTCGCAGGAGGCGACTCCCCATGGCGGTTGCCGTGCGATCGAGTACCCCGAGGAGGGTCTGTTCGGATCGGCCGCTGAGACTCTCGGTGATCTCTAGATTGCGACGGGTCGCCGCATCCAGGATGAGCGCCTCGTCACGCGTTTCGGTGATGAGTGCGCGCAGGTGTGGCAGGGCCGCGAATTGGGTGTCGCGAACGTACTGGAGCAAGCAGCCGGCCGCGCCTATGGCGCGCGTCAAGTCGGCGCAGCCAAAGCCATTGAGATCACGGGTGCCGAATTGCTCACAGAGCAACCGCACCGCGCTGTCGTGCTCGAAATGCCAGGTTGGACGGCGCGTCACCCCCCGTTCCAAATGCAACCATTCAGGTAGCGAAGCGTCCTCGGCGATCAGGATCTCGGCGGGCTTGAGGCGTTCGAGTTCGCTGGTCAATGCCTCGAGATCGCAGACCTCGAGCACGGAGAAGCGACCGCTGGCAAGCTCGAGCACCGCGAGTCCATAGCCGTCGGCGGCGGTCGCGATGGCGCAGAGTAAATTCTCGCGGCGATCTTCGAGCAGTGCCTCGTCCGTCAGAGTGCCCGGTGTGACGATTCGGACCACCCGCCGCTCCACGGGTCCCTTACTCTTCGCGGGGTCGCCGACCTGTTCGCAGATGGCGATCGCGATCCCTTTGCGCACCAATCGTGAGAGATAGGTCTCCGCGGCATGATAGGGAACGCCGGCCATCGGGATGGGTTGCCCGCCGGATTGGCCGCGTTTGGTGAGCGTGATATCGAGCAGTCGGGCCGCCCGCTCGGCATCCTCGAAGAAGAGTTCGTAGAAGTCGCCCATCCGGTAGAATAAGAGCATGTCGGGATAATCCGACTTGAGGCGCAGGTATTGCTGCATCATGGGCGTATGCGCGCTGAGATCGGGTCGATCCATTCCGTTGATCCATTGAGTCATGGTGAGGGTTGGGACCCGAGGATGCCGGGATGCCCGGACGCATCCAGGGGACACGGCGTGGGCCGATGCCAACGGAGATGGCTCATCGCATCACGGGCGAACACAGGCGCGGACCTGTGCCCCGGGGTCATTCGTTGGCAGTCGAGTCGTTGCGATCATGACCATAGCTCCCAGGGACTTCTTCAGTGCACTCTCACACGAGACGCGCCTGCGTTGTCTGATTCTGCTCGTGCGGCATCCGGAACTCTGTGTCTGTGAGTTCACCCATGCCCTTGGCGCGGTGCAGCCGCATGTCTCCCGGCATCTCGCGCAACTGCGCGAGTTGGCATTAGTTCGTGATCGCCGTGACGGTCTGTGGATCCATTACCGCCTGAACGAAGAGCTGCCCGCATGGTCTCTCGCCGTGTTGCGCGAAACCGCCGCGGCCGTCCGTGAAACCTCCCCCTTTTTGGAGGACGAACGTGATCTGGCGAAGATGCCGAACCGTCCCACGGCACTCCGCTGTGCCTAGCAGACCGGCGGGTTGCCGCCTCAGCTCGAATACCTGCTTGATCTGGAGAGTCGGAGCATCAAGCAGGGTGAGCGGTCGGAGGAGGCGGTGGCTCAATCGGTCCAGCGCACACTCCAGGGGCGGCCTAAGAGCAGATAGATCGCGTTGAAACCGCCATCGGATAAACCGTAACCGAAGTAGAGTGGGCCAATGAAGGTGTCGGCACCGAGAAAGAGGCTGCTGCCCACGCGCAAGGTGTCGAAATTGATATCGGAGCGCTGATCCCAGACATTTCCCAACTCAAGCGATGCTCCCGCATAGGTGTTCACGAGGCCAACCCCGAGTTGGCGCAGATAGATGCCACGTGCAAGCCCGAGATTGGCTCCGGAGAGTTCGTTCTGGTTGAAGCCCGAGAGGTTCAAAAAACCGCCGAGGCGATAAAGCGATTGCGGCGACTCCTCCCCACCGAAGGTTCCCGCGAACCGAAGACTCGTCAGCAGGCTGTTAGGACCCCAACTCCGGCTGTGCAGGACGCTGATGCCGGCTTGATCATAGTTCCGGGATGCGCCCAGTTCCGTCCGCGAGGTTGTTGCGAAGGTCGTCGCGGCCCAGCCGTGACGTGGAAAATTCACGTTGTCGAGGGTGTCGATGTAGAAGGTCAATCCGAGCGCTCCATCATCGAAACCGTACCCCCTCATGCCGGGATCCCCGTAGCGCAACGACGCCCGACCGCCGTAACGTGAATAGCTTAAGCCGAGCCGGCCCCAGTGACCGAGGTTACGGCCGACCTCAAGCGATCCGCCGGCACGCGTGAGCAGATATTTCGCCTTGGGATTGTCCGAGACACTGGGTTCGAACAGGGTGAGACTCTCCGTGAAATAGCCGGCCATGGCTTCCAGGTACCAGCGCTCGAGCGGATCCAATGGCTGGTAGAATTCGGTGATTAAACCGGGCTCTTCGCCGAGCTGGAACTGGGTTCGCCACTCCGCGTTTAGTGGATTGACTGGCGCCATGGTATAGGCGAAGCCGATGTTGAACTGCGAATCTCCCCCGGATGCCGAGGAGAGTTCGAGTCCCGCCTGCAGGTAACTGGTTCCCCAGGATTTCTCGGTTGCGGTCACGACGAGTTCGGTTTTCTCGTCGGCGGCTTTCTCAATCTGATAATGGACCGTCTCGAAGTTGTCCTGATCGAAGATCCGCTCGATCTGTGCCTCCAAGGCGTTGACATCCAGGGGTTCCCCGAGCGGCACGTCGAGGCGGCGAGCGATTAAGTCATCCGAGAGGCGGGATTGATTTTCGATGCGGACGCGATCGATCACCGGCATGGGTGTCTCTGGGAGACGCTGGCCGGCGACAAAACGTTCAGGCTGCCGGGCCGGGCGCTTGAGCGCGAGCAGTTCTGGACGCCGTTCCTCGGCGCCCCGCACACCAATGGCGATGGCTTCGAGCATCCTGTTGAAATCCGCGGCGAGGACCTCGCGTCCCAGCGGCGGCACGATGAGAACATCGTCCGGGCGCAACTCGGCGATGGACTCCTGGGTATTGCGCCAGGTGACCAGGCTCATCACCTGATCGAGCATCTCGAGCACATTGTTGATTTCTTCACGATCGCGCCTTGGTCCGCCGACATCGACCGCGATGATAATGTCCGCGCCCATCTCCCGCACGGCGCTGACCGGCAGGTTCATGGCGAGGCCGCCGTCGATCAGCAGCTGATCATCGATCTCGACCGGGGAGAATGCGGCAGGCACGGCCATGCTGGCACGCATGGCCGTTGCCAGATCACCCGACCCAAGGATAACCGCGCCCCCAGTGACGGCGTCTGTTGCCACCGCGCGAAACGGGATCTTAAGATCATCGAAGTTGTGGATCGTGCGCGCGGGCATGGTATAGCGTCGCAAGGCGAGGTCGAGCCGTTGTCCCTGGATCAACGCCGGGACCAGATTGACCTCGCCCTCCGCTTCGTTCACGCCTGGTCTCGCTCCGATCAGAAAACTTCTGTCGTCCAGATTCCGACGGATGCGCCGCTGCTGACGTGGCGGTTCATCGCGAAAGATGGCGTTCCAATCGATCTCCTCGATCGTGGCTTCGATTTGATCCGGCGACATCCCCATGGCGTAGAGTCCACCGATGATCGAGCCCATCGAGGTGCCGGCCACATAGTCCACCGGAATTCCAAGTTGCTCGATAACGCGCAGGACACCGACATGAGCCGCACCCCGTGCGCCACCACCCGAGAGGGCGAGTCCGATCGTGGGTCGCTCGGCCGCCACGCTAGTGGGGGGCGGGAGGAGGGTCGCACACACCGCGATCAGAAGGAGCAAACCTCCGGGATACGACTGGAAGATCCTCGAACACACAACACAATTCCTCAAAAAAAAGAAACGATAGCACGCTTGTTCCGGGCAGCGGCAGTGCACCTCTGATGAGTCGTCCCCTCGAGGTGGGGGGTGATCGCGTCTCACAGGGTCATGCTCCCGGTCTCGGAAGACGCGGTACGCGCCGCGATCAGCGGTGTTCCAGCAACAAAAGACGCATGCGATTCCTGATCTTGTGCGAGGATACGCAGACTCATTTCATGCTGACTGTGATGCGCACGATGGAGCACTCATGAGCTTGCCTGCTGATCGCCGTGACCCAGGTCGTGACACCGTCCTGGCCCTTGGGCTGTTGATCGCGCTGCTGAGTGGGTGCGGCAATCAAACGGTGATCGAGGGTGTGAGCCTGTCGGACGGCGCGCTGATTGGCGACCCCGTCATCGATACGGTCGAGGACGAGGCCGAAACCGCCGCGGGCGATCCCTATGCCCAAGGCAATCCCTACGAGGCGGCCGAGGATGGGGAGCGTAACCTGGGGCCTAACGCCCCCGGCTACATTCCAGAGACCATCTATTGATCCAAAGGCGGGAGTCGAAGTCTCGAGTCGAGCGCCCGCCACCCGGTCGGTGTATGGCTACTCGGCGGCGGGATCGCCTGCTGGGTCTTCCTCAACCACCGGTTCCGTGCTCGCCGTCTCTTCTGTTTCGGATGCATCCTGCTCCTGCTCCTGCTCCTGCTCCTGCTCCTGCTCCTGCTCCTGCTCCTGCTCCTGCTCCGGAGCGGGCGGTGTGTCAGCCGGTTCAGCAGGCGGATCGCTCGCCTCCGCGCCATCCTCCGTGGCCGCAGCGTCCGCGTCCTGAGCGGGTGTGGCAGCGTCGGACGGGTCTTCGCTCGTTGCTCCCGCACCGACGTCCGGGCTGGATTCAGCCTGCTCGATGGTGGCCACAGACTCCTGTAAGTCCAACCACCAACGCTCCAGATGGCCCTGGTGCCAGAGCACGAGAAGTGCAGCGAGCAGCAAGATGATGACGCCGTAGAGCTTCCAAGGACGGCGTTTTTCGGCAAAAGGATCGATCAGTGAGTATTGCGATCCACGTGGACGTTCGGCAAGGGTGGTCAGGCTGGTCCCGAACGGGATGTTGATCTTGGCCGAGGTGTTGATCGCCCAGCCGTTCGCATCGAGCAGGGGCCCGAGATTGCGCGCGCGCAGTTTCAGGTAGGCAAGGAGCATCGCGGGCCCGGAGATGGCGAGGATCACACCGCCGACGAGCAGCGGGAACTGCCACCACTGCAACTTGAACAGGCTCACCATGACGGTCGCCAAGGCCGTTCCGATGGCACCGATTGCCAGACCTAGGGCCGCGAAGATACCAGCGAATTTTGCGATGTCGAAGCCCGAGGCTGGATTCGCCCCGTTGGAGCCTTTAAGCGCGGCCTCGGCGATGTTTTTGCTGGCGGCGTTGTCAACCGCTTGATCACGCTCCCCGGCAAATTTCTCGATTTGTTCCGAAATCAGCCGCGCGACGCGCTTGTAGGGTCGCCAAAAGGCCTCGCGCACACTGATCGGCTGCTCGATGATCTTGGTGATGGTTGCGTCCCAGTCGCGTCCTTGGCGGTCGTAGAAAACGCCGTTGCGGCCCACCATGAGATTCTCGGCGTGGCCATCGGTAAAGGCGGCAGCGATCAGCATGGTTTCGGAACCACCGCGCCGCGTGCAGGTGCAATAGGCAAGGTAGGTGCGGCTCATGGAGGCCATGGCACTGTGCGCGTCGAGATCCTTGACCTGGATACAGAGTTCGCATCCCCGCCCGTCGAGATAGAGTGTTCCAGCCTGAAAGATCCCCTTCTTCTCACCGGAGTAGAAATCACTCAGACAGACGAAGTTATTGAGCAGGGTGAAGAGGTGGGCATGGTAGTGAACGAGCCGGTCCACTTGGGCGAAGGCATCGACGGCCTCGGCCACCGCGAGGTCTTCAGCGATGAGGCGGCGAATGGCGGGTTCGCAGTCGGTGGTCAGGAGTTCACGTACCCGTGTGATCCCGAGTGGGACGACCACGGCACCGCGCATCTGCCCCATCCAGTTCGCATGCGCGGAAAAACGTGTGCGCAGGTCGAGCCACTCGGCTTCAGTCAGTGCGTCTCGCTCACCCAACAGGGGGGTGATGACGAGCTCGCGGAATTCCGCCAAGGGCTGTGCCCAAGCCGGATTCACACCACGTTCGAGCGGTAGTGCATGTCCGCCCTCGATACGGGCGAGCGGGAAAACCGATAGATCCGGGGTGGCCGCTGAGAGCATGAGGGTGCCGAGCGCGCTGAAGGCATCCGCATTCGGATTGAGAACCGCGCTGGCAGAGGGGTCGTAGAGTGCAAGCCTTGTGCGTGTGAAAAAGTCATCGATCTTTGCACGCACAGCCCCGAATGAGCGGCTCGCTTGCTCCGTCAGCTCCCCGAGCGGGAGCAGATTGGTCGGATCCGCCTCGGCTTCGTTCCACCAGTCGAGATAGGCGCGCGCCTCGGTAAAGAAGTGCTCGCACCGCTCCGCGCAGATGCCGGGCTGGCCACTGCGGTCGGTTGCGGCGCCGACACAGCTTAGGATATCCGAGATGGCGCTCGCGAGAGCTGGGTCGGCCGCGGATGTCGCCGGAACGATCCCGTCACCATTGAATCGCGCCGTCGCAAAGATTCGGCTGGTGTCGGCGGTGTCCTCGGCGGTGATCTCGATGGCCTCGGGCTTGCCGAGATTGGTCAGGATGTTGCGTGCTGCGATGAGAACACGTCGACCGTCTTCGGTCGACTCGTCGATCGCGGCCAGTGGGACCACGGTCGACTGATTGTTGATCAAATCATTCGGATCTTTGATGACACGGCAGATCCAGGTCGTCGCGGCCAGAATTTCTGGAACACGGATGCGACCGTCTCCATCGGCATCAAGCAGTTCGAGGGTGTGGCTGTCGAGCTCGAGTCCGGTGGTCGGGCAACTCAACGCGGCCCACAGCTTTTGGTCGAGTTCGGGTAGATGGCACAGGTCCTCGCCGGTTTCGATCCGCACCTGATCGAAACCACCCAGCCGGTGGAAGCGCCAGCGAAACAGTCCGTTGTCGTTGTTCTTGTCGATCATCGAAGCAGTGACCTCATGTGATGAAGGGCTAGAATGGGGAAGCGGGTCCGTAACCCGATGGCCGTTGCCGGGCGGTTGTGATCACGCGGCTCAGCGTCATCGGGTGGATGTGATCTCAAGCTCGGCGGCGCGCCGCGCGAGGATCTCGATCAATTTCGGGTGGCTGCCGACCAAGGGCGTGTAGACCGTGCGAAAACCAGGACAGTCCGCGCTGACCGTCGCGCAGATCTCGGCAATGTCACCGCCCGGACCCGCGTGGCGTCCTGGCGAGAGAAAGAGCATGGACAGGATCACCGGACTGGACGGGTCGACCGCGGCAAGCTTGCGAAGATGGTCCTCTAGGAGCGCTCCGTTGAAGTCATACTCTGATCCAGCCCGTCGTTCCATGACGGCTTCGCCCAATTCAATCTCGGTATCGAGCAGTGCCCGCAAGCGACGCGCGAGCCAATTGCGCACTTCGGTCACGGCTGGGATGGGCGAGCCATGATCGACCAACAGAACGCGGCTCAGCTTGATCCGTTCGCGCGTCGCCGTGTCATGGATCAGATCGAAGAGAATTTCGGCGAGAAGGGGTTCGCCAGCGGGCATCGGGCATAGGTTGCGGGCGAGGCGCACCTCGAATGATCCAAATTCGTCGCGGAGTGCCGCGAGGCGTTCGGGGACATAATCGCTGATGGCCCGACTGGGACCGAAAAACAGTGGGATGATCGAGAAGTGGCGCACGCCCATAGTGAGCCGACGTCGCATGAAGGGCTCGAAGGTGTCGGCCGCCTGATCATTCAAGATACTGCTCGGAACATGATGGGCGTGTAAGAGTGAGACCGGCAGCACGGTCCGGCCGACCCGCGCACCGAGACGCTCGGCAATCGCTCGCAGGCTCAGGATCGCGTCAGCGCGCTTCGAGCCATTGTCAATCAGTAGTAGGTCACGCATCGCGTGCTCCTCAATCCCAGGGGGGCAGAATCCACATCCCGCCTATGTGGGGTGTGTGACCTGGTTCGGCAAAGGCTGACGAAGCCGCGTGAACGTTGGATCAGGGATGGCGCAGGATCAGGCTGGTGAAGGAACTGGCATCGACGTCGCGGACGAGTTGTGCGAAGGGGATGCCTGATGGTTCGAGCCCAGGGTCGAGTGCGTGGGCGGTGTCGCAGGCTTGAATGGCGTAGCGTTTCACTCCGGCTCGGGACAGCCGCCGTGCCAGCTTGCCGACGTCCTCCGAGGTACAACCGGGCATCAAGGTCGTGCGAACCTCAAGCTCGATCTTGGCATCAAGTAGCAGCGCGAGGCTTTCCCAAGCCGCGCGACCGGCATGGGTGACACCAGTGATCGTCGGATAGCTCTCAGGCAGGCCCTTGATATCGAGCGCGATCCAGTCGAGATGCGGGAGGATCTGTGCGAGCCGTCCCGGCACCGCCCCCGCGGTGTGCAATCCGACCTTGAATCCACGCGCCTTGACCTCCGCGATGGCCGCCTCAAGACCCTGTTGTACTGTCGGTTCACCGCCACTGAAAACAACCGCGTCGAGGAGGCCTACGCGCCGGTCGAGAAAGGCAGCGACGTCACCCCAGGTGAGGGAGGTCGCTGCATGCGGGTCGAGCAGACTGGGGTTGTGACAATAGCGGCATCGCCAGCCACAGCCCTGACAAAAGACCACCGCCGCGAGCTCTCCTGGATAGTCGATGGTTGTGAGCGGTAACAGTCCGCCAACCCGCAACGGGCGCACGACCCGCGGGTCATCCGCGTGCTGCGTTGTCTGGTTGGTCGGGAATGGACGCTGTCCTGGCGACATGGGTCATTCGCGCGGTCAAGCCCGAGTCGGCACGCTGCTCAGGCGGCCGCGCGCTGGCCCCGCTTGCCTTGGCTGGCCGTGGGCGCTTCAGTGAAATAACGTCGTTCGGCGTGCTCGCTCCGTTTGCCGGCATTGAAGGCAGACACGGGGCGGTGATAACCCATCACGCGAGTCCAGACCTCGCAACGGGTCCGCTCTTCGTTCGGCAGTTCGATGTGACCTTGGCTCATGATGACGTCCTGATGGTGCATGTAGTAATGATGAAAGGGTCGTGGCGCGGGAGTTCGGCGCCGGTCTCAGTGAATGGCCCATTCGCCCTGCGCGGCCTTGCGTGCCATCAGTTCTTGGTCGCAGACTGGACAGAACTCATGTTCCCCAGCGAGATAGCCGTGCTTGGGACAGATGGAAAACACGGGGGTGACCGTGACATAGGGCAGGCGGAAATTCTCCAAGGCACGGCGGACGAGACGTTTGCAGGCGTCGGTCGAAGAGATGTGCTCGCTCATGTAGAGATGCAGCACCGTGCCGCCGGTGTACTTGGTTTGCAACTCTTCCTGCATGGCCAACGCCTCGAAGGGGTCGTCGGTATAGCCGACCGGGAGTTGTGAGCTGTTCGTGTAATAGGGTGTCTCGGGTGTGCCGGCCTGGAGGATGCCAGGAAAACGTTTCTGATCCTCCCGGGCGAAGCGGTAGGTCGTCCCTTCCGCCGGGGTGGCTTCCAGGTTATACATGTTGCCCGTCGTTTCCTGGAATTCGACCATGCGCGCGCGAACCTGGTCGAGCAATCGACAGGCCATGGCATGGCCCCGGTCAGTGGTGATGTCCTCGGCATCCTTGGTGAAATTGCGGATCATCTCGTTGATGCCATTCACCCCGATGGTTGAGAAATGATTGCGCAAGGTTCCGAGATACCGTTTGGTATAGGGGAAGAGTCCCGCATCCAGATGACGCTGAATGACCTTGCGTTTGATCTCCAGGCTGTTGCGCGCGAGTTCCAAGAGCTGATCGAGCCGCTTGATCAGCCCGGCTTCGTCGCCCTGGTGAGTGAATCCAAGCCGTGCGCAATTGATGGTGACCACGCCCAGCGATCCGGTCTGTTCCGCCGAGCCGAAGAGTCCGTTGCCGCGCTTGAGGAGTTCGCGCAGATCCAGCTGCAGGCGGCAGCACATGGAGCGCACCATGTTGGGCGAAAGCTCTGAGTTGAGGAAGTTCTGAAAATAAGGCAAGCCATACTTGGCGGTCATCTCGAACAGCAGATCGGCATTCGGGCTATCCCAAATAAAATCGGTCGTGATGTTGTAGGTGGGGATGGGAAAGGTGAAGATTCGGCCTTTCGCATCTCCCTCGGTCATGACCTCGATATAGGCGCGATTGATCAGATCCATCTCGGCTTGGAGGTCACCATAGGTGAAGGATTGCTCCACCCCCCCGATGACCGGGACCTGGTCACGCAGATCTTCAGGACAGACCCAATCAAACGTGAGATTCGTGAAGGGTGTCTGGGTGCCCCACCGCGAAGGAACATTGAGGTTGTAGATCAGTTCCTGAATATATTGCTTGACCTGCTTGTAAGGCAGATTGTCGACACGGACAAAGGCGGCCATGTAAGTATCGAAACTGGAGAATGCCTGCGCGCCGGCCCATTCGTTCTGGAGGGTGCCGAGGAAATTGACGATTTGCCCGACTGCCGAGGACATATGCTTCGGGGGACCTGCCTCGACCTTGCCGGGGACACCGTTCAGACCCTCGTTCAAGAGGGTCCGCAGCGACCAGCCGGCACAGTAGCCAGAGAGCATATCCAGGTCATGGATATGCAAGTCACCCTCGCGATGGGCTTGTCCGATCTCCGGCGGATAGACATGACTGAGCCAATAATTGGCGATCATTTTGCCCGAGGTGTTCAGGATCAGGCCGCCGAGCGAGTAGCCCTGGTTGGCATTGGCCGCAACCCGCCAGTCCGAGCGGTCGAGATATTCGTCGATCGAGCCCGCGACATCCACCAGCGTGCGGTGCTCGTCGCGCAGTTTCTTATGCTGCTCGCGGTAGACGATGTAGCTTCGTGCGGTCTCGAAGTGGTTCGCGCTGATCAAGGTCTGCTCGACGACATCCTGGATGCCCTCGATGTCCGGAAAGCGCTCAATGCCATAGCGGTGTGCCAGCACCTTGACCACCTGGGCGGTCAAGAGGCTCGCCTCAGACGCGCCAAACTCCCCGCTCGCTTGACCCGCGCGCAGGATCGCCGACTCGATCTTGGAGGCGTCGAAGCGAACCTCTTCACCATCGCGCTTGCGAACCCGCACGGGCAGGGTGGAGAGGTTGGGTTGTTGGTGTCCCATGAGGCGTCTCTGATCCGTAAACACTATATCTTGTGTTGCGGACTATAGCGCCGACTAGATGCTGTGTCTCAAAGTTTACAGTGAAGTTGATCCTGATCAACTGGGGGCCATTCTGATCTCAGATCATGCTGACGGCTTGACACGCGGATGCGCAAAACGCAGGATGCTTCGCGTGCCGACTCCGCGCGTTGCGCCCAGCGCGAACACATCCTTACGGCGTCCGGGATTGACGCACGGACCACACTCCATGCAGGATGCGATCAATGCCTAGGTCTTGACCATGTTGCGATGCATCCTTGGGTCTTGATCGAGTCACGGCGGCCCCCAATGACTTAACGTTAGGCACGTGTGTCATACGCGGTCATGCCGTTCACGACGGATCATTGCCCGAGCACATCCGCATCAAGGCACGCGAGCCGAACATCCCGTCGTCGTCTCCCGGCGCGCCTGTCGCGGGATCGCCCGCCTGACGATCACACTCACCAGCCCCCAACTCCCGAACCTCCCAAAGCCCATGCCGCGCAAGCTCTATATCCAGACCCATGGTTGCCAGATGAACGAATACGACTCGGACCGCATCGCTGATGCGCTGCGAGAGTCCATGGGGATGGAATTGGCCGCCCGTGCTGAAGATGCCGATGTGCTGCTGCTCAATACCTGCTCGATCCGTGAGAAGGCACAGGAGAAGGTCTTTTCACAGCTCGGCCGCTGGCGCCCCCTGAAGGCGGCAAGACCTGAGGTGGTGATCGGGGTCGGGGGGTGTGTGGCCAGCCAGGAGGGCGATGCGATTCGCACACGGGCGCCCTATGTCGATCTGGTGTTCGGGCCCCAGACGCTCCATCGTCTTCCACGCATGCTCAAGGATCTCGCCGAGCGCGGAGTGCCGCAGGTTGATGTCTCCTTTCCCGAGATCGAAAAGTTCGATGCGCTGCCCGCACCGCGCGCTGAAGGGCCGACTGCTTATGTCTCGGTGATGGAGGGCTGTTCGAAATACTGCACCTACTGCGTCGTGCCCTACACGCGCGGTGAGGAGATCAGTCGTCCGTTCGATGATGTGATTGCCGAGGTTTACGGACTCGCGCAACAAGGCGTGCGTGAGATCAATCTGCTGGGCCAAAACGTCAATGCCTACCGCGGAGCCCTTGCCGAGGATGCCGAGGGCGAGGCGAGCGCGGATCTTGCGCTCCTGATCCGCTACGTGGCCGCGATCGACGGTATCGATCGGATTCGCTTTACCACCAGCCATCCGGTGGCCTTCTCGGACAGCTTGATCGAGGTCTTTGCGGAGGTTCCGGAGTTGGTGAGCTTCGTGCACCTGCCAGTGCAGTCCGGCTCGGATCGGATCCTGGCCTTGATGAAACGTGGGCACACGGCATTGGAATACCGAGCTAAGATTCGTCGTCTGCGCCAAGTGCGTCCGGATATCGGCCTTTCGAGCGACTTCATCGTCGGCTTCCCGGGCGAAACGGATGCCGACTTCGCCGCGACCCTCGATCTGGTCGCGGACATCGGCTTCGACCACAGCTACAGCTTCATCTACAGCCGACGTCCGGGCACACCGGCCGCCGATTATCCCGACGAGGTGCCGTTGCAGGTCAAGAAGGCCCGCCTTGAGCAGCTGCAGGAACGGATCAACGCCAATGCCCGCGCCTACAGCGAGGCGATGATTGGAACTCGGCAGCGGGTGTTGGTCGAGGGGCCGTCGCGCAAGGATCCCCGACAACTGACCGGCCGGACCGAGAACAACCGGGCCGTCAATTTCGCAGGGGACTGCGTGTTGATCGGGGAGTTCGTTGATCTCGAAATCACCGAGGCCCTACCCAACTCGCTGCGCGGCATCCTGTGCACTCCCAGCGTCCAAGCTGACATCCCGGGTCCGCGCGCGTGAACGCCGCAAGCCCGTCAGTCCAACCGCAGACCCTCGACCTCGAACTCGCGCCCGCCGACAACGTGCGGCTGGCGAATCTCTGTGGTCAACTCGATCAGCACCTACGCCAACTCGAGCGGCGCCTTGGGATCGAAATCAGCAACCGGGGCGTGAGCTTTCGCTTGATTGGTGACCCTCGTGGTGTGCGACTCGGTGAGCAACTCCTGCAGGATCTCTACGCCGACACGGCGATGGAGGTTTTGACCCCCGAGTCCATTCATCTGTCGCTGCAGAGCGCCGGTGCCGATGACCTGCTGAAAGCCGCCGAGGATCGTCTGCCTGACGTCATCATCAAGACCAAACGTGGTTTGATCAAGGCGCGCGGACCCAATCAACAGGCCTACCTGCACGCGATTCTGAAACATGACATCAACTTTGGCGTGGGTCCGGCGGGGACGGGGAAGACCTACCTTGCGGTTGCCTGCGCGGTCGAGGCACTTGAATCGGACCGAGTGCGCCGTGTCCTGTTGGTTCGTCCCGCCGTGGAAGCCGGTGAGCGATTGGGGTTCCTGCCCGGGGATCTGGCGCAAAAGATCGATCCGTACCTGCGCCCGCTCTATGATGCCCTCTTCGAGATGCTGGGCTTCGAAAAGGTGACGAAACTCATGGAACGGAATGTCATCGAGGTTGCCCCTCTGGCCTATATGCGCGGCCGCACCCTGAATGATTCCTTCATCATCCTCGACGAGGCACAGAACACCACCCCGGAGCAGATGAAAATGTTTCTGACCCGCATTGGTTTCGGTTCCACCGCGGTGATCACGGGCGATGTCACGCAGATCGACCTTCCGCGCGGTCAGCCGTCCGGACTGCGACAGGCCGTGGAGGTGCTGAAGGACGTCGGGGGAATCAGTTTCACCTTCTTCAATGCACGCGATGTCGTGCGGCATGCCCTTGTGCAACGCATCGTCCATGCCTATGACGCCTTCGAGCGAACCCTGCCCGCATCGGGGCGTCCGCGACCTACCGCCTAAGGGTCCGTCCCGCGAGCACCACCTCAGATGCATCTGAAGCTGGATCTGCAGCGAGCCAGTGTGTTGACTGGCCTCCCGGACGACGGCGCCTTTGAGCGTTGGGTGCAAGCCGCGTTGGAGGGGCGCCGGGAGCATGCCGAGTTGACCATCCGGATGGTCAACGCCGCGGAGAGTGCGTCCCTGAATCAGACCTATCGTGGGCGTCCAGGTCCGACCAATGTGCTGTCTTTTCCGTTCGATGCCCCGGCGGGCGTGCCGATGGGCGATTCGATTCACGATCTGCTGGGCGATCTCGTGATCTGTGCCGACGTGGTCGCGCGCGAGGCCCAGGAGCAAGAAAAATCAGCCGAGGCCCATTGGGCTCATCTGGTCGTCCATGGCGTGCTGCATCTCTTGGGTCATGATCACCAGGATGAAGCTGACGCGGTCGTGATGGAGGATCTGGAGACCCGTATTCTTGACGCCTTGGGATTTCCGTCACCCTATGAAGAACCATGAGAAACGATGACAAGCGATCGATCTAGCGACGGCTCGCGTTCATTCACCTGGTTGGAGCGAATCGGCCAGATGCTCGGAGGCGAGCCACGAGACAAGGAACAACTCCTGGAATTACTGAAGGACGCGAAGGAACGCGAACTGCTCGACATGGATGCCTTGAGCATGATCGAAGGGGTGTTGCAGGTCTCCGATCTGCGGGTCCGCGACATCATGATCCCGCGTGCCGAGATGGTCTGTCTGCGGCGCGATGATTCGCTCGAAAAGATCCTCGAGATCGCGATCAAGTCCGCCCACTCCCGCTTTCCGGTCACGGGTGATGACAAAGGCGAGGTGGTAGGCATCCTTCTCGCCAAAGACCTCCTGCCGTTCTGTCGCGACCATGGTGGCCGCGCCTTCAACATCCGTGATCTGCTCCGCTCGGCGGTTTTCGTGCCTGAGAGCAAGCGGCTGAATGTTTTGCTGAAAGAGTTTCGCGCGAGCCGGAATCACATGGCGATCGTGATCGATGAATACGGGAGTGCGGCGGGGCTGGTGACCATCGAGGATGTCCTTGAGCAGATCGTCGGGGAGATCGATGACGAGCACGACTACGATGAGGGGCCGGGAATCTTTCGTCGTGGCAAAAACGAATTCAGTGCCAAGGCCCGGACCACGATCGAGGATTTCAACGACTATTTCGGCAGTGACTTCTCGGATGAGGAGTTCGATACCATCGGTGGGCTCATCGTCAACGCACTCGGACATCTCCCCCAGCGCGGCGAGATGGTGGAACTCGGTCGTTTCCGTTTCACGGTGCTGCGCGCCGACAGTCGGCGGGTTCATCTCGTGAGTGTTGCCGCCTTGGAACCCGACGATGAGGTCCTCGAAGCGCGTGACTGAGGCGGGTCTGGGCGTGGCGAACGAAATCTGCGCGCCCGTTGCCAGCCGAGCCGCGTAACCGATGATCCGCTATTCCGCTAAGGCCGCGGTCAAGCGGGGAATCAGTGCTGTGAGTGGCGTTTCCAGTCCCCACGGGAGGTTGAGGATGAGCAGCCCCGACCCGCGCAGACCCAAGGCGCGATCCGGTCCCGGTGGCGTGAGTTCGAGTCGCAGCCCGTTCGGGATCGCCTGATGGATGCGATTCAAGAGCAGGGTAGCACGATCGCGCTGACGCTCGAGTCGTGGGAACCAGAGCACATAGACACCCGTCGGCCAACGCCGATACGCCGCGATGAGCGCCTCGGCGACCGCGGCATAGTCCGCGCTTTGCTCGTATGAGGG
The DNA here is from genome assembly GCF_016583985.1 of Thiocapsa imhoffii. Classification (GTDB taxonomy): domain Bacteria; phylum Pseudomonadota; class Gammaproteobacteria; order Chromatiales; family Chromatiaceae; genus Thiocapsa; species Thiocapsa imhoffii. The sequence continues at coordinate 26,392 of NZ_NRSD01000004.1, read as the reverse complement.
ATCGACGAGGACGAGTCCGCGGGCCGGCTTGGGTGGCAGGAGTGCTCGCAGACCCTCGAGACCATCACGGTGGTGAATGCTGACCCGGGGATCGCCGCCCAGGGCGCGTTTCAGTTGCCGAACCTCCCCCGGATGCCGCTCCATCAGAATCAACCGGTCGTTCGCACGCAGCAGCTGCGCGGCAATCATGGGTGATCCCGGATAGTTGGCATAGCCGCCCGTGCGATTCCGAGCCGCGATGGCCCGTAGGTACGGTACTAGCTCCGGAAAGGCATCGCGCCGTGTCCAGAGACGTTCGATCCCGCAACGTGCCTCACCGGTCTGACGTGACTGTTCGGAATCGAGGTCGTAGCAACCCGCGCCGGCATGCGACTCCATATAGACACAGGGCTTCGGCGTCTTGGCCAATGACTCGAGCAAGAGCGCCAGGACCGCATGCTTGAGCACATCGGCGTGGTTGCCGGCGTGAAAGCCGTGAAGATAGCTGAGCAGGCCGGCAGTCCTCGCGGTTAGACGCGACGGGCGTCCATCATCCGTTCAATGATGGGCTGGAGGATGACCTCCATCGCCATCCCCATCTTGCCTCCTGGAACAACCATGGTATTGCGGCGCGACATGAACGAATCGTGTATCATCGACAGCAGGTAGGGGAAGTTGATCTGCAACTTCTCGGGATCCTTGAAGCGGATGATCACGAAGCTCTCATCCGGGGTTGGGATGTCGCGCGCGATGAAGGGATTGGACGTATCGACCGTTGCCACTCGCTGGAAGTTGATGTCCGTGAGTGAAAACTGTGGCGTGATGTGGCGGATGTAATCCGGCATGCGCCGCATGATGGTGTCGACGATCGCCTCGGCTGAGTAGCCCCGCTCGGCATTGTCGCGAAAGATCTTCTGGATCCATTCCAGATTGATGATGGGCACGACCCCCACGCCGAGATCGACATGCTGCGCGACATTGTCCTCTTCCGTGACAACGAGACCATGCAGCCCTTCATAGAAGAGGACATCCGTCCCCTCGGGAAGGTCCTCCCAGGGGGTGAATTCTCCTGCCTTGAGCACGGTGCCAAGACGCGCGTTGTGATGATCGGCTTCGCTGTCGCTGTGAATGTAATACCGCTGCTTCCCGGTTCCGCTCTCGCCGTAATTGCGGAACAGTTCCTCGAGCAGATCGAACCGGTTCGCCTCGGGGCCGAAGTGGCTGAGATTGCGATTCTCTTTCGCGGCACGTGCCATCTCATCGCGCATCGCGATCCGGTCGAAGCGATGAAAGCTATCGCCCTCGATCACCGCGGCCTTGATGCCGTCACGGTAAAAGATGTGCTCGAAGGCGCGTTTGACGGTGGTTGTGCCGGCGCCGGACGATCCGGTGACCGCGACGATCGGATGCTTCTTAGACATCGTCTTTTCCTCGTTCTCTAGAGCTGATTGCCTCGTCGCGATCACCCTTGAGAGGCGTCGTGCGAGATCTGGATCGAGCGGTTCGATCCCTCGGATCGGGCCCGTCGAGCCCATCGGCTGGATCGGTGTCGTGTGCGATAGACGCGACAGGATTCTCTAATATACATGATCGCGCGGCCGCAATGCGATCGAGACCGAATCACTTCAAGCTCGGGAGTGGTCCTGGAGGAGCGGAGATGAATGGATTGTTGTCGCGTCACGGAGGCGCGTCGTCCTTGCTCGGGAATCCCGAGTTCCAGTCGGCGTTGGTGAGGATCTCGGCGTGTCTGATCGGCGCGCTCTACATCGCCCTGGGGGCGGTGACCCAATACTACGAGGTGGATGTTCCCTACTATCTGACCTTGTTCGGTCTCTATCTGTGCTCGAATGTGGGCTTCCTGATCAGCATCGCGCAGCGCCCTCATTGGACCGCGCGAATCTATGTTGGGATCGTGCTCGACATCGGCGCCATTAGCCTGGCGATTTTCATCACGCGCGAGGCGATCAGCCCCTTCTACCTCCTCTACATCCTCGTCTTCATCTCAGCGGCGACCCGTTTTGGTAAACGGCCGCTCACCGTCGCGGCCGCGTCTGCCGTGGTGGCCTATAACAGTGTCTTGATCGCGCTCGATCAATGGGGGCAACATCCATTCGAAGCCGCATTCTTCCTGGTGCTCTTGGCCCTGCTGCCGCTCTATCAGTATTCATTGTTACACAAGGTCCAAGATGCGCGTGCCGAGGCGGAGAAGGCGAATCAGGCAAAGGGCGATTTTCTGGCCTTCATGACGCACGAATTGCGCACACCCTTGACCGGGGTCATGGGCATGACCGAACTCCTGAAGGGCACACGGCTCGATGCCGAACAGCAGGACTATGTCGAGGCCATCGCCCACTCGGCCGATGTCCTAGGGGCACTGATCGGTGACATCCTCGATTTCTCGAAGATCGATGCCCGCCAACTGCAGTTGGAGCGAATGGCCTTCGATCCACGCATGCCCGTGCGAGACGTGTGCGGGGCACTCGGCCATCGTGTCCGCGCCGCGGGGTTGGAATTGATTTGTGACGTCGATCCCGCGGTCCCGCCAGAGGTTTCGGGCGATCTCTTACGGGTGCGACAGATTCTTTTTAATCTGGTGGGCAACGCCGTGAAATTCACCGAGACTGGCGAGATCCGGGTGTGCCTGAGCGTCCGTCCGGCGGAGGCCGAGATGGACTGCGCGCATCTGCTGTTCGAGGTGATCGACACCGGTATTGGAATTGCCCCGGAGAAGCTCCCCAATCTCTTCGAGAGTTTTCGGCAAGCCGATGAATCGACGACGCGGCGCTTCGGAGGAACCGGGCTCGGAACGACGATTGCACGGGAGCTGACCGTGCTGATGGGCGGGACGATCGGCGTGGACAGTACGCTGGGGCGTGGCAGTCGGTTTTGGGTGCGTCTCCCACTGCTGGCGGACGCCGCCCCGGCGTCACCGGTCACGTTAGACCGGCTACATGGCCGGCGCATCCTGCTCTTGGAACACAACGACACGGCGCGCGAGTTGGCGTTGACGACCCTGCGCCGCGAGGGAGCGATCTGCGTGGGCGCGGCGGACCCGGCTGCGTTGGCCGGGCAGGCGGCCGATCTCCTGGTGATCGCCGATCATCCGGGTGGGAGCGACGTCAAGGCGGCGCGCGTGGCACTCAAGACCCCGGTTGGCGATGCGCTGACCTATCTCTTCCTCATCGATCCAGGTCAGCGTCCACGGGAGCTGGCGCCCCATCACCATTGTCTGACCAAGCCCTATCTTCCGGAAGATCTGCTCGCTGCCGTCCTGGCCTGTTTCGCACCGAGTTGCGCGCGCGTCGCCGTTGCGAATGCCGGGCCGGGCAACACCCCGTTGAACGCGCTCGCACCCCTGCCCGGCGCGGCGCAACATCCGGTGTTGGTGGCGGAGGATAACGCCATCGCGGCGCGGGTGATCACGAGCTTTTTGAGCAAGATGGGTTTTCCCATCACCCAGGTTGCGGATGGCGAGGCCGCGCTGGCCGAGGCACTGACGGGCGTCTATGACATGGCCATTGTGGATCTGCGGATGCCAAAACTCGACGGGATCGGTTTCACGCGCCGCTACCGCGAGACGGTCGGCACCCGGCCGATGCCCATCCTGGCCCTGACCGCCAATGCGTCCGAGGATGTGAAACAGCAGTGTCTCGCGGCCGGGATGGATGCCTTTCTGTCTAAGCCGGTGCGCCCCGATGAGCTGCGCCGGACCCTCCTGCAGATGCTGTGACGGCCGCGCAGCTGGTTCTGTATCCGGAGCGTTGGATCATCCTGCCGCGGGAGCGGGCACGCTTGCTCGCGGCGTGGGAACGGACTGACGCGCCCTGGCGCGCCGCTTGGCGCGCTGCACCCGTTGATCGACGAGATTTTTCAGGGCAATCAAGAGCCCGAGGCCGATGAAGGCACCGGGTGGCAGGATGGCGATCAAGGCGCCTTGGAAGTCATCGCCAAGACTGAGACTGAGTTGACTGGCCGCGTCGCCGAGCAGGAGGTTCGCCTGATAGAAGAGGGTTCCCTGACCCGCGAATTCGCGCATCCCGCCTAGCGCCACCAAGACGAGTGTGAAACCGATGCCCATCGCAATGGCGTCGAGCAGTGCGCGGTCGACCCGGTTCTTGGAGGCGAACGCCTCGGCGCGACCGATGATCGCACAGTTGGTCACGATCAAGGGGATGAAGAGACCAAGCACGAGATAGAGGTCGTAGAAATAGGCTTGCATGCTCAATTCGACCGTGGTGACGAAGGAGGCGATGACAAGCACGAAGACCGGGAGGCGAACCTCGGGGCGGACCAGGTGACGGATCAGCGAGACGGTGACATTCGAGAGGACGAGGACCGCGGTTGTGGCGAGCCCCATGCCCAGCCCGTTGGTGGCGCTGGTTGTGACCGCGAGCAAGGGACAGAGACCCAACAAGGCAACCAGGGCTTGATTGTTGCTCCAGAGCCCGTCGCCGACGATGCGGCCATAGGACTGAGGCGCGGCCATCAACCTGCCTCCTGAGGCACGACGGCCCCCGTATTGATGGGTTCGAACAGACTGTTCCCCTGTTGTTGGACGTAGATGAGGGTGTTTTTGACCGCCTCGACGATGGCGCGTGGCGTGATGGTGGCGCCGGTGAATTGATCGAACTCACCACCGTCGCGTTTGACCGCCCACCCCGTCGGCGTCGGATTCACCAGCGACTTGCCATCAAAACTGAGGATCCAATCGGATTTGCGCTCCTCGATCTTGTCGCCGAGGCCGGGGGTCTCATGGTGAAAGAGGACGCGCACCCCGCCGATCGTGCCGTCCTGGAGCACGGAGACGAGCAGTTGGATGGGACCTGCATACCCATCGGGGACGACCGGGTCGAGGATGACCGCGACGGGTTCCTCGCCCTTGCGCACCCGATGTACGCGGGTTGTCTGTGAGCCGAGGAGTTCGCGTGCGCTCACCTGAATCAGATCCTCAAGTGGATCATTATCAAACGCCCCCTGTGGGACGATCGACTCCAGCTTTTGCAGCATGGCGTGTCGTTGATTCTCGGCGATGCGTCCATCCATCAGATGATGGGTGACCGCGACCAGTGCCACGCCCGAGACCGAGAAGGCGCTGAGCACGAAGGCCGCGAGGAAGATGGGGGTTGTCTTCATCGGTTGACTCGACCTCTAGTGTGTCCGAAGGCTCTGGGTTGCGTGTAGTGATCGATCGTCGGGGCGGCGATGTTCATCAGGAGGACCGCGAAGGCAACGGCCTCGGGATAACCGCCCCAGGTCCTGATGACGAAAACGATCACACCGATCGCGGCCCCGAACAGGATCTGACCGCGCTTGGTGGTGCAGGCGCTGACGGGATCGGTCGCGATAAAGAAGGCCCCCAGCATGGCCGCGCCACTGAACAGATGAAAGGTGGGCAGCGGGTGCGTCTGGGGGTCGAGTGTCCAAAACAGACCGGCCATGAGCGCGAGCGCCGCGAGCATCGAGACTGGGATCTGCCAGGTGATGATCCGGCGCCAGAGCAACCAGAGGCCGCCGATCAAGAAGCCAGCGGAGACCCATTCCCAGCCGCGGCCGCCGAACAGACCCCAGAGTGGGCTTTGGCCGATCTCGGCGATCGTCAGGCCGCGATCGAGTTGACCGCGCATTTCATCCAGCGGCGTCGCGGCCGAGAGGGCGTCCCATGTGACCCCGGGCGGCAGGGTGTTGGTGAAGATGAGGCGCCATGATTCGATGAAACCGAGCGTGTGTTCGGCCAGCATGTTCGGTGCCAGCCAGGTGGTCATGGCGACCGGATAGGACACCAGCAGGAACACATACCCGGCCATTGCCGGATTGAAGGGGTTATAGCCAATTCCGCCGTAGAGTTGTTTGACCAGGACGATGGCAAAGAGGATGCCGAGCAGGGTTAGCCACCAGGGGAGTGTCGGAGGTACGGAGATCGCGAAGAGCACGGCGGTCACCACCGCGCTGTAGTCGCCGAGCGCGGTCCGCACCGAACGGCGTCGCAGCAACATGATCGCGGCCTCGGCCATCAACGCGACGCTGACCGCGAGGGCGATATTGATGAGCACGCCCCAGCCGAAGAACCAGACCATGGCGAGGACGCCCGGCACCAGGGCAATCAGCACCTCTTGCATCACCCGATCGACGCGATTGGGGCGCAACCCATGTGGCGAACACTGGAGGGATACGCTCATCGGGGGGTGGGCTCGCTGAGTCGTCGCTCAATCATCCTAACTGACACCCTTTGATGTCTCCGTTTGATCAAGGGCCGCGGCCCGTTTCGCGCTCGCGCGCCGGGTGGCGGCCTCGATGGCCGCTTGCTTGGCGGCTGGCCCGGAGGCATCGCTGGTCGCGGCCGCCAAGGTGTCCTTCTTTTGACGCAGCCGGGCCTGGCGTTCGCGTTCTTGGCGTTCGATCCGCGCCTGCTTGGCTTCATGGCGGGCCCGCGCGAGTTCGGCCTTGCGCTTCTCCTCCTCCCGCGCCCAGATTTCATTCTTCGCGTAGCGATAGTACTGCACCAGAGGAATGTGGCTGGGGCAGACCTGGGCGCAGCAGCCACACTCGATGCAATCGAAGAGGTTGTAATCCTGAACGCGGTCTAAATCCTTTGCGCGGGCATGCCAATAGATCTGCTGGGGCAGCAGTTTGGCGGGACAGACCTCGGCGCAGCGCCCACAGCGGATACAGGCCAAGGCCGATCCCGGGTCCGGACTCTCTTCCTCGGTCAAGGCCAGGATGCAATTGGACGGTTTGATGATGGGGGCTTGGGTGTCCTGCAAGGCGAAACCCATCATGGGGCCACCACAGAGGAGTTTGCGCGGTGTCTCGCGCAGGCCGCCACAGAAGTCGATGACGTCAGCGATCGGTGTGCCCATTCTGACTTCGACATTGCGCGGATCGGCGATCGCGCGACCGGTGACCGTCACGATGCGCGAGACCAGTGGGCGACTGCGCAGGACGGCATCGGCCACGGCCGCCGCGGACCCAACGTTCTGACAGACGATCCCGATGCGCGCCGGGATGGCGTGGCTCGGAACCTCTCGCCCCGTCAGGATGCGAATGAGCTGCTTCTCCCCACCACTGGGATATTGGGTCGGGACCACGCGGATCTCGGTGTAACCCGCCATGTCCGTCTCGGCCAATGCCGCACGCATCGCCGCGATGGCCTCGGGTTTGTTGTCCTCGATCCCAATCAGCACCCGCGGATCGCCGAGTAAGTAGTGCATGATCCGGGCGCCAGCGAGGATGTCCCCGGCGCGTTCCCGCATCAAGCGGTCATCGCAAGTGATGTAGGGCTCGCATTCCACACCGTTGAGGATCAGGGTCTGAATGGGCTGATCCGGACCCGGATTCAGCTTGACGCTGGTGGGGAAGGACGCCCCACCGAGGCCCACGATGCCAGCCCAACGGATGCGCTCGCGCACCGTGGCGGGATCGCACTGGGCATAGTGCGTCAGGGGCTCGGGAGGCGTGGCCCAGGCATCCTCGCCGTCCGGTGCAATGATCGCGCAGAGCGCGGACAGGCCCGAGGGGTGAGGAACCGGATGCTCCTCGATCGCGATCAGGGTCCCGGACGTCGAGGCATGGACGCATGCGCTGATGTCGCCCTCGGCGCGGGCAAGCAACTGGCCCGTGAGCAGACGTTCGCCAACCTCGACGATCGGGCGCGCGCGCCGCCCAATGTGCTGCTGCAAGGGGATGACGAGTTGCCGTGGCAAGGGCATCGACACCACCGGATGCCCATTGGAGAGCGCCTTCTCGTCCGGAAGGTGCAGGCCGCCGTGGAATCGCCACAGACGACGCCGGTTCAGTAATGAAAGCATGGCTGCCAAGGAGGTTCTCTCGAATCAGGCCGCCGCGGCGACGTGCGCCCGCGCGTCCGGGTGTTGCTCTGGCCGGCCCTCTGGATAAGGCCAACGCCAGCGCGGAATGTCGGTCGCGATGGGAACCATCCGAATACACTCGACCGGGCATGGCGGCAGACAGAGTTCGCACCCGGTGCACTCGTTGCTGATGACGCCATGCAACTGCTTGGCGGCGCCCACGATGGCATCGACTGGGCAGGCCTGCAGGCACAGGGTACAGCCGATACAGGTCTGCTCGTCGATGACCGCGACCGACGGGGGTTTCTCCTCGACTTCGAGCGGCGTGGGGTCGCGCCCGAGCAGATCCGCCAAGGCGAGCACGGTGGCTTCACCGCCGGGGGTACATTTGTTGATGTCGTCTTCGCCCCGGGCCAGTGCTTCGGCATAGGGGCGGCATCCCGGATGTCCACATTGCCCACATTGGGTCTGCGGGAGCAAGGCGTCGATCTGATCAGCGATTGGATTCCCTTCGACCCGGAAGCGGATCGCCGAGTAGCCGAGCAAGAGTCCGAGGACACCCGCGAGACCGGTCATGGCGAGGATGGCGATCAACATCGTGTGCCCGACCTCAATTCGCCACCAGACCCGCGAAACCCATGAAGGCGAGCGACATGAGGCCGGCGGTCACGAGGGCGATGGCACTGCCCTGGAAGGGTTCGGGGACGTCACCGACCGCGACCCGTTCGCGCATTGCCGCGAACAGGGTGAGGACCAGTGAGAATCCAATGGCCGCGCCAAAGCCATACAGCGTCGCCTCGATCAGGGTGTGTTCGGCCTGCAGGTTCAGCAACGCCACCCCCAGCACGGCGCAATTGGTGGTGATCAGCGGCAGGAAGATCCCCAAGACCTGATACAGCAAGGGGCTGGTCTTGCGCATGATGGTCTCGGTGAACTGCACCACCGCGGCAATCACCAGGATGAAGGCGATGATGCGCAGATACTCAATCCCAAGGGGCACCAGCAGATACTGATTGACGAGCCAGGAGGTCACCGAGGACAGGGTCAGGACGAAGGTTGTCGCGAGTCCCATGCCAGCGGCGGTCTCGAGCTTCTTGGACACGCCCATAAAGGGGCAGAGACCGAGAAACTTGACGAGCACGAAGTTGTTCACCAACACCGTGCTGATCAGAATGAGCGCGTATTCAGTCATGCTCGATTAAGGATGTGCGGCGACCGACAAGACGACATCAAGGCGCGTTGGGTGAATGCTGCAGGCGCGAAAGAAGCAGAGCATACGCCGTTGCGTTGGTTTGCGACAACCGCGAGACAGCATCGAGAAAGCAGGGTTATCCCATGCGCGGGAACGCACGGGAGCCGAACCGGTGAGCGGTACGATCCCCCGCGGCCCGTCTCGCCCCGCCCGCATGCCTCATGAGCAGCCGCTCGGGCAGCCTGACCGCGGGTCGGACTTAGCGAATGCGCATGCCGGGTTCGGCGCCTGTGTCGGGGCTCAGCAGGAAGATGTCCGCCCCTCCGGGGCCAGCGGCCAGTACCATGCCTTGCGAGACACCAAAACGCATCTTGCGCGGGGCCAGGTTGGCAACCACCACCGTGAGTCGATCGGTGAGCGCGGCCGGGTCATAGGCCGAGCGGATCCCAGCGAAGACGATGCGCGTCTCACCGCCTAGGTCCAAGTCCAGCCGCAGCAGCTTCTCGGCACCCTCGACGACACTGGCGGAGCGGATCCGGGCGACCCGCAGATCGATCTGGGTGAAGGTGTCGAGATCGATGGTCGCCGCGATCGGCTCGCGTGCCTGCGCGCCAGAGGGCGGGGACGCGGGTTCGGAGTGCTTGGGCGCGCTGCTGAGATCCTCTTTCGATGCGTCGAGCATGGCGGTGATCGCGGCTGGGTCCACCCGCGTCATCAAGGGTGTGAAGGGGGCGATCTCATGATCGAGCAAGGGTTCGGCGAGCGCCGTCCAGGTCAGCGGGGCGATGCGCAGGAACTGTTCCGCATCCGTCGCGGTTCCGGGCAGGACCGGTCGCAGATAGCCGATCAGGATGCGAAAGAGGTTGATACCCATCGAGCATGCGGCCTGAAGATCGGACTCACGCCCGGCCGTCTTGGCCAGAACCCAGGGCGCGTGCTCGTCGATGTACTGATTGGCGCGGTCGGCCAGGGCCATGATCTCCCGCACCGCCCGGCTGAACTCGCGCGCCTCGTAGGCGGCGGCGATTGAGACCCCCGCATTGATGAAGTGATCATAGAGGGCCGGATCGGCCACCTGGGAGGCAAGCCGTCCGTCGAAGCGCTTGGTGATGAAGCCCGCGCTGCGACTGGCGAGGTTCACGACCTTTCCGACGAGATCGGCGTTCACGCGAGCCGTGAAATCGCTCAGGCTGAGGTCGATGTCATCGACGCCAGAACCGAGCTTGGCCGCGAAATAATAGCGAAGATACTCGGGGTTGAGATGATCGAGGTAGGTGCGTGCCTTGATGAAGGTGCCCCGCGACTTCGACATCTTCTGTCCATCGACCGTCAGGAAGCCATGCGCATAGACGGCGGTGGGGGTGCGAAAACCAGCCCCTGCGAGCATCGCTGGCCAGAAGAGGGCATGGAAATAAATGATGTCCTTGCCGATGAAGTGGTAGAGCTCAGCGGCTGAGTCGCGCGCCCAGAACTGATCGAAGTCCAGCCCCGCGTCACGACCGCGCGGGCTGTCACAGAGGTTGCGAAAGCTCGCCATGTAGCCGATCGGCGCGTCGAGCCAGACATAGAAGAATTTGCCGGGATGGTCGGGGATCTCGAAGCCGAAGTAGGGTGCGTCGCGCGAGATGTCCCATTCCTGGAGCCCGGCGTCAAACCACTCGTCGAGTTTGTTCGCCACTTGGGGCTGGAGTCCGCCGCCCCGCGTCCACTGTCGCAGCATCGGCTCGAAATCAGCCAGGCGGAAAAAGTAGTGATCGGATTCGCGCTGTTCGGGCACCGCGCCTGAGATCGCCGAGCGCGGGTTGCGTAATTCGTTTGGTGAGTAACTCGCGCCACAGGCCTCGCAGTTATCGCCGTACTGATCCGGGGCGCCGCACTTGGGGCAGTCGCCCTTGATGAAGCGGTCGGGCAGAAACATCTGCTCAAGCGGATCGTAGGCTTGGGTGATGGTTCGTTTGCTGATGTGGCTCTGGTCGCGATTACGCTCGTAAATGAGGGTCGCGAAGTGGCGATTCTCCTCCGAGTGGGTCGAGTGGTAGTTGTCGAACGCCACGCGGAAGGCGGCGAAATCCGCCTGATGCTCGGCGGCGACGCGAGCGATCAGGGCCTCCGGCGTGATGCCCTCCTGACGGGCGCGGAGCATGATGGGGGTGCCGTGCGCATCGTCCGCGCACACGTACCAACAACTCTGACCGCGCATCTTTTGGAAGCGGACCCAGATGTCGGTCTGGATGTACTCGACTAGATGACCGATGTGGATCGGGCCATTGGCGTAGGGCAGGGCGCTGGTGACAAGGATCTTGCGGCTGTGGCTCATGACGCGGCTCGGGGGCTCGAAGCGAAGCGCTCAGTATCGCATGCGCGCTCGGTGAGCCCCAATGCTCCCGCAACGCGATTCAGGCCTGATTCACGAGGCTATGGATGCAGAGGCGGTCGACCGGGCCGCGAGGAATCTCGCGCGGAATCTTCAGCGCTCGGTTTGTCGCAACACCAGCATCGCGGCCATCACTGTCGCAAGGTCCTGAATCGGCTGTTGGAATCCAGCGATGTGGGATGATCAGAGCGGTAGCCGGCGAACCGCCGGCTGATCCGACGTGGATTAGAGCATGACGTGCGGGGCCGCACGACTGTTTAGCCCTCTGGGCCTGGGCCGCCTGGCGGTTGCGAGAAGGCCGATGCCCGCTTTGGCAGGGTCATCGTCAGCATGACCGGAGCGGTCCAGGCGGCGAGCGTGCCGAGCTTGGCCAGCGCGGCACGGCGGTCGGCATCGCTGGGGCGGTCGGCGGGGGCGTCAGTCGCCTCGGTGGGCACGGCGTCGCTGCGGTGGGCATCATGGGGCGCTGTCATCGTTGCGATCCTCTTGGGGTGGGCGTGGGCTGTGCGCCCAGCTGCCTGGTCACGGGCGGCTGGGTTGGTTCGGGTTGGACCTCAGCGCGCCGGCAGCACGCCGCCGAGGAAGCGCCAGGTGAAGGCGTGCGACCCGGTGGTGAGCGTGACCGGATAGCCGTTGGTGGCAAACTGCTTGGCGGTTGGGTTGATGATCTGTCGGGTACGGTGATCGATCAAGCGGCTGCGGCCGAGGACCGCGGCATCGCCCTCCCAGCGCAGCACCACCTGGCCGCCTGGGCGGTCGGCGCGGATCTCGAACGGCCAGTCGCCCGCTGGGAGTCCGGGGAGTACCCGGCCCCGCGGACCGAGCCGCTGCGCGGCGCGAAAGTCGCTGGCATAGTCGCCGGCACGCGCGCCCCAAGCGGGACGGGGGAAGACCAGGGTCAGCCAGGGTGCAGCATAGGGGGGCAGTTCGATCAGGTCGTGCTGATCGGGGCCGTCGAGCGCGGTCAGGAGTTGGCCGAGCACATTGTTGTGGTCCTTGAAGCCGGTGGCCGGTTCGTCGACCTTCAGGCGCACGAACCATTCGCGGCCCTCGAACCGTGCCTGCCGATGCGCGGCGTGCCGCGCGTCCTTGGGCTCGAGGCTCTGGGTCCAGATCCCTTCGGTGACCAGCAGGTCGAAGTCGGGGTTGCGCGCGCTTGGAGCGGGTCCCAGTGCCGGTTGGCGCGCCCAGCCGCGCAGCGGGCGCTCCTCCGGGCCGCGTCCGGGCAGCACCTCGCCCACGGCCCAGCGGCCGCCCGGATCGGCCGCCGCCGTGGGCAGCAGCCAGTCGAGCAGGGCGTGGAACCAGGACGAACCGCGACCGCTGTCAGAGCCGGCCAGATGCGTGCTATCGAAGGTCTGCGTCTGGCTCAGATCGAGATCCAGCCGTGCCGGGATCAGCAGCTCGACCGTTTGATTGTGGGCACCAGGTAGGACGTTGACCCAGAACGAGGTGAAGTAGCGCAGTTGGCCCTCCATGCCTGGTGTCGCATCGGCGTAGGTGTCGTAGCTGTTGCCGTTCCAGAGCCAGATCTGGTTGGAGAGGACGGGTGGATTGGCCGCGTCGTCGCCGAGTCCCGCGGCTTGGCTGGGGGTGTAGATCGCGCCGCTACTGCCGCCGACGCGTACGCGCACCTTCGCCCAATCGATCGGATAGGGGAAGGGGTTGCCGACCAGGTTGTAGCGGTTCTGCCCGGGGACGGTCTGGACCGGCACGGCCACGCAGCCGTTCGGCGAGGTGCAGCCTTGTCCTTCCGCCACCGGAGTTGGGGTCCCTGTGACCTCGAGCCTGTCATTCCATGGTTGGATGTAACTCTTGAACCAGTAGCCGGCTCCGGGGACCAGTGCCTCGGTGCCCGGCAGCATGTCATACCGGGACGGCGTGCTCGTGACCGTGCGTTTGAACAACGCCCAACCGGTGTTGGCGACGCTGTAACCGCTCGTCGGGAGATCGGTCAGTGAGCCGTCGCCGAAGGTGCCGGCAACGGTCTCGCCGCTCGGCAGGCAGGGCAGCGCCAGCATGTGCCAGGACTCCGGGGTGTAGTCGATGCCAGAGCCACAGACCTGCCCGATCGTGGCATAGGGGGCGAAGCGCACCCAGCCAACGTTCTCGCTCCAGGCGTAGCCGTCCAGATCGCCGGTCTCGACCTTGGCCGTGACGCCACCGTCGGTGGGTCCGAAGTTGATCCAGCCGGCGTTCTCGCTCCAGGCATAGCCGGAGAGGGCACCGGTGAGGCTGTCGCGGTTGACGCCGTAGTTGGTGGCGGTGCTATTCCCATAGGTGTGCGGCCCACCCCCGGTATGGGTCCCGAGGCGGATCCACCCGAGGTTCTCATGCCAGGCATAGCCCTCCAGGTGGTCGCTGTAGATCTGGGCATCGCCACCGGTGGCCTTGAGGTTGAGCCAGCCGGCGTTCTCCGACCAGGCGAACTGGGCGCTGGTGGCGATCTCGGCCGCCACCAGGGGGACGCTGAGTGTTGCCAGCAGGGCGGCGGTCAGGGCCGTGATCGCGGTCCCGGGCCGACGGGGTGCGCATGCCGGGACGGCGCCGCGCGGGGAGGTCATTCGCGTCATGGCAGGATGCTCCGGGGCAAGGACAATGGGCGGATGGGCGGGATCATGGCTGGTGAGTGGTGGCAGAGGCAGCGCCGAGCCGGACAGGTCGCGCCGACCACGTGACGGTTACGACCCGCTCGGCGATGCGAGCGAAAGGGCGCCCGGTCTCGGCGATCCAGTCGATCGGGTGCGTGCGGCTGCGCAGCCAAGGTGCCAGCGCCTCCCGCCGGGATGTCTGGATCGTCAGTCCGGTCACCGCAGAGACGGCGCGGGCGTCCTCGTCCATCACCGGCATGAAGGCAGCCGTTTCGTCGGGCTTGGCCTGTAACAGCAGCAGGCACCCCGGCAACTTGACCTTCAGCGCCCGATCACGTGCGATCAGTTTCTCGGACATGACCATGTTAAACATCCAGTTTTAGCCGCACTCCGCGCGGCACGGGGGACCCCCAGCACCCCCCCATAAGGGTCGAAGCGCGCAAAGTGTCCAAGGGTCTATTGTCCGCCTCGCACCGGCCAGACATAGTCGCCGGAGAACGACTTACCCATGGCGACGACAATGTTGGTTTGGACGGTCCAGGCGAGACTGGGATCGGCCGCCACGGACGTGGACGACCAATAGCGGTCCGACCGCACGCCGGAGAACGGCCCAGGCGAGCCTCTCAAGATCTGTTCAGGATTCGTCGTCAGCGCCCTGAGCTCACTCAAGGTCGGCAAACGCCAGTCGCCTTCCACCGAACCATCGCTCAATCCAGCCTCGCCGCTTTTAAGGAGGCCAGCGCGCGTGTGGGCATCGTCGTTTCCCGACGAAGCGCGCCATGGCTTTTGCCCGCCCCAGCCCGCGTCCTTCAGCCACACCAGACAGCGCCCCTTGGTCTTGCCATCCACCGTCGCGCCCAACAGGTCCGTCACCGTGCCGTTGCCGTTGTCGCACCAGCGGGTCCCTCCATTGGCGGCATTCCAAATCGTGCCACTGTTGCAGTTGCACGGAGCCGCCCCGGAGGTGGCGGTCCCCGTTTGAGGCCCCCAGCCGGTCTCTGTCAACCCCCAGAAGGTCTTGCCGCTGGCGACATCCGCCGCGCTCGCACCGGCGGCGTCCACCGCGGGCATCTTGTTCATGATGTCATCGAGCGTGTGCATGGTCCCCGCGCTCGGGCCGCTGGCCGGCTCGCTGAAGCCGCCGCTGCGCTTGGCTCCGGCAGTCCCGTTCTCGAGCCGCTGGTAGAGGTCGTCGAGGGTATAGAGGGCACTGCCCGTTGAGGACGGCGCGGCTGGGGCATCCAGCGAACCGGCCTGCGCGCCCGTCGCGCCGAGGACCAGGCCGACAGCGGCCAGGAGCAGCCAGCGGTGAAGGGGGGTGTGGGGAGTCTGGGACATGCGTCATCTCCTCGAAGCGTGGTGTGCTAAGCAGGATCCGCGACAACGTCGATGGCCGGTTCGGACGGATCCTCTGCATCCGGGTGTGCGTCCGGACGAGGCCCGAAGTGGGCGATCGACGGGCGGGAGCGCGGTGCCCGAAGGGTGCGGGCGCGCCGCCTGGGTGAAGCGACCGCGCGTGGTAGCAGGATAAGGTAACGGCAGAGACCTCGGCAGCGCCCCCAGCCAGGCTCAGCGGTCCGAGCAGGCTCGCGGCCCCCGGGGTCTCAGTGAAACATCCCGGGCTCGGCCGCGCTGCATGATCATGCGGCGGCTTGTGTCGCGGTCGATCTGGGTCGTCGAGGGCATTCGCATCCGTGATCCAGCCTACGGATCTTTCGAGACCGTGCTGCGCTGGAAGCTAGCCAATCCAGGGACTTGCGTCAATTCATGTGAGTGCCTCCAAACAGAGAAAAATCTGAACGGTGAGGACGGATTTGTTTTCGGGTTGCCGCGCTCACGAAGGGTCAAACGATAGGGCGACCATTGATGGGTGACCAAGCGCTTGGCGTGCTCGAAAAGCGACTTGGCCGCACGCTCCGTCCAGGCAAACGTGGCCGGCCGCCTTCGCAGAACAATGACCCGAGACAACCAACATGAGTGTAAATGGGACGGTGTCACCGTAATTTTGTTCGAATGGTTCGCGCCCTGTCTTCCAGGATCGGAAACGCCGGTGCCGAGCGGCCGAACCGCGGGACGCCGATGGACGTTGGATCGGCACCGTCCTCGGCGCTCATGGCCGTCCTGCGCGCGATCGTCGCATGCTCCTTGCTCAGGGTCCGCTGCCCCTCCCACCAATAGCCCCCAATCGACCCCTTTCCCGGCAGGAACTTGCGCCAGGTCAACCAACAGCAAGCGCAAGGCATCGACGATCTGACCCATCTGCCATTCGGTGAGATCGGAACGTGCCGACATGCGTCGCAGGTCGTCCGTGACCTGGTCCGCCGTCAGCGCCCACAAGGCCGCCGGCTTGAGGTTCTCCAGGAAATCCTCGACCCGTCGGACGTACCATTGACGGAACTTCGCCGGAACCTGACACCGGATCAGGAGATCCAGGTAACGGTCCCAGTTCGACGGTGCGCCGCCCTCACGGCGCGTCCGCGTGGTGTTGACGTCAGGCATCGTTAGGCTACTCTTGCGCTAGACTGCATGCAGTCTAGTACACGGAACGACGCATGCAACCTAGAACATGTTAGCCGTGAACAAGGCCAGGGAGTCATGAACATACGTTTTTTCATCGATCCTCAAACAGATGCACCGCACATCTATAAGCACCGTGTCTCTGAAGAGGAAGTCGAAGAAATTTTAGTGAATCCCGCAGAAGATCGGCCAGGTAAAGACGATTCGAGGGTTGTCCTTGGGCGCACGCTTGCTGGAAGGTTCTTGCGGGTCATCTATGTTCCCGATCCAGAACCAAAAAGCGTCTTCGTTATCACAGCCTATGAAATCACGGGCAAGCCGTTGACAGCATTCAAACGCAGACACCGGAGAAAACCTAGATGAAACAGAGTGCTTTTCCTCCAGGGTGGGACAGCAACCGAGTCGCCAAGATCCTAGCGCACTATGAAACTCAGACGGAAGATGATGCGCTCGCCGAAGACGAGGCCGTATTTGAGATGGATGGTCAAACAATGATGGAAATTCCCACAGTGCTTGTGCCAGAGGTAAGGGCACTTCTAGCAAAGCACAAAGCAGCGTAAGGCTAACGAATAAGGTTAGATCGTCCGAGCGCAGTGAGCGACGATCTGAACCGTTTGTTGGACGAGCCCGGTATCGTGGCGCTGTGGGGAGATCGAAAATAGTTTTTGCGAGGTCGATGGAGCCCTGGGCTCGGATGCCGACGAAGACCTCGCCGCGCGCCGTTTGTGGCTCGCCATTGCGGCGAGTTCAGCTGCAGAGACGGCCTGAACGGGCGCTGATGGCCGAATTCAGGCCGAGCGCGGTCCTCGACCCATGGAAACCGACATCCGGGGGATGGCGCTCGTCGCGGCGGTTACATCACCGGGGTCTCGCTCGCCGCGAGGTTCGGGATGACCGGTACTCGGGGCGGTTGTGGAGTCAGACCGGTTTGCACGATGACCATGGCGGCCCCGCAGCATGGGAATGCCAGTCGAGGCCGCGGTTTCAGGTGCGCGATCAGGCGTTTCGGATCGAGTCCGAAGAGCCACTGCAGGACCGCGATGGCGCGCTTGCTGTTGGGATGCAGAAAGCCGAAGTTGCGGACCCGGCGAAAGCCTTTGGGCAAGACATGCCGGAGCAGCAGGGCGAGGAAGTGCGCCCCCGGCAGGGTGCGGTATTCGAAGCGCTTGTGCTTGGCATGACGGTAGCGGAAGGTCACCTGGCCGTTCTCGCAGGCAACGATGTCCTTCTCCTGGATGACACCGCGATAGAGGTAGCGCCCCAGATAGACCAGCGCCTTCTCGCCGCGGCCGACGTTCTTGCAGTCCACGACCCAGGTCCCGGGCACGCCCGCGGGCAGCACCAGCCCCTCGGCGGCGATCGCCGCGAGCAGCTTGGCGCGGAAGACCTTGGCCAGGGCCTTGTGGTTGAAAAGATAGCCGCGTTTGGCGCGCTTGGTGCGCCAGCGCTTCTTGTCCGGATCAATCGCCGCGGCGGGCACCACCAGGTGGACATGGGGATGAAAGTCGAGTCGTCGCGAATGGGTATGGAGCACCGCAATCGCCCCGGCCTCGCCCTGCAGCTGTGTGTCGTTGCGCACGAACGTGCGCAACGTCTCCCAACTCGCGCGGATCAGGTGATCGTAGAGCGTCTGCTGGTTGGCCCAGACCAGCGCGCGCAGCGCCGCGGGGACGGTCAAGGTCAGCAGGAAATAGGTTGCCGGCACCTGCTTGGCGAGCTGTCGCTCGAGCCATTGCTGGCTCTCGTGATGCTGGCAGTGCGGGCAGGCACGATGGCCGCAGGAGTGCGGGACGAGCTGCGTGTGGCCGCAGTCCCTGCACTGCGCCCGCATCAGGGGGCTGGCCGAGGTGCGGCAACTCTTCAGGGCGTGCAGGGCGTGCAGGGCGTTGAGCTGACCGGGCAGGATCGTCTCGCCATACGCGGCCCGATAGTCCGCCTCGAAGGTGGCGATGATGGCGGAGAGCAGGATCATTTCACGCCCCTCCAGTGGATGGAGAAGCCGCTCATCAGGTCATTAATGGCCTGCTCGGCGTTGCCGCCGGTGCGAGAACTCAGGTGGGTGTAGCGGGCGGTGGTGAGGATGGCGTGATGACCGAGGATCTTCTGGACTTCCAGCAGATCGACACCGGCCTCGATCAGATGAGTGGCATCGCTGTGACGCAGACTGTGGGGCGTGATCTTTTTTTAAGCCCGCACGCCGCGACGACCTGGCGCAGGGCCAGCTGCACACCGCCGCGATCCAACGGGGTGGATGCCGAGGCTGCGGCCGCGCGTCCGCCCGTGCGATTGGGAAACAGCAGCACCGGATTGCGATGCAACCGCCAGAAGCGACGCAGCACCTCCAGCGTCATCGTCGGCAGGGGCACGAAGCGGTCCTTGTTGCCCTTGCCCGCGCGGATGTGCACGCGCCGGCGCGCCGCATCGATATCGGCGACCGTCAGCGCCAGCCCCTCGCCGAGGCGCAGCCCGAGGCTGTAGAGGGTGAAGAAGAACACGCGGTAGCTGAGCATCCGTGTGGCCTCGATCTGTCGCCGGGCCTCCTCGACCGTGACGATATCCGGCAGGCGCTGTCCCTTGGGCGGCTTGACCAGATCCACGCTCACCCAGGCCTTGCGCAGCACGTGGGCGTAGTCGAACTTCAATCCGTAGAGGTCGAGTTTGACGGCACTCCAGGAGTGGGTTTCGAGCCGATCGGTTAAATAATCCAGCAACTGCTGTTCGGACAGATCGTCGATACAGCCGTCAAAATAGGCACCGACCGTCCGCACGGCGCACGCGTAGGCTTCGATGGTCTTCGGTTGCAGACCCTTGAGCCGAAGGTGCTTGAGATGCGCCTCGTAGTGGCGCTCGAATTGCTCTTTGCAGGAGACTGATATGCTGGGGTAACCTCATGATGTTGATAAGAACACCCCTCGCGAGTGAGGCATGAGGTGACATTCTAAGGCCGACGCCGGGCTTCCTCCGCGTAGCGGCTTCGTCCAACGATGGCCTTCAGTTGAATCGTTTTCGTCGGATGTGGCGCAGAAGCTCAAGACGTATGTCTACAGGCTCATCGATCCGCGGAATGGCGAGACGTTCTACGTGGGCAAAGGGAAGGGCAATCGGGTGTTCGCGCACATCGGCGCCGAAGGGCGCCTGGATGGCGACGAGATCGACAACAAGCTGAAGCGTATCCGGGAAATCCGTCTCGCTGGCTTCGAGGTCGGCCACGTCATTCACCGGCACGGCATGGATGAGGCTACCGCCTTGGAAGTCGAAGCGGCCCTCATCGACGCGTACCCGGGTCTGACGAACATCGCGGGGGGAGCAGGCGGCAACGACTACGGGGCCATGCACGCCCGGGAGATCGTTCGTCGCTATTCCGCCGAACCGGCTGTGTTCCGGCACAAGGCGCTACTCATCAGCGTCAATAGGAGTGCGGCGGAACGATCCCTTTACGATGCTACGCGGTACGCGTGGAAGATCGACAAGAGAAAGGCAAAGCAGGCAGATGTCATCCTCTCAACCATGCAAGGAGTCATCGTCGGTGCGTTCATCGCGCGCGATTGGCTGGAGGCGACGGCAGCTAACTTCCCCGGTCGTGCGGAAGGGGTTGGTGTTCCAGGCAGGTTCGGCTTCGTCGGCGAGGAGGCGCCCGCGGACCTAAAGAAGATCTACGTTGGCAAGCGGGTCCCAGATGAGTACCGGAAACCCGGTGCAGCCAACCCGATCAAGTACACTTGGAAGAAGTAGGCCGATGACCGAGAGACCGAATCCGCCGAACAACAGCATGCAGCGGACGGCGCTACGCGCCGCCGCTGATGCAGAGCGTTAGCTACCGAAACCGAATCTCATACACATGAAGCGCACCAAAGGACCCAAGTTTCTGCGTTTCGCCCTGCCGGTTCTGGATAGCCTCAGAGCCCTTGGTGGCTCGGGCAAACCAGCTGAGGTCACTGACGCTGTCATCGAGTCACTCGCTATACCAGAAGAAGAACAGCAAGAAACAACCAAGAACGGTAATTCTCGGGTAAAGAATCAGATCGCCTGGGCCAGATTTTATCTGGCGAAAGGTGGACTCATCGATCCATCCGAGCGCGGCATCTGGCGGCTTACGAAACAGGGAGAAACCGCGAAACTGAGCGTTGACGACGTTTATGAAATGTTCAAGTCCGTGCAAGGCGAAATGCATATAAAGGTTGCCGGACACGAAGACGCCGATGCTATCATCGATGACTTGGAGCACGAAACAGACCTGCTAAATGTGCTTCGTTCACTGTCACCGGAGGGCTTTGAACGAATATGCCAACTTCTTCTTCGAAAGTCTGGGTTTGAAAAGGTGGAGGTTACAGGTCGCTCGGGTGATGGTGGAATCGACGGACATGGTCTATTGGAACTCAACCCCTTCGTTAGCTTTAAAGTTCTTTTTCAATGCAAGCGATATACAGATCGTCCGGTCTCCGCATCGCACGTCCGCGATTTCCGCGGCGCAATGATGGGGAGAGCGGACAAAGGCATCATTCTGACGACCGGACAATTCACATCCGATGCCCAGAAGGAAGCTAGGCGCGACGGCGTTCCCCCCATAGAAATGGTTAACGGAGAGAAGCTTGTGTCAATGTTTGAACACCTGCAGCTAGGCGTACGCCCGAAAACAGTTTTTGAGATTGACAGCAAATTCTTCGACGAGTACAGATAGCTATACTCTATGTATTTACTATTTGCGTTTTTCTATCACCTGAAACTTCGATGTCAAAAGAGTTTCGAGAGATTTAAGATTGCTGGTGGTAGTGCTATTAATACACCCCATGATCGCAGCTTTGAATTTGGGAAAGGTTTCGTAGTATCGAGAATATAAAACTTGTTCCTTGACGTGTCGCCAAAGCCGTTTAATCAAATTTAAGTTTGGTGGAGTTACGGTGACACTTTACTATTTACACCATCTCCCTCTCGGCTTATGCCTAGCGCATGTCTCGGCTCCCACGCATCATCGTCCCCGGCATTCCCCACCATGTGACGCAACGTGGGAACAGGCGCCAGCAGATAGACATGGAAGACGACGACGATGCGCTCTACAGAGATTGGCTCGCCTAGGCGTGTCGATCAAACGGCGTGGACGTCTGGTTCTATTGCCTGATGCCAAACCATGTTCACTTGATTCTCGCGCCTTCTGACGACACCGGACTGTCCCGCGCCGTCGGCGAAACGCATCGTCGATAGAGCGGGTACATCAACGCACGATTGCGCGTCACTGGCCATTTGTTTCAAGGGCGATTCGGTTGCGTGGCCATGGATGAACCACATTTGATGGCAGCGTTCCGCGACGTGGCTTTGAATCCCGTCAAGGCGAGGCTGGCTGCGACGGCTGCCGACTGGCCTTGGTCCAGCACGCCAGCACATCTCCGGCGCCAGGACGATGGCTTGGTGACGGTTTCTCCCCTGCTGGATCGCGTCGATCGTGTCGCGGACGTCTTGGAGGAACTAGCGGATCCTGAACCGGTTGCCGCGCTCACGAAGGGTCAAACGATCGGGCGACCATTGATGGGTGACCAAGCGCTTGGCGTGCTCGAAAAGCGACTTGGCCGCACGCTCCGTCCAGGCAAACGTGGCCGGCCGCCTTCGCAGAACAATGACCTGAGACAACC
The DNA here is from genome assembly GCF_016583985.1 of Thiocapsa imhoffii. Taxonomy (GTDB): domain Bacteria; phylum Pseudomonadota; class Gammaproteobacteria; order Chromatiales; family Chromatiaceae; genus Thiocapsa; species Thiocapsa imhoffii. Next base: position 4,310 of record NZ_NRSD01000004.1, on the reverse strand, counting down.
AACATGAGTGTAAATGGGACGGTGTCACCGTAATTTTGTTCGAATGGTTCGCGCCCTGTCTTCCAGGATCGGAAACGCCGGTGCCGAGCGGCCGAACCGCGGGACGCCGATGGACGTTGGATCGGCACCGTCCTCGGCGCTCATGGCCGTCCTGCGCGCGATCGTCGCATGCTCCTTGCTCAGGGGCCGCTGCCCCTCCCACCAATAGCCCCAATCGAACCCCCTCCCGGCAGGAACTTGCGCCAGGTCAACCAACAGCAAGCGCAAGGCATCGACGATCTGACGCATCTGCCATTCGGTGAGATCGGAACGTGCCGACCTGCGTCGCAGGTCGTCCGTGACCTGGTCCGCCGTCAGCGCCGACAAGGCCGCCGGCTTGAGGTCCTTCAGGAAATCCTCGACCCGTCGGACGTACCATTGACGGGACTTCGCCGGAACCTGACGCTGGATCAGGAGATCCAGGTAACGGTCCCAGTTCGACGGTGCGCCGCCCCCACGGCGCGTCCGCGTGGTGTTGACGTCAGGCATCGTTAGGCTACTCTTGCGCTAGACTGCATGCAGTCTAGTACACGGAACGACGCATGCAACCTAGAACACGTTAGGGTTAAAAATGCGATTTCGTAGCCTTCACAAATGGAAGTCCGATCCGTCTTTAGATGGCTTGGTGTTTTTTGCCCAGCGGATGGACGAACTTTTATTTGACTACACATTAGATAGCTATAAGCCATCAGCTCTCAATGCTCCTTATCTGTGCTCAGAAGCACTTCGTCTTATTGAAGACATTGATAACAAAGTCATTGAGGGAGCAAATTTAAGCCACGTTCTACGGGAGTTGGAGTGGAGCATCCAGAGCGACAAGCTCGCCAAATCTCTGTTGGATATCGACCTAAGTTATTACATCGTCCACGATGAAGACACTCCGCTATCGGAAAAACGAAAGCGTCTTGAAGCGCTTTCTCGAACCATCGGGCCTTCAAGGTACTTGGCGAAATGCAAGGAAGCATTGGCGCTACAAATCGACTTAAAGAGTAAGAAACATATCGATCAGTTGGCTCGCACTTTTGCAACCACGTTGATTAATATTGGCTACAGTAAATCTTTCCTCTACAAAACGACCTTAGATTTCTTCTTTCTCGGCGATGAGCCCAAGATCGAATCAACCAGCGCGCTAAAAAACTACTTGGAGTTTTTCAACGGTAAGATCCATTTCTATGAGGCTCTGTTTCTTGTTGATCCGTTGATCAAAACAGTTTCAGAGTCCGTTCGCGCCTTCAATGTCGAGGTGTTCGATGAAATTCCCGAAGAATATTCTGAGGCGGCAGAAGAGCACCATTTTGAGAAGGATGGTGAGTTTGAAAATCATGAATACGTTCTGATTAAGAAAATCAGAGCATTTGATCACCAAACAGCTCGATCTGGAGCGGAAAGAAAGATCGATAATCTTAGTGACCTGTATTCGCTCTTTTACCATAAGAGCCAAATATCCTGGAGGCGGGAATCTCTAATTTTCCGAAAATGCTGCGATAAATCCGCAAGTCTTGAAGGGCCTCACAAGGGGGCAATGGAGAAGGGCTTTGACTACAAACCAAAAAAAGCCGCAAGGGAGCTAAATCGCCTTATTTCTTCCTTCGCCATGCACGACGGGGGCAGCTTTCAAAAATTCAATCGCGTCGCTGATCTTCACGGAATCTGTATTTCAAATGATGTCGTTGAAAATCAATTGGTGAATTTATGGACAGCTATCGAAACACTTGTTCCTTCACATGTAGGAGGGAACAAGATTGGATCGATAATTAATTTCATACTTCCATTTGTCGTCGTTGGGTACATTCAAAGAGTAATCGAAAGATTTGTTGCGGATCTCTTCCTATGGGATAAGAATATCACACGAAAAACTCTTAATAGAGTGCCGAACTCTCACGGCCGAGACATATACGAACGCACATTGTATCTGCTTGCTCTTGAAGGTAACCAAGATCTAAGAAGTGGCCTTTATGCATCATTGAAAGATTTTCATCTGCTGCGATACCGCGGGTTCGCTCTTTCCGAGATGCTATCAAGTGCAGAGAATGTTAAGGATATTATTGCGCTTCACAAGAAAAAAGTCTCATGGCAGATACGAAGAATGTATCGAACAAGAAACCTAATTGTTCACTCGGGAAGAACCCCGAAGTACACAGAAACACTGATCGAGAACGGGCATGATTATTTAGATCAGATGATGGAAGGAATCATGCGTTATTCATGTGGTGATTACAAAACGCAAACTTTGGAGCAAGTATTTGAGCTTGCAAAGATCAAAGAAATTCAGTTTGAAAGAACGCTCTCGTCAATAACTGAAATAAATGAAAAGAACATTGCGTTTTTATGCGGCCACGAAAAACCCTAACAATGCCGTAAGCGTGGACGCATTTTTCGTTCGCTGCGCTCACTACAAATACGCCAGTTACGGCTGGCGTTATACAAGAGGGGTGTAATGCCTCGATTATCAACCAAATTGGAAACTTTAAGAGCGCTTTTCGCCCGCTCAGGCAACCAGTGCGCGTTTCCAGGCTGCACTCACCCTCTGGTAAATGGTGACAACCTTTTTATCGCACAGGTGTGTCATATCGAAGCGGCGAGCAGCGGCGGAGAGCGATTCAACCCTAACAGCGATGATGAATACCGTCGAAGCTATGAAAACCTGATTCTGCTGTGTTACCCCCATCATATCGAAACAGATGACGTTGACCGATATCCGGTGAAAAAACTCAAAGAAATGAAGCTGGATCATGAGCTACTATTTGAGAAGTCCAGCTTTAAAATCGATGAAGCCGTCCTTTATAAGCTCAAAGATCAAATGGACGAGTATTGGGAAAAAATCGAGCGTGCCAACAAGCTAGAACATGTGTTCCAGGATTCTGGTTTGGCTATGGAGGTCAACGGCAAGGCTAGCTTTTTTGAAGTGATGCAAAGCGCGCATGATGCGATTGCCGGCATCGAGCATTTGCTTGAGTCATTCCATAAAAGCGACGAAAGTTTGCTTGAAGATTTGCGGGCTATACTCGAAAAGTGCGGTTTGGATGCCACTCCAATTGACGCGATTCCTTACTACGAAAATCCTTTTTTCAACCGGAACTGGGAATATCACAACCTAGGATCGGCAAATTGGCTGCAGCGAATACGCATTGATCTAGTGCATCTCGAAGTGAAGTATCTTGAGGAGTACTTGATCACTAACAGCGATGATCTTAAAGCCAAGAACAGACTGGAGGAGCTAAAGTCTGTTCTAAAGGAGTATGCAAGAAATGCGATGCATGTCGACTGATCTGTATAACAAGTTGCTCCACGCGGATAAATTACTCGCTGCGCTCCTAATTTACCGGTGAGCAAAGCGTTATGTCTTGAAGAGCTGAAGTGAAAGTCCCGAACGCAGAATACGCAGTTGTCGACATCCGGAAACTCACCGACTACTGCCTGAACTACGAACACCCAAGAGGCAAACATAAGGCACGGGTGTTTCTCTCTGCTCTGGGAATGACTGGCAGCAACGCACAAGAACTTGCGGACACATTGCTACAAAAGTAATCACGGTGGATTGTGCTATTGGCATAGTGGATGAGTACGGTACTCGATACATTGTTGACTTCACTTACGCCAGGGGCACCAAGGAAGCAATGGTAAGGAGTACATGGATCATTAAGTTGGGCGAGAAAAGACTTCGCCTTACATCCTGATACGTGTTATGAGGCCGATAGATCATGTCAAACAAGATTAAAGAGCTGGATGTGGTTGCCTCACTACGAGATCTGCCAGAAGCAAGATTAGTCAAGGGACAAGTGGGAACTATCGTAGAAATGCTTGGAGATTCCGCCTACGAGGTCGAGTTTTGTGGGGATGATGGAAGAGCATACGCGATGCTTGGAATCAAAGAAGAAGATTTGATGCTCCTTCACTATTCGAAGGTCGAGGCTGCGTAAACAAGAAAAACATAACAATCGCGTAAACGCCGACGAATTTTTCGCTCGCGATGCTCGCTACAAATGGGCGGGTTACGTGAAACGTTATGCCACAAAAAACGCAACCAGACGTACTTGCGATTGAGCGATCATGAAGGAAGTTGTTTGGACAGATTATTTCGAGTACAGAGTGAAACTTCGTGGATTCGATCTGAAAAAGTTGAAGAAACGAAAACGGGGACAGACCCTGAGGTATCCCCAATAAAACGCCATTAGATACAATGTACTAGAGAAGCAATCTATAGAGAAAATGAACATGCATGGGGTTTGATGGTCCACAACGGGCGACCAAACCTGCGGAGGACCCCCCAT